>NZ_CAXBKP010000005.1:0-307886 GCF_963976445.1 uncultured Gimesia sp. | reverse complement strand
GTTCTGTATGAAACCTATGGAGTGAACGATTTATGTTGCAGCTTTCGTTGAAGGTAATTGGCGGTCGTCATGATGGAAAACAAATTCCCATCAAAGGCAAAAAGTTCTTAATCGGCCGCGAAGAAGATTGTCACCTGCGCCCGAACAGCGACATGGTCAGTCGGCATCATTGTGTCTTCAGCGTTGATGAGTATAGCGTACGTTTGCGCGATTTCGGCAGTACGAATGGCACACTCGTCAATGACAAACGCATTAAGGGTGAGGTCCAACTCTCACACGGAGATAAAATCCAGATAGGTAAACTCGATTTTGAAATTCTGATTTCACATTCTGCCAATACAGAACAAGCACAAAACACGCCGGAAGCAGCAGCTCCCAGTGATGAAATTCTCACCGGGTCAGATACTGTCTTTGATATTCCCGTTCACAAACCGGAAGACGCGGCAGCGCCTGAAGTCACTCCTACTCCGGAAACACCTGCTCCTGCTAACCCCGAAGTCTACGAAGGAGATACCCAGATCCTGTCTGCTGAACAGCAGAAACAGGCACAGCAGGCTTACGAACAGGCAGCACAGCAGGCAGGCTATCCGCCGCAACAATACGGATATCCGCCACAGCAAATGCCACCGGGACAGCAATACCCCTACCCGATGCCGCCACAGTACTATCCGCAACAGGGATATCCACAGCAGCCGATGCCGGCATATCCACAACAGTACCAGATGCCGCCTCAAGGTTACCCTCAGCAGCCGCCACCTGAAGAACAGCAAGACGAGCCAGCGGCCCCTGAACTACCGCCGGTAACACTGCCGCCACCTGAAGAAACCGGCCTCAAAAAGAAAGAGTAATTGTGGCTACCTCTTCAAGTACGCCGTTCTCTCTCTGCATCGAATTGAATGATTCGACGTCACTCGATCTGACATTGGACAAGAACCGTTCGTTCGTCTTTTAGAAAACCGAATCCTGATATTGCCCACGGCATTCTCTGGGGTTCCCATTGCTTTTCTGAATTGCCTTTGCGAGAATCAAGGCTGAAGAAGATGGGGAGGGCGTAAGGTTTGATCCATGAAGTCCGTGGCCTGAATTCGGTGACGGATGACTGTTGATACGAACTCACGTCCAACTTGGAGTTTCAGTTTAATTTTGCGAACCATGATGCCAGAAAAAGAGGGAGACGCTTTCAGTGAATGATTCAGCCAACGCCAGCAGTGATATCCAGCGCCGGTACCGTGAGTTTCTCGATCTCCTGCCTCTTACCTTGTCACTGGCAGGGCTACCCGAAAGCGACCACGGCAAGTACTACACCGAAGAGCAGGTTGAAGCCCGGGCCTATACCATCAAGCATGCTTTCAAGCAAGCACGCATTCTGGCACGGGAGAGTATTAAAAAACAATAAAAACCAGCCGCTGCTCTGTATCTAAACCTGTTACAGATCTAAGTCGGGACGCTTCGCGGTACAAGCTGAATATTGCAATCGTAGAATTATAACGAGCCGAATTCATCAGAATCCAGCTCGTATTGCTGCTTGCAACAACCAAGGATTAACCCGGCCGCTGCCAATTCTACGGAGATCTCAAGAACATGATTTGTGATTCAAATCAAATGTAAACTAATTTACTCCTGAGTCACTGACCTCCGCTTCCAGTATTGTCTTTTCGTTATAAGTCGCTGGAAATATCTACTCAACCGCTAATGCCGATGGTTCATCAGGAACGCATCCCACTGCAGTTTTTCCCGAAACGTCGTGCGATGCTGTAATCACAACTGTTTTTTACCGGCACCGGCTTCGAACAAAGATTCCTGTAGCACATGTTAAAATCATAGAGAATGAACGTGTTTGCATGAGAATGCAGAACACAACCAAAACACTTAAGACCTATCCTCACAAATACTTATGAAACTTGCGTTCCGTAAGATCTGTCTATTTCATTTTCTTCGTGGATTAATCGCATTCACTTTTTCGCTCGGTATTTCTTTTGAAACAAAATATACCTTAGTACACACCCAGTCGCCTATTCCGAATTTTCTTGACCCCTTCTGAAACCTCTGCTCGAATTAATTGGTATATTTAATTGAATGGCCTGAGGTTTTGCTTCAAATTTCAGTAGTCCGCAATGCCGTTTCGATTGCAGTCAGAACAAGAATCCCTGCAATCGGCGGCTGCAATGAATGACATAACGGGATTTCTCCGTGAATGAAGAAGATGCGGCGCAAGTCCGAAGTTGCCTGGAAGGTAATACAGAGGAGATGCGCGCACTTGTGGCGCGATTTCAAAGTCCGATTTTTGGACTCTGCTATCGTATGCTCGGACATCGACAAGACGCCGAGGATGTGGCGCAGGAAGTCTTTGTGCGAGCCTTTCGCAGTCTTCATCAATGGGATCCCACCCGAACATTAAAACCCTGGTTATTGACAATCGCCGCCAATCGATGCCGAACATTCCTGAGTAAACGGTCCAAACGCCCCGTTCCCACAGAGTTTGCCTCCGAACTGGCAGTCAGTCAATCACCAGAACAACTGCAAGATCTTGGTGAAGAACTTCAGAAAGCCATCAACCTGTTACGCGAAGATCATCGCACGTGTTTTATTTTATTTCATCAGGATAATATGAGCTGTCAGGAAATCGGAGACATTTTGGAGAGACCGGAAGGGACCATCAAAACATGGTTGCACCGCTCCAGACAGGAACTGGCGTCAACATTAAGACAGCGTGGAATTGTACCAGAGGTCAGACATGAATCTCGTTGAATATCAATCAGAACTTGAAGGCATGATCGAAACTCGAAATTTTGATCAACGTACCAGACTGGAAAACCTGGCGAACTTATCGCCGGAGCACCAGAGAGTCTGGGAAGACTTCCTGATCGTCGAACATACCTTACCTGCTTGGAAACAGGATCTGCCGGAAATCGATCTGGTTGAGGCAGTCATGTCACAACTCGATGCTCCGGACCACACCAGACAGGAAACTACGCTGCCTGACAATACCCAGTCTCTGCCAGACAGAAACCCGCGATCATCTGCGCGATGGCTGTATGGTAGCCTGCTTACTACCGCGGCGTTGCTGATCGCCGTGTCTCTGAAATTCTCTGGGGATCAGCCTGAAGTGGTGCCCCCCCATTCCATCGCTACGAACACAGATATCATCCCAGCCCCGCAGACACCTGCCGTCAAAGCCCCAACTCCCAATCACAGTTTCAACCAGTTATTGCGTAACGCAGGCGCGGCATCCTGGGGACTGGCACAAAGTACTGCCGGCACGATGACCGAAGCCGTGAGTCTGGTTCCCGTCACACGTCCAGCTTCTGAAACAGATCACGTTGTGACTGATGATTCAAACTGGGTCGATGATATCAACCACGAAATGCAGCCACTGAAAGATCAGATCAGCCATGCCTGGAATTTCATTCTGCATTCCGTTCCCGAAGAATCAACGAGAATTTAAAAACACTCTGTTCCAAAATAAGATTTCATTTTCCTGATACCAACGTTTAAGACTTACCGGGAGTGCACCCAAGTATGCAGCCTATAAAACAATATCCCGCAAAACACCGCCAGCCTGTTATGAAATTAACAGTCCTTGTGACGGTTTTGGTATCAGTGATCTTTACTTCCGTTAGCAGAGTATCTGCCGCTGCTGATGCCCCGCTCAGCCAGCTGGTTGATAACAAGGCAGGCGTCTATGTCGAAGCCACCGATCTGAATGCGCATTTGAAACAATTTCTGGTTTCCCCTGTAGTGATCCGCTTTCAACAGACACAAGTCTTTCAGTCCTGGTTACAGAGTCAGGATGTGAAAAACCTCAAAAAGGGTTTGCACGATATTGAATCAGTCACGGAACAACGTCTGCTGCCACTGCTCAATAGCCTGTTTGGCGAATCGGTGGGGCTGGCCGTTTTTAACAATGGCCCCAAACAAAGCCCTTCCCTGCTCCTGTTAGCCAATGTCAAAGAGGCAAACACCACTAAAAAGCTGTTCGAAAGCTGGTTCAGAAAAACAGGCGTCGAGGTCACTTTGATAACCTATCAGGATGTGCCCTGCTTCATCGCCAGTCAATCGGCGGCTGCCTCTGATACAGCCCCCAAAATTTATTATACCTTTCTCGAACGCACGCTCGTGGTCACTGAGAATGAGCGGGTTCTGCAGTCGGCTGTCGATTTGTACGTGAAACAGACTCTCAAAAAACAGCCCCGGGATACTCAATCGAGCTTGTTCAATCTAAAAATCTATCAGCGGGCACAATCAAAATTGTCTCCGAATATGACTAGCTCGCTCTTTCTGAATCCACGCATCTGGGATGAACATATAAAACCGCCCAAAAACGAAGTCGAGCAAGGCGTCGTCAACTGGTGGCATAAAACGGAAGGCCTGATTGTTGGGCTGCATCTCAAAAATACCGTGGCGCTGGAAACCATCATCCTGTTCAATTCAGAAGCGATTAACCTGCCGTTACTGGATGTCTTGCGAATCCCGGCAGAGATACCAGAGAGATACACGCTGGTTCCCAAAAAGGCACTGGCAGTCCTCTGCGGCCAACTTAACGTTCATTTACTCACTCAGAGAATTGTCGACTTTTATGCGGATAAAAATCCGGAAAAATGGCAGAAGTTCCGTGCTGTCAGCATCGGCCTCCTGGGAGGCCTCGATCCGGTCACGGAATTCTCAAAAGCCCTCGGCCCAAATGTCCTCTTCTATTCGGTACCACGCAAAGAACTTTCCTTTGATGCGATTTCGTTCGACGGGCTGGTTGCCTTGCAGCTCGCGTCTCCCGGTCAGCCAGCAGTAGAGACAAGCAAGTCTCAATATCAGGCCGCCCTCGAAAATGTCGCAAATTTTTTGATGAATAGCATGCTGGCGCATCACAATGCTCACCTCAAACAGGATGTTTCCCCATCCGTCTTAAAAATGGAAGAGCATGACCTGTATCAAATGCGCTGGATTGACAGTCTCGGACCTTACCAACCTGCTTACGGAATCAATGAACAACAAATTGTGTTTGCCAGCTCGCCGGAACTGGTCAGAGAATTCTTCACTCTGAAATCGGAAGAAAGCCTCGCGGCGCTCCCCTTGTTCCAGACTTGGAAAGAAACATTTTTCCAGGAAGAAAAGCAACTGTGTTTCCTGAACATTTCTTCCATCAGAGCGTTCATCGATCAGAATTCTGACTTCCTGGCGGAGCAACTGGCGAAAGGACAAGGCGGCGACATTGAGAAAGGCCGCAAAAAGCTCTCCGGCTTAAAAAGCCTGCTCCAGTCTTTTGACGGGCTCTTCTTGGCAGCGGGGCTTCAGAAAACCCAGGTCCGTATCATCATGGGCTTAGGCTCTCTCGATTCGACGAACTAGTCTGAAGCCGAGGTGAGAATTGTGTTTTCATTCATTGCGCGTTGCTTTAGGTTTTGATCTCGCTACATGCGCTCCTCAAATCCCTGATTCTGTACACAATTCTGAACATCGCCTCGGAATCCCTACCCTAAAATCAGAACAATCGGGATAACTACGCAATCGGCAATGTCTCTTCCCCTTATCAGTGTTAATTATTTTAAACAAACCACCCAACCCGATTTAATGTGGGAATAATAGAGTAAGGTTAGCTCCACATTCTTTCCCTGGCCAGAAATTTTTTGGCATTGTGGATCAATTCTTCACAAATAATTGTGAAGCTGAAATTGAAGACGCAGGGATAACGATTGCAAATCAATATTATGTGGATCCAGTTTTACATTGGTTATTGATCGCTGTTCGTCCCATACAAACAATTTCAGGCAAACTTACTCCCCTCGAAAAAGGCAATATTTTAACATGGTAAAACAACTAGATCCCCCGTCAGAATTAGTCGTCGACCGTCGTCGTTCAGGCAGAAGAAACGCGACCACCAAAAAAGAAGCCATTCATGAAAAGCATGAAGTCGTCGATCAACGTAAAATAGAACGACGTCGGCAGATCGATCCCACAACGTGCGAACGCGACTATAGCGACCATGAAGTCGACTTCATGAAGGCTATGGACGACTACAAAAGACGTAGCGGCCGTCAATTTCCTACTTGGAGTGAAGTGCTCGAAGTATTGCACAGCATGGGATACCGTAAAGTAGCAGAACCAACCGACATTTGCCTGTAGAGATTCATTTCTCAAAGGTCAGTGTTGAAAACGAAAAGTGAGACGCATTCCCCCCGCGTCTCACTTTTTTTATGCGCCTGGATAGATTCAGTCCGGATGAAATCAGCCCTGAACTCTGCCAATGATGACGAGTGTCATATCATCATACTGCTCAGATTGACCAGCAAACGTTTTCACCGCTTGCAAAATATGAGTGCCCAGTTTGTGGGGATTCGACTTGGATTTCAGGATCGCCGCTTTCAGACGATCCATCCCAAACAGCTCGCGTTCTTCGTTCATCGCTTCGGTGATGCCATCGGTAAACAGGATCAACTGCTCGCCTGGATTGAGTCGATGCTGGATCGCCTGATATTCATAATCATCCATCACGCCCAGTGGCACACTGGGCTGGTCGGCGGCCAGTTCTGTCAGTTTCCCATTCGCTGTTAACAGCAGAGGATTCAAATGGCCGGCATTGACAAAGGAAATCAGGTTCTGTGTGAGATCAATCTGTCCCAGAATAAACGTGATAAACCGCCCATCATGGGCCGCTTCATCAATATGATGATTTACACGATGTACCGCATCTGTCACATCCGTCACAAATTCAACTGTGCTGCGAACCGCACTACACACGCGTGACATCACCAGCGACGCGGGCACTCCCTTCCCGGCCACATCCCCCAACGCAAACCAGATCAGAATATCTTCTGGCTGAATAAAATCGTAATAATCGCCGCCAACCGCGCGCGCCGCCTCGTAGGATGCAAAAAATTCATAACCCGTAACCTGAGGAATTTTGGCCGGCAAGAGCCCTTTCTGAACGCGGGCCGCAATCTCCATTTCATTATCATACCGCTGCTTTTCCACATGCGAGATCATCAATCGGGCACTTTCATACGAAAGCGCCGTCTGACCGGCAATCACCATCAGAAGGTCCAGATCATCCTCCGAAAACATCTGGCCGGCAAGCTGCGTGTCCAGGTTGATAATCCCGATCACACCACCATCCAACCCCAGCATCGGCGCACATAAGATAGAACGAATCGTCAGCACCGAGACCGACTCACTTTTTACAAACCGTTCGTCGTTGGCCGCATCCGCAGAGAGCACGCCCGTTTTATTATCCGTCACTGCTTTGAGAACCGTGCGGCTGAGCTGCAGGGCATCGTGATCATTCTCACGCCGATGACGCACAGCTTTGGGGAAAAATCGCAGATTCTCTCGATCGCGTAATAAAATACAGCCCCGGTCGGCGGCAGGAAAAATATGAAACAACCCTTCCAGAACCTTCTCAGCCATCGAATCCAAGTCAGACGCGGAAGCAACCGTGCGGCTGATTTCCAGAATTGCTTTCAATTTAATTTCCGGCTTGATCTGAAACTGATTCAAATCGCTATTGGTTCCAGCCGCTCTCAAAATGGTCGATTTATCTTTGGAAGGTGGCCTGACCGAAACGTTTTTCAGAGAAGGAATCAGTCCGTATGAAGTCAACAGTCCTTCCTGCTGGTTATTTTCATATTCGGCATCACTGGAAAATTCCAGGAGAAACGGGCCGATGGAAATTTGATCGCCGGACTGCAGTTCGATTGGAGCTCTCACAAGCACATTATTGATAAACGTACCATTGCCACTGCCCAGGTCTTCCAGTTGATATAGCCCCTCTTCGATCAGCGAGATCCGTGCGTGGTACCGCGAAACTGTGTTGGACTTGAGGCAGACCTCACAATCAGGATGGCGGCCCAGAGTGACCTGCTTCCCCTTGATTTCCAGTCTGGAAGAGTTGCCATTATTTTGCAAAAACAGGCTGGCAGACATGGTAAGGCCATCAGGTTGATTGAACAGAAAACTGCATTCTTCAGGAAACACGCCCGAATGTCATTATGGTGATATCATCGTTCTGCGGCCGACCGTTGGCGTGTCGTCTGACATCCGCAAGTAATGCCTCTCCTAATTCCGCGGCATTTTTATCACGTTTGGCTTTGATAAATTCTCGCATTCGATCCAGAGTATACAACTCCCCTTCGGGATTCATGGCTTCATCCACGCCATCTGTAAACAGCACGACGATTTCCCCAGGTGCCAAATCTCGTTCGGCCACTTCGTAGGGGTACCCTTCCATCACCCCAATCGGCACTCCGATACTCTCTTCCGGAAATTCATCAAGAGAGCCATCCGGCTTTAGAATCATCGGTGACATATGCCCCGCATTCACCAGGGAGAGACGATGATTGCGCGTATCCAGAATCACAAGCACGTAGGTCACAAACCGGCCTTCTACCGCGCTGTCACACATATGATCGTTAATTGCTTCCACGGCCGGGCCCGCCTCATGCACGAACCGCATCGTATTCTGAACACAACTCGAGATGCGGGCCATAATCATCGCACCGGGCACGCCTTTACCCGCGACATCTCCGAACGAAAGCCCGATTTTGTCGTCAGGCAATTCGAAAATGTCGTAGTAATCGCCCCCCACAGCCTGTGCCGAATGATAAGAAGCGAAAAATTCGTATCCGTCGACTTCGGGCACTGAACTGGGTAGCAGCCCCTGCTGCACGCCTCGGGCAATGTCCATCTCATTGTCCTGCTTCTGCTTCTCCATATAAGAAGACATCAGCCGCGCACTTTCATAAGAGAGTGCTGCCTGCCCGGCGACGGACATCAACAGATCCAGATCTTCTTCCTGAAACTGCTTGAGTGGATTCTGGGTATCAATATTAATGATGCCGATCGGTTCTTCGGAAAGTCCCATCATCGGCACACACATCATCGAACGAATGGACAAATTCGAAATCGACTCACTGGCATCGAATTGGGAATCGCTGGCGGCATCTGCTGATAAGATCCCTGATTTTTCTTCCAGTACTTTATTCACAATTGTTCGACTCAATTTGACCGTTGCATCTTCCCCTTCGCGTCGATGCTTGAATGCACGGGGAACCATCTCTGCAGTCGCTTCATCTTTGAGCAAAATACAACCCCGGTCTGCTGCCGGGAAAATATGAAACAGCGTCGTCAGAACTCGCGGCAGCAGCTTTTCCAGATCGACGGTCCCTGCCAGACTGCGACTGATTTCAATCATCGCTTTTAACTTGGACTCAGGACGTACATCCAGACCTCCAAACCCACCAGCACCGGAGATCGCCCCCATGATCGTTGCGGAACCATCGCCCTCATCATCCGACGAATACCCGAAGTCGAAGCGCGAATCGACTGCCGAAACAATGGAGCTCTTTTTCGCTTTATTCTTTTGGTCAGCCTCAAAGCGAAACAATATCGGACCGACTTTCAATCGATCCTCATGAGCCAGTTGCGTGCGGCCTTCAGTTTTCTTGCCGTTAACGAACGTCCCGTTTCCACTGCCCAGGTCCTCCACGAAATACTGATCACCCTCGCCCACCACTTGCGCATGTCGGCGAGACACCATATTCGAATCAAGCTGGATCTGGCAATCCGGGTGCCGGCCGATCACCGACGATTCCTCTCTGGAAAGAGGATAATTGACAGCTTGACCGGCTTGCAGCATGACCAGGGTAGCCATATTTGAAACCTTTATGATGAATCGATGAAAGACGTGATTTAAAACGGAATACGCTTGTTATTTTAAGGCTCGATTGTCCCTGATGCAATCGCGTTAAGACATCGAACCCCCCGATTAACAACCAAAAATGGTCTCCACGTTCCCACGCAGAACCAGTTTTCCAAGATCTACGGCACGCTGTTCAGACCAGTTGCGGCCCATTACAAAATCGCTGGCTAATACATTCGCCAACACGCGACGATACATGCGGAACTTAGGCAAGGCAAATTCGAGCTTGTACATATCGCTGTAATAACCGATCTGCTTTGTTTTTGGCACCGCTTCCAGACGGCTCTTGCAATCAAACGTAATAAACGCAGGGGTATTCGAATACCACCAGTGTCCATTAATGACAACGTTTGGAAAGATCCAGCTGTAACTGACCAGTTCCTGATTACTGGTACTCGTCAATACAGACACGGGAAACGTCACATTCGGAAATGCATTGAACAATTCTTTGTATTGGATCAGTGAAGTCCGTTTGTCATACAGATCCTGCCCCTGAAAAACGCCCGCTTCATAGACGCGACGATTTACGCCGATCATCAAGTCGAATGGCAACTGGTGCTCAGCACAGTATTCTGCCAGGGTCCAGAACACAAACTGGCTGACCGTTTTTGACTCTTCACAAGTAATTTCATTGCCGGCAAAGAGTGACCTGACAGCGGAATCGACTTGATCCGCAGTTATAGCAACAGGTGAAAAATCAGGCGGTAATGAAATCGCACAGGCCCGTGCCCCTTTCGCTGTGAAATGCGCGAATAGCTCACCAATTGCTCCTTTTAACGTACTGGCACAACCGATATCCATCTTTGTAGCTTTTGCCAAACGCTCCCGCGTTTCACTCTTTGCCAGATGAAACACCAGATCATCCGTCCGCAGACAAGGGACATACAGATTTGTATCAAAGCCTTCCAAAGGGTCATCAAAATCATTCGTCAAAAAGACCTTCTCAAGACCACTCTGCTTTAAGACCTGTTGCTCCCAGTCGGGCTGTGCCATTTTCTCTGCAGCTGTATCGTAGAGCTTCTCCCAGTTGGATTCGGTAATCGCATCCTCTTGAAAATCGAAGAATTCACTGCAGATATCCAGCAGCCAGCTAAGCTGGATTGTGTTATCCAGATCGCCCAACTGAGTGACCAGCCGCCCCACCTTCTCTTTGGGATCAATGCCTGGTTCTTCAATCAACTCTTTGGCAAGACCCGCTGAGTGGGCCAGCTCGGTATAGTAATGGTACCCCATGATATCTGCCAAAGTGGTCGAGGCGGCAGAATGAGGATTGATATGCGTATGCGAGTCGATCAGAACGAGACTCTCGAGTTCTGCGAAAAGACGTTTACTTAACTGTTCAGACATGATGAGATGGTTCCTGCTGATTTCTTACAAGTTTCAAGTGTGTCTGCGAATATAATCGGTCCGCAGGAACAGTGCAATCAGGTGGTGGTTTTCAGCCGATCACATCAATTAAAATGCATGAAAAAAGCGGCTCTACGAGAAAATCTCGCACAGCCGCTTGAAGAAAACATTCAGCACGTCTATCTACTCAAAAACGCTTATTTTCCGGCACTGGCCTGCTGATTTCCAGAGACAGCGGGCGGATTAAAACTGTGAAGCAGCTTACCCGTTTTCGCATCCCAGACTCGCATGATTCCATCTTCGCCACCGGCAATTACAATCGTCTCGTCCCGGCTACCGGCGACGCTATATACGTAGTCGGTAGAACCACCCAGATTGCGGACATTTTTACCATTGGTGATCAGATGCATGCGAACGGTTTTATCGCCGCCACCGCTGATAATGCTATCTCCCAAGCCAAGGAAGCTAATTGATGTGACCTGTTTAGAATAACCGGAAATCGTGCGTTTCTGTTCGCCGGTTTCAATATTCCAGACCTTAATCACATTGTCGGCTCCCGAACTGACAATGGTGGATTCATCTGCTTTCCAGGCAACATCCAGTACGTGATGTGTGTGCCCCTCAAACGACTTCACAAACTTGCCCGTAGCCACATCGAAGATTTTCACAAATTTGTCGGCAGCACCGGTCAACAAAGATTTTCCAGTACGAGAAAACTTCACACCCAATACGGTATCACTGTGAGCATTCTCGAGTTTCCGGACCACTTTACCTGTTGCGACATCCCATAGTATGATTTCACCACTCCGTGAAGGATCTCCGCCACCAACAGCAAGCATCTTTCCGTCCGGACTGAAGTCCAGACAAAGCGCCCGATTAGAAATTGGCGAGCTACCTACTTTCATCGGGTCTTTGGCATCAGCGCCCAACTGTGCGATTAGCGACCAGACGGGTTGAATACTTTGAATCAAAACCGTCTTATCAGCACTGCCGGAAACAACCGTTGTTTTGGACGCGTAACCAACAGAAGAAACAGCTGCGGTATGACCGGCTAACGTATCCAGTTCTTTACCGGTAGCCACATCCCAAACACGCACTTTGTGACTATCATCTCCAGTCACAACCTGTTTCCCATCTTCAGAGAAAGCAATAGCTTTGAGTGGAGTCAGAACGGCTGCCTGTTTTTTTGCTTCCGCAAGAGCCGCATCAAGTAGCTTAGCCGATGCATCTACAGCAGCTTTCTCTTTGGTTCGATCAGCAAGTTGACCTTTAATCTTTGTCAGAGTCGTGCCGGCGACTTTGACAGAACGCTCCGAAGAGACAATCTTCTTCTCTGCCGCTGTAGCCGCGTCAGCCAGTTTTTTCGATTCCGCTTCAGCGTCAGTCACTTTCTTGTCGGCAGCTTTGGTATCAGGCTTGGAAGCAGCCAGCTTCGTTGCAGCCGTGACCGCAGCAGTTGCTTTTGGCACTGCCTGCTTTGCTGTCTGGACAACTTGCGTTGCCTGTTTTTCATCGGTTATTTTTTTCTGCTTTGCAGCAGCCAACTTCTTCTGCACTGCGTCAAAGGCGGTCTTTGCGTTGGCAACGGCGTCCTTCTTCTTTTGCTCAGCGGTTTTATCTTTCGGATCAGGCTTGACCGCGTTGGCATCATCTAATGCCTTCTTTGCTGCAGCCGCCTCTTTCTCAACAGCGGCAATCGCGGTCTGATTCTGCTGGTTGATCTGCTTCAGTTTTGCATCCGAGTCAGCAACCGCTTTATCAGCAGCCGCTTTTTGCGTATTGGCCGCTTTGACAGCGTCTTCACCTTTTTTCTTGTGATCGGCCAATAACTTCGCCTGCTCTGCCTTGGCTACTTCCACTTTCTTAGCAGATTCATCGGCCTTTTTCTTGGCTTCCGGTAAAGCCTTTTTCGCAGCCGCTAATTCTTCGGTCCGTTTTTTCAGTTCTGCTTCACGATCTTTGACATTCTTGTCAGCAGCTTTAACAGCAGCATCTCCTAAAGCAACTTTTTGCTTTTCAACGGTCTGTGCTTCTGTCGCCAGAATCAATTGATGTTCTTTAGACAAATCACCACGAAATTCCTTCAGCATTTTGCCATCACTCAACTGCCAGATCTTTCCGGTCCCATTCACGGAAACTGAGACCAGATTCTTAGCATCGGGGCTGACATCAACGTCCGTCACAGGCGCTCCATGGTTGATCGAGCGAATCTGCTTTTTGCCATTTAGGTCCCAAATACGGACGGTACCGTCTTCACTACCCGAAACCAGTTGCGTGCCAGCTGGCAGTACCAGTTTGACAGATGTGACAGGCTTGGCATGTCCCTTTAACTCATACAGAGCGGCGGGAACTTCCGGTGCTTTTTCTCCTTCTTTAGGAGCAGGAATCGTCAGCGGCCAGACATAAACAATGTTGTTCGCAGCACCGGCGATGACCTGAGCACCGTCTTTACTGACAGTCAATGAATTAATGACTGCTGGAGTTTTCATTGTGGAAATCTGCTTTCCATCGGCGGCATTCCAGACCCGCAAACTTTGATCGGCAGAAGACGTTACCACTTTCGAACGATCTGGAGTAAACGCTAGCCCTTTGATTTCGCCAGCGTGACCTTTTAAATCGACCAGTTTCTTTCCTTCGGGCAATTTCCAGAGGGAAGCAGAATTGTCGGCGGTCGCGACAGCCAGCACACTACGGTCTGCATTCAATGCCATACCGGTGACTGCTGTCGGAAGATCCATTTTCTTGACGACATTACCCATGGATTTTTTCCAGAGTTTGACAACCCGATAACCGCCTGAAGCAAGCAGGCTGCCATCAGCATTAAACGCCAGCGAATGCACGAAATCCCGATGTGCTGCTCCTTGTGGATAAAACGGTTTTCCGTCCTTTTGTAACTTCACCAGAGCGGGATCGTTCAACGTGGCTGCTTCGATTCCAGATGTCAGGTCGTAGATGGCAATTCGATTTGCACGTCCGACTGCTGCATAGCGTGACCAGGGAGAAAGTGCGGTCGCATAAATTGAGTTCAAACCGGGTGGTAAAGACTGCCAGGCAACGCCCGCATCCGCAGACTTCCCACTGGACTTGGCCCCTTCAGTAATCCATTGACGCAGAATGCCGACCTGCTGAGGTGTCAACGCTTTGGCGCCCACCTTATTTGGCAGCGGAGGCATGAAACTTTCTTCGACGCGGGCTGCGACATTATAGAGGTAGCTTTCGTCTGGTTTTCCAGGCACCACAGAAGCACCGCTGTCTCCGCCCTTGATCAACGCTTCGACATTTTCCAGAACGAGCGAACCTTCTTTTTTCGCAACGTTGTGGCAGGCAATGCAATTGGCATCCAGAATGGGAAAAACATCTTTCTCAAAGCTGACAGGACGTCCCAACTCTACTTTCGCAGGTTTGATCGGTTTTTCATCCGCCACTGCAAAACTTCCAGCGGCAAAAACTGCAGCTAACACTACACATAAATTAGCAAACCGGTTCCGCATAACGTGCCCCTCTGTTATCACTGTTGCAACAGTTGAAAAAACGACCAACTGTCTTTGTTCTGAATCTGAAATATTATCTTGAGTGCGTTACAATCACTTGGTTACTTTTAACTTGATCGGTGCATCAACTAAGGCTTCCCCTTGGAAGTCGGCTTTCGCCCGCACTACCATATTCGCCAGATCACCTTCAGTGGCATCCGCACCAGCCTTAATCGGAATTGTGACTTCGGTCTTATCCGCAGGAATCTGAACTGTGGTTGCGGTCACTCCCTTCACACCGGGGGGAAGAGGTAACGTTAATTCCACAGGTCCTTTAAAATTATTGATCCGTTTGATCGTCGCTTTGACATCAATCGCCGCCCCCTTCTTCACTGCGCCACCACCAGGAACATTCAAAGTAAGAGTGACAGGTGCCGGAGTGACGCGGATTACCAAAGGCGTCGAAGGAGCATACACTTTCACGGTCTTGGGAGCAGCCGCTTTCTCCGCGGCGGCCACCTTCTTATCAGCCGCTTTTTTCGCTGTATCGGCTGCTTTGACACTTGCGGTTACCGCTTTGACTTCCGCTTCCGCTTTGGCCTGCTCCGCTTTCTTTTGCTCGGCAGTCTTATCAGACGCTTTGGCGATCTCATCTCGTTTCTTCGTCGCAGCAGCCAGAGCGGCCTGCGCGTCGGTCAATTTCTTTGTCAGTTCAGCCTGTACTTTCTTGGCTTCATCGACCTGACCGGGGTTACGGCGGTAAGAGACATCAACGGTCGACTGCAGATAAGTCGTATACACGCCCGGCTTCGCATTATTGTTAACGAATATCTGGAATAATTCGTCCTGTTTCCCCTTAGCAATCGTTTTATTCTGTGTCGTAATATTGCTGTTTTTGGGAACCCCATTCCAAACGAGCGCGACGGCATTATCAAAACCCGTCCGCTTTACAACTTTGACGGGGACCAGAATCTGTCGCCCCTGATTCACTTTGACTTCTGCCACATCCGACACCACCTGATACGGGGCGACTTCATCAATCACAGATAATCCCAGCGAACGTGTGATTCGAGATTCCGCACGAATATTGACAGCCACGGGACGCAATACCGTTGCCGCACGGGCGACTCGCTCCAGTTTCTTGGCATCGGGGCCTGCAGCCTGGCCGACAATTTGAATCTGTCCCAACCATTTTTTTGCTGTTTCATCGGCCTGAATAATCATCTCAGCATTATTACTGCCGGCACCAATACTGGCCGCTTTACAGATCACGCCAGCTGGTAAGCCTTTAACCGAAAGATCAATCGTTTCATTAAAGCCATCCTGCCTTAACGCCATCACGGAGATTTTGAAGCAGTCCCCTTTTCGCAGAGCGATCGCGGCGGGAGCGCCGCCGGTATTGACAGCTTGTGGATTCAGGGGCAATGCCACCAGACGATAATCAGGTTTGGGCTGCCTCAGTACCGCCCGATAAACCAAGCGAGGATTGCCGCGTGTTTCAAACTGAAGATCACGCAATGTTACCCGGTATTCACTATCAGCGGGAGCGGTAAACAGATAGTAAGGATCATCGGTTCGCGTATCGAATAACTTGCCGCCCAGATCCGGAAAGACACTGGTCGCTCCCACATTAGCCAGACGTTTGAATGTTTCTTTACCCTCTTTATCTTTAACCACCTGATCAACGACAATCACCGGGTCCATCACAATTCCGTTTCGCTGCCCAAAGACTTCAATCGAATACTTCTCTTTGGCCTTACCGGTAAAGCGAAAGGTATCGACATCATTTTTCGCTTCAAACTGACCGACAAGCTCTCCAGGGATGCTTAAGGTTTCTTCTTTCGTCTGCTCATCGCGAACGATTTTTCCTTCCGCAAAGAAGATCGTCATCGGATTTGAACTTCCGGCCGGTGATTCCCAGACATAGGAAAACCCATCTGCACTCGCTTCATGCGGAAAGCCATGCTCTCCCATTTCCAACGTAGTTGGTTTCGCAGGCAGGGCAATGGAAACCTGTACTTCCTGAAGAGCCTCATCGCCGATACTCGAATCCGAGATTTTTCCGCCCGGCAGGTTATAGCCGAACAATGTGTAATTTGAAGTCGTCCCCGGCGTTCCAGAGGGGGGCATAATGAATTCGATATGCGGTTTTTTATGCACACTCAAGCGATAAATATGTTGTGCCCCACCAGAGTAGGTCAGGTCATACACTTTTACCTGATACGTGCCATCTTGAGGCAGTGTTAAATTGATATAAGGGTCGTTGCGAAAGGTATCACGTTCGCTGGCCAGACGTTTTTTGTCGGGGCCGTACAGCGCGACGACGGCAACCATTGGCGAATCGATACGAGCGGCCCGACAGTCAATGGAAACCTTATCTCCCTTTTTGCCGGGGAACGAAAAATAATCGACGTCGGTGGCCCCTTGCAGGCCCGCATTCACAACGGAATCCATGGCAACGGCGGTTGCCTGGTCGGGTTTATTATTCGGCTCTGCTTCTGCCTTCTCGGCTAGATCGCCCACAACAAACGAACGTGGGTTGCTCAGTCCATACAGACCATGTGCTCTGACATCATACACGCCGACGGGTACTTCTTTGCCAACCGTAACCAGAAAGGTATTGGCGACCGGTGTCTTTTTCCCGTTGCTGTCCTGCATCTTGGAAACAGCTTTGATTCCTGGATGACTGAACCAGAGTGAGTCCAGTTTTTCCAGATCTTTGCCATTCGTCACCTTTACTTCTACAGTCTGGCCTTTTTGACCTCCTGGAGGAAAGACGGCGTACACAGTTATTTGAGGCAATTGTGCCTGGATGGTCTGAAGGTTCGTCAAACAGTACGAACCAATTCCTGCGACAAGAAAACAAACAACCTTCGCAAATAAACGACGTCGGTCAAAAAATCGCGTATGCGTCATAATACTGCTACCAATTTTCTGGATGGAAGTTTCTGGGAGGAATTCAGGAGGGAGCCCGCAAGCAGCGCCGGCTCTTTACAAAAGAACCGGAGCCACAGGCTATCTTAACTTTATTGTAAAAAAGCTGACAACCATTGTCTAAACCTAAAATAGCTGTCAGCTTGAATTTCAGAGACTTTTATCGGAATTCAAATTTAGTGGTTAAACAGGAATTCTTTGGTATTGATCAAAGCCCAGATGATATCTTCGTAGGCAACCTGAGGCTTTTCTTTATGCCGCTCAATATAGGAGAGTGCGAATTTCATTTCCTGTTCTTGAGGTGCACGGGAGTAAACCCAGCGATACAATTCTTTTACTTTTTCCTCATTCGATCGCTTCGTATCCTTGGCTAGCATTGCCGCACGGCTGGCACCGCCGGTGATCTTATCCTGAACTTCTTTACTATTCAGCAGGTGCAGACTCTGAGCGAGGTTCGCGCTCTGCGAACGTTCACATTCGCAAGCGGTATCTGCCTGAGGCTGCCCGAACACTTTCAGGAAGTAAGGAGCCGAAGTCGCATCTGTAATCTGAATCGCCTTGGTTTCTGCAGGAAGTCCTGAGAACCGCTGCGTCGAATTTGTGACCTGATGGAAGACATCATACAACACTTCTGCCGTCAGTCGTTTGGGATAATAACGGGAGAAATTCTGCTTATCCTTCAGGTTATGTTCATTCGGCAGCGAACTGAGCTGATAGGCATTGGAACGGCAGATGGCACGTACCAGTTCCTTCATATCGAAGCCGCTTTCGACAAAGTGTTTTGCCAGACCATCCAGCAGCTCCGGATTGGCAGGAGGATTCGTCGCCCGCATATCATCTTCGGGTTCCACAATTCCTCGACCGAAGAAGTGTTTCCAGTAGCGATTGACCAATGCCTTCGCAAAGAACGGATTGTCGGTGCGAGATAACCATTGTACCAGCGCGACCCGGGGATCACGCTCCGGGCTGAGATCCAGAGGCTGCATTCCCAGAGCCGTCGGTTTCAGATTTTCTCCCGAGCGAATATTCTTCGCGGTGGCAGCACCCTCTTTATGGAAAACGCGTTTATCACGGAAACCACGTGTTCCGATTGATCCGGCAGTCGGATCTTTTGTTCCCACCCGGCTGAAGAAGGCTGCCAGACCGTAATAGTCATTCTGGCTCCATTTTTCAAAGGGGTGGTGATGACAACGCGCACATTGAATACGCAATCCTAGAAACAACTGCGCGGTATCTTCAACTTGTTCTTCGACAGTATTGACTTCGCGGTACCAGACCACAGCGGGGTTCTGTCGGAATTCACCTGAAGCAGAAAGAATCTCCCCGACGAACTCATTGTAAGGTTTATTCTCGTACAGACTGTTCCAGATCCATTGATAGAAGGCATTCGTGCCTGCAATATCAACGGGCTGCAGCTTCTTGTTCCGTAGAACCATATTCCATTTATTGGCAAAGTAATCTGCATATGCAGGGCTGTCAATCAAACGATCGATCAGCTTATCCCGTTTGGCAGGATCTTTGTCAGCCAGAAATACATTGACTTCTTCTTCACTGGGTGTGGTTCCCGTGATGTCGATATAGACGCGTCGCATGAACGTAGAATCGTTGGCAACTGGTGAGGGAGGAATTCCCAATACTTTCAGTTTATTGAAGACGGCTTCGTCAATCAGATTTTTGGATTCGGGTAACGAAGCAATCTGAATTCCCAGAGGAATTGTCGCACGGAACGTCGAAACCTGCCCCTGGTATCGAGCCATGATGGCGACTTCACCAGACAGGTTTAATGTTTTGACCAAACCTGTTTTATTGACTTCCGCCATTTCCGTATCGTTGGCTTCAAACAGAGCCATCCGCGTCACATCTTCGGTCGAACCATCGGAATAGGTGGCAATCACAGAAATTTGCTGTTCGGCTTCCTGTCCCATTGTACGGGTCGGAGGAAAACAGGTAATCGAAGCAACCGTCCGGTCTTTGTCACTACCATAAGGCATGCCCTGTTCAATCCAGCGATAGAGCAGACGGTACTCATAAGAATCGGGCTTAATCAATTTGCCACCACCGTGCGGCGTGACTCCGGTCCCTTTGGTCAACAACAGACTTTCGGCAGGCGATGTTGGAAACAAACGACGTCCCCGGCCTTCTTTGACCAGGAATTCAAAATCGTCTTCTGGATAAAAACCGAGCAATGACAATTTAAAACCGTTCTGTCCGCTGGCTTTCCCGTGGCATCCACCACTGTTACAGGTCAACTTGGTAAAAATAGGAACGACCTGATTTTTGAAATTGATCGCCTCAGGTGTCGCAATACCCTGGATCGAAACCGGAATGGAAGCAGTCTTGCCATTCTTCGTGGTTACTTTTAATTGAGTCTGACCATCTTTATGAGGGGTGATATAACCATCGTTCGAAATCGAAGCGATATTCTGATGTGTGATGGCATAAGTCACATCCCGTGTCAGGTCCTGTAATTTGCCATTCGGCAAGACACCGGTCACAAACACCTGCTGTCGCGAATCGGGGCCTCTTAACAGAAGCAGTTCTTTTTCCCCCGGATGAGGGCCGATTTGAATTTCTTTAAAATCGACCTTTGCATCAGCGGCAGGTGCCGCCAGCGCATTCGCCGCACCACTACCAGAAACAAGAAACAGAGTCAGCACTCCACATAGCATAAGGATAAGGGGCGTCCGAGAGCCTGTGATTCGGAAATCCATACATCAACTCCTGTGTAACTGGTTTTGTTTTTTACTTCAGGTCTGACAGCATGCTGTTTGGCGTGATTACAAACAGACCTTTTCAAAGTAGCAAATTATTTGAAAACGCTTGTTAAATGGCTGGTTTGTAAGGGAAGCTTTTTTAGGTAAGTTAACCAATCAGTACTCGACTGCCTGGTTGATTTTTGTGGAACAGTCCAAGTCCATTTATCAAATGTACTTTTCCTGATACTTCAATGTATCAAAGTTTATTGAATTGTCAACGTTTTAGCCAGCCGACCGACACGAACCTGTTATTTTGTCCACATGACACATCACAAAAACGAACTCAACCAACCTGACATTACTGTTTGTTATCAGCCAGACTGAGCGTCCAATACCAGAAAATTCCAAATACCGGCACAATCATTAAAATGCGGTTACCTCTTTAATACAGCCCTTGATGCGATATTATTTGAAGGGAATCACACTGTTCTTTCAAAAACAAGATTTCTTAGATTGCCTGCAAAAGTCTCTTCTATAGAATAAAAGCTAGCACAGATTCTGCTGCAGGAGTTCCCCTCGGGGGAATTTTTGTAAATTCGCTTCATTACCTACATCCCAGATGGCTTTAAAACATTCCCATGGCTGATCCTGCAAACACCGAACTCCCCGTTTCCAACATCCAGCACGTCTTCGAACAATTGCGGGCTGGCAAGCCTGTGATCGTGACAGACTCCAGTGAACGGGAAAATGAAGGCGACTTTATCGTCGCCGCCGAAGCCATCACACCAGAGATTGTGCAGTTCCTGCTCCGGCACGGAAGCGGTGAATTATGTGTGTCCCTTCCGGATGAAGTCGCCGACCGCCTGCAGCTCAATCCTATTGTTGGCCCGGAAGAAAACACTGCGCCCAATAAAACCCAGTTTTTGATCCCCATCGATCATAAGGACAGTGGCAGCGGCGTCAGTGCGGAATGCCGTGCCATCACGATCCGTGCGTTGAGCGATGAAAATGCTCAAGCGACTGATTTTGTCCGCCCCGGGCATATCCATCCCCTGCTGGCAAAACAAGGAGGCATCCTACGCCGTGCCGGTCATACAGAAGCGACAGGTGACCTGCTACATATGGCTGGATTAAAATCGGTAGGTGTGCTGATTGAAATCCTCAGCCAGAAAGACTACGGAATGGCGGATGCCGAGGAACTGCAGGCCATTTCAAAGAAGTTTGATATCCCCATGATTTCCACAGCTGAAGTCATTCGCCACCGTTACATCAGCGAAAAACTGGTGCATCGTGAAGTGGAAGTTCCCATCAACACCAAAAACTATGGCACGGTTCAAGTCATTGGTTATTCGGTCGAACATGAAAGTCAGCAACCGGTGGCATTGGTCTGGGGAGATCTCTCTTCCGTCGAAGCACCGCTGGTGCGAATGCACTCTTCCTGTTTTACGGGGGACCTGCTCGACTCCTTGCGTTGTGATTGCGGAGACCAATTGCATATAGCAATGGCCGCGATCTATCAGGAACAGGCGGGTGCTGTCGTTTATCTTCCTCAGGAAGGACGAGGGATTGGCCTGATTCCCAAACTGAAAGCCTACGTCTTGCAGGATGAGGGTTATGATACCGTCGAAGCCAATATTAAACTGGGCTTTAAAGCAGACAGCCGCGACTTCACCGTCGGAGTTCAGATCCTGAAAGACCTGGGATTGTCCAAAGTCCGTCTGCTGACCAACAACCCTAAAAAAACCGACTCCGATGTCTATACCGGCTTCGATCTGGAAGTGGTGGAGCAAGTCCCC
Source organism: uncultured Gimesia sp. (assembly GCF_963976445.1). Classification (GTDB taxonomy): domain Bacteria; phylum Planctomycetota; class Planctomycetia; order Planctomycetales; family Planctomycetaceae; genus Gimesia. The sequence goes on along the minus strand of NZ_CAXBKP010000005.1, from coordinate 285,955 downwards.
ATCGTCGCGCCGCCACATAAAGATCGCGAGTTCTACCTGCAGACCAAACGCGACAAAATGGGCCACATTCTGCCCACGACTCCCGCTGACTGATCTTAGCCATCAGAGAAACGGTTTGCCGCAAGAAATTCGATGGGGTGCGCCGTACGCCCCTCTATTGCCAGATCGGCTAGAATCTCTCCGATGACCGAAGCGAATTTGAATCCGTGTCCGGAAAAACCTGCACCATACACGACCCCCTGATTTTGCGGGTGCCGATCAACGATGAAATGCCCGTCAGGAGTCCGCGTATACATACACGTCGCATGCCGCACAGGTTCAGGCTCCAGGCCCGGCATCACTTCGCGGATAAAACGGGCAACCGCGGACACATCCGTTGCCTGTAATTCCCGATTCAAATGATTCGGATCAACAATCAGCTCTCCTCCTCCGTGCTCAGCAAGCTTGACGGTCATCCCATCCAGTGAGGGAAACCCGTAGAACTCACCGAACGGCATATCAAAAAAGAAGCCTCCCTTCCCTTGATCCAGATTGTAAACAGGCTGCTGAACCGGGTTCCAGAACAGGACCTTTCGCACGACTTCCAGCGGCAGATTTAGTTCCTGCAGACACGCACTGCTCCAGGCACCTGCCGTCACTATCAACCTGGAGGCAATGATGTGTTGTGCCTCGGTTTTGACTTCAATCATCTGGTCGTTAACCGTTACCGATTGAATTTTCTCATTAAGAGAAACCTGCGCTCCGTGCCGCTCTGCACACTCAATGTGAGTCCGCACACATTCTTCCACATACAGAAAACCGGCCTCGGGTTCATGCGTTACTTCAAATCCGTCCGGAATTTGAAATCCGGGAAATCGCGCTGCCGTTTCAGCGGCAGAGACTTTCTCAACTGCGACATCATACAACCGGGAAGCCAGATGCACGCCTTGAATGACTTCGCCCTCAGGAGGACCTGCCACCATTAAGCCGCAGGGATTGAAGAGTTGTTTTCCTGATTCCTGCTCCAGCTCACGCCATAATTCATAGGCACGCTGTAATAAGGGAATATAATTGGGATGCTCAAAATAGGCTTTACGAATGATCCGAGTATCGCCGTGTGAGCTTCCCCGATCATGGGCCACTCCGAACTGTTCAATACCCAGTACCTTTAGACCACGACGCGCCAGATGGTACAACGCACTGCTGCCCATTCCCCCCAGCCCCAGAACCAGATAATCAGTGTAAATCGACAATGATCAGGACCACACTTTCTTACAATTCGTGAATTCTAAACTGTTATTTTGATGCGTTAGATGGCTGATTTCGTTTTTTTGCGTCTTCGATAATTTTTTTCTTTGCTGCTTTCAAATGCTCGGGCCATTCAAAAGTGTTGGCTTTTGCGGGATCATATCCCTCTAAATGATCTCTCAACCTTGCAGTAGGTTTACTATAAACCAGTTTTGTCTCGCCAAACACCTCTTTGCACAATGCAGCCAAATCCGGATCATAGGCAATCAACTCTTCTCGCGTGTTAACATGATTATGATCAACATCATTTTCACGATTGTTACTAAACCAGGATTGAACCCCTTCAGCAAAATACTCCATCCGGTTTACTGAAGGATATTTCCCTTTCCATAGACCAGATTTTATTGCTTGTTGATATATTTTTTCTAGCCGCTCACCAAACGTTGGATCAACCCGGTTCAGCCCTCTCAAGTGAATATTATGTGCAAATTCATGAATTAAAATACATTCCGCTGCGTAAGGATCACCGGGAAATGCGAGCAAATTCTCTTCTCCGCATGAACAGACGGCATCTGTTGGAGAACCACCGAGCCCCCGCGCACGCACGTCCCAGAAATCCTTGGGTTTTAAATGTGCATATTCTGGAATATCGGTAGTGAATGCATCAAAAGGAATCACGATGAACCGTGAGCCACTCTTAATCATTGCTTTACGAATGTCTGGTCGGTGGGCAAGCATCGTATCGATTAACCAAGCTGCCTCTTTCAAAGCATAATTATTCACTCGATCAAAGGAAACAACCGGATACCCGCTGGCACTCACATATTTGGTATACACAGCAGGAAGCTTTAGTGCTTCTGGCGGAACAGTCACACAGTATTCTTTTGCTTGAACGAAACTGGGTAGCGACAGCGGTAGCAAAAGAAGTAAGTATTTCATATAGCCCCCTCGGAATGCTTGATCGAATCCAAACTAAATTTTGACAAAATAGATCGGCGTGATCAAGGTCGCGCAATTTTCCGGAAACGACGGCTTCCATTTCAGGAGACCTCAAAGGGGAAAAAATTACCGGGTGTTCTGAAGATGGCGGTCAACCTACCCCACGTACACACTGACCACCAAATTTGAACACCCGGTAATTAATAACATCACAGAAAACCATCAAGGAACGATCATTTCCTGTATCAAGATCTGCCAGCACTACGCACGGCTTGCCACTTCACGGTAACAACCCAAACAAGCCGCACCTGTTCTCGCAGAATCTGTTTTCGTCGAACTCCTTCCTCACCGCACCATGGGGAAGATTTGACTCTTCCCACTTAGATTCGCCCAGTCTCAACCTGCCAATTTGAGAAATCCCCCCCTGGGCTCCGATAATTCGTCAGCAGCAGTTTTACGCATTATTCTCGTCAGCCGAATGATTTTGTGGATGCCATTGCACGCCAACACAGAACCACTCTTCATCAGGAACTTCGATTGCTTCGACGGCACCATCAGGAGCTGTCGCTGAAACAACAAACATTTTGGAAATATAATTCACAGCCATATGGTGCTGACTATTCACCCGAATTTCACCCGGGCCATACATTTTGTCGACCCGCGTTTAACAAACCAGTCGAGCGGCCTCGACCACAGAAAGCATGCCCAGAGATGCCGAATCGGGCAGACCATCGCAGTCCCGATGCTCTTTTCGCCCCTTCATGACTGGTTGGCTTTCTTCATCCTGTTCTTCATCGAACAACTCGCCTCTGACAACTCTAAAGTGGTCTGGAGCATCAATGCCGATTTTGATGGAACCTTTTCCGGTACGAATCACTTTCACTAGAATTTCATCGCCAATTCGGATTCCCTCAGCTAACTTCCGTGTCAAAACCAACATAATCGTCACTCCTTTTTATCGTTCGATCCAATTTCAGATGCAGTATTTTGGTTTACCTTTGAGCAATCCTGCCTGTCCACAAGCGATTGCCCGGTCATATTGAACTAGTACTTGCGATTTGCGTGCCAATTACATCCCCCATCAACATTATTGAATGTAAACCACCAATATAATTAGACTTAACAAACAAACAAACCCAGAACGGCCCTGACCGGGGTGGGTGATTTTTTCAAAAAACTGTCCCCAATAGTACAATTTTCAATCCCTCAGAATCATTTTGGGGACACATTTTTCAACTTTTCCATTAGCAGGAAACGATATCTCAGCAGCTTCGGTTGCATTATCAGGCAGGGCAAATATACTATTGGGTTCCTTGAATGGCCGAATCTTTCAAACTGCGGTCGATTTACGTCAATTGAAATCAGCATGAGCTGAGTTTTTCAGAACCCACTAGATAGTCAAAGAGTATACAAATGGGTCAGAAGTGTGATGCCTGTGGCAAGACTCCCGTAGTCGGTAATCGAGTTCGCCAACGTGGTAAGTACAAATACCTGGGTGGTAACGGTCGACAGACAACGGGCGTTTCCAAACGAGTCTTCAAGCCAAACCTGCAGAAAATTCGGGTCCAGGCAGGCGGTAGCGTACAAACGCAACGCGTTTGCACCCAATGCATTCGGTCTGGTAAAATTACCAAAGCCGTCGCGAAAAAGCCGTTCACATTACCTACCAGCTAAAACGGTCTCCGCTCTAAAGCAGAAAAACGATGAGCACTCAACTCTCTGAGGATGATGTACTGAAAGTTGCTTCACTCTCCCGGTTGAAGCTTTCTGAAACGGAAGTGAATGCGCTGGGCCAACAGATGGGGTCCGTGCTTAAGTATATCGCCATGCTGGATGAGTTGGATACCGATGCCATCGAGCCTATGGCCCATGCGATTGAGATTTCCAATGTCTTTCGCGAAGACCAACTTCGCGAAAGTCTCCCACGAGAAAAAGCGCTGTCCAATGCTCCGCAGACGGACGGGAATTATTTCCTGGTACCCGCAATTCTCTAGTTGACCGGCGTCTTTACCATTGAGCACATAAAAGCAATAATCCAAGGCCCGGCTTGCTGACAAGTCGGGCCTTTAAAACTTATATGGAGACTCGACATTCCATGTCTATCACGTCAGCCACCGCAAGCGAACTGCTCGCGAAAATGAACTCTGGAGAAATCAGCAGCGAAGAAATCACTACCGCCTGCTTGGATGAAATCTCCCGCCGCAATGGCAGCATCAACGCCTTTCTTTCTGTACAACAGGAAGCGGCCCTCGAAAAAGCCAGAGAAGTCGACCAGAAACGAAAAACTGGCAAACCGCTGGGAAAAATGGCCGGTGTTCCCGTCGCTCTCAAAGACAATATCTGTGCCGCAGGTGTCACCACCACCTGTGCCAGTAAAATGCTGGAACATTTCGTCCCCCCCTACGATGCCCACATTGTGGAACAACTCAAAGCAGCCGACGCCGTCCTGATTGGTAAAACCAACCTCGACGAATTCGCGATGGGCTCTTCGACAGAAAACTCGGCCTTCAAAACAACAGCCAACCCCTGGAACACGGACTATACTGCCGGCGGGTCTAGCGGCGGTTCTGCCGCTGCCGTCTCTGCCGGTTTCGCACCACTGGCCTTAGGCAGTGATACCGGCGGATCAATTCGACAACCCGCCAGCTTCTGCGGTGTCGTCGGCCTGAAACCGACCTACGGCCGTGTCTCCCGATATGGCTTAGTGGCGTTTGCCAGTTCGCTCGATCAAATTGGACCGTTTGCCCGAGATGTAACAGACGCCGCTTTGATTCTCGAAACGATCTCCGGTAAAGATCAACGCGACACCACCAGCCTGGATGCCCCTGTCCCGGATTTCACCGCGAACCTGGAACAGACACTGGAAAACCTCAAAGTCGGCTATGTGGAACATCTGCACGAAGAAGGCCTTCACCCGGATGTGAAGGCAGCGACGCAACGCGCATTGGACGTTTATAAATCGCTGGGGGCGGAACTGATCCCCATCGAACTGCCACACGCCAAATACTGTGTTGCTACCTACTACATCATTGCCCCTTCGGAAGCTTCCAGTAACCTCGCCCGCTACGATGGCGTGCATTACGGCCATCGTGCGGAAAAGTTCGAAAACATGATCGACATGTACGCCGCCAGCAGGGGTGAAGCGTTCGGCGATGAAGTCAAACGACGAATCATGCTCGGCACCTATGCTCTTTCCTCCGGTTACTACGACGCTTACTACCTCAAAGCCTTAAAAGTCAGACGGCTGATTCGAAACGACTTCGAACAAGCGTTTCAAAATGTAGATATCATTGCCACGCCGGTTACCCCCACGCCCGCCTTTACGATCGGCGAACTTGTGGACGATCCACTGGCGATGTACCTGGCTGACATTTTTACCACCAGTGCCAACCTCTCAGGCATTCCGGGAATTTCGATTCCTGCAGGCATGAGTGAAAACAACCTCCCCATCGGCCTGCAACTCTTGGCGCCGCCGCTGGAAGAGGAACGCCTCTTACGCGCCGCACGAATGTTTGAACGCGAAACCGAATGGCACTTGAAACGGCCGGAATAAAAAACGGCGTGTTACCAATAGAATAAATTAGACATCAATTTAAGATATAGAAATAAAGGGTAGCGTGACATAATGGACTATACGGTCATCATCGGTCTTGAAGTCCACGTGCAGTTACAGACCAAAACAAAACTCTTCTGTGGTTGTTCGACAAAATTCAACCCGGACCATCCGAACACACAGACCTGCCCGGTCTGCCTCGGCCTGCCCGGCGCGCTCCCCGTATTGAACCGGGAAGCATTTCACCTGGGAATGAAAACGGGATTGGCTATCAATTGTGAGATTCCTGCGTTTACAAAATGGGACCGCAAGCAGTATTACTACCCCGACCTGCCGAAAGCCTATCAAATCAGCCAGTATGATCTCCCCATGAGCCAGAATGGCTGGCTGGAAATTGAGATTGATCCCGAAACCCGCGAGAAGAAAAAAATCGGTATCATCCGCGCCCATCTCGAAGAAGACGCTGGAAAAAACAGCCACGATGAATCAGGCCGCGGACAGGACAGCAAGGTCGACCTGAACCGCTGTGGCACCCCCCTGATCGAAATCGTGTCCGAACCCGATTTACGAACCGCTCAGGAAGCACGAACCTACCTGGAAGAACTGAAACTATTACTGACCTACATTGACGTTTCCGATTGTAACATGCAGGAAGGCAGTCTGCGGTGTGATGCCAACGTGAACCTGCATGTCCATCAGGAAAACGGCGACACCGTACCGACAACGATCGTGGAAATCAAAAACCTCAACAGCTTTCGAGGCGTGGAGCAGGCGATCGAATATGAAGTACAGCGCCAATGGAAGGAATGGCAACAAACAGGTTTAGCCATGGAAAAAATGTCCAAAGAGACCCGTGGCTGGGACGCGGACCGTGGGATTACACTGGAACAGCGTGGCAAGGAAGATGCAGCCGACTACCGCTATTTTCCCGATCCGGACCTGGCCCCCGTCACCGTCACTGATGCAGAACGTGAACATGTCGCTAACGAACTTTGTGAACGTCCCGCTCAGCGCAGAGCCCGTTTTGAAGAGAGTTATCAGCTGTCTGCTTATGACGCTGCTGTGATTATCGACCAGGGAATGGCGGTCGCTGACTATTTTGAAACAGTGGCAGAAGGCTGCGACAACGGCAAACAGGCCGCCAACTGGGTCACACAGGACGTTCTGCGCGAGCTGAATGACCGCGGAGTGGAAATCTCAGAGTTTCCCATTCAACCCAAGGTACTCGCGGCACTACTGCAAAAAGTGAATGCCGAAGAACTCACAATTAAGAGTGGTCGGACTGTGTTTCAAGAGCTCTTGAACCATTCAGACGGTATTCCCGGAGTAGAACAAATTCAGAGTATCGTCGATGATAAAGGGCTGGCCCTGGTTTCTGATACGGGCGAACTTGATTCGATCGTCCAGGCAGTCGTTGATAAAAACGCAAAAGCAGTCGCTGATTTTCAAAGCGGAAAACAGGCTGCTGTGGGAGCACTGATCGGACAGGTAATGCGCGAGATCAAAGGGGCAGATCCGAAAGTGGTCCGCGAACTTTTAATCAAAAAAATGAGCTAACCGGAATCCAGACTTCCTGGCGCAACGCCGACAAGAGTGCCTGCAGTTCAACAGACGTAAAAAAAGGGGCATCGAAATGCCCCAATTCAGTCGCTTGGTCTCTATTAAAAGATTCCCAGTTCATCACGTGCATCCTCGGTCATCAATTCTGGCGACCAGGGAGGTGTCATCGTTAGCTGGATACTAGCCTCGTCGACATCATCCAATCGCTCCAATGCCATTTTTGCCTGTGTAATAATCTGCGGGCCTGCTGGACAGGCAGGGCTGGTTAGCGTCATCGAGACAGTCACCTTCGCGCTGTCTTCTTCTGTTCTTTGAACTTCGTAAACCAACCCTAAATCAACAATATTAATATTTAATTCTGGATCGATTACCTGTTTCAGAGCCTCGATCAGCGATTCTTCGCCGCCAACCCCTTTCAGCGCAGAAAACACGGGCGCATCCCCATCCTCACTACTTTCACCAGAATCATTATTCACCTCATCCGACATTATCCTGTCTCCCTAACTATTTGATGACGCCCAAAATCAAAAAAATAACTAATAAATAACGACAACAATAAAACTACTTGTATGGATATCAATAACTTATTTTATCTATCTCATCGGAGCACGTGCAAAGATTTTATTGCCCCTGACTTCAATTTCAAATGTCTTAACCGGCTTAGTGGCTGGCATGCAAAGGGCTTTTCCAGTCACCAAATCAAACCGTGCTCCGTGACGAGGACAAACAATTGCCCCATCCTCAATACACCCGTTCGTTAAAGGCTGACCATCATGTGTGCAAACATCCTCTATCGCCAGATACTGATCGTTTAACCGAATCAGCAAAGCGGGAATGTCATCAATAAACACTTCCAGGCGATCAGCAGTGCCAAACTCATCAATGGCTGCAACTTCTTCAAAACCAGGCATAACTATCTATCTTATAGATTAATTGTCTTCAAACGGCAAAAAGTTACCGACCAAATCCTAATTTTTTGATAATTGCCTGACTGAGCGTTTCACGGACCACTTCGACGGGAATTCTGTCAAAGACAGTCTGGAAAAAACCTTCCACAATCATATGCATCGCTTCGTACTCTGACATACCGCGTGACATACAATAAAAGATTTGCTCTTCATCGACGCGACCTGCTGTTGCACCATGAGTACAACGTACATCATCGGCTTCAATTTCCAGCCCCGGTATTGCATCTACTCGGCAGGTAGGAGTCAGCATCAGGGAATCATTTCGCTGATAGCCGTTTGTCTGCTGCCCCTCAGCCTCGACCCGAATCATTCCCCGCCAGATCGCACGAGCATGATCGCGCAAGACCTGTTTATACAGCAGGTCAGACCGAGTCTCAGGTGCATTGTGGCCTTGCTGGGTATAGAACGAGTGAATCTGCTGGCCCGTTGAGAACGTGACACCATTCACTTCTGCCTCGGCACCACGGCCATCGAGCACGACATCCTGATGAATATGAGCCAACTTGGCACCAATTCCGCCCACAGTCCATTGCAGGAACCCATTGTTCTCTACACGTCCGGACTGATGCCCAATATGCCAGACTTTGTGGTTCCAGTTCTGCAACTGGACATATCGCAATCGGGCTTCTTTAGCCAGGATCAATTCGACGGCCCCCACATGCAGCCCCAGATTCTGTTCTGTCGTCGAAGCGGTTTCTTCCAGCAAAGTAGCAGAAGCCCCTTCTTCGAGAATCACCAGTGTATGACTGAAGTCAGCGGCCTTCTCTGCCTGTAGCGTAATCAAACTATGCAAAGGAGTGTCTATGACGGTATTGCGAGGAACATATAAAACTGTGCCCCCCGTCCAGAATGCCGCATGCCATGCCGAAAACCGATCCGTCTTACTGTCGACGGCTTTCGTCATGAAATACTTCTGGATCAACTCACTATGCTCTCTGACAACAACTGCCAGATCACCAAATATAACCCCTTTGGCCGCGAGTTCTTCTGCAAGATCATGAGAAACCAGTTGTCCATCAACGTAAGTCAAATGGCCGGCGAACTCAGCCTGCCCCTTCAGTAAGGTCTCTGTCGCTTTACCGTCGGCAGTCTCTTTGGAAACCTCAGAACCAGCCTGGAGCTGAAAACGATCAGGACGCATAGCGCGTAAGTCAATGCGGCGCCACTCTTCCGGATTCAGTTCCGCTTCCAAAAGTTCACAATAGTGCTGGAAGGCCTGCCGCCGTGACTGGGTTACCCAGTCAGGTTCATCACGTGTTGCCAGGAACGCTTCAAAAGCGGCTTCACCAAAGCCAGCAGGAATCGCAGCAGATGTTTTAACCGAGGGAGTACTCATACTATTATCTATTATGCCTTCAGTATGTTTGCGTATAGTAAATTTGATCTATTTGAAGGGACTGCCTTCACCTGTCACGTCTGTTGCTCTCTTGGACTACAGACAAAGAAACGACGGCTTTACCCAATCGAACCTTCCATCTGCAATTCAATGAGCCGATTCATTTCGACCGCATATTCCATCGGTAACTCTTTGACAAGTGGCTCGATGAAGCCGGTCACAATCATGGAAGACGCTTCCGCTTCAGTTAGTCCGCGGCTCATCAGATAAAATAGCTGCTCTTCTCCAATTTTGGAAACGCTGGCTTCGTGCTCGATGGCAACATCATCTTCTTCGATTTCAATATACGGATAGGTGTCGCTGCGGCTCTCCGGATCAAGTAGCAGAGCATCACAGACCACGTTCGACTTACAACCATGAGCCCCTGGATCCACTTTGACCAGGCCACGGTAACTGGAACGACCACCGTCTTTGGAAATACTCTTGGAAATAATGCGGCTCGAAGTATTTGGTGCACAATGAACCATTTTGGCCCCGGCATCCTGATGCTGCCCTTTGCCGGCAAAGGCAATTGACAGCGTCTCTCCTCGTGCGCCTTCTCCCATCAGAAAGATCGCCGGATACTTCATCGTCAGCTTGGACCCCAAGTTTCCATCGACCCACTCCATGAGTGCGTCTTCGTACGCGAACGCCCGCTTTGTAACGAGGTTGTAAACATTATTCGACCAGTTCTGAATCGTGGTATAACGGAACCGCCCACCCTTTTTCACGATGATCTCTACCACTGCCGAATGCAGGCTGTTCGAACTGTAAGTTGGCGCGGTACAACCTTCGACATAATGGCAAGAGGCCCCTTCATCCACGATGACCAGGGTGCGTTCAAACTGTCCCATGTTTTCCGAGTTGATTCGGAAATACGCTTGCATTGGAAATTCAATATGAACCCCGGGAGGCACATACACAAACGAACCACCCGACCAGACGGCTGAATTTAATGCAGAAAACTTGTTATCATCCGGAGGAATGATCTTGCCAAAATATTCCCTGAACAGTTCAGGATGGTCTTTTAAGGCAGAGTCGGTATCAGTAAAAATCACACCCTGCTTAGCCAGGTCTTCTTGCAAACTGCCGTAAACCACTTCCGATTCATACTGGGCTTTCACTCCTGAGAGAAATTTTTTCTCCGCTTCCGGAATTCCCAGGCGGTCGTAAGTTTTTCGAATATCATCGGGAACATCTTCCCAACTTCGCTCTTGCCCTTCTGAAGCACGGACAAAATAATGGATGTTCTGATAATCAATCTCATTCAGATTACCGCCCCATTGTGGCGTTGGTTTTTGTTCGAAGATCTCATAGGACTTCAAACGAAAATCACGCATCCAGGCAGGCTCATTTTTCATTTCTGAAATTTGAGCAACCACCTCGGCATTTAAGCCCTTCTTGCCGGTAAACACATACTTGTCTGTGGGATCATGAAATCCATATTGATATTCTCCAACATCAATTTTCTCATTTTCAGAATTGGTATCCAATTTGGTAGACATTTCAATTTCTCCCGCTCTGTATTTCAAAACGCGCCCAGCAACAGGATGCATTTTTTTTAATTGATAACATGTTTCTTGATTGATCAGTCACTGACTGTTTTTTCCTGAAACTGCTGAGACAACAATCTCACTTAAAACAAAACCTATACGGCAAACAAAACCTATACGGCTTCTACCACTTCTTCTGCTGCGGCTTCAGGATGACGCTCACGTACACTGGAATAACCGTGCTCATGAAGTTCCGCGGCCAGACTGGCATCGCCGGTCTCAACAACCCTGCCCGCCAGCATCACATGAGTAAACTGAGGTTGATTGAACTCCAGCAACCGTTCGTGGTGAGTAATGATCAACACACCCATTTCTGGGCCTGCTAACCGGCTCAAACCTTCGCTGACCACCTTGACGGCATCACTGTCCAGTCCACTATCTGTTTCGTCGAGCACGGCAAATTTGGGCTGCAACATGGCGAGTTGGAGAATCTCCATCCGTTTCTTTTCACCGCCAGAAAAGCCATCATTCAAATAACGACGTGCCATTTCCAGATCCATACCCAGTTCATTCATTTTATCCCGGAGTTCTTTACGAAACTCACGCATCGGGATCAATTTCTCGCCTTCTTTACGATCCGGAGTCCGAACATTGGACATCGCGTGCCGAAGAAAATCTGCTACTTTCACACCAGGAATCACAACAGGATACTGGAATGCCAGAAATAGTCCCAGTCGAGCACGCTCGTTGGGATCCAGTTCTGAGATATCCGTTCCATCGATCTCAATTTTGCCCTTTGTGATCTCGTAACTTGGATGCCCGGCCATGGCATAGGCCAGTGTACTTTTCCCGGAACCGTTAGGGCCCATCAACGCATGGATCTCGCCCTGCTTAATTTCCAGGTCGACCCCTTTTAAAATGGGTGTGCTACCAACTGATACATGTAGATCGGAAATTTTCAACAAACTCATTTTTCGTATTTCATCCTGTCATTCGGTTTTCTGAACGAATTCAGAAACATCAATAAAATTTACGGTATTTTCTCAGCTAAATTGTTTCTGCTTGAAACTCACAACAATGATGCCCATCCAGACAACACTCTGCCAGATTCATCTTGGTCCCCAAAACCCGTTCGAAGACGCGTTGCTCCAGCTCGCAGATGGAAGCATCGCCACTGGCAATGTCGTGATAAGGACAATTATGTTCGCGTAAAATCGGAAGCGGGCCCGAATGGTCTAGTTCCACCATAAACCCGCGTTCTTCCAAAGCCTCTTTCAGTTGCTCCATCCGCCCGTTCAAAGAAGGTGCATCCACATTGCGACCATACTGCTGCACGAGAGCAGTCTGAATCCGGGCAGCCAACCGACAGCGTAATTCTTCGTCGTCGATTCCTTTGAGCTCTTCCCAGAGGATATTCGCCAGCTCAGCATAATTATCCCCCAGCAATCGCATCCCTAAAGGAGTCACGGAATACGTGTAATGCGGACGCCCTCGACCTTCCTTTACTTGAGTTCGCGCGATTAAATCCAATCCCTGCAAACGGACCAGTCGCTGACGCACCGCCGTGGCTGTCACCCCCTCTTGTTCGCATATCTCATTTATCGTTGAGGACTTAAGACGATTTAGCCCCAGCAAAAAACTGCGATCATGGTCATCAATTGAAACACGCATGGATTGTTTTCTACTTGGTGAAAAGTGTCTGTGACTGATGGTGGTAGCAGCCTGACTCTTCCAGTGCTACCACACTCTACGAAATAGTCCTTATACCAGCATCCTAGGCAGACCTGGTATTTTTGACAACCAATATTGTCAAAAAGAAGCAATTGAGATTCAGTTTCAAAATCCGATAACTTTTCGTCGCTTTTTCAAGAATCACCTTGGAACGTAAACCTTTATTTGATAGTCTCATACAACGATAAAGATAACCAAAGTAGATCTTGCGCTCTCAGGGGAAACCACTATCCCCCCTGACTCACTCCTGTTAACCAACCCGATCAAATCACAATTTCAATAAATGCCTGTAACGCACTGCGTTTTTTCCGCTTTGGTGACCAGTTTACTATTGAAAAACCGAACACTGATTTGATGTTTTATCTCTGGCAACTGTTACTTGCGAATGGGAATCCAATTATATGAATTTCGACCGGCAATGCAGCCCTATCTCCTTGGCAGTTCGTTCAGGACTGGTCACAGTTCTGATGCTCCTGTTTCTCAATTCGGGCAACATGACTCTCGAGGCATCACAGACTCCTGCCCCGGTACCAGAAACAGCCCAGGAAGCCCCGACAGAGATAGAAAGCCCAACAGAGGAAACCGCATCAGAAGGCTTTGCACAGATCGAACGAAAAATCGATGAAATCTTCGGTATGTTCAATGGAGCGGTCGCCAGCGTGTTCTTTTATCCGGTCCCCTTAACGGCCAAGCAGTTTCATGCTGGAGAAGGAATTCCTCTAGCCGTTCTCTGGCTGGTCATCGGTGCGACTTATTTCACCTTCCGCATGAACTTTATTAATCTCCGTGCGTTCAAGCATTCGATTTTGCTCGTTCTCGGAAAATATGATGACCCGGATGACGAAGGGGAAGTCACCCACTTCCAGGCACTGACCGCCGCCCTTTCCGCGACGGTTGGTCTGGGCAACATTGCTGGCGTTGCAATCGCCATTGCCACAGGAGGCCCTGGAGCCATGTTCTGGATGATGCTGGCTGGATTATTGGGCATGACTTCGAAATTTGCCGAATGCACCCTGGCCCAAATTTACCGCCGCATCAACCCGGATGGACGCGTGATGGGAGGACCGATGTGTTATCTCTCAGAAGGATTAAACGAACAGTTTCCCGGTAATTCTTTTATGAAGGGGCTCGGGAAAGTCTTGGCAGTTCTGTTTGCCGTCTTGTGTATCGGAGGCTCTCTGGCCGGCGGAAATGCATTTCAGGTTAAACAGTCGCTCGGTGCTGTCGCTGAGACGATCCCCCTACTCAACGACTACAGCTGGGTCTATGGCTTAGTTATGGCATTTTTCGTGGGAATCGTCATCATCGGGGGTATCCGCAGCATCGCACGCACGACTGAAAAAATTGTGCCACTCATGTGTGGGATCTATGTCTTGGCATGCTTGGCAATTATTGTATTGAATATCGGTAAAATCCCTGCATCGTTCCAAGCCATCATCGACGGCGCATTCGCTCCTGACGCAATGTATGGTGGAATTATGGGTGTTTTGATTCTTGGTTTTAAGCGGGCCGCCTTTTCGAATGAAGCAGGTGTGGGCTCTGCAGCCATCGCCCACTCAGCCGCCAAAACAAAATATCCCGTACGGGAAGGGATCGTCGCCGCGCTGGGACCGTTTGTCGACACCATTGTGATCTGTACCATGACCGCGCTCGTGATGATTATTACCGGCGCTTACAATGATCCCCAATACACACACCTGATTGACAGCAACAATGGCGCGGCCCTGACTTCGGAAGCCATGGATTCACAGATACCTAATTTTCAGTACGTGCTCTCTGTCTCAGTCATTTTATTCGCTTATTCGACCATGATCTCCTGGTCCTATTATGGCGAACGCTGCTGGGCGTTTCTGTTTGGTGACAGTAAGAAAGCCTCAATGTCTTACCGCATATTGTTCCTGATATTTGTTGTACTCGGTTCAATTGTCTCGGCAACCAATGTGCTGGACTTTGGAGATTTAATGATTCTGGGTATGGCATTCCCCAACATTCTGGGTGTATTACTTCTATCAAACCGGGTCAAACGAGAACTGGACGCTTACTGGAAACGATACAAGTCCGGAGAATTCGATAATCAGACCAGCTAGACTGTATCCAAGTTTACTTTAGCGTCTCCAAGGCCATTTGAACTGAGTACAATACAATGAGAGGCGCTATGGTTAAATGGGATGCATTCTAGCCAAGGCGTCATTGAAATTACCATTGTTTCCTGACAACAAAACTTCATACAATCAAACAATGACAGCCGTTACCTGCACTCTTATTTAGGAAAGCATTACACCATGGGCTACTTCACGGGAAAAAAAGTCCTCGTCCCTGTTGATTTTTCTGAAAGTTCACTCGAAGCCATCAAGAAAGCGATTCTAATTTCAGAATCTCCTGCCAACGTGACTGTCGTGCATGTCATGGTGCCGTTGGACCTGGTTTCACCGGGGGTTCTGTTTGGAGGGCTGACAGATGAAAAACGGACAGAACATGTCAAAAAACATGCGAAGGAAGAATTTGAAAAACACCAGATTGAGGGCGTCTGTTTCGAAACCCTGGTAGGCGACCCCGGCATCAAGATTGCCGATTTCGCAAAAGACGAGGGAATGGATTTGATCGTGATCCCATCGCACGGCTATACGGGAATCGCCAGGCTGGCGCTGGGATCGGTTGCAGAACGAGTACTCAGACATGCCCCCTGCCCGACACTTGTCTTACGTCAGCCAAAGAGCTGAGGAACTTAAAAGTCCTCAGCGACGACAGCCCTGCCTAAGACTTGCCGGGCTTCTGCTGTGCGACCGGTTCTTTCTGCTCGACTACCGGTGCCGGTTCAGTAGGTAGGATTTCCACCAGCAGATTTCGAAAATGAATTTCAGAGCCTTCGCTCTGTAGAGCGATCGCACCTTTACTGGGATCACAGCCAGTGACTTCACCAAGCTTGACACCATTGATCATTACGGAAATATTACCCTGCCGGCACGTAAGCACGCATTTATGCCACTTTCCGACAGGTAAATCCAAAGGCTTTGTTGGTGAGAGTTTATTCGCAGACCTGGCACCGCTCCCCGGCGTTGGAAACACATAACCGGCTTCCGGTCGATGCAACTGAACCTGAAACGCCTTAGGCCAGACTTTATCGGGCTCGGCTGTGAACAGCAGGATTCCACTATTGGCATTCGGGTCGTTGGGATACATCCATTCCATACTGAATCGGAAATTCTCATACGACTTTTGCGTGCGAATATAACCATACGGTTTCCCAGAACAGATCAAAATGCTGGGCTGGCCCTTGGCACCACTGATAACCTTCCAGGTCACATTTCGGTTTGCCTCTTTCTCTTCTTCGCTGAAATATTTCCAGTGATCCCAGAAATTCCCACCGTTCAATAACTTTTCCGGACCGGGCAATGGTTTGGGTAAGGGAGCTGGATTCTTGACAGTTTCACTCGAACTTGGCTTAGACGGGGGCGTAGCTTCCTGAGCCATCACAGCGACTGCAGCCAGCACGAAGTAGGTAATTCCCCCCATCAGGAGCAGCGAAGAAAATCGCGTTCGCATTTGAATTCGCTTTGAACAGACAGACGCCTGCCTCCACTTATCCCAAGATCGATGATGAAAATACAGCACGCTATTTTTTGCCCGACATTGACTGTTAAAAGAACCAGACTATGGAAATGTAGATAAGAGAATCAAACATTCTAAACCCATACTCATCAACATTCAATTATGCCCGTCATTCCTTCCACTAGATTTCACAAATGACCTACCCAGAAACAAGTGAACACAACAACAGACTAACACCACGACGCAGGGGATACCAGCAAGAAGTCCGACTAATTTCTCTAGACACAAAAGATCGGCCTGACAGAACACAGGCCCAATCCCTTGGATTTTATTTGACGATCAAGCCAGCTAATTGATAAACTAATTAGAAATCGGAACAGTTCTCTCCCTCCTCATTCACAAAGATTGGTGTTCTCATGCAATTCAATCCGCTCACTCCTTCGCAAGGTTTTACTCCCGACTCCCTACCAGTTTCACGACGCCATTTCGTCAAAACAGTGGGAGCAGTGATCGCAGGGACTCCATTACTCAGTACGGCAGGACTACTGGCAGGACAGCCATCAGAAAAAACACCGCAGGCATCTGCTCCGGAGCCGCTCACCCGAAAGCTGCATGAAAGTTTGACTCCGAAACAAAAGTCGAAAGTCTGTTTTGGCTGGGACCATAAAGATAAACACGGGCTCCTGCGTCAACATGTTCGGGCAAACTGGAATATTACAGAGCCAATTGTGAACAGTGACTTCTTCACCAAGGACCAGCAGGACATCATTGAAGCCATTTACTTCGGCCACTTCGATCCCAGCTGGCATAAAAAAATTCGTAAACAACTCCTGGATGACCAGGGCGGTTATGGAGAAGACCAATCGATCGCCATCTTCGGAAAGCCGGGAACCGATCAATTTCAATTTGTCATGACGGGACGACACACAACAGTTCGCAGCGATGGTGACAGCGCAGAACACCTGGCCTTTGGTGGACCCATTTTTTATGGTCACGCAGCGGATGAATTTGATGAAAAACCCAATCACCCTGGTAATGTCTTCTGGGAACAGGCATTAAAAGCAAACCACGTCTACAAAATCCTGGATGGGAAACAGCGCGAAGTCGCTCTGATCCCCCAGGCACCGCCTGAAAAGAAAGTTCATTTCAAAAAATCAGCCGACCAGATTACAGGTCTGCAGGTTGCCGACATGACGCGCGACCAAAAACAGGAGATGCAAAAAGTTCTCAGCTCACTTATCGAACCATTCCGCACATCCGATCAAAAAGAAGTCCGGAAATGCATCGAAGCACAGGGCGGACTGGATCGATGCCGGATCTCCTTCTATCAATCCGGTGATATCGGTAAGGATCAGGTCTGGGATAACTGGCGTCTCGAAGGGCCCGCCTTTGTCTGGCACTATCGAGGTGCCCCTCATGTGCATGTCTGGGTCAATATTTCGGATGATCCACACACAAAAATTATCACCAGTTAATTTTTGTTTTCCGCAATGATTCGTCTTTCCAGTAGCTCGTACTTCCGAGCTACTTCCCCATTGAATCAAGCGGCCTAGAAACGAATGATCTTAAATTTCACGCTGAAACGTTTGCGTTAACTTTCGATGATTTCAAATTGAACCGGGCAGGAAAAATAATATTCCGTTTTTCCTGCCCGGGTTCATTATCAGACAGCCTTAAACGTGATCATGATCTAATAAATTTAATTTGCGAGAACTGAAGTGCTGTTAAACACAATTTGACTCTTAAATCAATCCAGTCGTAACACTTTTTTTTCAAAGCAGGCATTCACCCTACCACCAAATCAGCCGCTCACCTCCGTTTGATTTCAGAAAATACTTATCCATGCAGAACGCAATTCGAAAGTTTTTTTAACTCTTTAAAACCTTGACCGATGTCGGTTGACTTTCTGAGTGGATAAGCAATATTGGTCTTTAGCAAAAGTTGTTTTCTGTTTTTGCTATGGAAAAGTTTTGGTGATTATTTATGATGTTCCGGTAGACACCTTCTCTGATTTTAAATCGCAAGTTGAATCAGATAGTCAAATACATCCAAACTGAATCACCCTGAATTTTTATTTATTGTTATTGACAATTAGACTGTCAAATCTAATTGAAAATATATACCTGATCTTCTCTCCAGACAGCAGGTGACCGAGTGACTAAAGAGCTTCTCTCACAGCGTAAAGTCAGTTCGTTCTCTACTCCATCTTCCACTGTTAAATCTAAAAATAACGAGCATTCGTTTTCTTTGCTTGATCGCATTTCCGTAAACCAGATCACAACCTATCACTGGTCTTTTAAAGAGAGTCTACTCGGCTTGCTCGCCAGCGGTGTCCCGGCGATTGGCCTCTGGAATCGAAAAATCTTGGACCTGGAACCAGAACAGGCAGCAGAACTGGTCATCGATTCGGGTATCAAGGTTTCTACCATTTCCCTTGCCGGTGGATTTACCGGCTGCAATGAATACTCGTTCGAAGACTCGATTTCCGATGCCATTGAATTGATTCGATTTGGTGGGCGAGTTAATGCCGCCGCGATACAGGTCGCCAGTGGCCCCCGCGCAGGACACACTTTGAACCATGCACGGGAATTGACCACCGATGCACTCAAACGGCTGGGGGATGTTGCTGCTTCATACGACACGAAACTGGCCTTAAAAACAATGCCCCTCCCGCAGGCCCAAAACTGGACTTTTCTCAACTCCCTGCATGCAACTTTAGAAATTATCGACGCATGCGGGCACCCCGCCGTCGGAGCTTTAGTCGACCCTGCACAACTTCAACAAGAAGAAGGGATACAGGATCTACTTCCTGAGATGATCTCCCTGGTGACAGCCGTTCAAATTTCTGAGTTTAATTCAGACACAGCTACGCAGGATTCATTCGCCTGCTACGACATGATTAAAACCATCAACGATGCCGGTTATCAGGGTTTCTTTGATCTGGAAATCTGGTCGGAACAGGTTTGGCAATCGAAGTATTCAAGCCTGCTTTCTCAACTTCAGTTGGCTTGTCAGACCGAAGCCTCTCCTCAATTCGATTGAGGCTTGTTGTTTTTCCCGTCCAGGGTTTTCAGGGATCTGGCGCGAAAAAAGTCTCTCAAGATTGATTCTGCTCACGCTTATGGGTTACCATAGCAGGTAGCTTCACCGCGAATACGATTCCATCATGTTCGTCTACCAGCCATTTATTTCACTCCTTTGGTTTTGCTAATTTCAGTTTACAGCGAATTAAGTTGTGTGCCTGTTCTGTTTTCAGTCGTTCACTGAAGTTGGCACAAACTTTCGCCGAACTGATTTTCTCTAATTTCTCACCATGTAATGGTAACCTCCCATGGCTCACGAACCTTTCAGCCTGAATGACTTATCAAAGCAACTGGGTAGAGACCGCCGGGAACTTGAAAAACTGGCAAATCGCGGAAGAATACCAGGGCGCAAGGTCAAAGGAGAATGGCAATTCCATCCAACAGAAATTACCCATTGGCTGGAAGAGGAAATGCGCAGCTACACCACATCCGAGCTCGAACTCGTTGAGCAGACCAATTCGCCCACAGAACATGATCCCAATCACCTGATCAGTAGCTTAATGCCCGATGAATTGATTGAAGTCCCCTTGGAGGCCCGCACGAAAAGATCGGTTCTGGAAAGTCTGATTGAAGTTGCCGGAAGGACCTGGCAAATCTGGGAACCTGCCACCGTCCTGACAGCGCTCCAGCAACGCGAAGAAGCATACCCGACCGCTTTTGAAAATGGAGTTGCAATCCCTCATCCCCGAAATCCCATTCCAGACGCCGTCGGCGAACCTCTGATCGCCTATGGGCGTACACTGAGCGGAATTCCATTCGGCGCATCAAAGGGCAGACTCACTGACATTTTTTTTCTTGTCATTTGCTCCGATGCATCAACCCACCTTTCAGTTCTTGCCAGACTGGGGCGAATGATGCAGGTACCTGATTTCGTTGAACAACTACGTGAAGCGACAACTCCTCACGAGACCAGACAAGTCATCATTGAAGCAGAAAAGAAAATCGCCGAAAGCCTGGCTTAAACGTGATTAGCACTGGTAAGAGCCATCTGAAAATCCTGCTGTCCGGTTTCTCATTCCAAATTCGGATAGAAAATTCGGCCAGCCCGAAAGTGACATGAAACCCCGTCTCCGTATTCCCAGACACCGCCAAACCCTCTTTCCTCTTGAATCAAGCTCATAAACACACTTTTTTCTGATGCAGAAATCACAAAGCAAGGACTTCGAACCTGAAAACACCAAGCCTGCTGATTATGATGATTCTGAAGATATTCGAGTTTCCATTGTTGACGAATACAAGCTGAGCACAAAGAATGGCTTTCACTGCCCAGCGCTGAACCATAAAGGGCGCTGATCTATTTTGATTTTGTTTAACTGTCATCGTTCGAAAAATGAGCGATCATCATTCATAAAGACAATTGATAACGCACAAATGAAACCAGAGTGCGATAGAGAACAGGCCCGATGAATTTAGAACTCCCAGAGCCACTGGACGTAATCGCCGTTGGGGCACACCCTGATGATGTTGAAATTGCCTGTGGAGGTACACTGGCGAGACTTGTTCAGCAGGGCTATCGAGTGGGTATCATCGACCTCACCGATGGGGAACCAACGCCTCTGAGCCCAGGGCCAGAATTCCGATTAAAGGAAGCCCGAAATGCAGCGGACATCCTGGGAATCCATGTCCGCGAGACATTGGAGCTGACTAATCGACGTTTGTTCGACAACTTTGAAAACCGGGTGGCATTAGCCTCCTTATTCCGCAAATACCGTCCACAGGTTGTGTTGGGACTGGCCGGAAAAACCCCGATGGCTTCCCCCGATCACTGGCAAGCCATGCAGATCACCGATGCAGCCGTTTTTTACTCACGGCTGACGAAATGGAATGAACATTTTGACCATACAGAACCGCACACCATCAAAAAACAGGTCTGGTTCCCCCTCGGATTTGGATCATTGAATTATCCCGAGGGCAGCGGGCAGTTTGTGGTTGATATTTCGGATACATTAGAACAAAAACTGGAATCGATTCGCGCTTATCAGTCACAATTCCCACCTGAAAAGAATCGGGTCTTCACGCTTGTTGAGAGTCAGAACAGACTGTTGGGAACCAGTGCCGGCTTTGAGGCAGGAGAACTCTTTATCTGCTCCACAACGCTGGGAGTACGCGATCTGGTCCAGACGGTTTGTCCCTGAAATTTATCTAAGACAATAAAAAACAAGCAGATACAGCATTTTTAAAATTTCCATCTTCTGTGAAATATGGTATGATTCTATGGAGAAAATGTTCTTTGAACTGGTATTGGGAGTGTAAGACATCGACCTCAGTATGAAATATTATCGACGCAAAACAGGCTAACTAATGGTTGCAATTCGTTACGGCACAGTCAGCATTACCGGAAATTTCCGCGAAAATAATGAGGACAATTATTACGTTGATTCCGCCAGCAAATACTTTCTGGTCGCAGATGGTATGGGAGGCCAGTGCGCGGGTGAAAAAGCCAGTCAACTCGCGATTGAATTGATTCCCCAAAAACTGGACGAGCTGATTCGCTTTGATGATGCCGCAACGAACAACGTCATCCCTGGCATTGATGAGGCTGTCTCGCATGCGAATGTCGAGATCATGGCACTGGGAGAACTAGACCCTAACTGTCGCAGTATGGGAACCACAATCGTTTTTGTGATTCAGGTCGGCGACAAATTTTTTATCGGGGGCGTTGGAGACAGCCGGGTTTATCTTTTAAGAAACAACAGCCTCCACCAACTGACCACCGATCACTCTCTCACACAAGCACTCGTTGATGCCGGCACCATCACACCGGAAGAAGCACTGACACATCGCTACAAAAATGTACTCTATCGCTATCTGGGTACCAAAGATGGCAGCGCAGGGACCCAGGCACGACAGTTGGAACCTTCGCCACAAGATCGTGTCATCCTCTGCTCCGATGGAGTCACCGATGGTATTTCAGATGAAAAATTACAGGAACTCCTGGGACAATCTGATGATCCACAACAGACTGCCGAAGAAATTGTGAAAGCGGCGCAAGAAGGAGGCTCCAAGGACAATATCACTTGCATCGTTTTATTTATTGATTAACGATCAATGACTCTTCATCCTTTCAAGCCACAAGAATATACTGCCCATCGCGAACTATTGCCTTTCAGTTTTCAATCTGGCTGATCAATGCGATTCCAAACTCTTTTACCTTTCCTGATTGCAGCCATCCTTACCATTGGTCTGTTCTGGTTCACACAACTGCCATTGGGAATTCCTGGAGAATGGACGTGGGAGCGCATCCCATTTGTAAGACCGGAAATGATCCCTGGCTGGATTGTTGCCGGGATTGCATTCGGCGTTTATCTGCTAGCCGCTCTGCTGGGCCTCTCCCGAATTAAATATGCAAACCAATTTGAACTTTCAATCTGGCTGGCTGGCCTGGCGGCCTCAGGCATTTTCTGGTCTCTCCTGCTGCAGGACAGCCCCCCTGCCGAATACCGACTGACCAAAGCACCGTTCGTATTGTTTTATAAAGGCTCCTCAGGTTATTTCACCGAAGCACAAACCGGTATACCCGATGTAAAACGTTATCTGGCAGATTATGAAATAAAAATGAATCAAGGGGATGTGCTGCATGAAGGAACTCACCCGCCCGGTCTGCCACTATTCTATCGGACGTTGATCCAACTTTGTGAATCTACTCCCGGCCTACAGTCTTTCCTGCTGCAGACCCAGCCGACTTCGTTTCAGGAAGCAACAGAAATCATCGCAAATTTGACTGCCGCAACGGAAAACCCATTAACCGAACGTGATTGTGCTGTTCTCTGGCTGGCTACTTTAATCACGCTGGTGATGTCTTCACTGACCGTGATCCCTCTATTTTTGTTATCGCGTGAATTTACGTCACGCGAAGTTAGCTGGCAAGTCGCCGCATTCTGGCCGTTGATTCCGGCAGCTTTGATCTTTCAACCGAAATCAGACGCGCTCTATTCCGTGATATCAATTCTGTTTCTCTACCTCTGGGTCGTTGCCTGGCGACGCAATTCAAAACCGTGCTATCTGCTGGCCGGCGTCCTGCTCTGGAGTGGTTTCTGTTTGACACTGGCTTTTTTGCCGGTGGCACTGTGCGCCGCTTTATTTTCTGTTTTGGAAACCTGGCAACTTCGCAATGACAATAGCCTGCCTATTCCCACCTGGAAGCGTTTTCTGACAGCTACCGTCAGCGGGTTGTTGGGACTGCTACTTCCGACACTACTGCTGGAAATCTTTTATGAAATCAACCTGCTTCAGATCTGGCGTTTAAACCTGCAAAACCATGCCGGCTTTTACCAGCAGTACCCCCGTACTTATTGGAAATGGCTGCTGGTAAATCCGATTGAAATCAGTCTGGCACTGGGACTGCCTGTGGTCTGGCTGACAGGAAAATCACTCTGCTGTCGAATACGATCAGGCACCGACCAAGAAGCCATTCCCTTCCGTTCGGGGTTCACGAATCTATCGCTCTCCTGCGTGATTGTCCTTGGTCTATTATGGCTCTCAGGAAAAAACCTGGGCGAAGCCGCTCGCCTCTGGCTCGTCTTTCTTCCCTGGTTCCTGATCATGACAATTCCGTACTGGCAAACGATTCAAACCGAAGCATCACTGAATGTTTCCCATGCCCCATCGTTTTTGAAACAGCAATCAATCTGGATCGTGGCGCTGGTGGCTCAAGCGATTGTCTGCATCGCCACTGTCAGCCGGATTACCGGTTTTCATTTCCCCCCCGGATAATCTTTTGCACTCTGGAAACCGACTTAAGAGCAATCTGAGATCTCTCAGGCAGCCTGATCAATTGCCCGTACATTCGACACAACCCTGATATTTGTAATTCCCGACATCAGGGTATGCAGGGCTATTCGCTTGAGTCGATAGAGTTCTAAAGCGCGTCTCATGAATCCGGTGCGGCTCGGAATTAAAGTTTGTTCGCTTCCATCGCTTCTAAAACGCGATAAAGAACCAGAAATCGAACAAGAGCGCGGTATACTTGATGTACCATCAAAACGATGATCTAAAACTCTAGATAATTCACAGGCAGGTTTCTGGATTCCTTCTATGACCATCCTTAACAGCACCACATTCCGAATCAGACTTTCTACGGTCGGCTGCTACCTGTATTGCCTGATGTTACTCCTTCCTGTTGGTTGCTCCGGAAATTCGCTGGACTACACCGAAATCAAACAAATCAATGAAAAGGTGACTGAAAACGAACTGAAGAAGTACCTCAAAGTCATCAAGCTATTACCGAAACACAAAATCCCGACGTTTCCTTCCGTTTATGCCCCAGCTCCCGCGTGGAGCCATATTCGCTCCCTGCCGATTGAGGATCTGGTCAATAGTGAGCAACACAACCTGTCGCAGCTATGGGACATTCAACGAATCAGTGACCACTTTGGAATACGAAACCGAACCTTGAAAAAATCGCTGCACCGCAGGGACATGTCCAAAGATCAGTTCATCAGCTTTACGCTGGCCTTAGGACTGGCTGCAAGCCGAACCCAGCTCCGGCCTGATCAAAACTTGGAAGAGATCGTCCAGAAAGGTGAAAAAGTCATTCATCAGCTGCAGCTAGATAAACGCCCTTTTTCTTCGCTTTCTCTAGAAGAGCGGCATCGCACTTTACATGAAGCAATGTGGATCGCCCGGGTCAATCGGGTCGAACAACTGATCCAGGTTCCTCCAGAAAATATCAATCTGGTGAAAAGTCACTGGGAGGAACTGAAAGAAGTGCTGCCCCCGGAGTTTCTAAAAAACCCGCTGAGTGACCTTTCGGATACGCTCGAAGAACGCGGTATCCCTTTCTCAGTCAATGAAGCAGACGATTCTGATGAACTCCTGGAGTGGACGTCAATAAATGCCATCATCGGCACTGACGAGCCAGATCCTAAACCGGAAAAGATCCGCTGAAACTTTCTGGCAGAACCTCTCACTGAGCTGATGCAACATCCGGCCTCAGTTTTTGTGCTTCATTCAAATACACATGCACAACTTCCGACTGTTTTTGGTCTGAATTCACATGAATCATTACCCGAATACAGCGTGGCATCGCTCCCTTGACCGCAATTTCTGACGCACAAATCAACGGAACGGACTTCATGCCAAGGTCGCGGGCTGCTTCAGCTGGAAATGCCGAGACCAAATCGGGAGTCGTCGTAAAAAAAACAGATACGATATCTTCGTAGTTTTCGATCTGATTTGCTTTAAGAAGTTGCTCAAGCAACTCACGCGTCGCAGATAAAACTTCTGCAGAAACATCCTGAGTCACCGTTGTTGCACCACGAATTCCACGTACCGACATTGCAAATACCATGCATCTAAAAGTTCGTTATCAACCTGGTTACCTGCTCAAAAGTAGACAATATGATCTCGATAACCAGAAATGACTTTTATCAATCAAAAGCACATCCTAACGAATTCATCGGCTGTTCGCTACTAGTCGCATTCCCGAATTCTGACCCGTTCCGCGCTGGGCAGTAAAGTTTAACTGCAATGAGTATTACTACTTAACAAAATAAGTATCCAGAACAAGAGGATTCGCTGTTTTAAAAAATGGTCTTGCGTTACTTTTGCTTTATCAGGTAAAAAACAGTCTTATCAGCAAATTGGGGGGATCGAATCACAGTGACCACCAGGAAGGTGAGCTCCTCTTCCCCCGCTGTTTGTTTGAACAATCAAATTTAAAAACGTGCATCTTTTGGAAAGGACTCCTTGATGTCGACGACTGTCGAGTGGATCGCTCAAGAGCTGAATTGCCCAGCCCAAGGCAATCAAAGGCTGGAAATCCATGGCGCTGAATCTGTTCTCAAAGCAGGTCCCCATGACATTACATTTGTCGGCGATGAGCTCAATCTAAAAAGACTGAAATCAAGTAACGCTGGTGCCGTGATTGTTGATAAACGACTGGAAGAGTCGTTTCAAAAAACATATGAGTCAGCCCCTATTACCTCCCTGACTGTCGAAGATGCGCAAGCAGCATTTATTAAAATATTCCAAAAACTGCGTCCCCAGCGTTCACTGCCCGAAGTGGGAATTTCTCCTCAGGCAGAGATCAGCGAGGAAGTAACTATCGGCGAGAACTGTCACATCTTTCCCCGGGTCACAATTCGTCCGGGAGTCCAAATCGGAAACAACTGTCGGATTTATCCTGGTGTTTATATTGGTGATGACTGTGTACTGGGCGATGATGTTACCATTCACGCCAATGCGGTATTATACCCCGATGTAAAAATCGCCAATCGCGCCCTGATACATGCATCCGCCGTGCTCGGCTGTGATGGTTTTGGTTATCGTTTCGAACAAGGTCGGTTTGTCAAAATACCGCACTTGGGAAGCGTGCGGATTGAAGACGATGTTGAGATCGGCGCAGGAACGACCATTGATCGGGGCATGATCGGTGCCACCGTAATCGGTGAAGGAACCAAAATTGATAATCAAGTCATGATTGCCCACAACTGTGAAATTGGAAAGCACAATGCATTCGCGTCCCAAGTCGGGTTCGCGGGTTCGATTACAACTGGTGACTATGTCCGTTGTGCAGGCCAGGTCGGCATTGCAGACCACGTGCATCTCGGAGACCAGTCAACACTGGGCGCACGAGCTGGAGTGCATCGCGACGTTCCCCCTGGAGAAGTTTATATCGGGACCCCCGCCGCTCCGGAAAAAGAGCAATTTAAAATTGTAATGTCCCTGCGAAAAGTTCCCGAAATGCGAAAACAGATTCGTGAACTGGAACACCAGATCAAAGAACTGACCCGACAATTTAAAGAACTGGAAACGCACAACAACAACGATGAATCAGCGCTGACCTGAAACTGTCCCTATTCTTGATAGTAAAAAAACTGTAGTTATCGATGAACGCATTGCAAACGACCAACAAGAATCCTCACCGACAAATCGGTCTCTTAGCCGGAGCAGGCCGGTTTCCGATTATTTTCGCGGAACAAGCCCGGCAGCAGGGATATTCCGTCTGCTGTCTGGGTATCTTTGGGATGGCCAGCGAAGAATTATTAGATGTCTGTGATACCTTCCACTGGATTCCGTTAGCGCGCATCGGCAGAGCGATCAAACTCTTTCAGCGCGAAAATGTAAAACGGATTGTGATGGCTGGCAAAATTGAGAAGACGGTCTTATTCAGCCCATTTCGAATTTTTAAATTATTACCGGATCTTCGCACATTACATATGTGGTATCGGTACGCGAAAAAAGATCGAAAAGACGATACCCTGTTGCTGGCCGTGATCAAAGAGTTTGAGCGCGACAATCTGTTCTTTGAATCTGCCTTGGATTATTGCCCGGAGTTACTCGTGAAACATGGATTCCTGACCAAAAGACGTCCCAATCAATCTCAATGGGAAGATATCAAAATGGGCTGGGATATCGCCAAACAGATGGGACAACTGGATATCGGACAAAGTATCGTCATCAATGACAAAGCGGTCATCGCAGTCGAAGCGATTGAAGGTACGGATCGGGCTATTCAGCGAGCTGGCCAACTCTGTAAACGGGGTGGATTTACTGTCGTCAAAGTGGCCAAACCACAACAGGACCGCCGGTTTGATGTTCCCACCGTTGGTATCAAAACTCTGCAAACCATGCATGAAGCGGGAGGTCGTGTTCTAGCCATCGAAAGTAACCAGACGATTATGATCGACCAGCAAGAAGTCGCGGACCTTGCTGACAAGCTCGGAATTGCCATCGTTTCACTCAATGAAGAAGAACTGACATTACAGCTGGCCAGTTAAAGATGACGTGTTTGGAACAATTATTCCGAAACCAGTTTAATTTCGCTGCCACTATCCGAATCGAGGTGCTCTTCTTTTCCTTCGAGCTCCAGGTTAAATGCCGTTAGCATTTCCGTTCTTTGATGAGCTTCTGCCACTTCCTCATCTTCTTCTTTAGGGTCTCCTGATAATTCGACTTCAAATTTCATTGAAGCCAGAGAGAGCTCATCCCCCGGCAATAAAGCACCACGTATGATTTTCTGACCATTCACGCGCGTTCCATTTGTACTGCAGAGATCACGAACAAACAGCAGACCATCGGTTTTGATAATCACACAATGAATCTTAGAAATGCTATTCTTGTCGATCTGAATGTCACATAAGTCTGATTTTCGACCTACAACAGACACATCCCTGGTAATCAAAATAGGCTGGCCGCCATTCACCGGAATCAATCGCGCTATCATGGGTGCAGCCTGTAACAAGACATAAATACACGTAAGTAATTACTCATACGAAGTTTATTGTGATTTTAAGAGATGTGCAAAGTCAACGGGAATTTTGAGCCCTTCCGCTCATGTTATCACAGCCTCAGGCAATTTCCATGCTAAATCATTCAGATCGAATTAAACTCTGTTTCGGGCTCCTGTTTCGGTCAGGTTAACGGCCGATTCTGACGAAATCTCAGGCCCTTGAACTCGATAACCGCCAGACGCTTGACGGTGAGACTGAGCAATGGTAGTGTCCCTAGTAAATATGCTGCAAACCGATGGCTTAACGTACAGGATTTCAATCGTAATTTAACAGATTGAATAACAATCCTGCAGGGACCCAAGTCTTATCCGGTCAACGGGATATCAACCGCCAAATACAAACTGCCTTCCTGAAGGCAAACTGCAATTGGTAAGGTCTTTTTACCAGCAGCCGCGAGTTCCGGATATAAGCATGAGAGTGGGTTGAACTTCAACCCCGCATCTTAACAGGGAAGCATTAAGCTTCTTAAAACAATAGATATGTACTGGTTAGTAACCGGTTTCTTTGCGTGAAGGAACCGAAGGTCTAATCGATTAACATTAAGAGGAATTAAGTATGTCAGGTCAAAAGTATGTGTACTTCTTCGGTGCTGGAAATGCAGATGGCGACGCCACATTGCGCAATACCCTGGGGGGTAAAGGAGCGAACCTGGCAGAGATGATTAATATCGGCCTTCCCGTACCAGCCGGCTTCACTTTGAACACAGAAGTTTGCATCAACTACAGCAAGACAAAGGGAAATTACCCGGAAGGTGTTGAGGCACAGGTCGAAGAAGCACTGGCCAAAGTGGAAGAAGCCATGGGCGCCAAATTCGGTTGTGACACCAACCCGCTGCTGGTCTCCTGCCGTTCCGGGGCACGTGAATCCATGCCTGGTATGATGGATACGGTCTTGAACATTGGTCTGAATGACACCACTGTCCAGGCATTGGCTAAGCAGTCCGGCAATGAAGCATTTGCCTGGGACAGCTATCGTCGCTTCGTACAGATGTATGGCGAAGTGGTAATGGGTATGAAAGGTGCCGACGAAGATCCATTCGAGCACGCCCTGGAAGCCAAACGAGAAGCAGCCGGAGTTGAATACGATTCTGAACTGAATGCCGAACAGTTAAAAGAACTGGTCGCCGAATTCAAAAAACTGATCAAAGAGGGAACCGGAGACGACTTCCCCACCGATCCAAAACAGCAGATCTGGGGCGCCATCGGCGCTGTCTTCAGCAGTTGGGATAATGACCGCGCTGTCGTTTACCGACGTGACTATGGTATTCCTCACAACTGGGGTACTGCCTGCAACGTACAAGCTATGGTCTACGGAAACCTGGGAGACGATTGTGCCACTGGTGTTGGCCTGACTCGCAACTGCTCCACCGGAGAACCCGGATTTTGTGGTGACTACCTGATCAACGCCCAGGGTGAAGACGTGGTTGCTGGAATTCGTACTCCCAAGCAGATCGAGTCGACTCTGAGCAGCGACCTGCCTGAAGGCTATAAGCAGCTCGACGATATCGGTCGTAAGCTGGAACAGCATTACAAAGATGTTCAGGATATCGAATTCACCATTCAACGTGGTAAAGTCTGGATGCTGCAGACACGTAATGCAAAACGTACCGGTTTCGCAGCTGTCCGCATCGCCGTCGATATGGTCAACGAAGGTCTGGTCAGCAAAGAACAGGCCATTACAAAAAAACGTATTCCTGCAGACGACTTGAACCAGTTGCTTCAGCCAATTTTTGATCCCGCTGAAAAAGAAAAAGCCGCCAAAGAAGGTAACCTGCTTACCAAAGGGATCAACGCTGGTCCGGGTGCTGCCTGCGGTCATATCTGCTTCAGTGCAGAAGAAGCAGAAGCGATCTACAATCAAGACAACTCAGCCCAGCTGGTTCTGGTTCGTCGTGAAACCAGCCCTGAAGACCTGCGTGGTATGCGTGTCTCCAAGGGAATTCTGACCGCCTTGGGTGGTGCCAGTTCCCATGCTGCCCTCGTCAGCCGCCAGATGGGGAAAGCCTGTATCGTAGGCGCTTCGGAACTGAAAATTGATTCCGCCGCAGGAACGATTATTGCTGGCGACAAGGTTCTCAAAACCGGGGACTGGATCAGCATCGATGGTTTCACCGGTGAAGTCTTCGCCGGTAAAGTGGAAACGAAACCAAGTGAAATTGTGGAAGTGCTGATTTCCAAAACGATTAAACCGGAAGATTCAGAAACCTATCAACGTTATGAGCAGCTGATGAACTGGGTTGACGATATCCGCAAATTGAAAGTTCGAACGAATGCGGATCAACCCGATCAGGCTGAGGAAGCAATTTCCTTTGGTGCTGAGGGCATCGGGCTCTGCCGAACCGAGCATATGTTCTTCCATCACCTGGCAGAAATCCGTGAAATGATTGCTGCCGGCGATGTCGAATCCCGCACGAAAGCCGTCAACAAACTGTTGCCATTCCAACGAGAAGATTTCTCAGGAATCTTCCGCGCCATGAATGGTCTACCGGTGACGATTCGCCTGTTAGACCCTCCATTGCACGAGTTCCTTTCAGACCGTCACTTGGAAGAAAACCCCACACTGGGTGAAGAACTGGCCAATGAACTCGGCGTCGACGTTGAATATATTCGCCGTCGTGTCGAAGAACTGCATGAGCTGAATCCGATGCTCGGTCATCGTGGTTGCCGCCTGGGTATTGTATATCCGGAAATCACAGCGATGCAGGCACGTGCCATCATGGAAGCCGCCTGCGACGTTCAAAAAGAAGGCATCGAAGTCTATCCCGAAATCATGGTTCCTCTGGCTGGATTCAAAACCGAATTCGACAATCAGGCAGCCATCATTCGCGCTGAAGCAGAAAAAGTGCTCGAAGAGAAAGGCATCAAAGTCAATTATCTGGTCGGAACCATGGTGGAACTCCCCCGTGCTGCGATCTGTGCAGACCAGATTGCCGAAACTGCTGAGTTCTTCAGCTTCGGTACGAATGACCTGACCCAGACCACACTCGGAATGAGCCGTGACGACTATGGTACCTTCATCGGCCATTATCGCGAAAACGACATTATTCCTTCCGACCCCTTCCAGACTATTGACCAGGATGGGGTAGGACGTCTCATGCAGACAGGTGTCGAACGTGGTCGTAGCACCCGATCCGAACTCAAAATCGGCATTTGTGGTGAACACGGTGGTGATCCTGCCAGTGTGATCTTCTGCCACGAACTGGGACTGGATTACGTGAGCTGCTCTCCTTTCCGCGTACCAATCGCGCGACTGGCTGCTGCTCAAGCAGTCCTGGATGAAAAAGCATAAGACTATTTATAGTCAACATTTAAAAACAGGGAGAGGCTTTCGAAAGTCTCTCCCTGTCTCTTTTTGCTTTTCATTGCAAACTGTTTTGTTTAAAATGAATGCGCAATTAATCAACGAGTTTTCGGAATTTAACCAAAAATCCTCTTCCCCCCAAGACGATACAACGATAAGATTCTACGCTCACACCTAACGCTCAGATTGTCTACTTGCGAAATGTTAGTGATCCCTTGTTTATTTAACCTGCCGGGTCAGCCATCACAACAGTAGCGTGATGCGATTTTGCAGGGCCTACCCCCTGTAAAAGCTTGAGTGTTTCTTCTCAAATAGTTCCGAAAAGAATAGAGCTCTTTAACAAGGTCGGTACGTTGCCGTCCGTTTTGTATCCATAACATGTTATCCTAAGTAAACGTGCATCAAAGCCATGAAAAATCTGGACAAGTATCGAAACATTGGAATTTCGGCTCACATTGACTCTGGTAAAACCACACTTACCGAGCGAGTTCTGTACTACTCAGGACGTATTCACAAAGTCCGTGAAGTTCGGGGCGGCGATGGTGGCGCTACAATGGATAGTATGGACCTGGAACGCGAGCGAGGCATCACGATTGCTTCAGCAGCAACTCAGGTGACCTGGAAAGACACAACGATCAACATTATTGATACGCCAGGCCACGTTGACTTCACAGTAGAAGTCGAACGTAGTTTACGCGTTCTCGATGGTGCTGTATTGGTTCTCTGCTCTGTGGGTGGCGTACAAAGCCAGTCACTCACTGTGGACCGCCAAATGAAACGCTACGGCGTTCCGCGTATTGCGTTCATCAATAAGATGGACCGCACCGGTGCCGACTCAGCTAGCGTTATCAAACAGATCGAAGAGAAACTGCATGTTGTGCCTCTGCCGCTGCAGATTCCAATGGGTGAAGGTGCGCACTTCGAAGGTGTCATTGATCTGATCACCATGCAGGCAATCACATACACGGGAGAACAAGGCGAAACAGAAGTCTTCGGCGAGATTCCCGAGGAGTTCAAAGCGGCTGCAGAAGAAGCCCATGCAGCGATGCTCGAAACGCTCTCCATGTTCAGCGACGACCTGATGGTTGCCCTGCTGGAAGAGACAGATATCCCCGTTGAGGAAATTAGCAAGGTCATCCGTGATGCCACACTTTCTCATGAAATCACCCCTGTGATGATGGGAACGGCTTTCAAAAACAAAGGGGTTCAGACTCTGCTCGACGCCGTCGTACG
This sequence comes from uncultured Gimesia sp., assembly GCF_963976445.1. Classification (GTDB taxonomy): domain Bacteria; phylum Planctomycetota; class Planctomycetia; order Planctomycetales; family Planctomycetaceae; genus Gimesia. Next base: position 252,711 of record NZ_CAXBKP010000005.1, on the reverse strand, counting down.
ATTCCTGCCCAGCCCGCTTGACCGGGAAATCTCTGCCATCGATCTGGATGCGCAGCTGAAAGCAATCAAAGAAGGTGCAGAAAAAACGGACAGTGAAACATTCCGAACCAAACTGTCACACTCATCTGACAAACCACTGGTCTCGATGGCATTTAAGATTGTCGATGAAACATTCGGCCAATTGACTTATATGCGTATCTATCAGGGTAAAATCGAAAAAGGCCAAAGCTATATCAATACCCGAACCGGGAATTCCACCCGCTTCGGCCGATTGGTACGTATGCACGCTGACAGTCGCGAAGACGTCGATTGCGGTGAAGCCGGTGATATCATTGCTGCCGTCGGGATGGAATGTGCCTCAGGGGATACGTTCTGTAGCAGTGACGTCAACTTTGCTCTGGAAAGTATCTTTGTCCCTGAGCCTGTGATTCGTCTTTCGATCGAACCACTCGACCGGGATGGTGCAGACCGTCTGGCAAAAGCAATCCAACGTTTCAATCGCGAAGATCCCACCTTCCATGTGATGACAGATGATGAAACCAATCAGACCATCATCGCGGGAATGGGACAGTTGCACCTCGATGTTTACATCGAACGCATCAAACGTGAATACAAAGTGGAATGTATCGTTGGTGAACCACGTGTGGCTTATCGCGAAACACCCACGATTCCCGTTGAATACAATCACAAACACAAAAAGCAGACTGGTGGTTCCGGTCAGTACGCTCACGTGGTTGGAAAAGTTGAACCGATGCCTGTTGAAAATGATGGTGAAACCTATGAATTCGTCAATGATATCAGTCAGGGACGTATTCCACGGGAATACATTCCTGCCGTCGATAAAGGTTTCCAACGGGCTCTGGTAAAAGGACCGCTTTGCGAGTGCGAAGTGGTGGGAGTCAAAGCGACACTTTCTGACGGTAGTTACCATGACGTTGACTCTTCGGAAATGGCGTTTAACGTTGCCGGTTTCAACTGTATGCGAGATGCATTGAAGAAATCGAATATGGCCCTGCTCGAGCCAATCATGAAATTGGAAGTCGAAGTGCCTGAAGAATATCAGGGACCCGTTTCCGGTCATATTGCACAAAAACGAGGCGTGATCAACACTTCGGAAACTCGATTGGGAACCAGTGTGTTCATCGCAGAAGTCCCGCTGGCAAGTATGTTTGACTATGCCAACGAACTGCGTTCGATGACTCAGGGTAAAGGCGGATTCAGCATGGAATTCGCTCGCTATGCCCAGGTGCCCCGCAATATTCAGGAAGAAGTGGTTGCCCGCCGCCTGAAAGAAAAAGAAGAACGTTTGGCAACTGCCTAGTTTAATGATAAAAGCAAAAAGCCCCGTTTTACGAAGCGGGGCTTTTTTGTTGCGCCAACTCAGCTTCGGTTTCCAGGATCGGTTCCATCAACTGGCGAATCTCTGCTTGCTGTTCGGAAGTCAGAGTCCGTTGCGGCGGTCGTGGAGGACCAAAGTCGGCTCCCGTTAAAGTAATCGCATACTTTAACATGCTGATATTGAAACTGTCCCCTGCTCTGGCCCGGTAGTCTTCAATCGGCAGAATCTGGTGTTGAATACGCATCCCTTCTGCATAGGCGCCAGATACAAAAGCGGCATGCATTGCCAAAGATAAATGCGGGCAAACATTTCCTGCGCCACTGGTAAATCCACCAGAACCAGCCAGCATATAATAAGGGGCAAAGCGCTCTGCCGAACCACAAATCCATTCCAGGCCATGCTTGTCAGCACTTACGGTTGTTCGGAACTGATGCATCTGGTTCACCGAATACTTCACTCCAATCGATCGCTTATCAGCGGCTAATTCCAACAACAGTGCATCACTGGGAATCTCCGCTTTTTTGTAGAACAGGGTCGGGCAATTAGCGGCGTCCATCACACTCAGATAATATTCTTCCGCGCCCCGATCACTCATATAGGGATGCGCAAACGGCATAAACATGATTCCTGTGGCCCCCGCTTCAATGCAATCAATGGCGGTCTGACGAGCGATGCCCACCTGATACCCGATAGGAGCAAAAATCAACGTATCCGGCCCCGTGACTTCGCGGGTTACTTTTACCAATTCCACAATCTCTTCTGGTCGCAGACTATGGAATTCACTCGTACCAGCGCCTGGTAGATAAACTCGCATCCCAGCTTCATACAATTTGGCTGTGTGCGCTGCTTGCGCATCCAGATTGAGTTGATCGTTCTGATGAAACGCGGTCAAAGGCACAATATGCACGGTTTGCAGTTGCTGTCGCTCGATAGAAGGGCTCATAAATCAATTCCTGTTACCTGGGCAGATCAAGTTGCCGGAGACTTCATTTCTCCGGGACCATCCTGCAAAATTAAAAACTCCCAACAGAACCCCAGCAGGATAATTTAGATTCTTTACATACTGTTGTACGCAGATTTCTGCTGACCATCAATCAAACCGAGCCATATGAGCAAAAATATTCAACAACTCGAACACTGGGTTTACCTCGCTTGCCTGATGGAAGCAACCGCCAGAAAACCAGGAAACGTACACCCTGAAACTGCTTTTCCAGACTTAACCTACTCTGATTTTTTGAAGTCGGCCGCGGTAATAGCCCCCATCCTGTCTCACTCGACTTCTGACAAGGTTGGCCCCAGCATCAGGGAATCCATCTGCGAGACCCAGAAAGTCATTCCCAGTAATTCAAATCTCGGCATGGTGCTTTTACTGGCGCCGCTGGCAGCGGTCCCCAGTGAACAAACAATCGACGCCGGGATTCACGCGGTGCTGGATCAGTTAACCATTCAGGACGCCAGAGAAGTCTACGAAGCGATCCGGATTGCAAAACCGGGAGGGCTGGGAAAAACTGAATCAGAAGATGTCGCGACAGAGCCAACGGGGACACTCCGTGACGTCATGTGTCTGGCTGCGGACCGCGATTCAGTGGCCAGCGAATACGCGAACGATTTTCATATCACACTGGGAACGGCAGTACCAGCACTGCAAGAGTTCTGGAGCAAAAGTGCGGACTGGGAATCAGCCGTGATTCGCTTACAGCTGCGGCTGATGTCTGATTTTCCGGATACCCTGATTGCACGCAAATGCGGTCCGAATGAAGCAAAACAGTCTGCCGCACGCGCGAGAGCCGTATTGGATGCAGAAGAGTTCACACCAAGCCTCTCGAACTTCGATCTGTGGTTACGTCAGAACGGAAATCAGCGAAATCCTGGCACAACTGCCGACTTGATTGTGGCTGCCCTGTTTGTTGCACTACGGGATGGTTTTATTCCGACACCGGAGATCGATACAATAATCAAACAGATTCCCTCAAAGTTTCAACCAGAATTGAAAAACGATTATCTACAATGAATCAAGACCCACAATACAAGGTACGCGTCACCAAAGACCATCTAGTTTTCAGCGCTGCGCACTTCATTACTTTTAACGGTAATACCTGCGAACGACTGCACGGCCATAACTGGAGGGTCGCCGCCGAATTGACGGGGCCTTTGGACGAAAATGGCTATGTCTTTGATTTCATTGCCTTAAGAGATCAGTTACAAAAAACCGTGGACGCACTCGACCACCGCGTCTTACTCCCGACGCAACATCCCAAGATTCAAGTTGCAGAAGAGAACAACGAAATCCAGGCGACATTTGAAGACCGACGCTGGGTTTTCCCCAGAGAAGATTGTATTTTGCTGCCGATTGCGAATACGACCGCTGAATTAATTGCGCATTGGATTGGCCAGCAACTACTGTCTGTGATAGGATCGCATGACGCCAGCCAGATCGAAATCGTACAAATTGAAGTGGAAGAAAACTTTGGGCAATGGGCCATTTGCCAATTGAGAGTCCCCTCAACCTGATACTTCACTATCCAAACGACAACACAAACCGGTGCAACAACCAAGGAACTTACTCATGTCAGCAAACTCTGCATGGATTATTGATATCACAGAAGAAAACTTTGAAACAGAAGTCATTAAGCAATCGGAACAGACACCGATTGTGATTGATTTCTGGGCGCCTTGGTGTGGTCCCTGTCAGCAACTGGCTCCACTTCTGGAAAAGATAGTCGAAGAATTCCAGGGAAAAATTCGTCTGGCAAAAATTAATATCGACGAACAACAAGGGTTAGCAGCAGCGTTTCGTGTGGAGTCGATTCCCACTGTGGTTGCCTTCCTGAATGGTCAACCCGTTGATCATTTCCAAGGTATCTTGCCGGAAGAATCACTGCGAGAATGGATTACGCGACTCGTTCCCTCCCCCGTAGAGATGCTACTGCAGGAAGGACAGCTACTGGAAGAATCAGATCCGGCCTCGGCTGAAGTCAAGTATCGTGAAGCCGCAGACCTGGATCCGAAGAATGAGGTGATTAAATTACGGATGGCAGCCGTCCTGGCCAAACTGTCCCGATTTGATGAATGTTCTCAAATCATTCAGGAACTGGAAACACGCGGTTTTCTGGAGCCGGAAGCTGAACAGATCAAATCGCAGCTGGAATTGCAGGCAGCGGCAACAGAAGCCGGAGGAACAGAAGCAGCACGAGCCGCTCTCGAAGCCGATCCTGAGAATCCTGCTCTGAAAATTGCACTTGCCGATGCACTGGCCATCTCGAACAAACACGAGGAAGCGCTTGAGATTTGTCTTTCGATTATCGAACAAGATAAAGCGGGAGCCGGCGTCGAAGCCAAAGCGACCATACTTCGCATCTTTGACCTGTTAGGCCCCCAGTCGGCATTAACAAGTACGTACCGCAGGAAGCTGGCAACTCTGCTATATTAAGCGCCGTTATTGTCCGGCTGATCTGGTTCCTGCAGGAGAGCCTGCAATCGGTACTCCAAACGGCAACGGGCGTCCGGCAACCTGATACCCCAGAGAATGCGCATGTTTCTGTAAGCTGCGATATAGTTCGAAACTGTCGGGGTAAACCCAGAAAGTCAGCGTGGAACCGGAACCGATATCTGTTAACGCGCGATAAAACTGAGATTGTATCTGGAGTGCTGTTTCCAGCCCTTCTCCACCAACATCCTCGTTCCGATCAATTTCCCATTTGGTCACTCCAACTCGAAATCCACCGGTTCCACCATTTCTCAGTTGATCTATGGCCGAGAGTGCCTGGCGTTCGACCACATAATTCATCATATAGCCACGAATGGGACCGACCTTGCCATGATGCTCTCGATACTTGGCAAGCCAGCTCCCTCGTTTCATCACCTGATCTTTCAAATCGCCCAGCAGTTCGTTGATCGGCACATAAGAGACTTGATTTTCCGAGAGTAAAAAGTGCCATTCCTTATCTGTTACCAGTTGACTGACGGGAGTTAAACGATGCTTGAGCTGTTTCACCTGTTGCTCTGGCGCAGAAACTTTTCGGGCTTGTGCAACAACCCGTTCTAACTCTTGTTTGGTTTCTTTGGTCTCTTTGACCAGCCCCAGCAACTGTTGATACTCATCCTCCAAGCGATCACTTTTCTGAGTAATTTGAGAAACCAGAGTTTGCACTTCGCCATTCACAGCCTGTTTTAGCTGTAATAAACCCTGCGCTCCGGTTTTCCGGCTCTGCATCGCCTGATCCAGACGGATCAGCTCTGCTTCGAGTTTTTGCAATTCACTCAATAATTCTGGCGATGGATGCTGGTAAATAATTTTCGGTTTCTGAGGCGCGAGCTGATTCGGCTCCAACTGAGACAAAACCAATGCTGGTGGTTCCTGTAACGGCGGCTCTGGCTCAATCTTCGGAAGGAATGCTTCCAGATCGACATCGATTACTTCCGGTTGAGATGGACTAACCGGTTGACTCTCTGCCACGGACACGGGAGCCTGGCTCATGCGCACGCCGGCAATCACGATTAAGATGATCAAAATCCCGACGATGTTAGCAACAATATCCAGAAACGAATCCGAACCAAAACCAACTTCCCCCTGAGGTGTGCGGCGGCTCATGTTACTGCTCCTTTCCGGACGAGAGTGAGGCAGAGACCGGCAAAGGATCCAGTGTGTATTTGGCCTCAGTCTGCAGCCCCATTTTCTGAGCGGAAGATTTCAACCGTTCGTAATACTGATTGCCACCGGGACTGATGGTAAACTGAATTGTGGGAACCCAATAAAACCCTTTGGGGGCAGGTCCCCAGGATTCCACATATTGATCCATCACCACGATCATCGACTGCAATAACCGTTCCTGAGTCACTCCCTGATCAACTCGAATTGCCTGTTCGCCTCCTACCAGGATTCGATCCGCGCCAACCTGCACAGTAATTTCTCTTTCAAAGCCAATTCCAGAACGTGACTGAGGAGGCTGCCACCGACTATTGTTTGAGGATTCAATTGTGGAAGAGGCGCCGGAGCGTTTACTGCGATTGAGTGATAACGAACTGGAATTGCCTGCTCCGGAAGCAGATCTCCCAGGAGGAATCCGCTCCATACGAGGTTGAGATGCTGCATTCTGAGACTGCTGTTCCGAACCGCCGGTTCCGGATTGCGTTCCCTTTTTAAGGAAGGGGTTTTCAACCATTCGATTCTGTGAGGCAGCCGAATTCGATCCGCTATCTTCTTTTCCTGCCTCTTGCGAGTCCCGGGCATCGGTACTCTGTTTCGCTTGGGCTCTATCCAGAGGAACAAGATGTTGTTTTGCCATTTCTTTGAGTTGCTCACGTCCGATGACTTTCGCCCGTTTCATACTCGAATTATTGTCCCCGCTCCAGCCTTTCGGTTCTTGCAAATCTGCCAGATCATAGACCTCAGCTCCCTGTCGGCTGCCGGGAAGATTTTTTCGTCCCGTTGTCCGCTGTTGTGACTTTTCTGTTCCTGCGCCCGCTCCCTGTCCCTGTCCCTGTCCGTGTTGTTCGGATTCGTTGTTTCCTGTACCTTCGTTAGAAACAATATGATTTTGATCGGCAACACCTTTTAGATGCTCCGCCCGTGCCATTTGCTGCCGAGGCGTTAAGACATCACTGAAGCGAGAACCACTGAAAGCATTACCCGTCTTTCTCGTTGCCAACTGGCCTGAACCACGGGAAGCCCCTGTTCCCGTACCTGCTTCTGCTTCAGGCTCAATAACGCGTACCATGCCTGTTCGCGCATCAAATTGCAATCGACGGCCCCCCGGTCCCGGCTGGCTGCTTTGCCGGAGTTGTGAAACCAGATTTTTGCGTTCGCTTAATACACGATCAATGGCAGCCTGACAAACCTGTTCTGCGTTCGGATCTTTTTCAGGTAGTTCGAAGTCCCAGTCAGCATCAATCAGTTCATAACCTGAATTCAGATCCAGATTGTTCAACAATTTTCGCGCGACATAATACCCCACACTTCCGCTGGGGCGGACCAGAATCAAAACATAAGGTTCCTGATTGGTGCGTCGATCTTTTGTTTTCCAGTATTGAAATAAAGCCTGTGTCCCCGCCAGTAACGGATTGTACCCAGGCGTAAATTCCTTGAGGTCATCCGGCGTTAACGTAATGCCTTCCGGCAGAAAGGTCAGCCCTTTGTCAGTGCATTCAATTAAAATCGGCCGTTTAGCCGTGCCGGTCTGGCCATCATAGGGAATCACAGAATACTTGCTGCGGGCCGTCTTTTGTGACTGCTTTTTCTGCTGTAGAGTGAGTAATTCTTCCTGAAGCAGTTCCGCAACGCGCAACTTCTGACCTTTCAGCTGAACCATTTTCTGACTGAGCTCCGAATCTTTTTGCAGCAGTGACTGAATCTGCTGTTTGCTCTGTGTTAAAACAGATTCCGATTGACTCAATTCAGTTTTCAAACGGATTAAATTCTGATTCTGTAATTTCAGCGCAGCGAGTTTCTTTACTTTCTCGCGATTCAATGCGTTTAACCGTGCCTCCTTCTCCAAAGCCAGATTAATGACTTTCGGCTCTGGCACTGGCATGGGCTCTGGTTCCTGGGCCTTGATGATGATCGGTGCAGCCGGTTCTGGCTCGACAACCTCAGCAGCAAACAGGATCGGGGGATAGAGATCGTCTTCGACGACTTCTTCCACAACCACCGTCTGCACCTGCATGAGAGCTTGATGACGGATGCGACGCGTTGTGACGACCAGCAGGAATATTAAAGCTCCCATAGCACAAATGAGAACCGCTAAGAATGGAAATAGCGATACCGAACGTGCTTCGCGACCTTGTCTGCTCATGAATCAAACCGGTATTTTCACTTCGTTCAGAAAAAAATATGAGAATCACAACGTCCGTTTTTTAATCTCAGGCAGCATTATTTCGACTGGATCGTGCCGTAAGCAAATGGACGGCGGCACTTAAGCTGTGCAATGTTTCTTCAAAGGTTTCCGTCGCACGAATAGCATCCAAATTTTCCGTCAGTCGTTGCTGTAAGCCCACCAGATGTTCTTCCTGTCCTGCAATTTTCAACAGATTTTCACTCTGTGTGTTCAAGGCTTCAATCTGCAGCGAGGAAACTTCTGATGTATCTTTTAACTGCTGGTTCCACTGTCTGACTTCGCCGGCAATCTCTTTGGTTGCCTGCTCGATCTGTGATGTCTGACGGGATTGAGCCGAGATAACATCCTGATGAACCTCGTTCCAGATCTGAGCCAGATGTGTTGAAAAGCTGCTGTTCGATTCTTTGTGTTGATCCTGCCAACGCGTGAGCATCAATTCAATCTGTTCCGTCGTTGACTGATAAGCGGTTAAGAACTCGTTTCGCAGCGATTCCAACTGGGATGAATGATTCCCCAGCGTATTCGACATCCCTTCCTGCATAGAGTCGTCAAAATTGACTTGCTGCCGTTCCATCACCTCCGCCCAGCGGCTTCGCAATCCTTCCAGATTTTGCTGCCAGAGCTCAGTCTGTCGCTGAATCATTTCTTCGGTACGCTGTACCAGCTGTTGTGCCGCTTCTGCTTCTGCTAACTCCAGTGGGCTGGTTGAATTCTCTGACACACTCATGCAGGATGCGATATTCTGTATTCCGAAGAATTCGATCTGCTCCAGTTGTTTCTGCTCCATACGTTCCACGATAAAGGTGGAGAAGACCAGAATCAAAGACAGCCCCAAAGCCAGAGCCGTCGTATCAAAGGCAACCGCCAGACCGCCGGTCACTTCGGAAAGCGAAGTATCCAGTTGGTCGGGAGTCACGTTCGCAATGGCAATCGTAATCCCGATCACGGTCCCGAGGAACCCAATAATCGGAACGGCCCAGGTAATTGTACGGATGAGAGAATAACTGGCATGCACCTGCTCGGCTGCCAGTTCAGCCAGATACTTTAAATGCTCATCGAGATCTTTGACGGAATGACGGCTTTTCACATAGGAAACCGTATCCTTAAGTCTTTTACCAAGATAGGTCTCTCCAATCCAACCGGAAAGGGACTGGACCTGATCTGAAAAGACATCAATTCGATCATCGAGATTCTCAATTTCGCCGATCGTTTCCCAGTCAATTTTTGTTTCAGTCAACGACTTTTTCTGACTGAACATGCCCATGCCCTTCACGCCAATGATGGACATCCCAATGAAGAACAGGGCCGCGGTTGCATATTCCAGCGGATGGCTACAAAAATAGCGATCAATGAGAGATTGATACACGGGAAGGTAAGGAATCAGAGCATAAAAGCCAAATGTGGCAGCGGCTCCCCAAAAAAGTGGAGACTTCAGAACTGCTTTCGACCAGTTTAACAAGTGATCTTTTTTTTCACTTTCCGGTAGTGATTCCAAGTGTTCCATCTGTCTATTCACATCCTTAAAGGCACATGTATTCTGTCAGTCGTTCAATTCAGAATCTGGCATACACAAACTCAAAAAAATTGGCTCCTTGAGAGCCGTCTCTGGTGAAATCAGCGCTGGGTACACCACTTAAGATGCTTCTAATCTGGTAGGGAAATTCCCCCGCCTATCGCCGTTTATCAATGTCAGCCTTGATCCCTTTGATTGAAAGGCACACAATAACAGCTCACCTGAGTCGTACGCATATTCGATATAATCGTCATATAATGACATCCGAGTTGAAGAAAACTTGCACATCGGGTTGAGAAGCAGGAAGTAACCTGGAGTACTCATACGAACACCCTCGCAAATACATGAAATCATCAGAAGAATGTTTGCTCAAGATTTATCAATAAACCCTTTAGAAAATTACAGTTAGAAATCACAGACGGGATGCATTTTTGACCACAGATCGCTAAAAAAAATAATTGATTCGGGGATTCGGTCCTTTGGGACTGTTCAAGGAAGAAATAGCCTGTTTTACTGCAGACGAGTAACATCATTCACTCGTCTTTTTCTATTATCTGATTCAACCATCCACGTTTGCTAATATGACTGCATCGCGTAATAAAAAATCGGACCAGGACACATTTCCCACTGTTGATAAGCACATCACGAGGGAAATCCTGGGGTATCTAAACTTCTCTAATGGTAAGCCAGATCCCAAATTTCGCTTCAACTGGAATCAGCTCTTTTCCGAATGGGAGCATCCGCCAACCGCACAAACACTCGAGTTGCTGTTAAATTCGCATTTAAAAGAACTGGAAGGAACCACCCCTGCCTTTCAGGAAATCAAGCAGGCTGAAAATGTGATCCGGATTGCGTTTGAGGAATGTCTGCCGCAATACCGGCAGCATCACCGCGACCTGCTGTTTCATGTAACAGAGCAGGAATTGATTCAGCCTTATTTTCTGGCGGTGCTGTTCGAAGCACTACTGGAACAGGGAGGCCCTTGGGAATCGACACAACAGATCATTTCGGGAACGATTGACCGACTAAACGACTTCGTCGGCTTCCGTCCCGTGGCCGTTCTGGAAAATGGCCGACAGATGCAGGTTTATCCCCATGAGAAATTCCGGCCCCTGCCCGTTTTCTTTAGGGACAGTGGTGTCGCTTCAGGCGCTTACCACCGGCTAATCGAACAAACAATCAAAACATTGCAAAGCACGCCCGATGACCTGCTGCATCAGGCTTACTTTAGTTTGGAGAAGATGGATGAAATCGCCATCGACCTCCGCGCACACGATCACCTGCACCCCGTAAACAAGCGCACAAACTACATGTTCGGCGAGTGGGACCCGCACGTCATTGATAATCAGGGGTATTATCGCCGGTTTGTCATCCGCAGATTAATTCTCGACTCGCTGTTAGCCTGGATTGATGAAAATAAAGACATCCCACTTGAGGAACGCTTACAGGACGCTGCTGCAGTACTGAGTGGCACTATGTTGATGGCGTCCTCCATCAGCGGTTGTGGTCCGGATTCACACGCCAGTGATACCAGTTTGACTTCACTACTTCCCAAAGTCGCCCGCCAGAGAGACGACTATTACAATCGTTTGCTGGCATCCGCTTCAGGCAAACGTGCCGAACGGCTGCTCAAAGAAGCCAAACAGTCTCAGCAACCTTTTGGGCATATCCGCCATTATCTGAATCTCCACCTGGCCCGCTATGGAGCACAACAGGTTCAGCATCGCCAGCTGTCTCGCATTTATGCGAGGATGGGTTTCTCCATAGCCGCCCGCTGCGAAGCAGCCGTCATCCCTTGTACGTCAGTGCGATTTGAATGTGAAATTCAATGGAGGATCACGATGGTCCACCTGCATCTGGAACGGTATGAGCTGGAACAGGCCTGGAAGCTAATTCCCGAAATTGAAGACCATCTGACCAGAGGTATCGAATGCGGTGCCTTGATTGATCCCTGGAATATTCTGGGATTTCAGGGATTATTCCCACTGTTCATTTCCCGCGAAGACAGTATCCCCGATCAGCGCAGCGAAGTCCTGCTTGATCTGATGGAAGAAACGTTTTCCGCCTATTCCGCTACGCTCAGTGAAGCCGCCGCGCAAGGTAATAATCAACTGAAGCTGGAAATTTCCGACCAATTTCAAAAGCTGGCCGAGAAATGGGATCGCTACGCAACAACAACAGTAGAAGATCTGCCGCACGTGAACGGGCAGGATTCCTTCGAATCAGCCGCGCATGTTTCTCAGATTCTGACCGAATGGAAGAGCGGCGGAGAAGCCGTGGGAGATATTTCCTTCTGGCGACAGCATGTTGACCGTTTTGAATCAGCCAAAGCCTATGCACTCACCGTTGATGCCCTTCTGCAAAAGCATGATCATGTTGCCGCCATCGGACTGATCATGCAGTGGCTCAGCCAGGTCGATCAGACAGGCTTGGAGTCAGGCCCGTATTCGATTCACGCCGTCCTATTGCAATGGATGCGGCAGTTAACATCCAACACCGATCCTGAAGCGATTCCTGCTAACAGTCATTCGATTCGAAAAATGTTTGACTACCTGGAAGCCAACGCCGCCGATTACTGGTCAGTTCCAAACTTTGACGCCGTGTTGCCAGTTCCTGAAAAAGAAATTGAAGATCCATTTGAAATTGATCCGGAAGAACCAGACGAAGAAGATTCCCTGTTTGGTGCCGCCTATGAAAACGTGACATTTCGTGACAGTGCCGATGATGGTACCCAGGGTGAGATGATGGACTCTGGATTCTCTCCCAGTAATACGGAAATCGAATCGATCAATCGGCAACTTGAACCGCGGCTCAAATTCTTAAATACACTCTCGCAACTCTGGCAATTGTCAGCCGCCTTTTTCTGTGAAACAGAACTCGTTCCCTCCGAAAATTCAGAAAAACCAGCGGTATTGAATGAAGAAACCCGGGAGTCCATCGCAGGCTGGATTCAACACACCGTACACCTGCAGCAGGAACTGGTCGTTCTGCTGAATTCTATCTGGAACTACCGGATTCCCAAACCGAGTGGCGACCACGACTCGAATATCGAATACGATCTGCAGCTCCAGACAAAATACTATTTGATGCACGCCATCATCATCACCACGGTTAATTGTCGATCGGCACGCTTGATGTTGCTGTCAACGATTCCACAAGACGAAGCGGAACCCAAACTCTCAGAAAATGAAAGTCTGCTGGTTCCCATATATCGCGGCGTGCTCACACGTGATGTCGAGCTGATCAAAAAAGAATTCCCCACGTTTTTAAGAAACATCGCGGAAACCCCGCTACTGTATACTCCCATTGACCAGGGAGGCAAACCGAATGTGGTCTTAAAAGTCCGGTCGCTCCAAATGATTCTCCGTTTTCTGCTTTCACAGCTTCCCAACCTGGGAATGCTGCGTGAAACCTGGCAGTTGTTGAAAACAGCCTATCGCATGGAACGCAATTCACGACCGGAAGGAATCGCCGTCAGTGAATTTGATCGGTTATTTCGGACGGCGCTCAGAAGCTCGCTCTCCGCTATTATTCGGTCCTCGCATTCGTGGGAAACTGAGCAACTGGACGACGAAGAACTGATTGATATCGCTGAGCAACTGGTTGATAAATATCGCGAGCAATGGCTCAAACACAGTCGCACGATGCGTCTTTCCAGCGCCGAAGCCTTGAACCAGGAATTTGTCTGGCAGGAAGTCAAACAGTTCATCGAACTCTATGGAGCCGACCTGTTTCATGCACAATATCTAACTCTAGGCAACCTGCGAACCATTCTGCACAACGGGATCGAACAGTATCTGGATTATCTGGCAGAGTATCAGAACCCGGCTCAACCAATGGCACTGCTGACCGATCTGGAAGAAGGCAAACTCGATATCGAAGAGGCGGTAACCAACCTCAAAATCATTTTTGAATCGGTGATCGATAAATTTGACCGTTTTGTGGAATACAACAGCACCACTACTCAGTCAGACTACGGTGAAATGTTTTACTGCCTGCTCGATTTCCTGAGAATCGAAGCGGCCTACGAACGCGATGACTGGAAGATGGTACCATTGTTGATCGCCCACAAAGTCCTCGCGCAACAGGACCGCAATGAATCGGCTTTGATCTGGGAAGCTGTCTTTGAAGCGACTTCAGAAGAGATGGCGAAAAAGCATCTCAAAAAACTGCATCAGACGGAATCAACATACAAAATCAATCTGCCTTTGATCTCAGATCATCTGAATGAGCGTTTTGTAAAACCGCTGGCAGTGAATCGAATGATGGCGCTGGTGCCACGCGCTATGAAAGACGCACAAAACGGAAATGAAGAGTCAGCTGCGTTTTCCATTCTACAGGAAGAAATCGAGCGTTATCTGGCTTCGACCATTGGTTCGGGAATCGACGTGCCAGACTGGATGCGAAATCTGGAAGACGAAATTGATCGTCTGGACGAAAAAGTAACCAGCGAGCATTATGATATTGAGACGCAAATCAAACTCTCCCCTGTGCCGATGTCTCTGGATGACATCAAAAAACAGTTGAAACAATGGAACCAGCCACTGGCTCGAAGCCGCAAAAAAAAGAAATAATAGAGCGTCAATTCAAAACGATTGAACAGCCTGCAGGATGACATTCATAACTTCTGCAGGCTGCTCTTGTGAATCGAACTCACTAAGCTAGCCATTTGCCTTCTTGAGCAGCTCAATAATTTTCGCCTGCTCGTTTGGCGGAATCATTTCATAATGACTTAATTCAATGTCATAAGTCCCCCGCCCCCCCGTCAGACTGGAAAGCGTGCGGGCATACGTCATGATTTCTGCCAGGGGAACCCGCGCCTGGATAATTTCATAACCGCCGGGAGAAACCTGCATGCCTTCCATGCGTCCTCGGCGACTGGAGAGATCACTGCTGATGTCGCCAACATTTTCTTCCGGAATCAGGATTTCGATTTTGACAATCGGTTCCAGTAAAGCCGGTCGCGCTTTCTGAAACAGCTCGGCAAAACACTTGCTGGCGGCGATTTTGAAAGCCGTTTCGTTGCTATCCACCGGATGATCTTTGCCGAAGTAAACTTCACAAACTAGATCCTGCACCTGACAGCCCGTAACCACGCCTTGCTTCATTCGCTCGCGAACCCCTTTTTCCACAGCCGGGATAAATTGATTTGGAATCGAACCTCCCGAGATTCGATCGACAAATGCATAATTGAATTCGGGATCGTAATGATACGATCTGAGATGATCAAATTTTGCCTTGGTAAAGTACTCTTCCGGATTCACATCATGTGGCATGGGAGAGAGCCTGAGGTGAACCTCAGCGAATTGTCCCGCGCCACCCGACTGCTTTTTGTGACGATAGCTGCCTTCTACGGTTCCCATAATCGTTTCACGATAAGGTACTTTCGGCTGATGTGTAACCACTGCTACTTTATCACGATGCAAAAGGCGTTCCTGCACGATCTTCAAATGCAATTCACTCATCCCTTGCATGACCATCTCATGCGTTTCCTCATCATGAATCACATGGAAGGTTTGATCTTCTTCTTCAATTTTATGAAGCGCACCAGATATTTTCTGCTGGTCATTCTGGCTTTTAGGCTCCACTGCCAGCCCCACCACCGGATGCGGAAACTTGATTTCAGGCAGTGAAAGTCCATCACCATTCACATCGGCGGCAATCGTATCTCCCAGCTTTAGATCATCCACCTTAGCGACGGCGAAAATATCTCCCACTGTCACTTCATCCACGGGCTCCTGTTTTCCCCCCTGCACGTCGAGTAACTGATTCAAGCGGACTGGTTTTCCAGTACGTACATTTACGACTGACGAATCTTTATTTAACTTGCCCGAAAAGACTCTGAGATAATTCATTTTAGAAATGAAGGGATCGATGCGGGTTTTGATGACTTGTGCGACAAACGGCTGGTCGGGCGAAGGGTCCAGCATCACGGAACGCCCGTCTTTCGTCTGTTCCATACGCTGAATATCTTGCGGACATAATGTGTAGTTCGACATGGCTTCCATAAATTCGGCCACACCAACTCCCGTTTTGGCGCTCATGAATAACACAGGAATCAGCGTCCCCGCCGCCATGGCTTTCGGGATATTAGCCGATAACTCCTGAGCGCTGATCTCTTCTCCCTCAAAGAAACGCTCCAAAAGCTCTTCATTCGATTCGACGATGGCTTCAATCAATTCCTGGCGTGTGCCTTCTGGATCTCCTAAAACTCCCGCTTCGGATGCCTTGGTATTTTTCACAAGATCATGTACGGCTTTGAAATCGTCTCCCAATCCAACCGGCAGGTTAATTGGGATGCAGTGAGAGCCGAATGTTTCACGAACGGAATTTAGCAGGGAATCGTAGTCGATATTTTCTGTATCACATTTATTCAGCACGATCATTCGGGCTATGCCGGCCTCTTGTGACATCTTGGAAACACGCAGTGCATTGATTTCCACGCCATGCCCGGCGTTCAACAATATTAACGCGGTCTCGACAGCCCGTAATGCGCCGGAAACCTGCCCTATGAAATCGGGATAACCTGGTGTGTCAATCAAATTGATATGGTGGCCACCATAATCGAAATGCACCAACGTGGACGCGATCGAAATCCGATGGTCAATTTCTTCCTCATCGGTATCCAGCAGGCTGGTGCCTTCATCGACAGACCCCAGTCGAGGAGAGGCACCAGATTGAAAAAGCAAAAGATCGGCTACAGTTGTTTTGCCAACAGCCCCGTGGCCGACCAATGCCACATTCCTAACGTCATCTACCTTGTATTCGTTCATCGCTCGTCCTGCCTTTCAAAAGAATGGCCAGGCGCAATTGTCCTCCGTTCCGTTAAAGGCAACACGCATAGCCAGGAAATGATGCGAACGTGTGTGTGCCGGGAAAAATAGAACTTTTCCCGGCATATCCTTAAGCCAGATTCCCGGAAGAAACCCGGATCAATTCTGCGATTGATTACGAATGGTGTGCTCTCTCTGCTTTCATTTCATCCAAATCTTCCTCTCTCAAAATCATAACTTTATGATTTTTAAAAGGCGAAAGGATTTTCAGAAAATTCGAATTGCACTCGGGGAAACAAAGCGCTGTGTTAAAACAGGCAGCTGACAGCAAGCGGTTAACGAAAGAAGCGGCTTTCCACAAAGTCAGCAGACATTAAGGCTTACCTCTGCAAGCAGGTATTTCTTAGTAAGGAATCGGCAACAAGAACACGTGGTGCTCCAGGAGCACGCCACTTCCATGAATCCCAATGAATTGGGTAAAGAACAGGATAAACACGTAGACGGCCAGCAACGGCACTACTATCGTCCGGCCTAACCATCGCCATCCAAACCAGGCGTTTTGTGTCCGCGTAGAGGCTCGATAATAGACCCAGCCCAACAGCAGTTTCGTTGGATAAATCGTCGCCACGAAGATCAGGGTAATACCCCAAACCGCATCGCGTGGTAGCGCCGCCACTTTAAACAGATAGAGGGGCAGTGACAAAACATAAACCACAATCAGAGCCAACATCCACGCCAAAGGAGCCCGTTTGAATTTGCGACGAACGGTTCCCAGTTCAAACATCGCGCGAAAACGATTCTCTGCTGTAAAATGCGCTTGCAACAAAGGTAGCCATCCCAGCACAATCACCAGACTGAGACCTCCCAGTATGGTAATCAGAACAGGAGTTCCCTGCCCTCCCTCTGGTGCACTGGCTGCGGAAAACATCAAGGACGGAATCACCAGCCAGATAAACGCACCCAGAAAGCCACGCAATCCCAATGAAAAATTCTGCCCCAATTTAAGTGACGCCACGAAGGTACTCACATTCAGAGCCGCTCGTTCAAAGTAACCACCGGCTCGAATCTGTTTGATAAACCAGATCAGATTTTTGAGTGGCCGAATGAAACAGGAAAATTTCCCCCCACGGGCTAATGCCAGACAGAGATGAATGGCAATCAGAATTGAAGCAACCCGATTTATAAAATGTAATGTCTGGTCGCTCTGTCCTCCCGGATCAATCAATCGCGCATCGGCGGCGGCACCTGCCAAAAGAAACAGAGGAATTAACCAGAGTCCGATACCTATCACAATCGTTCCCAGCCGCGGCGCGATATCCAGGAGCGGAAATGCCAAGCGAATTTTTCCCGTTCGCGCCACTCTACCTTCAACATCCAGCAGATAGCCCAAAGCGATAAAGTTGACAATTGGAATGGCGGCGATCACCGCTAGAAAAAGAACCAGGCACGCTATGCCAAATACCATCCTCATCAACCACAAAGTCGCTTTGACAGGATGACGGAACAAGTGAGGAAAAGGGGGAATATTTCCCACAACTTCATCAGGGTAAAACAGATCAATTTCCGTCTTCCGTGATTCCGCTTCAGAGGCATCCGGAAGGAAGACGCTCACTTCACAGGCTGCTATAGAGCCTCCCGCGAGTGCACCCTCAGAATCATTTTCTTGTGTGGCGTGTTCAGTCACAAGATGCTCCGTCTGGTTTCCAGAAACCCGGGGTTTTGATTGTAAATGGATCGCATCCCCTGAATCAGCATGCATTTTCACAATATCACTCGCAAATAGGTAAGTCCGGATTATAACAGATATTTTTAATGGATCGAGAAACAATCCCATCTTGGTCCCGATATGCCTATTGAGTGATACTCGAAAAAAAGCTCCAAGTTTCAAGAATTCACTGAAACTTTCGAATTACCAATCTGGTATAATTAACAGAACGCGTGAAACGAGGAACATTTTCACGCTCTTTGGTGCATTCACATTTATTCAGAGATGATCTCATGAAGCCAAGCTCCCACAACTGGAAAATTGCCTTTCTGCCATTCTGTGTTGTTGGCTTGGTTCTTTCACTGGTCGCCTGGGCTTCCAGCAGTCCCGTTGTCATTTCCCCCAAAGCACCTGCTCTGCCTGAAGATATTTCCGTCAACCGTACTGTCGAACAGGTCGACCAGTTTTTTGAAAATCAATGGTCTGAACAAGACATCGCCACCACGCAAATTTCTGATGACTACCTTCTACTCCGCAGGCTCTCGTTGGCGTTGCATGGCACGATTCCCTCACTGGAAGAAATCCGTGAATTCGAAGCGATGCAGGGAACAGATCGAATCAAACGCTGGACCTTCAAGCTTCTGGAAGACCGCCGCTTTGCAGACTATTTTTCCGAACGATTCACACGTGCTTTTGTCGGTGTGGAACAAGGTCAGTTTATTATCTTCCGACGTGATCGACTCAAAGCCTGGCTCAGCGAACAGATCCAAGCCAATACGCCGTACGATGAACTGGTCCGCACGTTGATCTCAGGTGAAGGACTCTGGACCGGAGATCCGGAGACGAATTTTATTACATCAGCCGTCGCTGACGGAAACCTTGATCGCAATAAATTAACCGGTAGCACGGTGCGCTCCTTTCTGGGACAGCGTATCGATTGTGCCCAATGCCATGACCACCCTTTTGATCATTGGAAACAGTCCGACTTTGAAGGTTTGACTGCCTTTTATGGACAAGTCGAAATTCAGGTTCTCGGCGTGCGACAAAATGAGGAACTGAAATACGAGGTGGAAGACCGAGAGACGTTAGAAAAACACACTGTTTCTCCGCAGGTCCCTTTTCTGAATGAGTGCCTGCCTCAAGAAGGGACTCTGCGAGAGAAACTGGCGGCGTGGGTCACACATCCTCAGAATCGGAGATTCGAACGGGCTGCCGCCAATCGATTCTGGGGATTAGTCTTTGGAGTCCCGTATATCGATCCCGTGGATGACCTGCCTGCTCCCACAGATTTGACTGAATCTGAGCCGGATGTACTCGACCTCCTCGGACAGGACTTCCGCGAGAACGGATATGACATCAAACGCATGGTACAAATGATTGTTGCTTCAAAACCATTTCGTCTGACATCCACTTCACAAAGCAATGACAGTGAGCAAATCGAACGCGACACTGATGCCTGGGCTCTGTTCCCACTCGTCCGCCTGCGTCCCGAACAAATAATCGGATCAATGCTGCAGGCCTCGTCATTAAAAACGATCGATCAAAACTCCAATCTCTTCATGCGAGGACGTCGGTTTTTCTCTGAACTTGATTTTGTCCGTGAGTACGGCGACCTGGGTAGTGATGAACTCAATGATTTTCCCGGCACGATTCCCCAGGCACTGCTCAGAATGAACGGCGAATTTGCCAGGGACAATGGGACTGCCTCGCTGTTGAATTCGGTCGGACGAATTTCTCAACTGGATATCACAGACGAAAAACGAGTGGAAACCTGTTTTTTAGTCTGCCTGACCCGCTTACCTACCAGTTTGGAACGCGACCACTTCCTGAAACAATATCAGACAGCCTTGAATCCAACACAACGCGAGAAGATTACAGAAGACCTGTTTTGGGCTTTATATAATTCACCTGAATTTTCCTGGAACCATTAAACCATGTTTGATTCCACATATTTATCGACTAAATTCAGCCGCCGCGATTTATGCAAAGTCGCCGTGGGTAGCACGCTCTCATTCATGCTGCCCAGTTTCGATTTGAAAGCAGCACAAAAACGAGGTCCCGAACGCAAGAAATCGGTCATCGTTCTCTGGATGGGGGGAGGCCCCAGCCAGTTGGAAACCTGGGATCCGCATCCGGGAACAGCCATCGGCGGACCAGGAAATGCTATTAAAACCGTTGTCCCTGGTCTCCAGATTTCCGATATGTATCCCCTGCTGGCAGAACAGCTCGATGGGATGTCGGTCATTCGCTCCATGGTTTCCAAAGAGGGAGATCACGAACGCGGTACCCAATATCTCAAAACAGGCTACCGTCCTGAACCGACAACCGTCTACCCGGCGCTCGGTGCTATCATCACGCATGAGACACCGAACAAACATCTCGAAATCCCACAACATATTTCGATGGGCAATACACAGTTCCCTGCCCGGGGTGGCTACCTCGGCGGACATCTCGATGCGTTCCGCGTACAGGATCCAGGAAAAAACATTGGCAACATGCGCGCCGGCGTAGAAACCCCACGACAAAGTCGGCGGCTGGATAATTTAAATATTGTCTCCCAGGCATTTCAAAAAGGAAGAACGATTCAAACCAAAAAAACATTGCACCAGTCAACAATCGATCGTGCGTTGACCATGATGAGTTCCGAACAGCTCAATGCGTTTGAAATCGAGAAAGAATCAGAGTCAGTTCGAAAAGCATATGGAGATTCTTCCTTCGGTAGAGGCTGTTTGGTGGCCCGTAGACTGGTTGAGCAAGGTGTGCATTCAATTGAAGTCAACCTGAGCGGCTGGGACAGTCATGCCAATAACTTCACCGGACATCAAACTCAGTCGAAGATGCTCGACCCCGCTTTTTCCAGCCTGCTCAAAGATTTGAAAGCCAGAGATCTGCTCGATTCCACAATTGTGCTCTGCATTGGCGAATTCGGTCGCACTCCTAAAATCAATCCGCTTGAGGGCCGCGATCACTGGCCCACTGGTTTCTCCTGTATCGTGGGAGGCGGAGGCTTGAAAGGGAATATGATCATCGGAGAAACCGACCCGACCGGTAAAGAAAAGAAACCGACCGATCCGGTTCAAATTCAGGATCTTTATGCCACAATCCTGCAAAACCTGAAGATTGACTATCAGAAAGAACTTATTTCTCCCATCGGTCGCCCGTTAGCCCTCAGCGAGGGTACCCCTATTCAAAAGCTGATCTGAGACAGGCAGACGGCCATACTGCCACCTTGTTCATCGGTATTATTTAAGCCGATTCAGGAATAATGCTTGCCTGAGAGAATAAAACACTCTAATTTGATGAAACAGCGAAACCAGCCCCGGCTGTCGTTGTTTCATTATTGAGTTACCATTCTCCCCCCTCCGATCTTCCTATGGAATATGAACATGAGCCGCATTCTTTCCGCTGTGATTCTATTTTTGGCTTTCGCTGCCACAAGTCTGACTCCTCTTTCAGCCGCTGACTGGTCACAATTTCGCGGCCCCTCAGGAAACGGAATTTCCGCTTCAACGGGTCTCCCCACAGAGTGGAGTGCAGAAAAGAATATTACCTGGAAAACCAAACTACCGGGCCGTGGTTCTTCGAGCCCCATTCTGTTCGGCAATCAGATCTTTCTTACCGCTTATTCCGGATATGGACTCACAGTTGAAGATGACGGCAACCCGTCTGATTTGCGTTTGCACGTGATCTCAGTCAATCGACAAAACGGCGAAATCATGTGGGATGAATCTGTGCCTCCTTTAAATCAAGTTCAGAAAATCTCCAAACGAATTGTGGACCATGGTTACGCCAGTGGGACTCCAGCCTGTGACGAGACCGGCGTCTATGCCTTTTTTGGGACCTCGGGCGTCGTCGCATACGACCTGAAAGGAAAGCTCAAGTGGCAAGCCGATGTTGGTGATGGAACCGCGGGCTTCGGCTCTGCTTCGTCTCCAATTCTGTATAAAGACTTCGTGATCGTAAACGCCAGCATTGAAAGTGATACAGTCTACGCGTTGAAGAAAAGTAACGGTGAGATTGCCTGGAAGGCAGATAATATTGTGCGTGCCTGGACCACTCCCTCAATCGTGGATCTGCCGGGCGGCAAACAGGAACTGGTCGTCAACCAGAAAACCCAGATCCTGGGCTTCGACCCGGATACTGGCAAAAAGCTGTGGACCTGCGAAGGCATTCAAGACTATGTAGTACCCGTTGTCGTTCAGAATGAGGGCATTCTGTATTGTCTGGGAGGCCGTAGCAACCGTAGTATTGCCGTCCGACCGGGGGGCCGCGGGGATGTCACGAAAACTCACAAGCTGTGGGAAGTCAACGTCGGGGCGAATGTCACCTCTCCCGTTTTCTACAAGGACCATCTTTACTGGGCCAGCGATCGTGGAATCGCTTTCTGCCTGAATGCGAAGAATGGAGAAGTAGTCTACAAAAATCGACTCCCGACCAAGTCCCGGCTTTACGCGTCCATCGTTCTCGGCGACGGAAAACTCTACATCACAACCCGGGATAATGGTGTGGTCGTTCTCAAAGCTGGTCCTGAATATGTGGAACTGGCGCGGAACGAAATTTCGACTGATGAAGATTTATTCAACGCGTCTCCCGCTGTCAGCGAAGGCAGTATCTATTTGCGTACAAACGGCTACCTCTATCGAATCTCAGATGACAAATGAGATTCAACACAAAAGATAACGATTAAATAACTTACAACGTCGTGAGACTTTTCGATCAGGTCGGTGATACTGTAGTCAAACCGCTGGAAATCCCGATTCGGGGCTTCTACAATACGAGGCATGATTGAACCAAAGACGGAAAACCCCTACCTCTTCAAAACGATCGGCATCATCGGTGTCGGCCTGTTGGGAGGTTCCATTGCAGCGGCAGCGCGACGCCGCAAGATTACCGAAACAGTCCTGGGAGCAGGACGGAATCCATCCCGCATGCGCGCAGCCCAGCAATCCGGGTTACTGGATCGTGGCACAACCAATATTGCCGAAACGGCAGCACAGTCAGATCTGATTGTCGTTTGTACCCCCGTCAACCAAATCGTTCAATTCATCCGGACTGTAGCCCAACACAGCCGCCCCGGTACCATTATCACCGATGTCGGCAGCACTAAACAGAAAATATGCGAAGCGCTTTATGGAAGCCTTCCTGAAGGAGTGACATTTGTCGCCTCGCATCCGCTAGCAGGTTCGGAAAAGGCCGGTTTTGAATTCGCAGATCCCAATCTGTTTCAGGATCGATCCTGCGTGATCACGCCGGACGCTTCGCTCCCCTCTGAGGCAGTAGCCAAAGTGAAACAATTCTGGGAAGCATTAGGGATGCATGTTCTGGTGACTTCGCCTGAAAAGCATGATCAAATCCTCGCTGAAACCAGTCATCTGCCGCACGTGGTTTCTTCTGCATTAGCAATGACCCTGACCGCAGAAAACAGGGCATTTACCTCAACCGGGTTTCGGGATACGACCCGAATTGCCGCCGGCGATCCTTCAATCTGGATCGATATTTTACTCAGCAACAGTCAAGCCGTTGTGAACAGTATTGATAAATACACCGAATCTCTGCACCACTTAAGAGATGCCATCGAAAACCATGATGAAAATCTACTGCGCAAACTTCTGGAAGATGGTAAAAAGAACCACAATGCATTAAATTCAGCCCGGCCTCAATAGTGCACTTGCCTGGGGCGATGCTGCAATCGAACTCATTCATTTTTCTGACTTGAATAAACAGTAACTGGAATTCCCATGCTTTGCGAAGTTGAAATCAAACCTGCCGAGAACCAGATTGACCGTGAAGGAGCCCGGATTCTGAAAGAATGTCAGGTGCTCGGCACCAGTTCTATTCGCTCGGTACAGGCCGCACACTCTTATCTGCTGGAGGGTGATCTGGATCAATCCGACGTGGAAAAGATTGCTCGTTCTTTGCTGTCAGATCCGATTGTCGAAACGTTTGAAATTCGCATGCTCTCGAGTAACTCTTCAGAGTCTACAGAATCAGAACCATTGCTGAACGTCCTGTTCAAGCCAGGTGTTACCGACAACATCGCCAACAGTGCTCGACAGGCAATCTGCGATTTAGGCTTGTCGGTGGAAAATGTAGCCACCTGTCGCAAATACTGGGTCAACTCTGATGCGAGTTCCGAAGAAATGGACCACATGGCGGCCAAGGTACTATCGAACGAAGCTATCGAACACGTAGTTCGCGGTCCCCTCAACATGGACACCATCAAGCTGGGCAGTGAATACACGTTTGAACTGGTCACGATTCCCATTCGGTCCATGAACGACCGGCAACTGGAAACTCTCAGCCGCGAAGGTCAACTCTACTTGAACCTGACCGAGATGAAGACCATTAAAGACTACTATGTCAGTCAGGAGAAAGATCCAACA
Source organism: uncultured Gimesia sp. (assembly GCF_963976445.1). Classification (GTDB taxonomy): domain Bacteria; phylum Planctomycetota; class Planctomycetia; order Planctomycetales; family Planctomycetaceae; genus Gimesia. The sequence goes on along the minus strand of NZ_CAXBKP010000005.1, from coordinate 228,165 downwards.
GACGTCGAACTGGAAAGTATCGCACAAACCTGGAGTGAACACTGTTCGCACAAAACACTGGCAGGTCGGATTCATTTTCGAGATGGCGAACGCGACCTTCATTTTGAGAACATGCTCAAGGAAACCATCTTTGCCGCTACCACGGAAATACGAAAATCACTCGGCGAAAAAGACTGGTGTGTTAGCGTATTTGCCGACAATGCCGGCGTGATCACTTTCGACGACAAACAGGATGTCTGCTTTAAAGTCGAAACGCACAATCATCCCTCTGCCCTGGAACCTTACGGCGGTGCCAATACGGGACTGGGAGGCGTGATCCGCGATCCAATGGGAACAGGCCTTGGAGGCAGACCGGTTTGCAATACCGATGTCTTCTGTTTTGCCCCCCCGGAAGTCTCTTACGATGAACTCCCGGCTGGCGTCTTGCATCCGAAAGCTGTTGCGACCGGTGTCGTTTCCGGCGTTCGTGATTATGGCAATCGTATGGGAATTCCTACAGTCAATGGCGCAGTTTACTTTGATGAGCGCTATCTCGGGAACCCCCTTGTCTATTGCGGCAACGTAGCGATGTTGCCCGTAGGGAAATCAGCCAAGCAGCAGGCACAACCGGGAAATTATATCGTCGCTGTCGGTGGTCGAACCGGGCGGGATGGGATTCACGGCGCGACGTTTTCTTCTGCGGAATTGACATCGGACAGTGAAATGCTGTCTGGCGGTGCCGTCCAGATAGGTAATGCGATTACCGAAAAAATGATGCTGGATGTCATTCTGGAAGCACGCGACAAAGAGTTATTCTCAGCCATTACCGACTGCGGTGCCGGCGGTTTCAGTAGTGCTGTGGGCGAGATGGGGGAAAATACGGGAGCCGAAGTCTGGCTGGATCAATGCCCGCTCAAATACGCTGGACTGTCTTACACAGAAATCTGGATCTCCGAAGCGCAGGAACGAATGGTGCTGGCTGTTCCTCCCGAAAACTGGGAAGCGTTCGAAGCAATCTGCTCCGGTGAAGGTGTCGAGGCATCAGTCATCGGAAAGTTCACCGACACCAATCATCTGGTCCTCAAGTATCAGGATCAGATTGTGGCTGACCTGGAAATGTCATTCCTGCATGACGGCCGACCGCCTGTGATTCGAGAAGCCGTCTATAAAACGCCGGACTTTATTCCCCTGAATCCACCTCAAAATAACGATCATACCAAAGACCTGCTCGCGATTTTAAGTTCACTCAATGTGTGCAGTAAAGAGTGGATCATTCGCCAGTATGATCAGGAAGTTCAAGCAGGCAGCGTGGTCAAACCGTTGGTTGGTGTTCAGAATGACGGCCCATCCGATGCAGCCGTTGTCCGCCCTGATCTGACGTCAGCCCGTGGCCTGGTAATCTCGTGTGGCATGAATCCCCGTTATGGAGATTTGAACACGCACTGGATGGCCGCCTCTGCCATTGATGAAGCAATTCGAAACTGTGTTGCAGTAGGAGCAGACCCCGCGAAGATTGCGATTCTCGATAACTTCTGCTGGGGGAATACCGACCGACCAGAAACATTAGGTAGCCTGGTTGCTGCGGCACTGGCCTGCCAGGAATATTCCATCGTATTTGGCGCTCCCTTTATCAGTGGCAAAGACAGTTTGTACAACGAGTATTCGTATGAAAATGAACAAGGGGAAAAAGAGACCGTCGCCATTCCCGCTTCGCTCTTAATCAGTGCCCTCGGGCAAATTGCCGATGTCACTAAAGCAGTCACGATGGATTTGAAAGCGCCCGGCAACCGGATATTCCTGGTTGGTTCGACACAGGATGAATTGGGGGGCAGCCACTTCGCGCTTGTGAATCAACTGGAAGGGGGACAGGTCCCGCACGTCGATAAAGATGAGGCGCCGGAAATTTTCAAAGCCATGCACGCTGCCATTCAGAAACAACTCGTTCGAAGTTGCCATGACCTGAGTGAAGGCGGCCTGGCAGTCGCGGCGGCAGAAATGGCCTTTGCCGGCGGATACGGAATGAAGCTGGACCCGACACGCCTTCCAGAAGCCCTCGAGCTTTCAACGCCCAGTCTGCTCTTTTCCGAAAGCAATACCCGCTTTTTGATCGAAGTCGCCCCGGATAAAATCGATGAGTTGCAGTCCTGCTTTAAGGAGCTGCCCCTGGTTGAAATTGGCGAAGTCATCAGTAGCCGCCAATTCTCTGTGAAAGGCAATGCGGGCAATACCGCGATCAATGCCAGTCTGGATGAGCTGAAAGCGGCTTGGAAAAACCCCTTGGCGTGGGACTGACCAAGTCATACCGCCTGTGTGTACAACCCGATATTTCCTGTCGAAAATCGATTGTCAGCAACCAGCTAAACCGAGTCTTTCTGATTGTTATTACCTGGAAGCCTTAAAATAAGGCTTTCCCACCCCCGATGCTCGCGTAAAATAAGCAAGAAGGTCTGGAAGTTTGTGAGTTGTACTGGAAACAAACTTCAGTATCGTGCCTTTCCTTTTACGCTCGCAGATTGGAAGGAAACCCCTGTAATTTCTTGATTTATAGTCGCAAAGTCCCTTCTCAGGCATTACGATAGAACTTACGGAACTATCTGTGCTAAGCAGTGTTTACCTTTGTAGAAAGGTGTGAAAACGGATGTCGGAAGCGAATCATGATGTAACCGGATCTCCTGAGCTCGAAATCACTCAGGAATCAATAAATAAGCTGAGTTCTGCCTATCAGCAGATTCACGAACAGATGTCGAAAGTCATTGTGGGGCAGGATCAGGTGATTGAGCAGCTCCTGATCTCGTTATTCAGTCGCGGTCACTGTTTACTGGAAGGTGTCCCGGGGCTCGCCAAAACGCTGATGATCAGTTCGCTGGCCCAAACCCTCTCGATGTCGTTTAGCCGCATTCAGTTTACCCCCGACCTGATGCCCGCCGACATTACAGGAACGGACGTCTTACAGGAAAACCGTGAAACAGGCGAACGGGAATTTCGTTTCATCCAGGGCCCTTTATTCCACAATGTCGTTCTGGCAGATGAAATTAACCGGACGCCTCCCAAAACACAGGCCGCTCTGCTGGAAGCGATGCAGGAACATCAGATCAGTGTCGGACAAACGCGGCACCTGCTGAGTGATCCTTTTTTCGTACTGGCAACACAAAACCCGATCGAACAGGAAGGGACCTACTCTCTGCCGGAAGCCCAGCAGGACCGGTTCATGTTTAAAGTTTATGTGCGGTATCCTTCTTTCCAGGAAGAACGGGAAATTGCCCGTAAAACCACGTCCGATACAAACCAGAAAATCGAACACGTATTGAACGCTGTTGACGTTCTGGAGATTCAAAAAATCGTGCGACAGGTGCCTGTCTCGGACCATGTCATTGACTACGCACTGGCTCTGGTCAGACAAACCCGGGTGAATGAACCAGGGACTCCCGATTTTATCAACGAATGGTTGAGCTGGGGCGCAGGCCCTCGCGCAGTCCAAAACCTGTTACTAGGTGGAAAAACACGAGCGTTACTCAATGGTCATGCTCACGTCTCAACGGAAGATATCAGCGCTCTGGCCGCCCCGGTGTTACGTCATCGAATCGTAACGAACTTCTCTGCAGAATCGGAAGGCATTACTTCGGATCGTGTGATTGAGCGATTGATTGAAGAGACTCCGTCTAAGGAAGGCGAACTGACCAGTGACCCAAGATTACAGAAAATTTTTGCTGCCTGAAGCAATTTCCCGAATTTCCAGACTGGAAATTCGGGCACGTTCGATTGTCGAAGGGTTCTTATCTGGATTGCACCGTAGTCCTTTTTTTGGCCAATCGGTGGAGTTTGCGCAACACCGCGAGTACGCACCCGGGGACGATGTGCGCAATATCGACTGGAAGGTCTGGTCGAAAACAGATAAGTACTACATTAAACAATACGAAGAAGACACGAACCTAAGAACCACCCTGCTGGTGGACGTCAGCGAATCGATGCAGTTCGGGTCGGGGCCGCTTAACAAATATGAATACGGCTGTACGGCGGCAGCTGCGCTGGCTTTTCTGTTGCTGAAACAGCAGGACGCCGTCGGTTTGATTACCTTTGATGATGCCATTCGTTCCCGCGTTCCCGCCTTAAGCAAACGAAATCATCTCAATGCCTTACTCACCGCGCTGGCAACTGAAAAACCAGCTCAAAAAACCGACGTTTTTGACGTATTAAAAGAAGTCGCCGAAACGCGATCTAAAAAAGGCACGATAATCCTTATCTCTGATTTATTCGTTAATAGGGAAAGCTTGTTCAAAGGTCTACGTCTACTGCAATATCGCGGCCACGACATCATGCTGCTGCATATTCTGGATGATCAGGAGCTCGATTTTGATTACGCCGGGACAACGCGATTTGAAGGCATGGAAGAAACGGGGGAACTCGTCTGTGATCCCCGCTCCTTACGCGAAGGTTATCTCAATGCCATGCATGAGTTTTTGAATGAAATCAGAAGACGTTGTGCCAAAAATAAATTTGACTATCAAACCATCAGAACCAGCGAGTACCTCGATGCGGTACTGGCACATTACCTGAACCATCGGATCGGCATGCAGCAGTCGATTCGGCAGTAAGACGCGAATCGCTGCTCGATTCTGATCACCCACTCTCAACAGAATGAACTGATACGACAACCTATGGAAGCCTGGTTAACCCAACATTTTGTGAATTCAGCACTGGTCTATACCGGTGCCGCGATGGTTGCTGCGCCCATCATCATTCATTTAATTAACCGATTCCAATACAAGCGGGTTCATTTTGCAGCAATGGAATTTCTGCTGCAGAGCCAGCAGACCAATCAGCGACGCGTATTACTGGAACAACTACTGCTGCTGTTGCTGAGGATTCTGGTAATTATCTGCCTGTTAATGCTCATCGCGCGGCTGATTCTTGATCCGAACCAGTTATCGATGTTCCATGGTGCCAAGTCGCATCACGTGATTGTGCTCGATGACAGCGGTTCCATGCAAAATGTCTGGGGCGAACAGAGTGCCTTTGACGAAGGCCTACAGGTCATTCGCAAAATCGCAGCGGAAGGGACCAATCGTCCCAATACCGAAAAAATGTCGCTCATCATTCTCTCCCGCGCCGATGCCCCGCTGTTTTTACAAAGAGACATCAACGAAGAATTAATCAACGAACTGGATGCCAAGCTGACCAATCTGACTTGCTCGCATCAGAGTCTGGACCTGAATCAGGGACTGGAAGCTGCAGCGGAACTGCTGAACGAAGACCGGGCTGTGATCAAAACGCTGCACCTGATCTCCGACTTCCGAAAATCGGATTGGCAGGAGAAAAAAGGGGTGGCCGACACCATCAAAAAATTGAGTAAGAGTGACACTGCGATCAATCTGGTCAAAACTGTCCCCGATTCCCAACCGAATCTCGCGATTACAGAACTCTCGGGCGCAACAGAAGTCGCCTCCGTCGATGTCCCGCTCCGTCTGCGAGTCAGCATCAAGAATTTTGGAGATCAGGTCGCTCAGGATGTGCGTGTGGCGGCGTTTGTCGATCACAATAAACTTCCGATGAGTATCGTCTTTGACAAAATTGAAGCTGGCAGCGAAATCTCACAGGATTTTGATGTCGTGTTTAACAAACCTGACCTGCACGAAATCAACGTCAGTTTGACGAACGATGCACTGGGCGGCGATAATGCTCGATTTCTGGCAGTTAATGTCAAACCGTCCAATCCGGTGTTGATCATCGATGGCAATCCCTCGGGCAACGAGTGGATGTATATTCAAACGGCAATCGCCCCCGACGCTTCCACTACGGGCTTCGCCCCTTCTGTCGAAAGTGTGGATTACCTGCGCAGGCATCCTTTAAGTCAGTTCAAAAACATTTATCTGTTGAACGTGGCTGAGCTCCCCCTGGATGCGGTAGCCGCTCTAGAAACATTTGTGGCAGACGGCGGAGGCTTGATCTGGTTTGCAGGACCTTCGATTCAACCAGCATTCTATAACGACAAATTATACAAAAACGGCAAAGGCCTGTTCCCTGCCCCGCTGGAAGTCTCTCCGCGCGATCTTCCTGCCCGAGAGACAAACACAACAGTCGACATGCAGGTCAGTGACCACCCTCTGTTTTCCGTGTTTGCCGGCCAGGACAATCCGCTGATAGAAGCGGTCACAATTTCGAAATACTTCCCCCTTTCACAGAAGTGGTTGCAGACTGAAGCGCAAAACGCATCGGGCGTGAATATTATCGCGACCCTCCGTAATCAGGCGCCGTTTATCATCGAACACCGCCTGGGCAAAGGCCGCATCATTACCTGCCTGACTACAGCGGGGCCGGTCATGACGAATGAAGGGGAACCGTGGAATTCCTGGGCGCTCAACCCAAGCTTCATAGTCTTCCAGCTGGAATTACAAAAATATCTGGTCCAGTCCCGCTCACACGATCAGGCTGAAATTGTCGGTCAACCGATTGCATTTTCTCTCGATGCGGCTTCCTTTTCCGATGAAATTGAAATTCAAACGCCAATCTCTCAGGGAGAACGAACCGTCCGATTAAAGGCCACACCGGAGCAAACAACCGACGCATCCGGAAATGATTCATTGAATTTAATGACCGTGTTTCGCGAAACCGATCAACCGGGAGTCTATTCCGTGCAGTTGAAACGACAGGATCAGACCGTCGAATCACAAATGTATGCATTCAATTTCCCCGTCTCGGAAAGTAATCTGGCACTGGCCTCTTCGGATGAATTAAGGAATGAGATGGGGAATTCCCCGCTGATTCAAATCCAGGAACCCGGCGAATTCCAGTGGATTCAAGGGCAGGAAGCGGGCCGGGAAATCACCAATTCCATATTAGTAATTCTGTTCCTGTTATTGATTTGTGAACAGTTACTCGCGTATCGATTAAGTTACCATCCCAAACTGGCGGGTGCAGCCGCATGAACTTGTTTTCCCTGATTCCCAATTCCCTGATTCTCGCCGTAGACGAAACTACCTCGTTTCGTTCGATCGAATACGATACGCCCGATTCAGGCTGGGGATGGCTGCTACTTCTGGGATGTCTGGGATTGGTGCTGGCACTTTCGTTCCGGACCATCTGGAAAGATTCCGTTCATTTACCACTGTTCTGGCGTTGCTGGCTGGCAGGGTTACGGCTTTCTGTATTTGCCGCTTTGATTGTGATTATCTTCAATCCACATGAACGAACACAAAAAATGTCGTTTCGTCCTTCACGCGTCGCCGTGCTGGTTGATACATCGCTCTCGATGCGACATCCCAACCAGCAGGTTCCGGCCAACGCCAGCTCTCCCGCTAACCAAAATGTTCCCAGCCGCATGCAGGCTGTGGAAAAACTGCTGGCCGATTCACCGCTGATTAAAGACCTGCAAAAAAAACATCAGGTCAGTATTTACACTTTCGACAAGGCACTAACCGGGCCGCATCACGTCTTTCAACGGGAACAGACATCAGAAGAATCAGAGCTAAATGCCACTTCTGAATCAGGGCCGCAACCTCAAGTCCAAGTCGACTGGAGCAGCCTCCTTCAGCCGCAGGGGCTGGAGACCCGCTTAGGGGAATTATTGGGCCAGCTCATACGTGAAATCAATGGTTCAACACTATCGGGAATTATCATCGCTACCGATGGTGCTTCCAATGCAGGGACCGATTTACTCTCCGCCAATGAAATAGCCAAAGACTCGAAAGTACGCTTGATTACGCTCGGCGTTGGCAGCCCCACTAAGCCCGCCAACGTGCAAATCTCAAAAATCATTGCCCCCACTGACGTGCAATTTGGAGATGCATTTGAAATTACAGCACTGCTGCAAGCGGTGGGCATGCCCGGAAAAAACATCACCGTTGAACTCCTGAAGAAAATCGAAGGCGAAGCCCAGCCAACCGTCGTTGAATCCCGCGATATCTTATTGCCGACAGAAGATGGGCTGCCCATGGATGTCAAATTCGAACGCACACCCAGCGAAGAAGGTGAGATCAGCTATCTAATTCGGGTGCGGGGCAATCAACTGGCTCAGGACGCCAACACAATGGACAATGAGCTGGAACATAGCGTGAATGTATTCAGTCGTCCCACACGCGTGCTGGTGATCGCCGGGGGACCGATGCGAGATTACCGCTTTACCCGTACGATGCTTTATCGCCACCCTTCAATCAAGTCCGATGTCTGGCTGCAAACAGCGCCGCCCGGTGTCTCTCAGGACGCGGACAAACTGCTATACGAATTTCCTGTTCGAGCGGATCTGTTTGAATACGATGTGATCCTGGCTTTTGACGTTAACTGGGAATTACTCTCTCCAGAACAGATGCTGACTTTGAATGAATGGGTTGCCACCGGAGGCGGGGGAATCGTGCTGGTTGGCGGCGATGTTTATACACCAAGACTCGCCCAGGACCCAGAACGCTATCAACCGATCCTCGACCTGTATCCTGTCTCGATCAATTCTTTTGTTCGCGACTACCTGGATCAGGAAGCCACGCAAATCCGCCGCATTGAATGGACTCAGGCTGGTCTCGACGCCGGCTTCCTGATGCTGACTGATGATCCCGCAACATCCAAAGAATTATGGGAAAACTTTCCCGGCATCTATCGCTGCTACCCGACCAATGGCCCCAAAGCAGCAGCGACGGTCTATTCCCATTTCCCCGATCCCAAAACGCAGACGGAATTCGGCTTCTCGATCTTGATGGCTTCGCAGTATTACGGTGAAGGCCGCTCCTTTTATCTGGGCAGTCCCGAAATCTGGCGTTTACGGTCTATTGAAGAAGATTACTATGACCGCTTCTGGACCAAGCTCATCCGCAATGTCGGGCAAGGTCGTACGAAACGGGGTACAAAGCGAGGCACTCTGATTCTCGAACGGGATGAATATTTGCTCGGCCAGACCGTTTCCGTACGAGTCCGATTACTCAACCCCGAATTCAAACCGTTGATTCAGGAATCGGTGCCGATGGAAGTGATCGACCCGCGTGGCAGGCCTCTGGTTCCAAATCTGTTATTGATGCATGATCGCAATCGACCGGGAGAGTATGTCGCCAGTTTCCGTGCCAGTCTGCCCGGCAAATATCGGTTCGAACTCACTGTTCCCAATTCTAAAGGTCAGGCTGTCGAAGGCAACCTGACGGTGTTACTCCCCCGGCTGGAAGATGAATCATTAAGCCAGAATGTGAAAGGGCTCAAAGAACTTTCCCGTGATACCGGCGGAACCTACCTTGCCATTGATGAAGCAGAAAAGATCCCCTCACTCCTGCCTGATGTGGGAGAAGAGTTTCTTGTTGACGAACGCCTGAAAACACTCTGGGATCAGGCGTGGGTCTTCTTCCTGTTAGCAGGCTTATTGGCGGCGGAATGGCTGACTAGAAAACTGTTTAAATTGTCATGACGCATTGAATATAAATTTAGAGAAAAGATCACTGCCCCCTTAATCAACAGTGTGAAATAAACGCATGAACGAACCTTCTCAATCAACCATACCTCTGGAAATCACCGAACTGCTTAATCGGTTACGGGGGAAAATCCGCAGATACATCCTGCTGGAAGGAACTGCCAGACTATTAGCCGTGATTGGCGTAATCTTCTGGGCTAGCTTCCTGGTTGACTGGGGGTACTTTCAACTCAGCCATCTCGAATTGCCCGTCTGGTTTCGTGCTTCATTTGTGCTGATTGCGCTGGCAATCATTCTATCTCTGGCTGTCAGTTTCATCCTCTTTCGTCTCATGAAAAAAATGAGACGAAAGGCGTTGGCATTAGTCTTGGAACGGCGTTTCCCAGAATTAAATGACCGCCTGGCGACTGCAATTGAACTGCATGAAACACACGAGCCACAAAATGCACTGACGCGTGCCATGCTGGAACGAACCGTTCATGAAGTGGCCGAGGGCAGTCGAGAAATTCCCTTAGAAGATGTATTCGACAAGCGACCTTTAAGACGCGCCTTTTTCTGTGCGTTTGCGTTGTGTATTTCGATTCTCACTCTGGCGATCATCAATCAGCCTGCGATGGCACGCTGGGCCAAAGGGTATCTGGAACTCCGCAGCGATTACTGGAACCGGGAAACCGGTCTGATTGTGAAAGTCATCGCACAACCCGGCGACCGCATTAAAGAGTTTCAGAACCAGACCTATAAGCATGGTCTGGGGAATGACCTCACGCTGCTGGTGGAAACCGTAGATGGCAAGAAAATCCCCGAACGAGTGCAGTTGACCTATCGCATGCAGAATGGACGTGGCGGAGGACGTACTGTCATGTCACGGATGGGCGAAGGACGATTCAAACATACGATTACAGATTTGCTGGATGGCATTCAGATCTGGGTTTCCGGAAATGACTTCACCAATCCCGAGCCATACCTGGTCGAAGTCGTCGAAACGCCAGTTCTGGATCAGATTCAACTGGCGTGTTTGTACCCGGAATACACCGGTTTAAATCAAACCGATGCTGAGACCAGCAAACGGCTACCAGATCTGCAAACGGTTCAGGGAACGCAAATTTCTCTGCCCGTTAATACCGAATTTGAAATGGTCTCAACCGCCAACAAACCCATTACACGTTTTTCGTTCGAGACCGATCGGCTCAAGTTGCAGTTAGAACAGACTCCAGAAGATGCGACAACAGCGGCCGAAAACTTCCTGGCCTGGAAAAATCCAGAGGGAGAAATCGTGCATCAGATCGCATTGACGTCACAACTCCTGGATCAGATGCAAGGCACCGATGGCCGCACGTTTCGAATTCCCTTTCAGCTAGTGGCAGAAAATCAGGAAGCGGGGGTTCCGAACACGGATACCCTACCTCAAGCGATTCCCTTAGCAGCAGACCAACCGATCCGGATCTATCTGGAGGATGCCGACGGCTTGCTGATAACCGAACCCATTCGCTTGAGTATCAATGGCATCGTCGATCAACCACCGAAAGTTGACACTCGATTGACGGGCATTGGGAAATCGATTACCCGTAAAGCCATGATCCCCATCGAAGGCATAATTACAGACGACTACGGAATTCAGTCAGCGCGTTTTGATTTCCTTGTTGATCAGGATAAAAACTTCAGGCCGCGTCCGTTCCGTAAAAAGCCGTCCAGTAGACCCAAAGAATTTACTCTGCAAAGAAGTGACGACGAAATATGGGAACGTTTTGAAGTGCTGCCACTCGATTTGAAAGTGGGACAGAAAGTCAGTCTCACCGTCCAGGCAGAAGACGCTGACAATCTGAGTGGCCCTCATCAGGTCCACGGTGAAACGTATCACTTCGAAATTGTAACCGATGAAGAACTGCTTTCGATTCTGTATTCCAAGGAATTAAATCTGCGAAAACGCTTCGAACAGATCTATAAAGAAGTCTCCCAGACACGCGATGATCTCGCACAGCGCGTTGAACAATTAAAGCAAGCACAGACCATCAAAGAAAAGCAGAAACAGGGGCAGTCTGATCCCCGCTGGTCTGAAGCGTTAACAGAAATCCAAAACGCCGTGGCCGTCTCGGCTGACCGCTCATTATATGGAACACGAAAAAACGCGACCGAAACCGCTTCGATTGTGGAATCCTTTTATGATATCCGGGAAGAACTGGTCAACAATGGCGTTGCCACCACACAGATTCTGGGACGGATTGATGACAAAATTCTCAAGCCTCTAACCGTCATCCACGAACAGGACTTCCCTGGTGTCGATCAACGCCTGGGCTTGTATCGTCTGGCGATTGAAAAGAGCAATGACCCTTTGCCAGAAATACAGACCAGTATTGAACTTCTGGACGTAATGCTGGTCCGCATGAAGAGTGTCCTCAATGAAATGCAGGATTTATTAGAATTCCACGAAGCGATCGAAATGTTGAAAAGTTTAATCGAACGAGAGAAAGAACTCACAGAAGAAACGAAAAAGTTTCGCAAAAACAAGCTTTTGGACCGTCTCAAAGGGTTGGGTCTGGAGTAATCACTCTCAAACGGGTCATACTCTGCTTGAAGTGATTCTCCGCACCTTGACAACTGAACACAAAAATATGCTTCGAACAGAGTCAAATACTTGATATAATAGATCCGATGGCTTTTTCTCTGCGCGCTTGATTATCAGAGGGACACTCATCTTATCTTTACCCACCTTCATCAATTCTGAGAACAATATGGAATCTTTGGCAGGAGCACCACTCATGTTGAATCGTCCTCGGGTCGCCGTTCTGTTGATCGCATTGACCGTCGGCCTGCTCTGCCCCAATCTTGGCAGTGCTCAGAATCAAGATCCCAAAGCCAGCAATGCCAACGGTCAGGATCGTAACCTGACTGATAAACAGGAAGCCATTTCTCAACAGTTCAAACGATTTGAATCGACTCTCCATGATCTGGGAGAGTATATGAAGAAAACAGATCCTGCCCGCGCCGACCTGCTGTTTCGTGCGTTTGGTCAGAGTAAACAGAACCAGATGACCGTAGAAATGCAGCAAGTCTTACAGATGCTGCAAAAAGGCCAACTGGGTGATGCGGTAGAGCGACAGGAAAACCTGGTCAAAAATATGCAGACACTTCTGGCGTTGCTCCAAAGTGAAGATCGCATGAGTGAAGTCGAAAAAGAGAAAAAGCGCATCCAGGATTTGCTCAAAGACGTCAACCGACTGATTGGACAGGAGCGTGATGTCAGAGCAGCCACTGAACGGGGCGGTAACCCGGCCGATCTGAAAAAGAAGCAAAAACAGACAGCCCAGAACGCTGATAAATTGATTGATAAAATTGATCAGCAAGATGCCGAAAAAAACGATTCCCAGAAGCTTGAAAAAGATCAGCAGGGTGATCCCACAGACAAAAAGGCAGACAACAAATCGGACAAGAAAGCAGACGACGAACAGCAGGAACAGAAATCACAGAACGGAAATTCAGAATCTAAATCCGAGAAATCAAAAGACTCGAAATCAAAAGGAGAAACTCCACAGCAGGGTAAGTCCGACCCGAGCCAGAAGGGTTCTCCTGAACAGAAACCTTCCCAGCAGGGGCAGCAGTCACAGCAGCAGAAGTCCCAACAGCAGGGACAACAGAGCCAATCTCAAGAAGGGAAAAACCAGCAATCCCAGAAACAGGAGCAACAAACACCGGGCCGAGAACAAATCGAGCAGGCCCGAAAGGAAATGGAAAAAGCGATTGAGGAGCTGGAAAAGAAACAGAAAGAAGCAGCTTCTAAGCATCAGGACGAAGCCATTCAGAAGCTGGCGGAAGCCAAAGAAAAACTGGAAGAAATGCTGCGTCAGCTTCGCGAGGAAGAGCGAGAACTGATGCTGGCCGCTATGGAAGCTCGATTGCAGAAGATTCTGGCACAACAGAAACGCGTCTATGCCGGGACGCTTTCTATTGGACAGGTTCCCGAGAAAGAGCGAACCAGCCGACACACCGCGAGAGCCGTTCAATTATCTCGGGAAGAAAGCTTGATTCGCCTGGAAATCGAAAAGGCCATTTTACTGATCAAAGACGAAGGATCATCAGTTGCCTTCAGTGAAGCCTTATCTCAAGTCCAGGAAGATGTGCAAACCGTCGCGTATCGTTTGAACCGAACGCAGGTCGGAGAGCTGACGCAGGAAATCGAAAAAGATATTGTCAGTGCGCTTGAAGAAATGATTGAAGCCCTGCAAAAAGAAATGGAAAAATCGGAAGAAGAGAAAAAACAGCAGCAACAACAACAGCAACAAGGCTCTCCACAGGATAAGGCTTTGATTGACATGTTAGCGGAAATTAAAATGCTGCGATCATTACAGTTCCGTGTTAATAAACGAACCCGCCGAATTGAAAAGCTGGCTTTGGAAAATAATAGCAACCAAGCAGATATTTTTGAGCAACTGCAACAGTTGTCAAATCGACAGACGCGTATTCAGAGCGCAACATACATTTTGGCAACAGGTAAGAATAAATAATCATTTCGATTGAAGAATCCCTTAAAGGTCACAGGCTGACATGAAACATTGGTTCCCATCGATTCAGAAAAAGCTGTTCGTCGAACGCCGTTTGCAACGGGTTTCGATGATTGTTTGTGTTTGCGCACTTTCCGTTTCTGTGTTCGGACAGGAGCCGATCCCCGTCCCGATTCCGCTTAAAGAACCAGCGGTAAAAAAAGCCGAACCAGTTGCGCTCCTGGCAGCACCATCGGGTGTTGACCTGAAGCTGCAATTGCAAAGCTGGGTCGCGGAACAAAAGGTCAAAAACCCAGCCCAGTTAAAAACGATCGCCACTCTGCTGGTAAAACTGGAGTCCCCACTCACTGCGGAAGAAAAACTGACTCTCGCATTAGAGGTGTTTTCTAATGTGAACCCGGAAGCAAAACAGTTAATCAAAGACTATCAACTTTCCAATCTACTCCCGGTGCTTTCCAGTCCTCCGATATTAAGCGAAGGAGAGGCAGATACGATTTACCTGACTAACGTCCGCTATTATGTGGCACGCAACTTGACGCAATTTCGAATGGTTGATCATGCTCTGACAATCTTTAATACCATCAAGCCAGATACCCTGATTGACCCCGCCGGTTATCTGTTTTTCAAAGCAGCCTGTGAACATCATTTATTACAGAAGGAAGCCTGCGAAAAAACTCTGGATCAGTTGCTGAACCATACTGAAAGCGTCCCCGAACGCTACACACAGGTGGCAGTGCTGATGCAGGCGGATCTTGAAACTCTGAAAGAGGAAAGTCTGGACGAAATCTCACGTAAGATGAGTGACGTCGAACGTCGGCTCGATCTGGGAAACTCTGGTGAAAAGGTTCAGAAGGTCGAAGACGACATCATAGCATCTCTGGACAAACTGATCAAAAAAATGGAAGACCAGGCCAAAAACAGTTCGTCTTCTGGAGCTGGCGCAGGGAGTTCAAGTTCGCCTAATGGAGGCGCAGATGAGAGCCGTGTGAAAGGTCAGATCGCGCCCGGGGAAGTTGATAAGAAAAAGTTATCCAATAGTGGTGGCTGGGGACAGCTCCCTCCTAAAAAACAGGCTTCGGCTAAAAATATTATCAACCGTAATTTCCCCTCTCACTATCGCAAAGCCATTGAAAAATATTTCAAAAAGCTGGCAACCCAAAAAGCAAATACCAATAAATAATTTACTTGCCAACTTTAGTTCCTGGAGAGTTTTTTATGCATTCCCTGTTTTGTATTTCATTAACCATGCTGCTGGCGGTTTCACCAGAAGTCGAAGTGACTTCACTCAGTGGACCGTCTGTTTCAGGGAATCTGCAGTCTTTGAACGAAACAGTCATCAATCTCAAACAGGAAGACGCATCGAAAACATATCCGCTTTCAGAAACTCTGAATGTGCGTTTTCCCAAAAACCGATATCAACGCAGCCTGGAAGCACCGTTAACGATTCGATTAATAGATGGATCAAGATTTCCCGTTCAGTCGCTGCAGAGCAATACTCGGCAGATTAAAGTCAGTGGTGACCAAACAGGCACGCTGATCCTGCCCACAAATCAAGTCTCTTCAATCCGCTTTGGTACGTTGAATTCCAATATAAATGCGTCGTGGGAAAAACTCCTGAACGGCAAGAGCAATAAAGACCTGCTCGTCGTTCAGAAGGAGAATGTGCTCGATTTTATTGATGGTGTTGTTGGCTCAATAACCGATGACAAGATTCAATTTTTCACAGGCGACGATGAAGTCGCCGTCAATCGCAAACGCGTCTTCGGTATCATTTACTTTCGGCAACCCGCTTCGAACACGCCCCCCTTTTGCTCCATTCACTTAACCAGTGGCGGTCTGATTCATGCTTCCTCAATCACCTATTCAGGCACCGAATTCGAAGCCACTCTACAAAGTGGTGCGCGAGCGCAATTTACTCCCCCATCGATTGCCAATCTGGACTTTAGCCAGGGTAAAGTGCGGTTTCTTTCCGATCTGGAACCCCGCAATATCGAATACACGCCGTTCTTTGATACCATCTGGAAGTATCGTAAAGACAAACACCGCGACGGAGGTCCTCTCCGACTGGACGGGAAAGAATACGCACGTGGGCTTTACATTCACTCGAAAACGCTTCTGCAATATCGAGTCAAAGAAGAATATCGTAATTTTCGGGCAATCATGGGAATCGATGATTCCGTTCCCGGTATTGGATTTGTGTATGTTGAAATTAAAGGTAATGGGCGAACGCTCTACTCCGGAAACGTGCGGAGCTCTGACCCACCAATTGAATTAAACCTGGATGTTCGCGGCGTGCGCGATTTTGAAATCTTAGTAGATTTTGGTGACAATCTGGAGATCTGTGATCACCTTGATCTCTGTGAGGCACGCTTAATTAAGTAATCAGACTCAGCAGCAAGCGGATTTCTCTTCACGTGGAAGAAGCATGACCGACTGTTCTATGATTGAAGTTTAAAGGTAATTAAATGCAGAGATATCTCTTCTATGCTACGCTCCTCATCAGCATGCTTCTGAGCTTACCTGCCTTTGCAGAAGTCTCATCAGTAGATCCTGCTGTTCTGGCAGCACAAAAACAACGCATCGATGTTATCAAAGCAGTCTCCCCTTCTGTTGTCGCGATCTTTGGCGCTGAGGGTGCGGGAGGTGGCTCCGGCGTTCTGGTGACACCGGACGGCTACGCTTTAACCAACTTTCACGTTGTCGCGGGCGCAGGCAACTTCATGAAGTGTGGGCTGAACGATGGCAAACTCTATGACGCTGTGATTGTCAGTATTGATCCTACCGGCGATGTGGCACTGATCAAATTACTCGGACGGACCGATTTTCCCGTTGCCAAACTGGGAAATAGCGACACAGTCCAGGTGGGTGACTGGGCCTATGCCATGGGAAATCCATTTTTATTAGCCACCGATTTTCAGCCAACAATTACTTATGGAATCGTTAGTGGGGTTCATCGCTATCAATATCCCGCGGGAACGTTTCTGGAATACACCGACTGCATTCAGGTCGATTCTTCAATCAATCCGGGTAACTCAGGAGGTCCCCTGTTCAATGCTCGCGGGGAACTAATCGGAATTAACGGGCGTGGTTCGTTTGAAAAACGAGGCCGCGTCAATTCGGGAGCCGGTTACGCTATCTCCATTAACCAAATCAAACACTTTTGGGATCATTTAAAGAGCGGACGGATTGTTGACCACGCTTCCCTCGGCGCAACCGTGACAACCAGCCTTGATTCCACAATTGACGTTGCCGATATTTTGGAAGATTCAGACGCCTATCGCAAAGGACTGCGGCTCGGTGATGAAATTGTCTCCTTTGCCGGACGACCGATTCGAAGTGTCAATCAATTCAAAAACATACTCGGCATTTACCCCGCAGGCTGGACTCTGCCACTCGTGTATCGGCGGGATGAGAAAAAGAACACTATCTATGTGCGGCTGCAGGCATTGCATACCGCAGCGGAATTACAGGAACAGGCCGGGCAAAAGAAAAAACATCCTGCAAAACCTTCACGTCCCGGCGAAGAAAAGCATCCACAGATGCCCAACCCTCATGAGAAGCCGGCCCCTGCGCCACCAGAAAAACACAAGCACCTTTATGTTCCCAAAACCGGATTTGCGAATTACTACTTTAATCAGCAGCAACAAGATCGATTACTGCAGGCTTTAAACACCACTAGCAATTTTTCTGATCGTAAAGGAACCTGGTCGCTGACAGGAAAACAGGGAAACGGCAGTGAATTCACACTCACCCTGGCCGATAAAGGCATCGGCTTTGAAATCGGCAATGACGTCTTTCTGCAATCACTGGAGACAGGAATTTTTGTAGATGAACCACCGGGAACGGGTGGGTTACTCGCGGCGTTACATCACTTCAGACTACTGTTGTCCGGGCAGAGCGAACGCTTTACTGACTTTTATTATCTGGGTAGCGAACGCCTGGATGGAAAAAATGAACTGGTCGATGTGTTGGTTGCGACCCAGACCGGAACAATTTCCCGCTGGTACTTTAATAAATCAAATCTGGTTCTGCGGGGGTTTGATTTTTATCTCACCGAGAATTCGGAAGTCTGCTCAATTCGCTTTGAGCAGTTTCAAACTCTCAACGGCCAAAAGTTTCCGGGTGAACTCGATATTCTCTACGGAAACCGACCTGTGATGAAATTAAATATTGAACGTCTAAAGCTAGATACCCTGGATACCCCCAAGAAGTAGCAAATCTTTGTGATGAAGGTTGATCCTCAGTGATTAAACAGAATACTGTCAAATTCGTTTTCGTGTGTTTGTGCCTGACCGGTTCTCTTTTGGCGGTCCCATTGACTGCGCAGGCCTCGTCACAATCAACGATCAAGTATGCTCTGCCTCGGTTAGTCAAAATCTTTGGTGCCGGCGGCGTGAAGAACCTGTACGGTTACAGTACCGGTTTTCTAGTCTCTCCCGAGGGGCATATCGCCACCATCTGGAGTCCTGTCCTTGATACGGATCGCCTGTCTGTGGTATTGCACGATGGACGAAAGTTTGACGCAGAAGTCTTAGGTGCGGAACCTCATCTGGATCTGGCCATTATCAAATTGAAATCGGACCGAGAACTCAATCTCCCCTATTTCGATTATCATGAAAAAGCCATCGCTGGTCCCGGCACACGAATTTTAGGTTTCAGTAACATGTTTCGTGTCGCAACCGGGGACGAACCGGTTTCCGTTCTGCATGGCGTAATTGAAGCACGCACTAATTTACCGCGAAGACGGGGTGCCTTTGAACTTTCCTACACAGGTGACGTATATGTTGTCGATGCAATTACCAATAATCCGGGTGCTGCCGGGGGAGCCATTTTAACTTATGATGGCAAACTCCTGGGAATGATCGGCAAGCAGGTTCGCAATGCGAAAACCAATACCTGGGTCAACTATTCCCTACCAATTGACGTACTCAGAAAAAGTATCGAACAGATAATCAGTGGCAAATTTGAATCCAGCGAAGATCAAGACAAGCCCAAAAGAACAGCACCAGAACGCTACCGCCCCGTCGATTTTGGGCTGGTGATGGTACCGGACGTGCTGTATCGAACCCCGGCGTATATCGATAGTGTGTTGCCCGATTCCTTCGTTGCTAAAGCGGGCCTGCAGCCTGACGATCTCGTTGTATTTGTAAACGATGAGCTGATCAAATCATGTAAAACATTAAAAACGGAATTGGGAAGACTTGAGTCTGGCGACCTGCTGCGTTTGGTTGTGCGCCGGAACAATCAACTGGTGTCCGTCGAATTCCAGGTCCCTCCCGAGAAGAAATAACCTTTCACAGCCTGAATATTATGACATACATTCGAAATATCTCCATGCTCATTTTTGCACTGTGCCTGCCCTGCATTCATTCTGCACAGGCTCAGCCGCCAACCCCAGATCTGGAATCATTGGAAGAACGCGCCTTTAAACAGGCAGCTGCCTTTGTAAATCCGTCCATTGTCAGAATTGAAACCGTCGGCGGTCAGGAACGAGTCGGAAAAATCTTAACCGGTACCGGACCCACATCAGGTGTGATTGTCAGTCGCGATGGCCTGATCATTTCCAGTGCGTTCAATTTCATCGGCAAACCATCCTCGATTCTGGTGACACTACCGGATCGGCGCCGTTTTCCGGCACAGGTTGTTGCCACTGATCATTTGAAAATGCTAACGCTGTTAAAAATCGAATCACAAAATCTGCCCGTGCCTTTAGCAGTCTCGGAAAACGAACTTCAGGTAGGTCTGTGGTCTATTGCACTGGGACGAACATTCGATCTGGATCAGCCTAGTATCTCCGTGGGAATTGTCAGTGCTCTGGAACGAATCTGGGGCAAAGCCATTCAGACAGATGCCAAGATTTCGCCGATTAATTATGGGGGCCCCCTGGTAGATATCAATGGCCGCCTGATGGGAATTCTGGTCCCGCTTTCACCGGGTGCCACAGGAGAAACCGCTGGCGTTGAGTGGTATGACTCGGGAATCGGTTTTGCGATTCCTATGTATGACGTGCTAAATATCATTCCCCGCTTGAATACTGGAAAAGATCTGCATCCAGGATTATTAGGCATCACGATGACTGGAAAAGGGGATCTATCGAACAACATGAAACTGGATCGGGTACGCTATGGAAGCCCGGCACAGGCCGCCGGAATAAAGTCAGGGGATACCCTGACCAGACTGGATGGTAAACCCGTCAACATGCACTCTGAAGTCAAACAGGTTCTGATGAGCAAATATGCCGGTGAATCAGTTAGTCTGACCGTAACCAGAGAGGGTGCCCAAAAACCATTGACGTTTAAAGCCACACTGGTTGAAAAACTGGTCCCGTTTGAATCAGGGTCTCTCGGTATTCTTCCGCTCCGTGAATCAAAAACACAAACAGAACCAGGAGTAGGTGTGCGATTTGTCTTTTCCAAGTCAGCAGCTGCGGAAGCAGGCCTGAAACCCAAAGACCGGATTCTGGAGTTCAACCAACAAAAAGTGACATCCGCGGAAGCACTGGCATTGATGGTCAATCACTTGCGCCCCGGCGAGCCTGCCACGCTGCTGATTTCCAGAAATCAAAAACCGTTGACCCTCAATGTGAAATTACAGTCAACGCCCAACTCAGTAGAGTCATCGCTGCCATCCCAGGCGCAACCATCGCGAACAGCTGAAGAAAACAAGCAGGAAAAGATCAAAATAGGACACTTTAAAGATCAGCTTCCCGGCAACGAGCAGAGTTTCTGGGCGTACGTTCCTGAAAACTATG
This sequence comes from uncultured Gimesia sp., assembly GCF_963976445.1. GTDB lineage: Bacteria > Planctomycetota > Planctomycetia > Planctomycetales > Planctomycetaceae > Gimesia. Next base: position 207,560 of record NZ_CAXBKP010000005.1, on the reverse strand, counting down.
ATCCCAACTACGAATATGGCTTGATGGTCTGGATCCATCCTCCGGGGAACACTATGGAATCCACGATTTCCAAGGAATGGAAAAGTATCTGCGAACAACGTGGAATCATCATTGTGGGACCTGCCGCACAAGATGTCATTCGCTGGAATCGTGATGAAGCGGAATTCGTCAAGGAAGTGGTCGAATCTATGCAAACACGATATGCGATTGATACGAAACGCATCTTTCTTGTCAGCCATGCTAACGGTGCCGAATTTGTATTCCATCTGGCATTTAAATATCGAGACCTGTTTCGTGGTGTCGCCGTTTCCGATGCTTCCCTGCAAGACAGACCTCCTGAAACCGACCCCGATTTTCCACTGAGCCTGTACTTTGTGCTGAATGCCAATAACCCTTTGAATCAGTTATTGCAGCCTAAGATCGAGGCGATTCGAAAAATGAATTACCCGACTGTCTTCCAGCTGCTTAAGGACGACAGACAACCCGGGCAATATCTGAAACAGCCAAATTTAAAAGAAATGGGTCGCTGGGCAGACAGTCTGGATCGAATTTAGTTCGCTCCGTTTGAAATTGGCTTCAGCCGATATTAAGAATCACCAGTGACTTGAACCTGAATGTCTCTGCTCTTTCTGGGGAAGACAGATTACTCTACCGCACTATGAGTGCCAGGAGAGTTTGGTATCGGCAGATTTGCGCTTGCAGAATCGGATTGCCTATTTTTGAATACAACCATAATAGCAAGAGCAATGAATGCCAGCCCCAGATATTGAGGTGTTAAAAATAACATCCAGAGGATGCCTAAAGCAATCAACCCAATCGCTGGCTGAGTATCCAGCCAATCAGCAGACCGGGATTGCACACATCTGCCCAGAATCGGCAGCAGGATGATCAGACAGAAACCGGCCAGTACAACGTCCAGATATAATTTTGGGATAATCCAAGCCAGCAAAGTACCAGAATCAGTTTTTGAATCTCCGGAACTGGAATAATAACGCACTTTTTGCAGGGGCACTGGTCCTAATTTTTGTTGAAACTGATGCACGAAAGAAAGTGCTTTTTGATCTGGTTCTTCATCGAGATAGAGATCTTGTTTTATATCGAAAACGCGTTCTTTTAAATCGTCGAATCGATTCAGCTCTTCACTGATCCCCTGGCCGTTCTCAACAGGTTCTGCCACGATCAATTCCAATTTCGCGAACTCTTTCGTGATGACATCCCACGTGGATCGCGAAAGACGGTTTTCTTCTCCCATTTCAAGCTCGAGTTCCGCAATTTTGAGTTGTTCATCCAGCTTGTCTGCAAAATAAGTAAACGGAGTTACGTAATTTGAAAGGAACATTCGATGGCTATCGGACGCAATGATTTTGATCAGATTTTTATCAAACGAAAAATTGTTCGGCTGCGGGATTTGCAACTGCGCTTTCTCCAGGAAAAACTGGTGATCGACCTGATAAGATTCCCAGAACAAAGTAATTTCATCAAATTGCGGCCCCCCGTTTAAAGGAACCACCAGTTTTCCGGATTCCGGTTTGAGAGAGCTATCAATTTCACCGTTAATCAGCACCGCCATCAACTTTGATTTTTCGGGCCAGTCCAGATTTAGCACACGACTGTTTTGATTAAATAACTTAATTTGGGTTAATCCATGAACGGTCCCTTCATTGCTTAAAATAATTTCCGTTTCAAGATAAGGAATAAACTCTTCATTCGCTACGCCAGCACTCCGCGAAGCCGTACTCAATTTCCAGGGCAAATGAGAAGCCGTATAGACACGACTGCAGTCGAGATTAGACGACGCATCACAGCGAGCCTGTACCCAGGATGGTATTTTGTCAGGCAAAACGGTTTGGCTGGGCTTTTTGTCTGTTAACTGAAAGTCCAGTGTTGTTGAAAGCAGAAGGTAGTTATTTTGAATGTGTGAATTTTCCAGAGTCACGGGAACGACTATCAGTTCGCTGGCTGGCTTCAAGAACGTAGCTCTGACCGTGACAGTATTTTCCTTCATAACAGCAGCTGTTGGCTGTAACTCAACCCGTTGCAATCCATCGGGCATTTTATCCTGAATTTCAAATGGCATTCCGTCGATCGAATACTCATTCCCATACTCTGCCGGAATCAGCAATTTTAGTTTTTTCTTTTCAGCAGCCGGCAAGGTGAAACGCAATGATTGCGTTACCTCAATCTGCTGGTCTTCTACCGAGTTGATGATTGTCAGTGTATCAACGGTGATCGCGGATTTTTGCAACTTGACCAAGAGTGAAATTGGCTGATCAGTAGAATCAGTTTTCTGAAATCGCCCAACGAACGAAAAGTGATCGGCGATCACGGACTGCGAAGAATTGTCTTCAATTCGGCGGAACTGCGGCGACGTTAACTGCACTTCGAGTTGCGGCTTATTGTATAAGCTTAACAGAGATTCTTCAATTTCTACTCCCTGCAGTTGAATGCCTGGTATTTTCAGACTGCCCAGCTTTCGGATCGGTAGCCATCCCTTGAGAGTGATATCCTGCAGGCCTGACGTTTTATTTTTCAAAAACAGCGTGATTCGATTTCCAATGCGATGCCAGTGGGCCAACCTCTCCACATCTTCTTCTTTGACCGACAGTGATTCAATTCGAAAACCTTGCGGAACAATAATGGTGTGCCGAAATGCGGGTGCCTGACTGATTCGTAATTCTGCAGCAAAAGTCCAATCAATATTCTTCCGATTCACCACGATGGTCTGATTGATTCTTGCTGACCGTTTTGGATTTTTGGGCCTGAGAACCAGCGAAATGGGAGCGGGCTGAGTAACCTGAAATAGTAAAGCAGATGACTTTAAGATACTGTCATCGATTTGTTTACCAGATATCTTGGAAGAAATTGACAGAACCCCTTCGGGGAGCGTTCCCACCGGTTCAATTTCAAACTCAGGACCAGCACTCACGCCGATTTGGTGTGACACTACCGTAACCGTTGTCGACTGGGGATTCTGCTTCGCAGAACCGAAATCAACAGGTAATATTTTTACTGCTGTCAATGGATCGTTCGCCGGCAAATCGAAAGTGGCGTCAATCATGAATTCGCCCGTTTTAGACTCTGACAACTCCAACAGCAACTCTTTACTCGCCCCCTGCTCAATCGAATTGATTGTAGGAACCACAGTTATTCCAGCAGACTTCACACTTCGCAAGATCGCTCCCGCAGGAAACTTCCAAAACAGAACGTCAACTTTTCCACTCAGCACCGTGTAATTCACCTGGACTTCCATCCGGATCAACGAAGGAGAAACTTCGGCTTTGGTTAAAACCGTTGCTTCGAGATTCAAGGGGGTTGTTTCTGAGTCCTCGCTGGTCAGCCACTTGACCTTAAGTATGGGATTCTCTTTCAGGAAAGACGAAAACTGTTTTTTTCCAGCCAACTGATATTTGGAAACACCGGTCGTCTCAGTGAGTTCGATCAAGTGCATGGGATCATTGCATTGAAATGTAAACTGATTTATCGCGACAGGAGGAATACCTATTTCGAATTGCCCACTGGTAGGACCGAATTTCACTGCCGGATGCAAGATCAACTCGATCTGATGATCCTGATAAGAAAACGGCAATTGTGGTTTTCTCGCTTCAATCGGTCCGTCCGGTCTGGAAGAGGACTTAGCTAAACCTGATCGCTGATTTGTGACATTCACCAGGATGCCTTGTCCATTTGAGCCCAGTAAAACCGGGACGATATTCCCGTCGACCCGACAGGAATCTGGTCCACTTAAATTTCCACCGCTGACAGGCAGTTGAATTGTCGCAAATTCTTTTTCTATCGGGACCTTGACCCGAAAGGTCGCCTTCACAGTCAGTAACTGGTTATCGAGAATCTCACTATCATAGTGGGCTGAAGAAATCAGATATTCCGGCTGCAGTGTATTAGCAGCCAGCGTTTCCAGTTCCTGAAGTAAGTCAGGTGTGAGATAGGCAAACGACTCTGCCGTTGAACCTGACGTGTCAGGCAGAAGGACCATTTCCGTTCTGAGCTTCTTTGATTGAGTCGCACTGGATGTCAGAACCGGCGCGGGTAATTTTTGCGCGTATCCAGTAGTAGAAAAACAAAGTACCCCCAACAGGATCATACGGGCCGCAGAGTAGATCGAAGAGGTCGGTTGTTGATATGCTTTTGTGCTTTGATCCTCGATTTGTGTTATTTTTTCCTGCCGAAGGAACCGGCGGGGGATTAACATCGCGATTAAAATCCCCGTGAAGCAACTGCCTGCAATTTGTGCTAATGGCAACGGAAAGATCCAGGCCAGAGCCAGTGAGACCAGCGCCAATATAATACAGAGCTTGTCCCGTATTCCAACACGTAAGATTCTCAAAAAGAGTCCGACAATGATAGTCGACAGTAAAACTATCCAGGAGACGACTTTCGCCTGATATGTGTTGGAAGTTTTCAGAGTACCATACTTCACCGGAAACAATACGATGGCATTCCAGCGGGATTCAGCACTTTCAGCAGAGTTCTGGTCTTTCCCCAGCACCCCAAAGAATCGGCGCGTCAGTGTTCCTGTAGGAATTGCCTGCTGCAAGACCATATCTTCAGGACCGCTTAACAGACTCATCCCTTCCGGTAGTGAGAAATTCCAGTCTGTTTCCAGAACCCGCTGATTGATTTGAGGAAATGGGATCTGGCGTGTCACGCTCAGATCGTCGGACACTGATGCAGTTTGATACTGAATCGTAATTCGATAAGAGTCTAATTGATCGAAGAGAGGAACCAGAAAATGGTTTTCTGCTTCGATCGGGGTCACACGTTGTTGGTTGACTGCTGTTGAAATCAGTTTCACTTCAGCCGGGAAATGAAACAATACTTTATCATCAAATGTTTTTGATAAATCGAGCTCAATCGTTGCCTGATGCACATCAGGCTCTCCATTTCCGTGACCGAACTTTGTATCAACAATAATCGTTGCCACGCCTTGTTCTAAACCAGTACCGGAAAGATCAGATGCGCGCGTGATCGTTAATGAACCAGAAGGATGTTCGTAATCCCACTCATAGTTTCGCTGGCTGCGCTTCAGTCGCGTGCTACTTGCGGAATCAGACGTTGCCGACAGACCTTCTGTCTGGATACGCAGATTCAATTCATTGGAATTCAAAATGCGGACCACACTACGAATTGGCTTTGCCTGGGGAGTATACGCCAGTGATGCTCTCAAGTTTTTCTGGAAAGGCCGACGGCGTTCTCCGCGAATTTCGATTTCCCTGAAAACAGGTGCCGAAAAGGTCAACTCCCAAAGTTCGCCTGAATGGGGAAGCTCCCAGTTCTGATGTTCCGAAACCGGTAGTTTGCGAGTGGAAAGTTTTGACTGCAAGCCACTTCCGGAAGGCAGCGACCATTCCACGGGTTCGCCTGCTTCCGAAAGATAGACGAGCACCCGTTGAATCCCTCCTCTGGCAGGGACACAATTCAAAATAAAATTTTCCTGAATTCGGTCGTCATTGATTGTAATAAACGTACTGGCGACAACTTGAAGTGTCTGTTCCATTTTCGAAAGATTCAGCGCCCCCCATCTTGCACCAGAGTAAGGGGAAAGGTGAAAATATCGAGACACATTTGAATCTGCCACCGGAAAGTCCCAGTTTTTCGGAAGCTCGCTTACTGCAAGTTCTTCTACTTCTTTGTCTGGATCAAACAGTAAGCCGACTTCCGAACTGGTAGCTAATTCTAAAATCCGATCGACATTGTCACAGCCTAACGGCCGCACACCAAACAAATCGATAGGCCGTTTTAAAACCGGAACCAGTCTCTTGGCCTGAATCTCAAGTGAATAAGGAGTTTCAGGCGAAACGGAAATCGGAAGTCGGACACTCAACTTCTGTTGCCGGCCGCTCTGTTCCACATCCCAGACCAGATCACCGGAATTTTTCTCAGCAACCAGACTGTTGACCTGCGTGATCTCCCAGCCTGCCGGAATCATCGCTTCCAGACGATAAGTTGTACCTGCAGCCGAAGCCCAATGAATTCGTGATTTTAAATTCCAGACTTTATCTTCAACTTGAATCACACTATGAACTCTGGCAGAAAGATTCAGATCCGGTAAGGCCAGGCGATACTGCAAACGTGCATCAGGAGTATATTGCTTAAAGTCGTATGCTTCTCCCTGTTCCTCTTGAATCAGCACCCCCGTCTGGCGCAAATCCGTCGAAGTGATGGCGTGTGTCTGTAATGGTGCAGAAATATCAAGATGCACCGTTCCTCCCAAAAAGTGGGCTTGTTTTAATTTCAGTCGCGGAACGGTCACATTCCCCTCTAAAGACGACGAAGCCAATGCACGAACCGATAAGGGACGACTGATTCCCAGTAGAGGATCAATGAGATCCACAGTAACCAGATTCTGACCTTTCCGCTGCTTCACCTCAAATGGTAAAGCCAGGTCATTGCCTAGAGTCACAGAATAAATTTCATATTCTGCAGGTGCTTCAAATTCCAGTTTTTGAACGGGTTGATTCAGGACTTCAATCTGAAAGTCTTCCCGAAGCCTTAAACCATCTTCCCGGATGCCAACCTGTGCAAATTGATGATACAGAATTTGCGTAGGTGTCTGTTTCTGTCGCTCGCTCTGGTAAATGATGGCTTGAAATTCAGACTGTCCGCCAAGTTCAATCTGCCATAAGTCATACTCGGGCAGATCGGATTTTGATGGCCCTAAAACATAACCGACCGACGTTGTCAGCATCATTCCCCGAGGAACATTGAGCTGAACACGTGAGACCACCGTTTCAGGTAGTTTAAAAGAAAATTCTGTTCGTTGAGGCAGTTGTCTGCCTTTCAGACTCCATTGCCCCTTTAGCGACTCGCCAAAATGATCAACGAGCAGCAGTGTCTGTTGATCCGGAGCTACCCCCCAGACAGCATCCTGCTTACCCCACTTCAATTCATGAATCGCCAAATTCAGTTTTGACAGATCAATAAAACCCGGCTCATTCCGGGAACAATGCAGAACATATTCCAGACGACCATCGATGAGGTGATCACCCTTGAGCGTTGCTATGTAGTTAGCATCCTGAATCCAGGAATTTGGAGGAGTGTTTTTTTTTAACAGAGCGGCATTTTTCAGAGACTGATATTTCTTTAAAGGGACGGGATACCAGTTCCCTTCAGGCCATTGAGACGTATCGCGACCAGAAACAGTGACTTCTTTGATTCGTAATGAGGGAGAAAGATTAAACGTACCGTTTTCAGCAGCTGACAGACTCCCTGAGATCAAGCAACAGGAGATTCCGACGATCATCAAATAGATCGCATTAAAGGTGGTACTCGGCAGCCATTTGAATTTCGGAGTCACTCTCATCTGTTGGCCCCGGCTTCTGATGATGAGACGGGGTTATCAACAACTTCAGAACCAGGTCTGACAGCCGTAATGTCTTCTGGATCGACTTCCGAAGGTCGAATGCGTTCTGAGTAAGAAGGCGGAGGTATAAAGTCACTCGGTGCGGAGAGCGTCAACAGTTTAGATTCTCGTCGCTTTCGTGACGTCCCATTAATCAGTGCCGCGACAACTGCCAGAAGTAATCCGAATACCGCAGGCTGCAATAGTACTTCCACCGGAGCAGCATACCACAGAGCGACAGCGGAAACGGCGGTCATCATAACCAGCAGTACCAAGGCGCTTCTGAGGACTGAAATACTCATTAAAAGAAATCCCAGCAACAAAGCAGTCCCGGCTCCAATAAACACAATCATCGAACGTGAAAGTGAATGAAACTGCAACGAAGATGCCGGCCCGATCCGATAGAATTGATAGTCATTCACTCCCGGAAAATCAATCCGTTGGGGGGGCGTATTTTTCATGGCGACAGGAATTCCTTTCTGACCTGAAAACAGCCGAGACCAGAAGACCCCCTGATGCTCCCAGCGAAATTGAGGAGTGAACCCGCGCGGAATCGTAAAGAGATGTTCGTTATTGGGCAGATTGATTTTCCACATGGTCTTTTCTACCCAGAGATTATCTGAAAATTCAGCTGCACTAACTCTCAATGAGCTGAATTGAGAATCACGCTGATGTTTAGTGGAACCATAATCAATCGTCAGGATATTCGAAGCTGCCTCGTTCCCTTTCACCACTGGCAAGCTGAGCTGGTATTCCTGAGCGCTGCCCTGAAGTAGACTGGCCGTGACCCGCTGATCGTTCCACCAGATCTCATCGATTTTGATTCCTGAGTTTTCCGGCATGCGGAACGAAAGCGTTCGAGGCGAAACTGGAAACTGATATTGAGCGCGTGCCAGATAGGAGCCAGCCAAGTCGATACTGCAATCAATCCATGCCTGACTGATCGAATACGACAAAAGAGATCCTGATTCGCTTTTTTTGAATATGAGATGAATATCTGCTTTCGGATCCACAGCGCGCCAGAACGCAATATTGTTCATGGCCAACTGTTGCTGCCAGGCCGCATCCATACTTTCAACTTCGAGCGACTGAGCATCTTCATCGTTCATCATGGAAAGCTCAAACTGGCTTTCTGAAAATGCCACATCGTCAGAACGGATCAACGGAACAAATATTTCGGATTGAGAAGTTTGTGGCAATAAATAGACTGCTGTAATTTTTACTGATCCCAGTTTTTTGCTGCGCAGAGAAAGCCGGGCATTCTGGATCGGATCTGTTTCGTCCGAAGTCCATGTTGGTACAAGCGGGTTTTGCTCATCATCCAGATAAAAATTGACACGATTTTTCAACGACAACGGCACCAGTAAGCGAACTTCGGAAAGTGGTTCGTACTCAATTTGGTACTGTATTTCCTGCTCAACCCGCGTTTCAGAACCGTCAATTTCTAACAAGGCTGTGCTGGTGGCTGTGATTTCCTGGCTATGAATCGAAACCACAGCCGAAAAATCATTGGCTCCCGGTTGGATTTGGAACATATCCTTTCGCGAAATCTGAACATCCCCCGGTAGTTTGAACTGATCCAGTTGTACCAGAGGAGTTGACAGAACCTGTGTTTTCGGCGAGGGGGTCAGATCGGTGACGACGTTAGTATCATTGGCAAGTACCAGTGATGTGGCTGACAGGCTGGGTGCTTTGATTTCAGGGAGCGTAAAATTGAATGGTTCCTGGTCTGCAATCACAGGGCGCCGGGCACGGAATGATATTTCGAATTCTCCCTTGGAGCGTTTCAGCAGATTAATGTTAATTCTGTCCGGCTGAGACTGATCAACTTCAATCGCTTCCGCCAAAGAAGGTTCCTGCAGTAATTCCAGTTCCCAGCCTTCTTCTTTCCGCTGCGGCCAATTGAACGAGATTTGATCCAGCGTACCTTGAAATACATTAATTTTCACGCGGGCTTCCAGTTCTGCCCGGTTCCCAAACATCTGAACCAGGTAAAACGGTTTGGCGGAGAAGTAAGGTTTGACTCGCTCAATATTCAGAGGCAGTTGAAAGGGTTGTTTCAGAAAGCGATATGAGCTATCCAAGTCTTTCTGGTTGGCTTTGATTTGATAGACAGACCGATTCTGCCCTTCAGTGCGAAAAATGCGATAGCCATCCAGTGTCTGAATATCAATCAAACCTGTTTGCCGCTTGGCGCGATTCACATCAAAGCCGTCAATCAGAAAGTGGCCGGTCTGTTCAGGAAACTCCGTCTCCAGAGTCCACTGTAATTCAATTGGTCCCACTGTGGGTTCAATCAGGGAGACGTCTACCTGATTGTCTTTCGTCACCTGATGGCTCTTATAACCGTCGCACTTCACATCTAATAACCGAAAAGCCTTGGGTAACTGAACCTGGATTGTCTGAAGACTGCCCGTCAATGCTTTGATTGACTGGTTCGCGTTGAGTAAAACCGAGTCTGAGGTAAAATCGGTCGTGATCAGTGTCTCGACCTGCAATACTGTTTCGACTTTCTTCTCGTCAGGAATCGGCTGCCATGAAAGATCCAGCTGTTCTCCCAGCCCGAACAGTTCTACCCGACTCTGGTCTTCGGAAACTGCCTTTTTCGAAACTGCGACTCCACTGGGAACTTCCAGACTGATTTGGGGCAATGGGACAGTTAACTGTAAATTACTTACGGCGGTTTGCGGCAGCACTAACTGCAGACGCCGTGAAGGTAATTGCTGTTTGAGTGAAATGCTTAAAGTTAGATTCAGTTCATGCGTCCCTTTTCCACGAAACCACCAGAGATAGCCATCGGTACGATTAAAACCACCCGGGCTCGATTCGCCTGTACCGGAATAACTGGTCTTCAAGAAGATCGATTCGTTTAATTTTAAAGGGACACGGATCCATTTATTTTCTTCGTTAATCAACACGACAATGCGTGCATCAAGAATGGCGCGATCTTCTTTAATGGTACCAGTGAGTGAAATGGAAGAAACCGCATACTCGGGCGACTGTTCTACCTGAGTCGTCTGCTTCTGTTTCAGATATTCGAGAATCTGATCGAGATTGAGATTGGGAAGAGGAATATATTGGCCGTCGGCTCCTTTAAAATAGACTCCCTGTTGATCTGGTGTTTTGGACGAACCCTCTGCAACTGACCTGGAAGCGTCTGAACTTGAATCGTTTTTTTTTGGCTCGGTTCCGCGTTTGGGTTGACTGGCAGAATTAAGGAGCCGGGCCCCGAAATTGGCTTTGCGTTCGTCCTGCTTATTACTGGCTCGATCGCCTGGCTGTTGTTGTGCGTAAACGTTGTCAGACATACGTTCCACGCAGAAGAACAACAGCAAAGGCAGTCCCCAAGAGACTAAAACGAAACGAGTAAGATGTGACATAATCGCAATTTGATCCCATATTGCGGGAACCGGAAAACTTGAAATCAATTTAACTCATTGACCTGGAAGGAGCTAAATCGGTTCCACAACTGAGGAATTCTTCCACTTGCCTGATCGAAACACATTCCACAAACAGTGTTCACGCGTATCAACACTGCATACAAAAAGAATGCATTTGGGTCCCTATATCATACGTCGCTTTTCGGGCACATTAAAGAAGGAATTTCAAAGCTGACTAAAAAAGCGGTCCGGTTAACAACGTTTGCAATTCTGAATGAATATTTGTTCCATTTGTTGCCAATATACTGGGCGTTTCAATTGAAAATGAGGCATCTTCAATGGATGTCACCGCCCCTCCCGCCTCTCTGCAAATGAGGACTCCGGCTGCCATGTCCCAGGGTTTTAAATTACTGGACCAATATCCCTCAATTCGTCCTACTGAAACGTAGCACAGATTGAGCGCTGCCGACCCCGTCCTCTGCAGTGTCTGTGCTTCGGGCAAGACCCGCAAGAATCGGTCAACGGCAATATCCTGGCCTGTTGTACCAACGGGCAAACTGGCGACTAACATTGCCTGATCCAGAGTCGGGATACGGGAAGTCGTAATGGGTTTTCCGTTCAACTGCGCTCCCTGCCCACGAAAGGCTGAGAACATCTCATCACGATTTGGATCGTATACAACACCCAGTATCAGCTCACCCTCGTGCTCTAATCCAATCGAAACACAATAATAGGGAAAACCATGTACATAATTTGAAGTACCATCCAGAGGATCGATAACCCAGCGATAGTCTGATTCCCCCTCTTCTTGGGCCAAACCTTCTTCACCCAGCATATGATGCGCGGGGAATAGCTCGCTAATGTGCTTTACAATTGCGGACTGCGACGCAAAATCAGCGTCTGTCACCAGATCAGATCGTCCTTTTTCAGAGACACGAAACTCATCAACCCAATCCAACAGGCATTTTGCCCCTAGTCGCGCAGCAGTTTCGGCGGCGTCAATCAACTCAGTGGAATTCAATGTTTAACCTTCCATGAAACACATTTCAGACTCAGTCTTCTGAGCATTTAAATCAGATTCAGAAAATCATTTTGGCAAGGGGACCTGGAACCAGAGAAAATCCTCGGAAGTTCGTCCGCCTATCATAATTATGCTGAATAATCGAATTAAACCCATTCTATGAATCCTGTCGCGGCTCGTGAACCGTCAACGTCCTGAATTCATTATTCTTTTATTGTCTTACTGACAACTGCAACGCCAACGGTTTTCTGCCTGCGAGGCATCAGACTCTCAGTAATAGTAGGCAGTTGCGCAGGGACGCCCACGTGCAATCCATAGGGAACGTTCCCGGAACACAGCTCAGCACATCGCAGCAAATTCAACTGCAGCCAGATTATAGCGGCTTTCGGGATTCTATGTATCCAAAGCATAATAACAACTCTATCAATCACAGTGATCGATGTTGCTTATTCAAAACAGTGAAGCCAGTCAAGGTGTGGATTTTTTTCAGATTGGAAGTATCAGGTTGGAAACATGAGGTATATTTTCAACACCAAGTATCAGGTTCATTATTGTTTTTCTAAGAACCTTATCTGCCTTGTTCGGTAGAATTTTCCTAACTAGACAAATTGATTGAAGAGATAACAAATGGATTTTCCGCTCACACAGCTCTCACTCTATATCATGGCGATTAGCGTAGGGATCTTTACGGTCATCGCTGCCATTACAGATTACAAAGCCAGAAAAATCTATAACGTCCTGACAGTCCCCTTCTTTGTTTTAGGGATTGTTTATCAGTCCGTTTTTAATGGCTGGGAAGGCCTGATGTATGGAGGTCTGGGTTTCCTGGCTGGATTCGGCTCATTTTTCCTGATCTGGCTGGCAGGCAGTGGCGCAGCGGGAGACGTCAAAATGATGGGGGCCTTATCTATCTGGCTGGGCTTTAAAGCCACACTGGCTGTCATGATTGTGGGCACGCTGTTTGTACTGGTTGGATCATTTGTAATTCTGTTCTGGAGTGTCGTGAGACGCGGGGCAAGGAAAACCAAAGAAACATATCTGGCTACTGGTAAGACAGTAAAAGGCAAGAAGAATAAAAACAAAGCGGAAACCATGGAACAAAAACAGAAGCGAGGCCTGATGCCGTTTGCACTTCCCGTGGTATTGGCGACGTGGAGTGTGACCACATGGATGCTGGTTAAATCAATCGTACTGCCGTAATCGCTGTCTACAGAAACTCATAGTACCAGGAAATCGATGAAAGTCTTTCTGCTGTGAATATAAAACGAATTCAGAAAAAACAGAAACGAGCAAAACGCAGGGGATTCCTGAGCATGGAACTGGCCCTGGTCTTACCGATTTTCGGTATTGTTATGTTCGCACTTTTAGAGTTCACACTCTTGTTTTATGCACGCGCCGATGTTGTCGAGGCCAGCCGGATTGGTGCTCGCCTGGCAACACTACCGGGTGTAACCCAGAATAATGTGGAACAGGAAGTATTGAAAATCCTGCCTCCCCAACTGGGACAAGGGGCCGTCGTGAAAGCTGATCTGGGAGAAAATTCGGGAGATATTGTCATGGTTGCTGTCAGCATTCCCATGACGTTGGCTTCCCCCAATCTGCTCTGGCCCATTGGATATAACATCAAAGGACAAAATTTGTACTCTGAAACCAGAATGATTAAAGAGTAAATTTCAACTGGTTTGATTTGGAAATAATCGTGTAGCCCTCCGACGAGTTAACAGGAGGGAATGTTGGAAGTCGGGTAGAACCCTTGCTTCATCAAGTTACGGGAGATTGATCCGGTGAAAAGTCTGACCCCTGCAAAAGTATCAATGTTGATGTTTGGCGTCTTCGGCATACTGATTGCAGCTTATATCGGAAAAAGATTATTGGCGGGAAAAGAAGAAGTACCGCCGGTTGCAACACGAAACATTCCCATGGCGATTAGTGAATTGGAGCCAGGTACCCTGGTGACCGAAGACCACCTGGGATTGGGACCAATCGCGATCAAGAATTTGAAACCGGAAATGATGACGTCGAATCGTGTCATTGTCGGCCGAATCGTTAAAGAACGCATTCCGGCTGCGACTCCGATTTCGACCGGTCAACTCTATCCGGCTGGTGAGACGCCACCGATTGAGGTTGAGCCAGGAATGCGCGCCATCTCAGTCCCGCTTGAATCATCGGTCGACCTGGTTGATGGATTGATTAAACCGGGTGAATATGTCGACGTCCACATGACCCCTACCGGCATGAACAATGACAAACGCTTGAATGGCGGAATGACGTTGACCCTGTTCAAAGGTGTTCGCGTCATCGCCATTAACCGTAGCTACACACAAAACAGCAGTTCCCGACGAGGCACCAATGTGACTCTCGAATTAACACCGGAACAGGCCAACATTATGATTCTCGCCCGTGATCGTGGTGATATCACCATGAGCTATACTCCCGAAGGTAAAGGGAATGGAGGCGTCGCAACCAACAATGCCGACAAAGTAACCCTGTTTGAAATTCTGGGATTAAAAACACCGGTAAAACCAAAAGAGGAAGAACCTCCCAAACCCTTTGTAGTAGAAGGCTATTACGGTTCCAGTCGCAGCGTTAACCAGTTCGACAAGAATGGCGTTCGGCTTGGCGACTATAACAATTTCAATCGTGGTGGCAACCGTGCCTTCAACTCAGGCGGATATCTCAATCCTAACTGGGGAGGTGGCGGTACTGACAGTGACAGTGGTTCCATCAGTGCTCCGATTCGCCAGGCACCTGGTGCTCCCGGTGCAGCAGGACCTTCTGCACAGAGCAGTCCACAAAGTACTCCGAATAGACAGAGTTTTCCTGATCCGCAGCAAGGCCCCTTGGCACGTTCTTATACACAGAACCGACCAACGGGGCGTTAACAGATCACAGAATCAGTACCCACTTCCTGTAATTCTGCCGTATTTCTAAAAGAGACGATTACCGAAATTCACTGCCATGAAACGTTACCAGCGAACCCAGATCACGAAACCACAGCACGTCGGTCGACGAGGACTTATCACTCCTCTCGCCGCGATAGTGCTGCTGGTTGTCATGGCAGGGATCGCATTGATTGTAAATCGACTCTGGCTGGATGCCGCAACTTTGGAAGTCACTACGTGTGTTGAAACGGCGGTTTTAGCAGCAGGTCACGAACTGGCAGCGGATGAATTACTCAAGGAAAAACCGGATTACAACAAGCTCATGGAGCGGGCAGAAACATCGGCCAATCGTGCGCTGAAACTGAATACGGTCGCAGGACAGCATATCGGTATTCAACTGACAACAGGTGATAATCTCCTGTTTGGGAAAACAGTCCCCTTGGCTGAGACCGGTGAAAGACGATTCTTACAAACCGATCATGAGCCGCTGAGCGTGCAAATCAAAACAGATCACACAAGCCGACTCAATAACCCTATCGCAGAACTATTGTCTGAAGTCACCCGGACCAATCTGGGATCTCCAGGAACACAGATCGAAGCCTCGCTCGATAATCACGTCGTCGGCATTCGTCCTTTTGAGAATGTTGCGGTTCCCGCATTTCCTCTGGCAATTCTGAAAGATGACCCTACAGGAAAGCACACTGAAACCTGGGAACTCCAGATCGTTCAGAAAAAAGGGAACGATGAATATCAATTCGATCCGGCAACTGGCAAAGTCACTCGCGGTACGGATGGGATTCCGGAAATCAAGCTGACTGGTAAGCCACGACGGGGAGAAATTTCTGATGCCAACATGCAAATCCTCGATTTTGACTCACAGTTCAATTCCGAGGTAGTTGTGCGGCAGATTTTATCTGGGCTGTCTAAACAGGACCTGAAACAATATCACGGCGAATTACTGTTTGATTCGCAACCCGTTCAAATCAAATGCAGCCCGAATATTGAAAATGATGAACAGGACGCATTTAAAGACATGCTGGGTCAGTGCCGTATCTGTTTTCTGTATGACAAGATAAACGCCACACCGAGATCATATAACGGCATAGCAGACTGCACCAAGATCGTAGCGGGGCGGATCATGGACGTCCAACGACTTGAGAATCAGACATGTGAAATCATCTTACAGCCCGGAGTCATTACCTCACGGGCGGTCGTGCTGGCGAAACCAAAACCAACTACGGACACAGAAAACACATCTGCGTTGAATTCGAAACCATCGGCAGACGACAAAAAACAAAGTACAAACAAATACATTTACAAGCTTTATCTGACCCAATAGGGCGGAGATGAAACATGGTATTACAAAACGAAACCAGAGTTCCCAATTCAACCGTTGATGCAAAAAAAGCCTTCCAGAGGTTAAAAACGCAACTGCATCATCAGATGGTTGATGCGATTGACTTTTCCAAAGCAGGCGAACTGCCGGAAGAAGATCTACGTGGAAAACTGCGCGGGCTGGCTGAACATCTCTGTATGCAACAGGAGATCGCCCTCGACCAGCAGAACCGTGAGGTCATGGTTCGTGAAATCCTGGACGAGATCTACGGCTTTGGTCCACTGGAACCTTTAATGAGTGACCCTGAAATCAGCGATGTGCTGGTGAATGGTGCCGACCGAGTTTTCGTCGAACGGAACGGGGTGCTGGAAGAAACCGACATCCGTTTTGCCGATGACGAGCATTTGATCCAGTTGATCCATCGGCTCGTCGGGCGTGCAGGCCGACGTATTGACGAAGTCTCTCCGATGGTCGATGCCAAGCTTCCCGATGGTTCACGTCTCAACGCTGTGATTCCGCCGTTGGCTCTGAAAGGCCCCACCCTTTCCATTCGTCGTTTTCGATCACAGGCTCTGTTGTTCGATGACATGGTACAGATGGGATCATTGGCACCCGACATGGCAAAATTCCTGGAAATGGCAGTTAATGGACGACTCAACATCTTGATCAGTGGTGGTACCGGTGCCGGTAAAACGACATTGTTGAATAACCTCAGTCGTTACATTTCAAGTAAAGAACGAATTGTCACGATTGAACAAACCTCGGAATTACAACTCCAGCAACCCGACGTAGTGTCACTGGAAGCCAGACCATCCAACATTGAAGGCCAGGGAGAAATCAATCAACGCGATTTGTTGAAAAACAGTCTGCGAATGCGGCCGGACCGAATTATCGTCGGCGAATCTCGCGGCGGCGAAGTATTGGAAATGCTGCAAGCCATGAACACGGGGCACGATGGTTCGATGAGTACTGTCCACGCCAACGATACCCGTGACGCATTGGACCGACTGGAATTGATGATCGCCCTTTCGGGTGCGGAACTTCCGAACACAATCGCCCGGCGGTATATCGCTTCGGCCGTCCACTTGCTGGTTCACATCACACGTCTTCCCAATGGTGAGCGAAAAGTGATGCGTATTTCAGAATTGATCGGTTTCCAGAACGGTGAATATATGGTGGAAGACCTGTTCGTCTTTCGAATTACCAGTGTTGATCCGGATGGTCATGTGAACGGTGCCTTTTATGCAACCGGGCATAAACCTGTTGCGATGAACTGGTTAACACAAACTAACTTTAATGACTGCGATGATCTGTTTCATGCCCGTGAATTAGAGCTAACGGACCGTCAATCTGATAAGCAGGATGGACAGGAGATTGAATAATGGCCACAGACGCCACAATTAATACGCTGAATTCTGCAGATGATTTTTCGGAAATCCTGCGGGATCGAAATAGATATGCTGTTTCTGATTCAAAACAGATCAGTAACCGTGTGAATGGTGGATTCGATGAATTGATCATCCATTCCGGAGTCGACGCGAATCCGGGAGTGATACTGTTTTTCTGCCTGATGAGTGCGACCCTGCTCGGTGGTCTGATTTTCGTTCTGCAGGAAAATTTCCTCTCGACATCGCTGTCCTTCATGCTGGGGGGGATGGCTCCGATTGGTTATCTGATTTTCCTGCGCAGTCGACGCCAGAATCGAATCAACGAACAACTTTCCGATATGATCGACGAATTGGCGCGTGCCGCCAAGACAGGCCGCAGCTTGACACACTGTTTCATCAGTGTGGCAGAAAAGACGCCTGCCCCGTTGGGAGACGAACTCAAGGAATCTGCCCGACGTCTGGAAATGGGTGTTTCCATGAAGGCAGCTCTGGACGGACTTTATGAACGGACGGGCGTTGCCAGTTTGAACATTCTCTCGATGGCCTTGATTGTGCATCAGGAAACCGGGGGAGACCTGGTGAAAGTGCTCGAACGACTGGCACGAACAATTCGTGACCGTATGTTATTTTTAGGTCGCCTGCGTACCGCTACTGCAGGTAGCCGTGCGACTGCAGTACTGATGATTTTACTCCCCCCTTTGATTCTGGGATTCTTCATCTTACGCGACCCTACGTATTTAACGACCTTGATGGCTTCATCGTGGGGACGGGCTGCGACTTTTACGGCTATTGCATTACAAGTTATTGGATCTTTGTGGGTTCTGCGAGTTTTGAAAACAAGCCAACGTACCTGATCCAATAAGAAAACAACTCAGACCTGCCATAATTTGGCGAGGGCAACCTTATGTTTACACCAACAACAATTACAATTTTTTATGCCGCCTGTGGTATTATCGTTCTGTGGATGTTGTATCGCATCATTCGTAAGCGAAACATGACTACCGTCGAGCACGAAGAAAAACACGTTGAACCAGAAAAGGAAACGGTTTCACTGGAACATTCCGTCTCCTCATCAGTTTCGACTCCCGCTTCATGGGAAAACCGACAACTGTTCTCTGTAGGAAATGCGGCAAACAAACAAGCCGCAGAAAAATTGCCTCAGATTGAAGCAGGCGATGTTCCGACAATGGGAACCGATGATTATGTTTTCGGTTCGGCGACCCCGGCTCTGTCTGAAATGATGCCGGAGTCGAAAACCCGACGTGTGCAAACTAAAAAAGAACTCCAGGCAGCCGGATATTATCAACCACACGCACTACAGAACTTTTCAGCAATTCGCTATCTGTCGATTCTGGGGACTCTGCTGTTCTTTGGTATGATTTTAATTCTTGCGCCGGAACGCTTCGAAATCCCGATCCTGATTTCGATGATTCTGGTACCGATTCTGGTCTGGGCGGTTCCCTTTCTGTTTATTACAAGTCAAGCATCTGACCGAAGAAGTGAAATCGAACAGGGGATTCCTGACATGTTAGACATGCTGAATATGTGCGTCTCGCAGGGGATGACTGTTCCGCGTGCCTTAAAGAAAATCATCACTGAACTGGCAAAAGTTTATCCGGCTTTAGCGCAAGAAATTCGCATCGTGATTGAACAATCTTCAATCGGAACGTTTTCGCAGGCGCTTTCGAATTTCAGTAACCGGATTGATGTACCTGAAGTGCATTCCTTTGCCTCGTTGTTGATTCAAACCGATCAAATGGGAACCAATGTAACGTCGGCATTACAGGAATACAGTGATAACATGCGGGAAAGCCTGTCACAACGGGCAGATGAAAAAGCCAATAAGGCAACATTCAAATTGCTGTTTCCTACAGTATTCTGTCTGATGCCGGCCATTTATATCTTTCTACTGGGACCGGCGATTGTGGAACTCTCCGACTTCTTCCACTCCGGCGGAAGCGACAGTCTGAATAGCACAACAGACCTGTTCCAACAGGTGGGTCCTCCACAATAATCACCTTGATCATGGGAACTCAATTAAAAAAACGTCCTGGCAGTCATCTCACTGCCAGGACGTTTTTATTGATAACTTAACGAATTTCATTTAAAGCTGAGGCAGTTCCCAGGCCTGTCGGTATTCGCGTCCCAGCAATGCATTTGCCTGCTCATTTCCAACCACGCGGTTTTGTTTTGTGTCGAATTGAATCTCCTGACCGGCCCGGTACGCTAAATTCCCTAAGTGACATAATGCACTGGAAGTATGACCGATTTCGATATCGGACGTCGGCTTGTTGCGGGTTTTGATGCAGTCAATAAAGTTGCGGTGGTGAGTCGATGCCTGATCGCTGGTTCCGGAAGTGGCCGCCTCTTTCTGGTCGTAAACTTTCCAGCCTCCTCGGTCGACAATCAGCGTTCCTTTGTCACCATAAAAAGCGGCGGCAGCATTACGACCTTCCATGCCATGTGTGCTCCAGAGTCGATGCTCCCAGACGATGGTTTTTCCTGGATAATTATATTGAACCACCTGGGTATCCGGCGTTTCCTGATCATCGTCGAAGAAATATTTTCCGCCTGAGGCAGAGATCCGCTCTGGCAGATCGACATCAAGGCCCCAACGTGCAATATCCAGCATATGCACACCCCAGTTTCCCATTTCGCCCGTCCCATAATCCCAGAACCAATGCCAGTTATAATGGAATCGATTGGGATTAAACGGACGACTGGCGGCGGGTCCCAGCCAGAGATCATAATTCACGCCCGGTGGAACTGCTGCGTTTTTCTTTTTCCCGATCGATTTTCGTCGATGAATAATCCAGGCTTTAGCCAGTTTGACCTCACCCAGTTTTCCGCTCCGTACGAAGTCAACGGCTGATTGAAAATGAGCCCCACTCCGTTGATGGATTCCAGATTGCACCACACGCTGATACTTTCTGGCGGCTTCGACAATCTTCAGTCCTTCCGTCAGATTGTGTGAGACCGGTTTTTCCACATAGACATCTTTACCGGCCTGACACGCCATAATCGACATCAAAGCATGCCAATGATCGGGCGTAGCAATGACAACGCCATCAATTTCCGGATCGTCCAGAACACGACGAAAATCGGTAACAAATTGCGGTGCAACTCCCTGGCCTTTTTCAATCGCTTTCACAGCAGCCGGCGCGACGGACTCATCCACGTCACAGATCGTTTTGAAACGCACATCAGAAAAACCGGCCATGCTGGATGTCAGAAACTTTCCCTGCCCCCGGACCCCAATGCCGGCCAAAACAACGCGTTCGTTTGGCGACGTTTCAGCCACTGCCATGTCGCTGGCCAAGCCAACTACTCCGGCAGCCATTCCCGCGGCCATGCCAGCAGCATTTCGCGCACTCCGATCCAGGAATTGACGGCGATTCACATCTCGTTTCAGGAATTCCTCTACGTCCACAAAAAAACCTCTTGCTTTAACTCGTTCTCTAACTTGAACTTTTGAATTTGTTTCAGTTCATGGATTTATTCTGTACAATTGACTGTCTATGATTATAACAGGTAAAAGAGCATTTAATATCCCCTCATCTAATATAGAATACGCATTTCTGTCACATTTGTGGGTAATCACTTATCCGTAAGATGGGAAAAACTGGTAGACAAGCCCGATTCCTGCCGTTACTAATAGAACTGCAACTGTGTGGAGCAGTGGTGAGACAATCGATCCCTCTGCGACACAATCAGCAAATTAACAAAGACGTATCAAAGAAATTGCAGCATGCCTATCAAATTTCGATGTCAACATTGTGATCAGTTGATGGGAATCTCTCGTTCCAAAGCAGGAGAGGTTGTCGACTGCCCGACCTGCGGTTTGTCCGTGCGGGTTCCTGGTCTGGATGGGCAGGTTGCTCCGATTCCGCAGCCGAAACTGGATCTGAAAGATGCCGTGCTGACGAACGCCCTGGATGAACTGGCGGCCATCGGCGCAAATGTCACTCTTGATAAACAGCAGCATGTGGAATCAGAATTAAACCTGCAACCCGCTGCCCCTGTGAGTCCTGCACCTCAGATGCAGTCTTCCCAGGAAGAGGCATTTAAAGCAATTCCCGTCAAATCATTCAGTCCGGTTGTCGCCCCACAACAGGTGGAATCAGAGAATCCTCAACATCTTGAAACTCCAGTGGTACCAGTAAGCCAGTTGCCAGTCGAGCCAGCAAACCAGACAGAGTTTAACCACGAAGAAGAATTATCAACCCTGGCCAGTCTCGCCCAAAAACGTGCCTCGGACGTCCTGGCGGAAAAAAAGAAGAGCCGTTTGAAACGCTCTGCCAGATACGAGCTGCCAACGGGCACCTGGATCATTATCCTGATCACGTTTGCTGCACTGACATTCTCCATCGGCCTGCTGGTCGGGCGTAACATGTCATCGCCCATCATACCAACCGTGAATGCAGTTCAAAATTAGCCGGTATTCCCGGTTTGCTGTAGCGTCTTCGGGGCTATTTGGAACACGTCTAAAATAGGATCTCCATTTAGAATCCGATCCACTTCTGCTTAGAGCAGTGAATTCACATTCTCGGGAGGTCGGCCAAGAACTGCCTGTTGCCCTTTGATCACAATAGGACGTTCAATCAATTTTGGATGTTCTACCATAATCGCGATGGCCTCTTGGCGAGTCAGTTCGCGTTCTTTCAGTTTCAGTTCGCGATAAATGTCTTCGCCTTTCCGCATCAAATCACCTGGTTCCAGTTTTAACTTTTTCAGAATGGAATCCAGTTCCTCAGCCGTGGGTGGCGTCTTCAGGTATTCGATCACCTCGGGTTGAATGCCCGCCTCTTCAATCAAGGCCAGCGTTTGCCTGCTCTTACCACAACGGGGATTATGATAAATTTTCATCATGTTATTCTATTCTTTTTCATCCAGCAGCGCAGTCAACTGTGCTACGATTTCAGGTAATTGCGAGTGTAGTTCATAGACGTCCCAACGATCAGACGGTTTTTGATAGAGTTGTATTTTCAACGACTCATCCAAAAACGGCGGCTCTGTGGAATCAAGAGTCTCCTGGTTTTCTCGTAACCTGAGATAATAAAATTCGTCCGTCCGTAATGCAATCGCCCGATCACTGGCGGCATAAATCACGGGCTCCGGAATCGCAGTCTGATCGCGGATCAATGTGAGTAAATCCGTACCAGCACAGGTAATTTTTTCTTGCGGGATGCCCGACCATGATAAGAGCGACACAGGAATATCTGCCGACTGCGACAGGAATTGCCGGCGTGTCCCCTGCTCCTTATTCTCTGAATCGAAGATCAATAGCGGAACGTGCGTCGTTTCTTCAAACAAACCCCAGCTTTCCACTTGTCTGACAGGTCCCAGTAGTTCCGTTCCGCCTCGAGCTGCGGTCACAATTAACAGAACAGACTGTGATTCTGCATACTCCAGAAGTTGATCCAGCAGACGTCCAAACCATTGATCCAGCAGCGTGACATACCCGGCATACACGACGCGTGCCATCTGACGTTCATGTTCTTCCAGCTCAGACCACTCTTCAGGATTGATAAATAATTCCGCGACAACGGTTACCAATTCCTGCCAGTCTTCTGCATCGAGGTCCACCTCTGAACTCTCATCTGCGTCTACAAGATCTGCGTCGAACTGATCGAGACCCTCTGAAGCTTGTGCTTCGAGCTCGTCATCGCTGTCTCCCTGATCAAGGACTTCATCCAGATAAAGGGTCGAGAAAAATTCCGGTGCGAGAGGCAGCAGTGGGACGCCTTCAGACCGAATCCAGATCAGTTGGTCCTCGGAGCGTTCCATCCATTCCGGCAGTCGCTTCAGGGCGGCTTCCATCAGTTGTGCAATGGGTGTGTTCGCCTCACTGACTTTAAATCCGTTTTGGCCTGTCACCGTCTCTACCTGATCGAACTGTTCGAACCACGTTTCCTGCGCTCGGGTGCCTGCATTTCGTCCGGCTTCGCTGTCTGACTCCAGCAGCAAGGTAGATTGAACCCCCTGTTTTTTTAGATGCCTGAAGAGAGCCGCGGCATTCTCATTTGCCTGTGTTTCGAAGGCGCTGGGAATCGTTTGACCGGTCCACCAGGGACATGAATTTTGTGCTGAAAGATCATTCGCAAAGTGCTGATCAAAGACGACGGAAAGGGAAGCCAGACGATCGAAATTAGGAGTTTCAATCCACTGATGCCCATAACAACCCAACATGCAGGCGGGAAGTTGCTCAAAACTGACAACGAATGCTTTTTTCATTAAATTGCTTGTACCACTCATGGACAAAGTGACTGAACCCATTCTTTACACTGCACCGCATACGCGCGGGCGTCATCAGCCGTCACAATTCCTTCAGCCTGATGCACGGTAAAAAAGCCGTCGTAGCCGACTGCATGGAGACCGTCAAC
This sequence comes from uncultured Gimesia sp., assembly GCF_963976445.1. GTDB lineage: Bacteria > Planctomycetota > Planctomycetia > Planctomycetales > Planctomycetaceae > Gimesia. The sequence goes on along the minus strand of NZ_CAXBKP010000005.1, from coordinate 183,813 downwards.
CACTTTTTGATAATCAATCCCACGTCCACTTTCGTCCCAATATGGCAAGAGCTGAAACGGACGATCTCCCAGGCACCAGGTTTCCAGGTGATCCGGCCCATCGGCGGTGATCACCAAATTTTGCACATAAACATTCATCAGCCAGGGCAGAATCTGCCGCATCATCGCTTCACTGTATTCCTGGCCGCACATCAACAGGCTTGCCGGTTCATAAATCAAACCAATATTGGGACGATCAATTTGTTTGAGAACAGAAACGGACCGTTCGACTTCTTCAAACAGACAAGCCGGATGAAACTGATGCACCAACTGCATTCCCCGCTCAGCAGCCAGATCGGCGGCCCGTTGTGCGTGGGGAATATCGGCCTCGGTTTTTAAGCAGACCCGGACCATGCGACTCCCTAAAACTTCCGCGACATGCAGACTGGGTTCAATATTTTGGAGCGATTCAGGTGCCTGGTCGTTATTTTGCGGAATATTAAAATCGGCGGTGACCATCGAAACAACCAGACCGGCCTGATCGACAACGGAACGAACTTGTTCCAGCTCTGCTTGTGAACTATGCACGCCTGCCACACTGGCTCGCATGCACAATGCAGAATAGCCCAAATCAGCGGCAATCGTGGCAATTTTGGAAAAGGGAATGTTTAATTTCGTCTTGCAGGCAGCTTCAGCGATCCTCACTGAAAGTGACAGTTTCATCGTATGACCTTCAATTCGTTTTCAAAATCAATTTGAGGGAGTAGCTTGTACTCTACGAGAAACTACGGGAACAGGCAATTTCCCCGCAGCCCATTCTTTGGCAATTTCACTATTGGGATAAGCCGATTCGACTTCGACATGATACGTTTTCCAGCTGCCTCCCCTGCCGCCGCGCATCAAATGATCAGCATTCTGTCCCTTCATTTTGATTTTCTTACGAATCCCCACTTTCGGTAAATACCACTCCGCATACGTACCCGCATCAGTCTCTACCGTGACATGAAACGTCATCGGACGAAACGGAGATATATTCTGCAGCCAGCCTTCGATCCGAGGTGGTGCGAGCCGCGAATATGATGTCGCTGTCATCTTTACAATGGCCATCTCCTGTTTATGTTTTTCCAGGTGAACGGTACGATCATCTAAGGCAGGCAATTTCACTTTCTGATCCAAAATTGCCTTAACAAGTTCCACTTTAAACTTGAGCTGGAGCGACTCCGGTCGGACTTTCAGAATCTCGACAAATTCCTCGTATTGCTCCTTTGGTGAAGATGTTTCGAACGGCTCTTTTGCTGAAAGATTTTTAATGTATTCGACATACTCTTTCGGATACTGGGTGACCAGCATCCAATGCAATCCCCAGGCATGCACGTAAGCATCGCCGGACAAAATACTTCCCCGGAAGGCAGCGTTTAATGCGACCACATCCCCCCAGTTCAACAACTTTGCGATCCCGGAAAGCAGCGCATAGTGTGAATTGATTCGTTCCGGGCTGACGTTAATCCGATCCCCCTTGCCTTCAAAACCGGTAGCGATGCCTTCCATAAACCAGGAAGGAACCGGCGCCATTCGCTTGACGACTCCGCGATTGGTGGTCTGTAAATGGATGGCTTCGTGTAATGGTGTTTCAAAAGAGCTGCACTCACTCATTCTGAGAATCAGGTTGTTGGAAATGTGAGAATAATAAGCGAGCACATTTCCAGCACCATCTCCCAGTGAAGAGGTTTCTTTGGCATATTTTTCAAAATCGTCATCCGATTCGAAAATGAGCATCGCCATCGGAAACTCATATTCCTGTAGTTCGATATTCATCTTTCGGGCATAGGTCTCGAAGATAATTTCCACGTTATGCATAAAACGCCCTGCTTTTTCCAGAAACGTTTTGACGCGCAGTTCTGTTCTATCCGAACCATCCAGTGGTGCCGCCAGTACAACGCCCACGACGAATGGCTTCTGCAGATGAAAGCGAAATTTTTCACTGCCAAATTTTTTTAATAATCCTTCTGACATCTGCTCTACTGTTAGCGGTTGAGGCTCTGCTTTGAGCACTCGTTTTTTTATTTTCCCCTGCGGCACCATTTCCAGGTAGCCGTCCGGTTTCATCAGGCCATGCTGCATCTCTCCGCGATATTTCCCAGAACCATAGAGCGATGCTTCCGTGGTCACAGTCTTGCCAGACTCATCAACGTATGTGAAGATATCTGCCTGTAGATTCGTGTTCCCCAGGTGGCAGGCCAATGTAAATATCAGCAGGCTCATACTGCATTTAAAAATGCTGTTTTGCATGGTGGTCCTTATGAAGTTAAGTCGTTCTTACCGGATAAAGGTAAAAGACAATTTCAAGACGTTTTTAGTTCGTTTTCACGGGAACCAGTTGCAAGGCATCCACAATCACATGCCCGTCGGTCCCTTCATTGGTAATCACCAGAACTTCGTGTTTTCCTTTTTCAAATGCAAATCGTCCGAGCAGATGAAATTTCTCCTGGTTCGGTTTTTGTCGCTGATTGACCTTGATGGTTTTGGCCCCTCCAGAATACTTGACGGTATAGGGTGTATTCGTGGCCCGGTTGGAATTAGGTGCATAATAAACACGGACGTCATACAAACCACTCTTTGGGATCTCCGCTGAAAAAGCGATCTGCATTTGTCCTTTGTTGCTATCACTGTCATGCTGATATCCATACGCAACATAAGGGGTTCCTGATGAACTTTTTTTCCACCCTAACGTCGATTTGGCATCACGGTCATCAACCACAATTCCCGTTAACGCAGCAACGCGAATCGGAGGAACACGACGCGGTCCTTCCCAGGCCAGCACCTGTTTATCTTCTAAAAGCCGTTTTTTCAGTTGGGAATAATCAATATCCTGAACCGCTTTGCCTGCATCAATTGCCTGGCTGGCAGCTGTCGCCGCGGATTGGCCCAACACCATAAATACCGGCTCCATTCGAATCGAACCGTAGGCAATATGCGAGGCAGCCATCGCAACGGGCACCAGCAAGTTTTCGCACTCTTCTTTTTTCGGACGAATGGAACGATAGGAAATCGGATAAGGGTGTGGCACGCCGACCTGAACGTCTCCTTCATTCAGTGCTTTTCCATTGATGGCATAACGCTGCTGGTGATGCGAGTCCATCGTGTAAGCCCCCATTCCAACGCTGTCTTCTGCTACAATATCGGACATACAGTTCTTTTCGGACATCACATATTCCGAAATCATCCGCCGCGCTTCGCGAATATAAAGCTGGAACGGCCAGCCTGCCGTATCCTGAAATTCATCTTTGGTCGGCTTCCAGGTTTGAAACTTCTTACGAACTGCTGCGGGAACCCGAGGTGAATTGGCCAGCGTCCACATGAGCCCCTGCTGATAGGCTAAATGCTCCTGAATAATCTCCGCACGTTTTTGATAATCGGCGTTCGGATATTCGTAGTTCTTGCCGATATTATCAGTCGAAATCGCGAAGTTATTATTCGTATCGGTTTTCCGGTTCGGCATCAGGCTGGGCGCCCAGGGAGCACGATGGTCGCCGGCTTCAAAATTTCGCAGTAACAATTCATAATGTATCGGATCATAATTTTCAGGCTTCACCCATTCACGCTGATTTTCCGGAACGTCGGTCGTACACATGCGAAAACAGTAAGCCTGCACGCGATGATCGCCATCCCCATCCGCACCGCCGGGACCTTCCTGCTGTACTCCCGGCAACAAACCACTTTTCGGATCTCCAGGAACGACATACGGATCAACGGGTTTTATAAACTGATGATACACGGCATTTTTAGTTTGAATTCCATTTAGCGTTTCACCATACGTTGCATTCGACTCGCGTCCTACATGGTAAGACACGCCAGCGACCGCCATCAGGTCACCTTCGTAGGTCGCATCGATGAACATCTTACCTTTAATCACCAGGCCACTTTCCATTTTGACGGAATCGATGCGTGACTGTTGTTTTTGAACCCCCTGCTTCAGATCCAGACGCTGGTGTTTTAAGACAGGCACCGACTCGTCGTCGAGCATTTTTTCAAACGTTGCCTCTGCGACGTGTGGTTCGAACGTCCACATCTCTGCTTCAGTACTTTTTTTTCTGCGGCTTTTATACTCGGCAGCTTTCTGATAGACCCAGGATTCAGGCTGACTGTAATACGTGCCTAATGCGCGATAGAATTCGCGGGCAATACCCCCGATGGCCGCTTTATTTCCGATATCCGTCGCCCCCAGACCACCGGAAGAGAGTCCTCCCAAATGACTGCCCGGTTCGATCAATAACACTGATTTTCCCATCCGTTTCGCTTGAAGGGCCGCCGCAATCCCTCCCGAGGCACCACCATAGACGACAACATCATAGGATGATTCGACTCGATCCGGCTTGATTTCCTTCGCATTCGTTGTCGTAGTAACGACGAACAACAAAATCATTACTAACACTGGCCGGACTATTTTCGTATTAATAAAGTGCATTCCCTAAACCTCACTATGATGACGGAGTTTATTAATCGGATGTGAAAATCAAGCGGACATGTTTACATGCCCCTGTTCAGTCCATCATAATCATTGAACCGGGATTTAAAAACCAGTTCGCCAGAAAACTGTATTTATGCCAGACTTAAATTGTTAATTGTGTAAGCAATACCATTTACGACGATTCCTGCATATAATTATTGATGTTCTCTTTTTGAAACATCTCGTGCGTAGTTTCCTCATTCATCCCCCAGACACAGCAGGCATTCATGACATTTGATTTCCTCAATCCGCTGATGCTGCTCGGCCTGCTGGGGATTTCACTACCCTTCTTAGTGCATTTATTGAGTCGTAAACGCTACGACATCGTGCATTGGGGAGCGATGCAATTTCTGGAACTGGGCCGACGTACCCGACGCCGCATTCGCCTGGAAGGCTGGCTGCTGCTGGCCATTCGCATGCTACTGATTGCACTCATCACGTTTGCACTAGCACGGCCTTGGATTTCCGGCGGATTTTTATCAAAATTTATTTCGACACAATCCCGCGACGTGGTCTTCATCATAGATGGTTCTTACAGCATGGGATGGGAGGGAGAAGCAACCACGCCACATTCTGCCGCCATTCAATGGGTACACCGTTTTATGGAAGAATTGAACTCGGGAGACACGATTACGATCATCGATGCCCGCGACCAACCGCGTCTGGTGACCGAGTCTCCCACACATCAGTTTGAACTGGTGCGGGAAAAATTGAATCAGCTGCCCCCCCCTTCCGGATCATCTAATCTGGCAAACTCGGTTTCCAAAGCCGTTCAGACTCTGAGTAAAACATCCAATCTGGAACGGGAAATCATTGTCCTGACGGACGATCAGGCTTTCTGCTGGACGCCACAGGATACGATTCTCTGGGATCAGGTCAATGACCTGCTGCAACAATCGGCTGTGCCCATTGATCTATGGGCCACCAATGTGGCGGGAGAAAAGAATCAGGGACTGCAATCCAATTTACGGGTCGAAAAGTTAACCGTTTCGCGTGAAGTCTGTGTGAAAAACCTTCCTGTAAAAATCGCGACCACCATTCGCTACGATGGCACTGAACCAACGCTGATCTCTCCTGTCTATTTCGAGGTCGATGGCCAGCGGATCAAAGAAAAGACACAATCGGTGAAAATTGAAAATCATGGCGAGGCCGCGATTGAGTTCCAGTATCGCTTTGAAGACGAAGGAACCCACGTCGTCAGTGTTGTGCTGGACCCGGATCAACTTCCGGGAGATGATCGATCGGATGCGGCTCTGCATGTCACCAGCGCCCTGCCTGTGCTGCTGGTCGATGGCACCCCCAGTTTTGACCCGACACGCAGCGAAGTGTTTTTTGCCAACCTGGCATTAATGGCTCCCACAAACCGCACCCCCTGGATTCAGACAACCATCATCGAGAAAGAACAGCTGAATGCCGAGATCTTAAAAAATCAGGCGGTTGTGATTCTGGCAAATGTGGATGCGCTCACCGAAACACAAGCAGGCGATCTGATTGATTTCGTCAATCACGAAGGGGGCGGCGTCATGATTACGCTGGGAGATCAGATCAACCCCGAACAATATCAAAAGCTGCTGTTTCATGCGGATGGCTTAATCCCTGTTGAACTCAAAGCACACGAATCAAATCCGGGGATCGACTTCGGCAATCTGACTCAAATCAGTTCAGACAGCCTGCAAATGCCCTGGCTAACCCGCTTTCGCGGAGAATACGCCAGCGGCCTGACTTCAGCCCGGTTTAACCACTGGTGGGATGTCTCGATTCTCGACGAAGACGTGAAACCTCCCGACGATAAGGCTGAGAAATCGGAGGCTAAACCGCGATCGACACCCGTCAAAATTGCCGAGCTGAGTAATAACAAACCACTGATGTATTTGATGAACCACGAACGGGGTCGTGTTTTACTACTGACGTCATCCCTCGATGCCGACTGGAATAATCTGCCGACCAAGCCCGATTATGTCCCTTTTCTGCATGAAGCCGTTTTCGAACTCTCTTCAGGACGCGTTTTTCGAAATATTAATACTGATGAACCCATTGTCGTCCCCGTACCGGCCAAGACGACGATCGACCAGCTCGAAGTTCTCGACCCGAACAACACCCCGGTCACCGGTACGATTGATCCCTCTGCTAACGGAGCGACCTTTCAATCTCAAAACACCTCGCTACCCGGCGTATATGCATTGAATCCCAAACAGGGTGTAGAAACCGACTTGAAAGCAGATCGCTTTGTTGTGAATTTTGACCGCAGTGAATCGGATTTAACGCCGCTCTCGAAAGCACAACAGAAATCCCTGACAGATGATTATCATTTGAAATTTTTTAATACACTGGATGAACTGAAACAGGCGATGTTTTCGGATGTTTCAGAAACAGAATTCTGGAGATTTCTGTTATTGATCTTCCTGCTGTTAATGGTAGGAGAGTTGTTTCTGACAAGGCGACTCGTACAGGGTGGGCATGCGACCCTCTCTGATAATTCCCATTAATCACCCCCATCCCACTATTTAAGATCTTTGCTGACATGAGTGAACGGCACTTCCAGTTTAACAGTTTCGAATTGAGCGGATGGACGATAGTCAGCGTCTGTGCCGTGATGCTGGCGCTGGTGACCATCGTCCTGCTCTTTCGCTACGAACGGCGGCTGGTTGCGCCTGCGGTGGGAAATACCCTGATCGCACTGCGTGTAACGACCCTCATTTTTATTCTGCTCACATTTCTGGAACCAGTTCTAACCTGGTCCTTCAATACAGAAACAACAGGCCGTCTGGTAGTCGCCGTTGATGTATCCGACAGTATGAACACCCAGGATCGCCATGCCAGCGATCTGGAAAAACTGCAATTGGCGCGGGCTCTAAAAATGATCGGCAACGATCAGATCGACGAACGCCTGGACCGCTGGGAAAACGCCTATTCCTTAAAGCAAGAACCACCATGGGTCGATGAGAGCGAAACTGCGAATCCGGAAAAAAGAACCAAACTAGCGGCAAGTCGAAAACAGAATCTCAAAGAACTCTTTGCGGAAATCGACAAACTATCCCGTAAGGAAATCGCGCAAAAACTGTTATTGAATCCGGCCAATCCGATCTTGGAGAAATTACAGAAACGGGGACAGGTTGATCTCGTGCTGTTTGCCGGCGATGCGGTGTTGGCAGAGAAAACAGCATTGGAAGAAGGGCTCGATCAGGTTCCCAATCAGGTCCATATGGGCTTGTCCAATCTTTCGCAGGCACTCAAAGCCTCCGCCGGCAGTCCCGAATCTGGAGCCTCGCCCATCTCCGGATACATCCTGCTGACAGATGGCCGCGATAATAGCCAACTCAACCCGGTCTCGACCGCGGAGCAACTAGGGCAAATGCAGATACCGATTTACCCAGTGATTCTGGGCTCAGCACATCAGCCGAAAGACATCTCAATTGCAGCCCTCGATTATCCGCAAACGACCTTCAAAGACGACAAGCCATTACTCAAAGCCCGAATTGGGACAAGCGGCTACGAAGGCCAGGAAGTGCGCGTGGTCTTAAAACAGAACGACCGTGAAGTCGCTGTGAAACAATTTAAATCCCAGGGAATCAGCAAACTGCTTGAATTTGAACTCGACTCTGGAAAACTGGGGAGACAGGAATTCAAAATCGAAACAACTCTCCTGCCGGGAGAGACCCGCGACGATAACAACGAGAAAAGCTTTGCGATTAATATCGTGGATGACAAATCACACGTGTTACTGGTCGAAGAAACGGCGCGGTGGGAATTTCGTTACCTGCACAACGCACTCGAACGCGATAAGCGGATTGAACTGCAGCAGGTCCTGTTTGAACAGCCTTACATGGGTCTCCTGCCCCAGCCGTTTTTTCCAAATCAATTATTAATTAAAACGCCCCCCGAAAACAAACAACCGAATCTGGCAGACAACCCCCATCCCTTCGCAGAAAAAGATCTGATCATCATCGGCGATGTGAGTCCTGCGCACCTGGAAAACTGGGAACACATCCAAACTTTCGTTGCCGACCAGGGAGGCACACTGGTTCTACTGGCGGGGAAAAAATATCTGCCTCTGGGACATCAATCAGAAATCCTGAATGAACTCCTGCCACTCAAAAATCTGAAAGCAGTCGACTGGAATCAGGCAAATTTTAAAGTGCCTCCCGCCGAGCGAGGTATGCGGCTTCGCCTGACGCCGGAAGGAGAAGCGGAACCGCTATTCCAATTTGACGTGAACCCGGCAACCAACCGTGATATCTGGGAACAGCTTCCGGGGCACCTCTGGTTTCTGCAGGGAGAATTGAAACCGGGTGCTTCCGTATTGGCTTATGGGATTTCGCCTTTCAATGCCCCGCTTGACGAAGAAACCGATGGCGTGATTATTCAGCGGCAATACGGTTCCGGAAAAGTGATCTGGATTGGGATCGACAGTACCTGGCGCTGGCGGTATCGAGTGGGAGACCGATATCACCACCGCTTCTGGGGCCAACTGGCACGCTGGGCTGCCCGCAATAAAGCATCCGCCGGCAATGAATTCGTCAAATTCAGCCTGAGCAAAACCGACATTGATGCCGGAGAAATCACAACTGCGACGGCACGCTGGACTCAGAAGTATCTGGACCGATTCCCTGATGTGAAATCCAGTGTAACCATTGCGAAAGCAATCGAGCCAGATAAAGTAATTGCGTCATTTGATCTCAACAGGCAAAAGAACCAGCCAGTGATCCATGAAGCGAATCTTCCCGCACTTCCAGCGGGAGAATACCAGCTCAAACTGATTACATCGCCGGAAGTGGCTCAGGGAAAAGAAATTATGACTCCGCTGTTCGTCCATGAAATTAAGACAATTGAGCTGGGTAATTTAACGTCCAACCCACAGTTACTTTCGGAAATGGCAGAATCTAGTGGCGGAAAAATGCTGACGCCCGGGACAATCGATCAACTGCTGGAATTATTGCCCACTTTAAGCCAGGAAACGACCAATCAAGATGAAATCACACTATGGGACCACTGGCTGATTCTGACTCTGATCATGGGTATTCTCACGGTAGAATGGGCGATTCGCAAACTGAATGGTTTACCTTGACACGATTTTAGGCTTCCAACGGTTTTTTCTGGCCTATTTCACACCAGATCTTGTTACAATATCTGTGTATCCGGTCTGCAAGGACCGTTCACCTCAAAATCATTCAACACCATTTCCTGCTGAGACAAACTATGGATGGGCAGTTAGATCATTTTGTTAATGAACTGAAACATCAGTTGAACCAGCTCGATCGCAGAATCCGTTCTCTGGCTCTGCTCCGAGGGTTAGGATTCATTGTGCTCGTTTTGATCTGTCTGGTGACGTTGCAGATCAGCTTGGACTTTCTGTTTTCCCTGGGCACGATGGCACGAATTGTGTTGAGTTCGCTTTCTGTCACGGTACTCGTTGCCTGTGTCTGGTTTGCGATGCTGCGTCGCGTCTTTCACAAAAGAACGCCGGTGGAACTGGCTGCGATTGTGGAAGAATCACAGTCTGACCTGAATGAACGGCTGACGTCGGTACTGGAATTATCCACTGCGCAAAATGAATCCAGCTCGGTTGTGATGCGGGAACGCCTGGCCAAAGAAACCATCGCTTCGCTAACCACGTTTAACATTTCTGACACGGTCCCCTCAGATCGCGCGATGCGTTTTATCATGAGTGCGGGCATCGCGATATTGATCTTTTTAACGCCGCTGTTGATCTGGCCGGATGCGTATCGTCTGTTACTCTCGCGGAGTGTCATTCCCTGGGGTAATTTTGCTACAGTCAGTTCACTGTACTTCGAAGTACAGCCCGGCGATGAAACCGTTGCCCGTGGAAAAGATCTGCAAATTGTCGCAACCCCACACTGGCATACCAAGCAGCCGGGGACCATCGATGAAGTCTGGATCGAATGGGAAGATGCCAAGGGGGAACAGTTTACCCGACGCATGGATCTAGATCCGGAAGCCGGCCATTACATGACCCAATTCTCACGTCTGCTGACCGGATTCCAATATAAAATCACAACGGATCACAGCCGCAGTAAACAATACGCAATCCAGATCTCTGAACCGCCCTCCATCACCGATACCCAGTTAATCATCGTTCCCCCCGAATACACCCAACACAAACAGCAGGAATTGACGGTTCTCCCCAGCGAAATCAATGTTTTGGAGCAAAGCCAACTCACGATCAACCTGACTTTTGATCGCCCTGTCACAGAAGCAACTTTGCAGTACCAGCTTTATGCATCCGGCACGGAATCAAAAGAACGCCCCCCGGTCGAGCAAAAAGAGTTTGTCTTGAGTGACGACCTGTTGACCGCCCGACTTGAATTACCGGTACACAAAAAGAGCTTTTTGTTCCATATCGCACTGACTGGTCAGCAGGGGAACCTGAAGACACAGACATCAGAGCATCTGGTCAAAGTCATGCTGGACCGTGCGCCGGAAATTGAACTCTCAATCTATGATCAGCCGGAATTTTTCAAACCAGATGAAAGCCTGACCGTTCCTGTCGAAGTCATTGACGATTTCTCTATCGCAGAGCTGGAAATTCATGTCAAGAAGCTGGATGAAAAAGCAACCATCACCAAAGTTCCGGTAGAATTACTCGGCGTCTCTTCCGTGGCTTATGAATTCAAGATCCCACTTTCGGATCTGCAAGCACAGCAGGCTGATATCTTCACCTATCGTGTTCGTGCCGTTGATAACCGCGCGGTTCCCTCCCCGAATGTGGCCTGGTCGACACCCCGGGTGTTCGGAATTGATAAAAATGCAGAACAGCAGCTTTCGGCAGGCGTCATTTCCCGCCAGCAAAAATTACGTGATGAGCTGAAAAAGATCCAACAGGACTATAAAGAACATCAGCAGAAGGTCGATCAAAAGATTGCCGATCTGAAAAAATTAAAGGAGCAAGATAAACTTGCTGCCGGAGATCAGATCGAGCTGCAAAAAATGACGCAGGTGGAACGCAAGCTCGCCCAGCAACTGGAAAACGTGGCGAATGAATTTCTGCAACTTCCCCTGTATCAGAAACTGGCAGAAAAAACGCAATCTGTCGCGCGAACCGATTTCGTGAAAAATCATGACACATTAAAATCGGCCGCCGGCTCAGAAACAGTAAAACAGGCGAAGCACGACCTGAAACCGGTGCCCCCGACCATGACCGCGACTGAAAAGAAACTGGGAGACCTCGTCCAACAATATGAGAAGCTGGTGGAACTGGAAAATGATTTACTGAATTTGAATCGGCTTGCAGAAGAGACGAACCATCTCGCCGATGATCTATTGTCATTCAATGATAAACTGGAATCTGCCACCCAGCAGCCACAAGCCCAGGCAGACAACAAGCAACCGCCGGCAGGTGAAAAAAACAAGCAAGATCCCAAATCGCCGGAACAACAAAAGGATCAGCCTCACCAGAATCTGACACCAGAAATGGAAAAAGAACTGGCGAATTTGCAGGCAGAACTGAAACACCGCCAGTCAAGTCTCGCGAAAGATCTGGACAAGTTACTCGAACGCCGGCCAGAACTGGTCGATGCTGCTCGTAACCATCAATTGAAACAGCTCAATTCACTCGTCAATCAGACCTCGCAGTTGATCGAACCACAACGGCAACTGGCAGATGCAATCCAACAGCAGGCACCAGTCGCTGCGAGTAGACCAGCGACAGCAGAACCTGCTCAGCAGTCAGCCCCACAGGAGCCAATGCCTGCCGGACAAGCACCACCGGCTGCAAACGGAAACGAAGCACCGACAGCAGCTGCAAACGCTGCTAATGCAGAACCAGCGACAAACACACAACCTGCAGAAACCAACATGAGTCGTGAAAAGTCGCAGGCAAAAGCAGAACCAGCCAAACCGGAATCCGTCCGCAATTTACTACGTCAGCAGCAAATGCTGGCCCAGGCGGCGGCCAATCTCGCTTTAGAGACTGCACAGCAATTTGGTCCCGAATCCGAACCCACACGCAAAGCCACGCAACTTGCAGAAGAAGCGATCAAAGCACAACAAGCCGCGAACTCTGGCAAACTTCATGAAGCAAGCCAGGCAGCCAACCGAGCTGCGAAAATGGCCGAAGCCATAATACAGGCTCATCAGTCTAAAAAAGACGAACAGACAGAACGCGATGCCTTTCTCGAGCAGGCCGAACAAATGGCAAACCTGCAACGAGAGCTGGCAGGCAAAATGGCGCAGGCTTCCAACTCGGAAGCAATGCGGCAGGAAGCTTTGAAGAATTCCCAGGAAGCCCTCGCCCGACAGACACAGGCCTTGACTCAGCAGTTGGCCGAGACATCAGAAAAACTGGAAACCGATCCGATAAGTTTGAAAAAAGAGAGCCAACAGGCCGAACGAACGCAGGAAAAAACAGCCAAGGCCGGCCAGGCAATGCAGAAAGCAGTCGAAGGACTCTCTGAGGAAAATCTGTCACTCGCGGCAGAACAGGCTCGGCAGGCAGCCCGGGAACTTCAGGAAGCGTCACGCAAAGCGCAACAGGCAGGTCGGAAATCGCAGAAAGAGTCTCCCGTTCCTGAAAAAGTAGGCGATCAAGTCACCGATGCCGCCAGACAACTGAGAAACGCACAAAAACAGCTGGAACAGACTCCGGAATTCAAAAACGCCGGCGATCAAACGATGGCTCAGGAAAAGCAGACGGCTCCCCGCGATGCGAATTCGGATCCAAAACAAGCAAAAGCTGCTGATCAGAAACAGGGTGAATCCCAAGGGAAAGACCAGAACAGCCAGGCGAAAGCGGAACCCGGCGACGCTGGGCAATCTCAGGAAGAACAGGCTTCCCAGAATTCGAAAAACCAGAGCCAGCAGTCAGAGAAGGGAAAACCATCTGCATCCAAAAAAGCAGCCGAATCGCTCAAACGGGCAGCCGAATCTCTTTCACAGGCAGCAACCGAATTAAAGTCAAAATCCCAGCAGGGTTCCGATCCTGGCAAAGGACAACAGTCGCAGACGGCTTCCAAAAATATGGCTCCGGGAAAAGGACAAGGCGAGAGTGAGGGGGGTGGCGCCAAATCCAGTGTCGACTTCACGCAGCTCAAAACCAAATTGAAAACAATGTCGAGCCGTAACTGGGGTGAACTTCCCGGAAATCTCGATACGGAAATCCTGCAAGGCTCTCGCAGTCGAACCGATCCGGAATATGCCCGCTTAATCAAGCATTATTTTGAAGCAATTGCCAAATCCAAATCCGACAGCAAGTAAGAATTTTTTGCGTTCCGAATCATAGGAAAAAATCCATGTCGCGCTGGTTGACTGTATTACTGTTTTTGGGATTCTCCCTGCAAACGACCGCGCATTGCCGGGCTCAGGAACTCGACGCACAGAAAAAACAACTCGACTCAAGCATTCAACGAGCGGTACAGTTCTTATCAAAATCGCAACAGCCCTCCGGCGCCTGGTCGTTTAATTCTTACGGGGAATCAACGGCTGCGACTTCACTGGCCATCATGGCCTTCATGGCTGCCGGTTATGTTCCGGAAGAAGGCCCTTACGGTGATCAGATTAACAAAGGCATCGACTGGGTCCTGGCACATCAGATCGATAATGGCCTAGTCGTGCATCATAAAAGTCACGGCCCAATGTACAGCCACGGCATCAGTACGTTGATGCTGGCTGAAGTCGCAGGCATGCTGACCGGGGAACGCGAAAAAAAATGCCATCAAGTGCTGGAACGCGCTATTAAATTGATCGTGTCGGCACAGGATATTTCCAAAGATAAACGAAATGCGGGTGGCTGGCGTTACACCCAAACAAGTAAAGACAGCGACCTCAGTGTCACCGGCTGGCAGCTATTGGCACTGCGTGCCGCGAAAAATATCGGCTGTGATATTTCCGCCGACCATATCGATAAAGCAGTCGCCTATGTACGGCACTGCCGTGGGCGAAATAATGTGGGGTTTGCCTATCAGCCAGGTGGAGCCCCCAGTGCGACGCGAACAGGCACGGGAATTCTCGCTCTGGAAATTTGCGGGAAACATCATACACCCGATGCCCTGCAAGCGGGCGATTATCTCGTACAGCGTCCATTACACCCGGATGAATTCTATTATTTTTATGGCGCGTATTACTGTAGTGTCGGCATGTTTCAGATGGGGGGCGAATACTGGAAGAAAACCCGCGCAACCATCGTTCCCCAGTTGCTGGAAATGCAAAAGCACGATGGCAGCTGGCTGGCCAACAAAGGCAGCGAAAAAGAAGCCGGGAAAGTGTATGCCACGACTCTGGCCGTCCTCGCACTCGCCGTCGAATACCAGTACCTGCCTATCTATCAACGCTGAATTCATCCTGCTTCACTGAGTGATCAGGTTACCAATCCGAGCCTAAAACAGACCAGTCGCCCGAATCTTATTGAAATCGCGAGAGTTGGCTCTACTCTTGTGAATCGCCACTTTCGATTATCTGCCTGCTATTGTTAGAGTTACCCCGATCATATTGAGATCCGCGGCACCGAATTGACCTTGGAGAACCAGCCGGTTATCTTTAGAATCCGCTACTGCGATTGACCCGTTTACTTTCCATTTTTCCCCCCCTGGATACCCGACCGTGCGGATTGCTTATTTAGATTGTTCTACTGGAATTAGTGGTGATATGACGCTGGCTGCCCTCGTTGATGCGGGCGTCAATCCAGATCAGATCATAGCCGGGATTGACTCCCTCGGAATACCAGGCGTCAAGCTCTCATTCTCTTCCACCATGAAGGGGGGATTCCATGCGACTTCAGTACAAATTGAACATCCCGAACAACACGCCCATCGTCACTTAAGCGATATCGTAAAGATCCTAAAGCAGGCGGACCAACTCACTCCGAAACAGTACGAAAAGTCGCTCGCACTGTTTTCAGCAATCGCGGGTGCGGAAGCGAAAGTGCATGGTTCAACCATCGAGAAAGTACACTTCCATGAAGTTGGTGCCATCGATTCCATTGTGGATATCGTGGGAGTCGCGATCGGCTTTGACCTGCTGGGGGTCGAGCAAATCATTTCCAGCCCGATTCCAACGGGTTACGGTCAGATTAAAATCGATCACGGCATCTGCACCGTACCAGCCCCGGGAACGGCCGAACTCTTAAAAGGGATCCCCCTGGCGGACATTCCGATTCAAGCCGAACTGACCACTCCCACTGGTGCCGCCATCATTTCAACACTCGTCGATCGTTTCTCCATGCTGCCTCCGATGACGATTGAAGAAATTGGGTACGGAGCAGGCACGAAAGACTTTCCAGAACGTGCCAACCTGCTACGCATGTTTGTTGGGGAATCAGTTACGACCAGCAATACCGATTATGTGACACTGCTCGAAACAAACCTGGATGATATATCAGGAGAAGTCATTGGCTATACGAAACAAAAACTGCTGGCAGCAGGCGCGCTGGACGTCTATACGTCAGCGATTCAGATGAAGAAAGACCGCCCAGCCGTGATGCTGAGTCTGATTTGCAAGCCGGAGTCAGCAGACAAACTGGAATCGATTCTGTTCCAGGAAACCGAAACTCTGGGTATCCGCCGGCATCAGTTACAGCGTTCCATTCGTCCCCGTCAACAGCAGCAAGTCAAAACCGCGTGGGGAGAGGTAGAAGGAAAACTTTCTCTCGCACCGAACCAGCAAACGATTTTTACACCGGAATATGAATCGTGTGCGAAACTGGCGGCGACGCATCAGGTCTCACTCAGAACCATCTATCGTGCTGCCGAAGCTGCCTTCCTGTTTGATGGAATACCGGCGACTTCGATCGATGCCGCAGCAAATGTCCCCCACGACCACGACCACGACCACGACCATGACCATGACCATGAATAAACTCGCTTAGTTTGATCAGGAAGATCGTCAGAGCGAAGCAGAGACAACTGCGTTAATTTGATTTCGTTTGGAAGTAAAGGATGACTTGCCAATCATGTTTGACATTAATAATAGCTACGTCATTGTAACCGGCGTGTTGATACTGCTTGTCGCCTGGTCTCTCAGGAGAAGCTTTCGTGAACAGGCTCGCATCAGCAAGCGAAATCCACTGGAAGAAGCCCAGAAGGAAATTGCCACCCGCGAACAAAGCCAGTTGAATCGGCTCGATCAACTTGAAGTCAAGCTCTATGAGTATGGCAGAGAAGTCGATGCCCGTAGCGATGATCGCCTGCAAGTGTTAGATGAATTGCTGCGGGATGCAGATCGAGAAATCAATCGCTTACGCCAGCAACTAGCACTGGCACAACAGAACGCGGGTGAGGTAGCCTCCTCGACAGAGGAGCCGGGACCAGACATTTTCGTGTATGAGAATCCCCGCAAGTTCACCAAAGCTGCTGAACGGCGATTCATGATCGTTTACCTGAGTCAGGCAGGATTTTCCTCACAGGAAATCAGTAACTGCTTCCAGTGCGATCAGTCTGAAATCGAAACGATCATCGCTGAAGAAAACGAGCCCCCCAGTGCAGAGACCGCTTGAAAAGATCGCGATTGCAACGAGCAGGATTACCCAGTAATCAATTCCGCGACCGGTGATGCGTCTACCAGTTTCAGTTCCTGATCATTCATCTGCGCCAGACTGCTGCCAGGGTTGAGTCCCAGGTGATGATAAATCGTCGCCGTCAATTCGGAAGCGTGAACCGGACGTTCCACTGGCGCACTGGCCCGGGCATCGCTGGCCCCCACGACCTGACCACCGGGTGTACCGCCGCCAGCAACCAACGCCGACCAGACATGAGGCCAATGATCTCGGCCGCCATGTGCATTGATCTGAGGCGTGCGTCCGAACTCACCAGTCGCAACCACCAGTGTGTCTTCCAGCAAACCCTTGGAAGAGAGATCATCAAGCAATGTCGATAACGCTTTATCAAAAGCAGGTCCCAATGAATCTCGATACTCATAGACTTTTCCGGAAGTCCCTGTTCCCGTGCCGTGACAGTCCCAGGTCAGCTGCTGATGTAGCTCATCGAATAAATTGACGATCACACACCGCGTTCCCCGCTCGACCAGTTGTCGTGCCTGCAGCATCAGACTGCCGAACCGATGTTTTCCATACTGTTGCTGAATCGCCTTGGATTCACCTTCAATTTCAATCTCATATTCTCCACTGACCGAAGACTCGCCAACGGTCGTCGCGGGATCAAACTCCTCTCCCAGAAAGGCGGCCTGCTGCCCGCGGTACATATTCACTCCCAGTGAACCAACCAGTCGTGGCAAGACGACAAAAGGAGGCGCATCGCCACGCGGTCCAAACTGCCGCGAAATGACCGATCCGAAACAGGGATAATTCAATGCCCCTTTTGATAGCCGACCTGTCTGGATCAGCTGGTAGCCGGTTTCATGAATCGGCGCTGCATCGTGATACAATGAACGGACGAGAGAGAACTGGCTGGCACGCTGAGCCAGTTGTGGAAAGGCTTCGCTCACAAACAGCCCCGGTACCGACGTCGAGATCGCTTTGAGCGGCCCTCGAATTTCAGCCGGCGCATCGGGTTTGGGATCGAATGTTTCCAGTTGGCTGGCGCCCCCTGTCATCATGATCAGAATACAGTTCTTCTGCGAACGGTCATTTTGTGCGGCAGATAACGCCGCCCGTTCGGACATGGACAATCCAACGAAACTCAAACTACCGACGCGGAGAAAATCCCGGCGGGAGACTTCGGATTGATTTTGCTTGGAGTTCATAACCTATCTTACCAGTTCTTTTCAGAATATGATGTCTTTTCTGGGGTGGTACTATTATACCAGCCTTGGTCTATAGTCGAAGAATTCCTCGCCTGGAATTCAGCCTGTTTCGGAAACTTCGAAATCAAATTGAAAAGTCATACAGACTCATTGATCTGAATCTGGGCGCCCTGATTGAGCGGATTGACCGTTCTCAGAGAACATAATTCACCGTAACCATTTTCCACTATTACACTTGTAACGTTTTCCGTCTCAGCAGAACTGGGACAGACGACCGACAACGTCGGCCCCCAGGAAGTTTGAGCGATCCCTTGGATTCCATGGGCCATCAACAGTATTTCCAGCTCTGCCATCTGGGGATGGGCATAAATTCCTCCCTGGGCAGGCTTGAAAAACTCACCAACCGTGTGTCCAAAGCGGGATAAACCAGAGCTGAACTCTGCAAAATCGTGCGTCAGAACCGCCGGAAGTAGTTGCATCAACACCAACCGACAGAGGTATTCCGTAATTGAAACGGGCATCGGACCGAGCCGTTGAATTGCCTCCGCCTCAACAGTGCCTGAGATACCGGCCTGATCCCTGGGTGTGATTAACAGAATTTTCCAGTCTTCTGGAAAATCAGCCCGCGACACCAGCGGACTGATCTGACCTGGCTTCTGCTTGCCCCCCTCTACAAGAAAACCGCCGCAATCAAAACCATGCACGCCCAGCGCCGATCGAGCTCCTCGCCCGACCCGTGATGCCAGTTTGACAGAAGCTAGCTCCTGCTCTTCAGAGAGCACAGAAATCGCACGTGCAACAGCCAGACTCAACTGAGTTCCCGAACCAAAGCCACAATGCATCGGAATTTCTGACTGGAGTTCCACTGAAAAGAAACATGGCTCTGAAGAATCAGAGAGATGCAACCGGGCCGCATTGAGGGCCCCTTCGACTTTCGAATAATAAGTGTCACTGCACGTAATACGATCTTGTTCTGCGGGCGTCTGTTTCACGGAGAGCACAAACTGTGGTGCATCCACCATCAACCCGATGCCACCAAATTCGCGGCCTGTCGCAGGAGCTAGTGAGAGCAATCCCCAATGCAATCGACTTCCGGTGGTAATCCTCACTTCGCGTGACATGACTGATAATTTTTCTGAAACTGTTTGAATTAGTAAAACACGAATTATTTTTACGAATTGATTTCAGCATACGCTTTGGAAATATAATCTTCCAGTAAACGGAATGCCGTCTGTTCATGAGGGCCTGCCGTTTTTTTGACAATTTCTGCTAACGCCTGATACTGGGTCTCTAGTTCGCTTTGTTTAATCAGCTGTGTGCGTGTTGCCAGAATCGCGGCTTCCAGTACGGCATGCTTGGCACGATTGAGACCAAAATAATCACGGATTCGCCCCTGATGAACCACGGTCGCCTGCATCACAGTGCGGGCCTGGGTTTCGTCGATACTCTCAATCTCGAATTCGTACCAACGACAGGCAGATTGTAATACATCCCCGCTAATTTTCTCGGCGGGAAATGTCTCTGGAATTTCATCCAACTGGCCGATAGCTGCTTTTGCCAGTAATAACACATCGTCAACAACATGCAGGACCCCACAGCGGGTTTCCTTCAAATTGCTGAACGTGCGCGATGTCTGAAAGGGGCGCAATACAAACTGGGACATTTCCGGATTCACCACAGGCCCCATCGGCGCAATGTTGAATTCCCCCTGCTGATTACGACTGGTTACAATGCCTTCCAGAATCATCGACGCTGCTCTCTGAAGAAAGATAGATGTACTTAACAAGCTACCATCATAGTCCAGAGCCGACTCTGGTGAAACCAGCGACCGCTTTGAAATTGGGACCTGTCGGCAGTTCGCTGGAGAGAACAGCAACCTGATCCGACTCTATTGAGAGATTATCGGGTAAACCCGACATAGAAACTGAAGACCTGTGTTTCGTCAAAGGTTTCCTTAGCCAATGGCACAGCGAAGTCCAACGCCACGGGGACAGGGCCCATCGCAGGCACGGTCAAACGAAGACCGGCACCGACAGAAACACGGAATTGATCGAGAGAGACATTATCTTCCACTGTACCGAAGTCACTGAAAAAGACCATCTGGATCATCTCATCAGCGGTAATTGGAACCATATATTGGGCACTACCCAGGAAGTTCCAGCGACCACCAATGGCGACCCCATTTTCGCGAGGAGTCACTCCCCGGAATTCGAAGCCGCGGAAGGTCTGGAAACCACCAGCATAGTATCGTTCAAAAACAGGTGTATCAGAATCGGTCCAACCCAGTGAGGCACTCAACGAAAGAATATGACGTCCGCCGCCATCGGGTCGTTTATAGATCGTGAAATACTGACTGGCATTTGTTTCCAGACGACTGTAATCGAAATCGCCAACGGCTTGCTCAGCAGCAAACTCGAGAATATGTCCTTCGGCTGGCAGGAACGCGGCATCGCGTGTGTCGTGTGTCGCTGCAATACGGAATGTATTCAGTAAATTATTTCCGACAGCCTGCTGGACGATGGGTGGTGTCGGCGTGCGTGGATTTCGCAGGTCAACATTTTCCAGACGGAATTGACCGTTGACGGACCATTCCTGCGTCAACTGACGTCCGAGAGTCAAACGGGTACCAACGCGTTCTTCATCCCAGTCTGTATAGAAGCGAGTGAAATAGAATCCGCTGACACCCAGACTGAAGTTTGTATCCAGAAAATAGGGATCGGTCCAGTTCACCAGATAACGGCTGACCTGATCGCCGGGAACGGCTTCTGCTCTAAAGCGTTGTCCGCCACCGCGCCAGGCGGTTCCATCCAGAATATCTTCGAAACTGCGGGGTGGTCTAAGGATATCAAAGTTTTCTTCTTGCAGAACGATCGAACCGACCACACCCGCATCACTGTTGACTCCCACACCAAACATCAAACGACCGGTTCGGCTTTCCGAAGCATATACATCCAAGTCAACCCAGCCCGGTTGTTGCTGAGGAAATTCGGTGCCCATCGGATCACCCAACGGGCTGTTTCCGAAGAGTGGATTCAAAGCTTCCGGAATCCCGTTGTCATAGTTCTGTCCCCGAAATACTTCTTCTTGGCCGGAAAGTGTTTTGAGAGTGGCCTGTTTCTTTCGAGGGGCCTGATAGCGACTGCGTCGTGGTCTCTGTTTTTGCTCCCGTTCATGGTTTTGTCCGCGAACGATATCATCCTTGCGCATCGCAGCAAGTTCATTCTGAGGGTTAACTTTTGTAACGCTGATACGGGGCCCCTTCTGAGGTCCTTTTTCGAAGACCGATCCCCCTTCAATACGACGTTTACTTTTGGTAATCAAACGTTGATTTGCCAGATCACCAGGTGCGACCATCAGAGGGTTCGTCAAAACAGAGCTTTTGGTTCGAGGATTATCCCCCGAAATATGCGGAGTAATTTTTCGGATCCGATAGGGTTTGTCTTCGTTAATCTGATAAACCAGATCGACTTCGCCAGGTGCTTCTAGAAAACGAGGTACCGGATTCACTTTAGCAAACAGGTGGCCGCGTTCGCCGTATTTGACGGTCAGTTTGTCAACATCGGTCGAGAGAGTCCGGCTGTTGAAAAATTCTCCTGAAGCCAGCTTAATATCATCGCGAATTTCGTCTTCCGAGAAAATCTGATTTCCTTTGATCAGAATATCGCGGATCTTGTACCGTTTTCCTTCGTTCACCGTGTATTCGATCTGCACGCGGGAACGTTCTTTGTTATAGCCGACCTTCTCGGCAATTTTCACATCGAAGAAACCCAGCCCATTATAGTACTGCTTGAGAGAAATCAGATCGTCTTCCACGGTAGAAGGATCATATTTGCCTCCCAACACACTCAGACCAAAAGGGGCTTTTTTCGTAAGCAATTTCGTTTTGAGGACGCCTGCGCTGACGAATTTATTTCCTCGAAACTTGATACCGGAAACAACAACTTTGGGACCTTCTTTAATTTCAAAGATCACTTGACGATCGTTGGCATCTCCACCTTTGCTTAAATTGATTTCAACGAAACGATATCCACGCTCGACATAGAGTTGTTTTAAGCGATGTACAGACTCCAGGTTGGCAGAAACATCAAAGGGCGAACCGACCTTCAATCCGGTAGTGGCCGCCAGGCGTTTCGTTTTGACTTTTTTATTTCCGCGGAATTCGACCTTCTCAACGATCGGACGTTCTCTGACTTTGAAGATCAGTACCAGCCCTTGCTCGGTTTTTCGATAGACTGGCTGGACACTGGAAAACCAGCGTGTGGCAAACAGCAGCCGGACATCTTCCAAGACTTGATCACGAGTGACTGGTCGGCCACGTTGAATTTTTGTTTTTTGCAAAATGGCAAGTGCCGGAATGGATTCGTTGCCTTCCACGCGAATATCGAACAGCGGGTCGTTCAGTGAAATGGAACGCTGTTGATTTTCCTGCGCAAAGGCTGAGCTCATCATCGGGATAGTCCCGTTGAGAAAGTCTCCGAATAGTATGATCTGTACCAGGATCAGGCTCGTGGCCCATCGGAATGCGTTGCCGCATCTGGTGTCAGACAAGACACCTCTTATCATGGCGAATCCAATTGTAATTTTTGCGAGAAAAGATATGAGGTTCACTTAAATGTGACAGGTCGGAATTCTCTTTTCAATGACCCTGTGATCTCAGGGAGGATATGAGAAAAGGGAGTGTAAGACAGGAAAGTTGCCCTCTGGTTAAAAGTGGGTTGCGTAGAAATAACGAAAATCGAAAAGAGCTGCAAGACGAGTTTTTCGATGCCCATCAGATTTGCTGACTTCGATTGGAAAAAGTACGCTGCACCACAGATTCAGGTGTAAGAATTACAAGAATCGACGGCTGATTTAGGCGTTCGACTATAAAATAGCGAACTCTATTGAACTGAAGGGGCGCTGGTAAATCAGGGGAAAGGCGGGCCTACTCAGCGGTCGACTGTAAATGACAGGCCACACAGGAGAGCACCACACTCTGGACGGATACTTTTTCGCGGTCTGTTTTAGAAACGACCGGATCTGTCCCATTTTCGCGTTGTGCAATCCAGAGGCACGGCTGTTGACTTGGAAGACTGTTGGCAACCGGTGAGAGTTGGCTTTGAGGTACATCCAGAGACATCCCCCAGCCCATTATAAAACCGGCAACTAGAATCAACGCCGCATGTAGCAGTCGTTTTTGATATGGTTTTGTCGCAGGAGGCTGCGCCTTCTGACTGACGCCGGCATCTGCGCGTAAGCGTATTGCCGCTTGTTCAGCCATACGGACTGTTTCGGCAGACAGAAACGGCTGCCCTGTTTTCGGGAAAATAGACGCAGATTCCTGATCGGCTGTCTGATGAAATTCGGCATGGAATTTGTCAAATTCATCCAGATCCGTTGATTCATCGAGTACCTGCTGAAACGATTCCAGCGCCGGCGCCAAAGTTTCCTTCATCTGCTGACAACGCGGACACATCTGCAAATGCCAGCGCAACTCCTCACACTGATGATCTGTGGGATGAGTCATTAATTCAAACGCTTCGTCACAATTCATGAGACACCTCCTTCCGAAGTCAGACCTTCAGAAAAACGATGAGCCAATTGAAGCAATCCGTTTTTTACACGTATTTTTGCCGCAGACAAACTGCAATCCATCGTTAACGCAATCTCTGAAAATTTCATGCCGCCAAAAAAACGAAGTCGCAAGGAATCGGCCTGGACTTCCGGTAATTCGGTCAGATACAAAGCCAGCAGTTCAAACTGTTCTGTCTTGAGCACCGCCTGTAAAGGCGTCTCTGAAGAACTCGGTTCGGGAATCACCATTGCTGCAGCGGTATCAAATGACGAGCGCACCATTTCGCGAGGCTGGCGTAATTCCCGCTTATAATGCCGACGACACAGGTTCAAAAAGATCGTCCAGAGCCAGGTCGAAAAGGCAAACTCAGGATTATAGGTCTCGCGTGCCGCAAACGCAGACAAGAATGCTTCCTGTACCAGATCTTCCGCAGCAGCCTGCTTGCCGTATTTACTCCAGGCGAATCGCAGCAACCGATCACGATAGCGCATCACTAACTCATCGAACAGAAGATATTCTCCTGCGCAAATCCGTTTCATGATGGTGGCATCGTCCAGCATGGAGGTCCCCGAAATTACCCGTCTGGTAGTTGGAAGCAGTAACAAAATCCTGATTCAAAAACGATTTCCTGTGCAGTAATTCTATCGAGTTCTATGAAGGGAATGCAACCTGAACAGTTTCATTCTCAGTCGGTTTCCGTTTGCCCTTATGAATTGAGATTGGCGCCAATCTGATAGATTTCCTCTGTATCAAGCATCAGATCGTTCGTTTCGAAGAGTTGACGGAGGGCGGCTTTATGAATCTTCATCTTCGTCCCGCCGACCCCGATTGCTCCGTAACAGAGAACTCCCTCGCGGTCGGTCGCTTTGTCCATGACATCCACATCCTCAATCCCGGCAGGCGGGACCGCATTCAGATCGATGGCGACTTTCAGTTGTTTCATCGGTTTCCAGCAAGCTGCGGGAATCAGTTTGACCCCTGCTGCACCGGCGGCAATGATCAGGTTGGTTTCCCGATTCGCCTCTTCCATCTGTTTGTGATCTTTGAGTGACAATGGTTTCAGTTTTGCCCCGTCCACGATCGCGGCGATCGCATCGCAAGTTGCCTGGGCACGCTCTTCCGAACGGGACGCCACAATTACAGTCGCCCCCCGCTTTGCGAGCAATTGCGCCGCACGCTGACCAACCGGGCCGGTGCCCCCCAGAATTAAGGCGGTTGTTTCAGAAAAGTCGAGATGCTTGCCCGCTGCAAGAACAGCAGCCGCGGCAGTGGTATTAGATCCATTGGAATCTATCATCACAGACACCCGCACGGGACCAAAAAAGGTATCGCGAATTTTATGAAACAGGGTTTCGCCGGAACAGACATCGCTGCCGCCGACGAAAATCGCAGTATGATGTAACTCCTTCGGTCCTCGCGTAAACATGGCGCCATGCACGAGTGGCTCGACATTAACGGGAGTCACATCGCCGTAGCTCATTATTTCATCGATGTCGGCATCAACGGCAACCACGCGGTCAAATGAACTGGGATGCGCATCGGTATCCAGTTGAATCAGTATTTTTTTCATGAGAATTCCTCAGCACGATTCCTATCAGGAAATCAGAAACAGACCAAAGAAATACCCCTGCTCTTTTGGAACAGGGGTATGAATTTGACTCTCCACCTATTTCAGAAATTTCAACCAGCGTAGAAAGGGTGAGTCGCTTCACTCTTCTTAGCCAGCATTTCGTCAGTAGAAGGCTCGTTCTTCATCGCACGAGCAATTGCTTCTTTCGTAGCTGCGTAGTTATATTCGTAGATTTTGGTGTCATCATCAGCTTCCCAGTGAATGAAGACGCCACAGACGATAACCAGATCTTCGCATTGATCTTTTGGAATCACACCAGCTTCAACACTGTCAGCGACTGCTTTCGCAACGGCGTATTGAGCGGGGCCAAACATCTGGACGGCCTGTTTTGCACCTTTAATCGTGACCTTAGTGACCATGACTGTTGCTGGCTTTACTGCCAGGTTTGGTGATAATACTGCCAACAGGTTACTGTGACCCATTCTTTGGCTGGACAGAGCATTTGCAAACGCTGACCCGACAGGACCATTTTTGTCACCAATCAACAAATCGATATGAGCAACTTCATTACCTTCACCAACAAGTGACTCACCGACAAACATTGACATTCTTCGTTCTCCATTTCGTATTAGGTTCTTACAGTTATGCATAAAGCACAAATTTAAAACGGATCACGAATACCGCAGTCCTGAACGGACGGCGAATCTAACAGATGTAAGCTTCGCCTTGGATCATTCGTAGCCTATGCTATGTAATAACAATTTAAGAACAGGATTGCCAGTATTCCGCTAGTATTCAGAATAAATCCTCATAAATTTATCATGACATCTCACTAAGACGCGATTTGATGAATCTACAAACCTCCTGCGAATTTTCCGGAAAACAGCGTCTACTGATTGTCGGCGCCAGTACGCGGGCTGCTGCGTTTTCGGCTCTGCGTGCAGGGTGGCAACCTGTGTGTGTTGACCAATATGCGGATCAGGACCTGCGGGAAATTGCAGAAGTGATCCCGAAAACCGCGAATAGTACTCACTGGATCGAAACAGTGCACCAATCCCCTGCTCTGGATTGGATTTATACCGGGGGCATGGAAAATCATCCGGAACTTATCGAACAAATCAACCAGAAACACCGCCTTCGAGGCTGTGACCCGGAAAGCCTGCGTCGCGCCCGTGATCCGTTTTTGCTGGAACGGCTTCTGAAAGACGAACCGATCCAGGCCCTGCCTTGCCTGCCTGCTGGTTCTGTTCCTGATGAGAATACTCAATGGTTGTGCAAACCACGCCAGGGGGCCGGCGGGATGGGAATCCGATTTCTGGATTCGATCGCGCCTGATGTTGAGTTAAATCAGGACTGCTATCTGCAACGGTATCAGCCTGGAATCCCTGTTTCTGCCTTATACATCGCATTCCGCCAAACCACGGTATTAATAGGCGTTTGTCAGCAATTCATCGGGAATGCGGCGCTCAACGCGGACGCATTCCAATTTTGTGGCGGCATCACTGTCTCTCCAGCCTTTTCCCACTTACGAGGCCCGCTGGAAGCATTGGGGCAATCAGTCGCCGATGGCTGTCAAATCCGAGGCCTGTTCGGCTGCGATCTGATATTGGATCCCACACAGCAAAACAGACTGTGGTTGAATGAAGTCAACCCGCGCTATACGGCGCTCACGGAACTCTTGGAACTGCAGCATCAAACACCTCTCCTTGACTGGCACCTGACTGCCTGCCGGTCTTTTGAGGAGCATTCAGTAAACCAAACTCCCGCCAGAGCACTGAAATATTTCCTTTCAAAAGGGAAAAAACAACCAATTCCACATATTTCCAAAGGCATTCTGTATGCGTCCCGGGATCTCGTCTCCCCTCAAACCAATGGAAATGGGGCCGATTTTCAAAATGCCTATCAGATTCCGGAGTGTGGCGACATCCCCTGTGCAGGAGCAGTCATCCCGGCTGGTTCACCTGTCTGCACTATCTTTGGCACAGGCTTTGACACAGTCGAGAGCTATGAATCCAGCCTGAACTCACTGGCCGACAGAATTATCAGGTATGAGCGGCATTTTGAACCTGAGGTCGGCCAGACCAAGACGGCCTCGAACGTCTTTGGTATGCTTCAGTCAATAAAGAAATCAGAAAATCAGATTTTTCCCGGTTTTTTCTCAAGCTGGAATGAAATGGGTTCGTTTCTTGAAGATTGAACTCATTGGTTATAAAATCGAGTTTAGTATTGGCATTCTCCAAGACGACATATAAAACACAGTTGAACCGTCACACTGGTTTTTCAGGTAACAAGAAGGAATAAATTTAGTCCGATGTCCAAGTCAACAGATATCAAAATTGTTGAAGCAAAATTTTCAACCGAAGAAGTTCCCTTTCGGACCCCCCTCAAATTTGGCGGGCGGGTCATGGATAGTAGCGTGCTACTCAATGTGGAAGTCATCGTTGAAACGCGCAATGGAAAACAGGGTATCGGGATTGGCAGTATGCCCGCCGGTAATATCTGGGCCTGGCCTTCTTCAGTTGTTAGTCCGGAAGACGCGCTGAAAGCGATGATTGAGTTTCTGGAAGAGGCAGTAGAAATTGCCAACATCTGTCCGGAAATCGCGCATCCAATCGATTTGATGTATCACATTTCGGCTGAATACCATTTCATGGCGAAAAAACTGTCAAAACGACTGGGACTAGAGGAAGAAATTCCTGAGCTAGCACAGCTTGTCGCATCCAGCCCCCTTGATGCAGCCATTCACGATGGATTCGGGCGTGCCAACCATATCAACAGCTATAATGGTCTCTCCTCAGAATATATGGTCCACGATCTGTCAGAGTATCTGGATGATCAATTCAAGGGAGAATATCTGGATCAATACACGCTCCGCGACCCGAAACCGTCGCTGCCAATCTACCATCTTGTAGGTGCACTCGATCCGATTACCGAAGCTGATATCAACGAACGCATTAATGACGGACTTCCGGAAACACTGGGAGAGTGGATTAAAGCCGACGGACTGACGCATCTGAAAATCAAACTTTCCGGCGACAATCTGGAATGGGATATCAACCGTGTGATCGCCGTTGAAAATGAAGCAGTCAAAGCACAGGGCGAACGGGGTAATGATACCTGGTGTTACTCACTCGATTTTAATGAAAAGTGTGAAAACGTAGATTACGTGCTCGATTTCCTGAATAAAATCCGCGAGCAGACACCGGCTGCCTTCGACCGGGTGCAGTACATCGAACAACCGACCAACCGCGATCTCAAAGCCAATCCTGAAAATAAAATGCACGAAGCGGCCAAGATCAAACCAGTGGTGATCGATGAATCGCTGGTGGATTATGAATCGCTACTGCTCAGCCGCGACCTCGGCTACTCGGGTGTTGCCTTGAAAGCGTGCAAGGGTCAAACGGAATCGTTGTTCCTGGGTGCGGCAGCCCAGAAGTTTGACATGTTCCTCTGCGTCCAAGACCTCACCTGCTGTGGTTATTCGTTCCTGCATTCTGCGAGTCTCGCAGCCCGAATTCCGACGATCGCCGCGATTGAAGGCAATGGCCGTCAGTATTGTCCGGGACCGAATAAAAAATGGACACGCTCTTATCCCGGCATGTTTAACATTACTGATGGTACGGTCAAAACAGCCGAACTCAACGGTGATGGCTTAGGATTCTAAGGAGCAGACCGCTGCTTCGTTACCAGGTATTATTGCGCTGCTGGTACGCCTGAAAGTTAAAGAAGGCGAATAAGGCGAACATGATGCCGGCATACCGAAACTGCTGCTGGAAGAAATAGAAGGCCAGTGCGCCTGCGACAACCATTGAAATCTGAATTGCCAGTATATCACCACGATAGCGTTTGACGGCTTTGCAGATATCTTCGCAAATATGTCCACCATCCAGCGGCAGCACTGGTGCGAGATTGATCAGCCCCCAATACAGGTTGATAAAAAACAAGTAATGAAATGTGACCGTCACATAAAACAGCCCTTCACGGCTGAATTGATCCCAGAAGCCGAACCTGGCCGAGATTAGCCTGAAAAACATGACCGCCCCCAGAAAAGCGAAACCGGCAAACGGCCCCGCTGCGGACACAATAATTGAGCGGCGGGTTGTCATTCCCGAATAAGGCTGGAACATAGCCAGTCCACCGAAGTGATACAGGACAATTTCCGGCGGCCAGCCAAAGTGTCGCGCCATCAGTGCATGCCCCAGTTCGTGCACCAGAATGGAAACAAAAACACAGGCGATCCAGATGAACGTCATTTTAATATCATTTGGATTCCATCCCATGAAGGCAGACACTGCCCAAAACAAAGGGTGCACGCGTACGGGAATCCCAAATACGGAAAACCGCAAATCAAACTCAGTGGGAGCTACATTTCCCAGCATCTTCAAAACTTTCTGTTTTCACTATATTCAAGTTGACCCTCATATTTTTCAGAAATCAGAGGGTACAGAGACAGCGTACTCGATCACCGCCGGGAATGCACTCCCGCGATATTTCTGATTCTGCAGAAATGTATCGTGGTCTTGTAATCATGACAATTGCAGTTCTCGCGATGCCTGGAGTGATCTTTATTATATCTATTTTTCATTGCTCCGTTTTTAGAATGAAATTCATCATGGAATCTCGAGGCTTTATCCAGATTCACAGGACTTAACATTGACGCATTCCACGAAAAGGATACGATTTGCAACATAATGGGCAGTGGGTCGCACAAGTTCTGACTCTGATTGCATCCTGACGGATCACTCAGGGCACTGCGGGGATACCCCGTGGGAGAAGTATTGACCATCCAACGACATGTGAAGTATCGCTACGATAGACGTTTATCGTAGCGATACTTCGCCACAGGAGCGGTTGTGCGGCCCGCTGGCCATTTTTTCTCATCATGTTTCTATTGATTACTGACCTGACTGCAGGATTTCTGAATGGGCTTATTTGATTTCATACGCCAGCTCTTTTTCGGCCCCGCACCAGATCGACCTATAGCGAGTCCTGAGCCAAGTCTGGATTCAAAACAGACCAGAGCGCCTCGCGTCTTTCGCAAACCTCGCTTGAGCCCTCTGCGATATCACAAAGAGAAAACATACACACCACCTGAAAACGCTGATGTCGCCTCTCTGCCTTACAAACTCGCACGCCCGTATGAACTGCTGCGATATCGATCGGAAACCGATCATTATCTGGATATGACCCAGGATGGAGATTCAGCAAAACTAAGCCGCTATGATCTGCCTGCCTTTTCAACTCCAGAGGACATTTCGAACTGGTTGAATATTCCACTGGGAAAACTAGCCTGGTTAACGCACCGTTTCAATCAATCGGATCGCCCGGATGATGTGAGTGAATCGCATTACACATACCATTGGCTGCCGAAACGAAATGGGTTTCGACTGATCGAAGCGCCCCGTCCTTTTCTAAAAATAGCACAGCAACAGATTTTGCAGGAAATCCTGAACCAGATTCCCGTTCATTCCGCAGCACACGGATTTGTCACCGGCCACTCCCCCGTCACAAATGCACTTCCCCACACCGGCAAACGTGTGGTTGTCAAATTTGATCTGGAAAACTTTTATGGCAGTGTAAAGTTCGCACGTGTCGTTTCGATCTTTCGAAGTATCGGCTATTGTCGCGAAGCCGCACTCTGGCTAGCACGGTTAACAACCACTGCGATCCCCATGAATATGCCGTTTCCTGACGGAGGACTGCGACCGCTTTACCCGTATCTCTCACGACACCTGCCACAGGGTGCATCTACATCTCCAGCACTGGCGAACCTGTCTGCGTTTTCGCTGGATGTCAGACTCTCGGGACTAGCCCGCTCATTCAATGCTGAATATACGCGCTATGCGGATGACCTGACCTTTTCCGGTTCCGATCAGTTTCTGCGTTCGTTGCGTGTGTTTATTCCGCTGGTAAACCAGATTATTCGCTCGGAACGATTTCAAGCGAATCAATCGAAACGGCGCGTGCTGCGAAATAATCAACAGCAGAAAGTGACGGGCGTTGTGGTGAATGAACACCCGAACGTCCCGCGGAAAGAATTCGATCTGCTAAAAGCCATTCTCACCAATTGCATTCGCCAGGGACCTGTCGGCCAGAACCGGGAACAGCATCCTGATTTCGCCAGCCATCTGCGCGGCCGGATCGCTTATGTGCAGCAGCTCAACCCAAATCGCGGGCAGCGATTATTGCAGCTCTACGAACAAATCCGCTGGTAGATCCGCTGGATGACTTCAGCCTGTCTCGCTCAGCGGTTGCCTGAAGCAGAAGAGATGCTCGTCCTCACCTGAATCAGTCTGATTCGATGCTCTCCATCGAAGACTTTCCCTGGGAACTCTGCAGAAACCGTTTGAAATCAAACGTTTAATATGTTCTAATAAATGATCACAAATCATCTCTCATAAAAAGCTTAAGCATCCGATTCTGACTCGATTTCACAATTTCAGTTATCCTGATTAAGGTACCATTCATAAAATCGATTTCAGGCTTTTACCATCTCATTGCATTACAGAAAGATTGTTTCATGCTCAGAATGTTTCCAAGAATATCGGTTCCTGGTCTGCTGCTCTTGTGTGCGGGAACTCTGGTGGGATGTGGAAGTGATGTCACGTTGTATAACGTGAGGGGAAAAGTGCAATTTGACGGAAAGCCATTGCCTTACGGTCAAATCAAATTCATTCCCGATACATCCAAAGATAACAAAGGAGGCGGTGGCTATGCGGAAATCATTGAGGGAGAATATGACACCGCAAAAAATGGCAAGGGCACGATTGGAGGCCCGCATTTAGTTGAAATCAATGGTTTCGATGGGGTCGCTTCAGGCACACCACCAACTGGAGAAAATTCTGAAGAAACAACGGGGTATCTGCCGAATGGAAAGTTGTTGTTTTTTGGTTTTCGTACGGAAGCAGACCTGCCAAAAGCAGAAGGGACGCAAGACTTCAGCGTTCCCGCTATTGCCGCCAAGAACAACCCCTATCAGAAAAAGAAGAGAAATCCCAACGAACCCTAGACCCACTTTTGGCTCTCTCGCCTCTTCAAGAACAGCAAAAAGCCAAAGCTCCTCAGCGTTGTGAGGAGCTTTGGAAACGAGTGTCTATTCTAAGCTCAGCGTTTCACCATCGTCGCGGCTACCAGCAGCCAGATACGTGGCGAAGTCGATGTTTTCAGAAACGAAGCGGACCGAACCGTCGGCCAGCATGAAATGACAGCCTCCAACATGCATACTGCCAAAGCTGGAATCATTAAACCAAGCTGACCCCGATTTATATCCGGCCGAGTTGATCACGGTCGCAATATTGCGGCAGGAATAAGAGGCCGAAGTAGTGGAATCTGTGGTTTGTGTGCCTTGTGTCCAGGCGCGGCGCTGATTGGTATAACCGGCACCAGAGACTTTCTCTGGATCCCAGGATAACTCTCCCATAATAAACGTATTCGTAGTTCCGTCATGGATATCACGAATTTTGTAATTTGAGTTGCGAGTCAGGATCCCGTTTCTACCCCAGCCACCATGATTTGCTGGAGACGGCCAGTAGACATCATAGGATGATCCATCAGGCTTGAGCCCTTTGGCTCCCATGACTCCATAATAATGCGTTGTTCGTTGCGTCGTACTGCCAGAGATGTCTGTTTTTCCATAGCTGGGACAATGCAGGATCGCAAAAGATTCCGTACGAAGGGTCGAATTATTCGTCGGCGTTGAAGCATCATAAGTCAACGAAAAATTAAATTGATTATACAGGGGTGCCTGATCGATAAACGGCAGCAGCATAACATGAAATCCCATGCGATTTCCATTGCCAAAATATCCAGGAGGAAACCCTGAGTGCGTCTCATGGTAGTTATGCAATGCCAGGCCCCATTGCTTTAAATTGTTTTTACAGGAACTTCGACGAGCTGCTTCACGTGCCTGTTGAACAGCTGGTAAAAGTAAGGCGATTAAAATCGCGATAATCGCGATCACGACGAGAAGCTCAATCAGAGTAAAGCCTCTTTTCCTCGAACACTTCATTTGAGAATCCTGCATAACAAAACCTTCCATAAGAAAATAAGATCTAAAGATAACACAACATCTTAGTAAAGAATTTCGTATTCGTTGTCTGGGTTTAAACAGACACAAGCCCAAGTAGCTCGATGTATCTGATTGAAGTCGATCAGAAATTTGAATTGAACGTTTTATGTGCTTTCGGCTCCCTCTATTTCATTTAAATGGAGCCAAACTGAAATTACCGTTTGGAAATCTATCCGAACGGTTGCTACCACTTCTGTATCGTGGAATGGATCTCTTTAGAAGAAAGGAACTTAGATTAAGAAGAAATGAAAACTGATTGAATCCCCAACTTCATTTACTATATCAAAGCTGCTTCAAGATTCAAGCTCAGCACCGAACTCCTGAACAGACACGAAACGTAATACATTGTATAACAACAGTTTAAGACATTTTGAGTCATCAAAGTTTCCCGAGTTTTGACTCCTCGCAAGGCATTTGTTGCTTTCTATTCCCTGTACCTGTATTCCCGAGTCGACCACTCCACCTAAACAGCCAGTACTTGCTTTGCATCAATGATCCGCATCACGTTGCGATGACTGCATCAGTTTTTAGAATTAATGTATTTTTGATTTGGTATTTTCGTCACAAGGTTTTATCTGGTAAAAAGAGGACCAAAGTAAGATCTCTATACGCTCCCCCACGAAAAGGTCGCCTAAAGAGCTTGCCCTTCAATCTCGAAAAGACGAGTTTTTTTGATCCCTGCTTGAACAGACTTCGTTTTTTACAACCAGTGAGACAATCTCGTGCTAACACCGTTCGATTAGTTAGGAATTATTGTGGGTGGTTTTCTTAATATCCTGTTTAGAAACCTGTTAAAGCCTTTGACGCGTTTCTTTGTCGGGTTGATAGCCATTCCGATCTTCCACCTGATTCTCAATCGAGTCCTGCGTATCCAGGAAATTGATGCGGAACTGGAAAAAGACCTGGAGCAGTGGTTTCGCGGTTCACTGTTACTGCTGGTGGCCACCGCCAATATGGAAGCCGAGCTGTTTGGCTGGCTCAGTGTGCCGGGAACTGAAAACTGGGACGTGTTAGGTCCCGAAGGCTGGATTCTAAAAGGCTTGCGAATCATGTTGGCCATCGGCGTGATTGAGGCGATGCCGGATCAGGAATTATTTGCGATCATTCATCCCGGCCCGCCTCCTTTAAAACTATCAAAGAAGTATGGCATCTTCCGGGAGCTGAAAGAAAAGTGGCGGGCCATTCTGAAGGGGGTTGTCTGCCAGCATATCAACCGGTCTTCGCCGGTGTTCGCCATCCTCGCTGCGATCGCCGTCGATACGGTCGGCTGGGTTTGCTATGGATTGGCGATTACCCAGTATCTGATCATCGGCCTGGTGACTTCACGTGATCGTGCGCTGGATGTGCTCTCTGAATTTGATCGGCAGGTCACACTCCGCCGCCGAGAGCTGATCGAAGAATTCGATTTGGATGAAGCCGAAGTCAAAGAGGCAGATCGGAAGAGATGCGAGGATGAAGCGGAACAGGAAACTCCATCCCCGGGTGACGTGGAAGCCGATGAATCCAATGCTTCCGCCTGATCTGAATCAGCCGGCTATTCTTCAGATGCCTTTTTCTTCGCGGTTTTCTTCTTCGCTGTTTTTTTAGCTGCCGTCTTTTTAGTCGCTGCCTTTTTGGTTGTCTTCTTTTTCGCGGCTGCTTTTTTCGTCGTCTTTTTAGCAGCGGCTTTCTTCTTCGTTGTTTTTTTCGCTGCTTTCTTTGCTCCCGTTTTCGCCGCTTTGGCTTCGAGCCATTCGACAGCTTGATCCATCGTTACCATCTCGACTTCGTAACCTTTGGGAATGGTCGCGTTGATTTTGCCGTGTTTGACATAGGGGCCATAGCGGCCATCGAAAATACCAACCTGCTCTTCGTCTTCCGGATGTTTCCCCAGATCGCGAATCGGTGTCGGTGCACTGCGTTTACGGGCCTGCTTCAGTAACTCGACTGCTCGATCCAGGCCAATCGTCAGAATATCATCTTCCTTGCCGAGCGACTTGTAGACTTTATCGTGCAACACATAAGGCCCGAAGCGACCGATGCCCGCGTTGACCTTCTTGGTGGTTTCTGGATGCTCGCCTAAAAAGCGAGGCAGGCTTAAATATTTTAAAGCCAGTTCAAAATCAATGGTATCCGGATCGACGGTCTTGGGAATACTGACGCGTTTTGGCTTGGGACCATCTTCAATCACATCGCCTAGCTGCAAGTAAGGGCCAAACGGACCGTGCAGTTTATAAATGGGCGTGTTCTCCACGGGATGCATACCCAGGGATTTCGGCCCTTCGCTCTTCAGGCGAATCAATTTTTTCGCCATTTCATTGGTCAGGTCGGCAGGTGCGATATCATCGGGAATTGAGGCAGAAACCGGCTCTTCTTCCGATTCATCAGAGACATAAGGCCCATAGCGACCCACGCGGACAGCCGACTCGATCCCTTCCAGATTCAACGTACATATTTCCCGCGCATCGATGGTCTCTTCTTTTGCTTTCACCTGCTCATCCAGGCCATCTTTGCCACGATAGAACTGGGTCAAGTATGGCAGCCGGTCTCCTTCACCAACGGCGATATCATCCAATTCCTGTTCCATGGCGGCTGTAAACTGCAAGTCGACCAGATTCGGGAAAAACTTTTCCAGCAGACGCGTGACCGCCAAGGCGGTAAAAGTCGGGACAAGTTGACTTCCTGTTTTTTTCACATAACCACGGTCCTGAATCGTGCCGATAATGGAAGCATAGGTACTCGGACGGCCGACGCCTTCGCTCTCCATTTTGCGAACAATGCTGGCTTCCGTATAACGTGCGGGAGGTTTGGTTTCGTGTTTGAGCGGATCAACCTGACTGGCTTCCAGCGCCTGGTTTTCTTCCATCGGCGGCAGCATGGATTCACTGTCATCCAATGCTGCTTCCGGATCATCAGAACCTTCGACATAAGCGCGGAAGAAACCGGGAAATTCAACGTGTCGCCCAGTGGCCCGAAATTCTGCATCGGCGGCGGTGATCGTTACCGTTTGAAAACGCAGTCTGGCTTCTTCCATCTGTGTCGCCATGGTTCGTTTCCAGATCATCGCATACAGTTTGGCCTGCTGCCCTTTCAGACTTAATTCTTCGGCGGTTTTCATCAATTTTCCCGCGGGACGAATCGCTTCGTGAGCTTCCTGTGCCCCTTTCGATTTCGTATCGAAGCGGCGAATTTCGGCGTAGAGATAGTCTTTACCGTATAAATCTTCAATCCGCTGGCGCGAGGCAGAAACGGCTTCGTTCGAGAGATTGACGCTGTCAGTACGCATATAAGTAATGTGACCATCTTCGTACAGTCGTTGGGCGACCTGCATGGTTTCACGCGCTGACATATTCAGCTTGCGGTTCCCCTCCTGTTGCAGTGTACTGGTGGTAAATGGCGCCGGTGGCTTCCGCGACTGCAGACGCTGCTCGACCGATGTGACTGTCCAGTCTGATTTTTTGACCCGTTCCAGTAAATCATCGGCCTGCTGCTCATTAAGCAGGAGCACGTTGGCTCCCTCTTTCAGCTTGCCCGTCGATTCATCAAAATCTTTCCCGCTGGCGACTTTCTTTCCGCCAACGGTCGACAGCATCGATTCAAACTCGGCTCCTTCGTCCGTTTTCAGCTGCGCCTTCAAATCCCAGTAGGTACCACTTTTAAACGCCAGTCGTTCCAGTTCACGCTGTACCAGGATCCGAACGGCCACTGATTGTACGCGACCGGCAGAAAGACCGCGGGCAATTTTTTTCCAGAGCAGCGGACTCAATGTAAATCCGTACAAACGGTCCAGTACACGGCGGGTTTCCTGAGCCGAGACCAGATTTAAGTCGAGTTCACGTGGATTGGCAATCGCTTCCTGAATCGCTTCTTCTGTAATTTCCGAGAAAACCATGCGTTTTACGGGAACTTTGGGCTTCAGCAATTCGGCTAAATGCCAGCCGATGCTCTCTCCTTCGCGGTCTTCGTCCGTCGCGAGAATCAGTTCTTCTGCATCTTTTAGAGCGTCTTTGAGTTCCTTAACCGTTTTCCTCTTGTCTTGAGGAACCAGATAATAGGGCTCGAATTCGGACTCGACATTGACGCCTAAAGTAGCCCATTTGTGTTTTTTCTTGAATTCGGAAGGAACATCGGAGGCTTTGGTAGGCAGATCGCGAACGTGCCCCATACTGGCCAGGACCTTATATTTACTACCTAAATAGCTGCCGATTTTCTTGGCTTTGGCCGGTGACTCAACGATCACTAATGCTTTCAGCTTTTTCTTTGCCACCAGACTTGCCCTTCCTGAGAAACCGACGTAAACCTTGTCCCCAAGGCCATTCTGACAACAATACGCGGCTCAATCGTTCCTGTTTTTACATTATTTGATTCGCTTCACCGGATCAACTTGATAACTTTATCCGGCAATCCATACCCGCCACAAAACTCTCTGTCAAGCCTGTAATTATTTTTTCACGCCGGATCTTCCCCTTGAATGAAGTGCTTTTTGTAATAAGAACAGGCAGGAAACAACAGGATTCTTTGAGAGAAGACTTTCACGAATGGCCCGAATAAATTACAACACATGAAATAAACGGAAAACTCTTTTCCAATTTGAAGATACGAAAAGCGGTGATCTCGTCAACTGGATCTAGTTGACGTGCGAATTTCACTACAGGAAATCGATTTTATTCGACTTGCAGACTGAAGAAGGAAACAGAATGGCCTCGCCACTGGAATTGTTTCGTAAAAACCAAAAAGTATTAATGGTACCACTCACCATCCTGGCCATGTTTGCGTTTATCGTCATGGACCAATTGACACCCAATCAGGCTCCGCCCATCATAGGCATGCTATTATTTGGTGTTCTCTTCTGGTACCTGGGAAAAGACCGTGGTAAGGGAACGCTGTTCGCCGTTATCGGGATTGTACTTGGCTTTTTTGTGGGGTACACAGTAATGCCCCGCCAAGGTGCCGCGATGGTTGTGAAGACAACCGCTGGTGACATTGACCAGATGGCATTTCAGACCCTTGTCAAAAACCGCCAGATCGCCAATCAGTTTGTGATCAGAACTTACTTCGAATCTCTGCCAGAAGAAGAACGGGAACGTGCTCAGCCGCCACGCGGCGCTCTGTTCGGTTTTGGCCGGGACACCGAAGATGACATCATCCTCGAATACCTGTTTCGAAAAGAAGCAGACAAGATGCAGCTGGTGGTTTCAGATGATGCCGTCACTCAATATGTTTCCCGCTATACCAGCAACAAACTCAGCCGCGACGCCTTCCGGAAAGCCTGCCAAAGCATGGGAGTCACAGAAGGCGGAATTTATGATATTCTCAGAGACCAGCTCAAGGCACGACTCGCCTTTCAAATGCTCCGGCCTGAAGTTTCATTGACGCCGGATCAATACTGGAACTTCTACAAAAAATTCAACGTCCGCGAAGAGTTAGAAGTGGTCGCGCTACCGGTGAAAGATTTTGAAGATCAGGTAGCAGCCCCCACAGCAGCGGCCAAAAAAGCCTTTTACGAAAACTACAAAGGGGTCTTCCCCAACGAGACCGGCCCCGGTTCTCCCGGATTGCGTCAGCCGCAACGAGTTCAGGTCGAATACCTGATGGCTGACTACGAAGAGACCGAAAAACTGGTTCCGCCTGTAACCGATGCAGAGATCAAAGCCTTCTACGAAGAAAACAAAGAACGGCTTTACAAGAATAATCCCATTCCGGATTCACCTGGTTTCCCAGGCATGCCTGACCTTCCTGTTTTCCCATCCCCGTCCGCACCTAAAAACCCGGCGGCTCCCAAAACAAATCCGCCTGTGGAAGCTGCAAAACCTGGTAGCAGTGAGAAAAAGCCGGCCACTCCCGTCGTACCAAAACCAGCACCGACTAAGGAAACAAAACCAAAGGCTGCTCCTGAAAAGCCCAAGGAAACTCCCGATACGAAACCAGAAACCAAACCGGAAACCAAACCGGAAACCAAAACAGAGAAGAAAGAAGAATCGAGTGCCCTTGATTCGGAACTGACAACCTTTGTTTCACTCTTAGATGAAAAACCCGCTGATACCCCTGTGGTGGCTCCCAAACCGGGGGCGGCTCCTGCGACAACCAAACCGGAGAGTCCAACAACTGCACCAGCACCACTGGAACCATACCGTTCGCTGAATGACGATCTGAAAAGTGAAATCCGTGACCAATTATTACGGGAACGGACACTGGTACTGATGAAGGAAAAGATTTCCGCCGCTGTCACGTTCATGAACGACCTCAGCTATCGTATTAATAGTCCGGCTGAAGGTGTCGATCCTCCCACACCGGAAGAGACCACCAAACTGCTGAAAGACTACGCTACCAAACACCAGTTGATTTATAACATCACACCGATGATGTCTGCTCAGGAGATGGAAGAGTCGGAGAAGTATCCCCTGGGTACAGCGAAAGAGCCGACTTTGAATCAGTTTGCCGCTCAACCAAGGACCGTGATCGAGCAGCTATTTGAGACTCCTGTCGACCTGCTTTACTCAGCCTATGAAGCGGAAGACTCATTCTCCAGTGGTTTGATCTCCTACTGGAAAGTCAAACATGTAGACGCTTCAATTCCGAACTTTGACGACCCCAAGATTGATGCAGAGATTACTGCGCAGTTAACCCTGGAAGCGGCACGACCGGTCTCCATGAAACGGGGTGAAGCGTTGAAAAAACTGATCCTCGACGCAGGTGATAAAGAGATGTCCGAAGCATTGTCCGGGCAGACGATTACCGGGAAAAAAGAGGGAACGGAAATTTCCACTACAACCACCGAATCGTTCAGTTGGATGCGGACTTCAACAGCGGGTGCCAGCAACCCGTTCTCCATGCCTCGCCCGGAACTCTCTAGCATTTCGGCGATTGATGGTGCCAGCAACGAGTTCATGGAGCAGATTTTCGACAATCTGAACGAAGGAGACGTGGGCGTTGCCATGAATGCCGACAAATCGATCTGTTATGTTGTAAAAGTCATGAACCGCATTCCTTCGACAGAGGGTGGTTTGACAGCCATGTACCAGGAATTCCTGAAAACCGACTTGTTCTTCTTCTTCTCGCCCTATCTGCCATTGGCTCAAATGGAGCAACAGCAAACGAATTTTGAATGGAGCCGAGAGCTTGAAGAGAAATATCAGGTTCAGAAATTCTTTAAGGAACTGGAAGAAACAGAAGAACGAGTCGAATAGATTCGACTTATAAAACTAACGAATTGAAAATCGGTTGTGCCCCTCTGGTACAACCGATTTTTTTTATCCCCAGCCTTGATTTTGAGTGCTTTCGGAATTATTTTTTCAAAAAGCAGTAAATAAATGGCTGGGCATCAGGAAAATCAATAATTATTCAAAGAGGAAATGGTTGGGTTATTCTTGAGCGTCTGGCTGCTTGAGTGTCTCGGCAGTCAAGGTCGATCTCAGGGCTATAGAACAGACAAAACCAACAGCCCAAGATCAAAGAAGATCCCGCTAACTCAAAACGTACTCTCATCCTTTGTTGTGTTTTTAGCACGTTCCAGTTAAAAATGAACGAGTTCAATAAGCTTGTCGGCATTCAAAATGTACCGAATTACTTTTGAAACGCAGCGAGCCCCTTAAGCATTCACTTATTCTGTTGAATCAACCCACGAGACAATCATCGGGAGTATTATTGCAATGTCGGAACAGGTTCAGCAATCTCCTGCCGGGCAGGCGACAGGCT
Organism: uncultured Gimesia sp.; assembly: GCF_963976445.1. Lineage (GTDB taxonomy): Bacteria > Planctomycetota > Planctomycetia > Planctomycetales > Planctomycetaceae > Gimesia. The sequence continues at coordinate 142,814 of NZ_CAXBKP010000005.1, read as the reverse complement.
CATCCCAGGAGAAGATGATCGAAGCCATTGGATTGAGCAAATTCTATGGCCAGTTCACTGCCACGAAAGATGTGACATTTTCTGTCCCCCGCGGTCAGGTTGCCGCCTTTCTAGGGCCGAACGGCGCTGGTAAGTCAACCACGATGAAACTCCTAACGGGTTTTCTTTCCCCCAGTGAAGGTCAAGCGCGTGTTGGTGGTTTTGATGTAAGCACTCACCGGATCGAAGCTAGCCAGAAACTGGGTTATCTACCGGAAAACGGCCCGCTTTATGAAGAGATGACGCCGCAAGGGTTTTTAAAATACGCAGGTGGCGTGCGTGGCATGTCGAGCGCGGAGCTTAGTAATCGGCTTGAGTTTGTCATGGATAAATGCGACTTGAGCAGTGTCTGGAAAAAGCCGATTCGCAAACTGTCGCGTGGTTTCCGACAACGTGTGGGCATGGCACAGGCCTTACTTCATGATCCCGATATTTTAATTCTGGACGAACCTACCAGCGGTCTGGACCCGAACCAGAATCAGTCGGTGCGTGACTTGATTCGCAGTCTGGGAAAAACAAAAACCATTCTGCTTTCGACACACATTCTGCAGGAAGTCAAAGCGGTCTGCAGCCGTGTGATTCTGATCAATCAGGGATTAGTCGTGTTTGACGGATCTGTGGATGAGCTGGGTAACAGCCAGGATGACATGGAAGCCAACTTCCATAAATTGACACACGCGTAATTTCTTATTTCACCGACCAACTGAGTTTCATATAAAGCTGACGTAAGGACCCTTCTATTATGTTGCGGAACAACGTTGTATTGGCCGTATTCAAGCGAAACGTACAAAGTTACTTTTCCGGAGTGCTGGGTTACCTGTTTATTGTTGTGTTTGTTGTTGCGGGCGCCTTTGCTGCCTTCAATCAACAGTTTTTCGCAAACAATCAGGCGAACCTGGATCAATTGAGCCTGTGGTATCCCTTACTGCTGTTGTTCATCATTCCCGCTATTACGATGGGGGTCTGGGCCGATGAGAAAAAAATGGGGACAGACGAATTGCTGTTTACCATGCCTGCCTCTGATCTGGAAATCCTGTTAGGGAAATTTCTGGCTGTACTGGCCGTGTATACGATTGCGTTGTTGTTTTCGGTGACCCATATCTTTGTCTTATGGAGCATTGGAAACCCTGATATCGGGGTGATGTTTACAACCTATTTTGGATACTGGCTGGCCGGCGCATCGCTACTGGCAGCAGGCATGTTTGCTTCTGCTTTAACCAGCAGTGCGACTGTGGCTTTTGTTTTGGGCACGGTAATTTGCGCTGTTCCGATCTTCATCGGACAGGCGGCTCCTTCCAGTAACTTGATTCAGGGTTTGAGCCTGGTCGAACAATTTCAGGATTTTAGTGCCGGCGTCTTGCCGCTCGGCTCGATTCTGTATTTCATCTCGCTGGCTGTCATGATGCTGTATTTGAACCGGATTCTCATTACACGCCGACACTGGAGTGCTCAGGAACAAAATTCGATGGGCCTGCAGTATCTGGTACGTACAGTATCTCTGGCCGTTATTCTGATCAGTGCCAATGTGATTGCCTCCTACGGCAGCAGCCGTATCGATATGACAAACGAAAAAGTCTACAGCCTGTCACAAACCACGAAGGATCTGATCGGGAAAATCGATGAGAAGAACCCGATCACCATCGAAGCCTTTATCAGCCCGGAAGTCTCACGGGAATATGTCCCCATTCGCAAACGGTTAATCGGCCTGTTAAGAGAATACGATCAGCTCGGAGGAAAACGGCTGCAGGTTCGCTTTGTCGACGTGGTTCCTTTCAGTAAAGAGGAAGAAGAAGCCCGGCTGCTGAATATTTCCCCCCAACGCGTCCAGACCGAGCGAGGTGGACGGTCATTTGTGGATACAATATTCATGGGGGCCGTCATCAAAAGCGGCACGGATGAAGTTGTAATCCCCTTCTTCAATGTCGGAACGCCGATTGAATATGAATTAACGCGTTCGATCCGCACAGCCTCGAAAGATGAACGATTGACTGTGGGAATCTTAAACACCGATGCCAGCATTTTTGGCGGATTAAATATGGGAATGGGAGGCAACCAGCCATCATGGCTGATTGTCAGCGAACTCAGGAAACAATACAAAGTCGAACAGGTCTCACCCGATTCCCCGATCAGCGAAACGGCTTATGATGTTCTCGTTGCGGTTCTGCCTTCTTCTTTGACACAACCGCAGTTAAAGAATCTGGTCGATTATGTCAAAAAAGGAAAACCAACACTAATCTGTGACGACCCACTACCCGTTTATGGCGGCGGTAGAGGAATTCAGAATGCCCCCCGTATGCCCAAACCCAGTCCTGGGGGCGGCATGATGGGAATGCGTCAACCGCCACCTACACCTAAAGCGGACGAAGGACGTTTGACCTCATTGCTGAATGTCCTGCAGGTCGCCTGGGACAATGGTGAAATCGTCTTCGATTACTTCAACCCACATCCGGAATTTGCCGAAGTGGTGCGTCCCGAGTTGATTTTTATCAGCCCGAAAAGTGGCACACGCAGTGCATTTAGTTTGAACAGTAACATTACCAGCGGTTTGCAGGAGATTCTGACCTTCTTCCCCGGCAGTATTCGGCCACGGAAAGACAGGGATCTGAACTTTGAACCGCTCCTTAGAACCGGCCCTAACTCGGGACTCTTGGCCTGGGGAGAAATCACCAGCCCCATGTTCAACTCGATCCGAATTGCCCAGGAGCCACCACGTCTGATTGACGAGCATGCTCATGTGCTGGCTGCACATATTACATCGACAGCGAAATCGAAAGAGAAAAATATTAATGTCATCTTCGTCGCTGATGCCGACCTGATTTCAGACGAGTTATTCAATATCCGCGAACGTCAGGCGTTTGGCTTAAAAATCGATAACGTGACCTTCTTGTTGAATTGCGTCGACCAGCTGGCGGGCGATGACTCTTATATCGCGCTACGCAAACGCCGTGAACAGCACCGGACCCTGACTTTAGTGGAACGGGAAACGTCTGTGTTTGTGAAAGAACGAAATGAAGAACGGGAAAAAGCCACAAAGGACGCGGAAGCCAAATTAACAGAAGCCCGTGACCGCCTGAAATCAGAGCGGGATAAAATTGAGCAGGATAAATCGCTTGATAATCGGACGAAACAGATCATGCTGCGAATGGCTGAGGAAAATGAGAGCCGACGTCTGGAAGTGGATGAAGCCAAGATTGAGCGGGAAAAACAACAGCAAGTTGAGAAGATCAAAGCCCAGACGGAACGGCAAATTCGAGAAATCGAAGATCGAATTCGCTGGTATGCGATTCTCGTACCTCCCTTCCCGGCGATTCTGTTAGGAATCTGCTTCCTGTTTTTCCGCATGAAGAATGAAAATCAGAATATCGCTCCCGACCGGAGACTGAAGAAATAAAGTACAGGCGGCTTCTCAGAACCGCCTCTAAATTTGAGAGACAGAAAACTGCGTCCTGTTTGAATTCAATTTAAACCACTGTTTTAAGTAAAATCGTTTACCATGAATGAAACGACCAGAACACTGACCTTTGTAGGGATTGCGGTGGCAGCCCTCATCGCCGCTTTCGTGACCGATCGCACATCTCAACCAACAGAGTTAACAGGCTACGAGAATGTGGGAGAAGAATTCTATCCCGATTTCACAGCCCCCACACAGGCAAAGTCCCTGCGTGTGGTGAGCTACAACGAAGACTCTGCCACACTGAAGGTCTTCAATGTGGAATTCAAGGATGGTCTTTGGAAAATCCCTTCGCACCACGATTACCCGGCTGATGCAGAAAACGAACTGGCTGAAACCGCCGCTTCGCTAGTGGGCGTTGTCCGCGGTGCATTAGAAAGCCGACGTAAACGTGACCACGAACGTTTTGGCGTAATTGACCCACTGGATGAATCCAATACCAATCTTAAAGGACGCGGCCAGCGACTGACACTCTCGAAAGAGGGGGGCGCTCCGCTGGTTGACTTTATTGTGGGGAAACAGGTTCCGAATGAACAAAATGAATATTTCGTTCGCAAAGTGGACGAAGATTCGGTCTATCGCACGAAGCTTAACGTCGACCTTTCCTCAAACTTTTCTGACTGGATTGAACCCGATGTGCTGAAGGTCGAACGAGACCGCCTGGTGGAAATCATCGTGAATAAATATTCGATCGACGAAAGCAAGCGGCGGATTGTGAACCGGGAGCTGTCTACCCTCACCCGGAGAAGTTCAACGGCCCCCTGGGAGCTGGAAGGTTTAAACAAGGAAACCGAGAAGCTGAATACCAGTGACGTGAACCAGATGATCAATACGCTGGACGATTTAAAGATTCAGGGTATCCGTCCTAAACCTACGGGCATTGCGGCTGAGTTGAAAAAATCGGGCACTCTGCGTCTAGACCCACTCGACTTTGTTGACCTGCAAAGCAAGGGGTTTGTTTTAGCCAGCGATCCCCAGGGAAATCAGCAACTGGTTTCGAATGAAGGGGAAGTGATCGCGGCCACCAACCAGGGCGTCGTGTACTCGCTATATTTTGGTGAAATTTTCACCGGCAGTGCGCTGGATATTGAAGTAGGAAACAGCGGGAAAAAGAAAGACGAGAAATCGAAATCGGAAGAGAAAACCAAGGCTGCTGATTCCACAGACGCCAAAGAACCAGAGAAAAAAGCGGATGAAACAGCAGACGATGGTGCCTTGAAAACCAGCCGTTACCTGTTTGTTACTGTGATATTCGATCCGTCCTTTATTGGTGACCCTCCACAAAAACCAGTCGAACCCCAAAAGCCAACTGGCCTGAAAGAGAAAACCGACGGCGAGAAAAAAGAAACACCTAAACCGGCTGATAAAGATAAAAAAGAAGCCAAACCCAAAGCGGAAGAAAAACCCGACCCGGAAGCCGAGTATGAAATCGCTATGAAGAAGTATCAGTCCGAGCTGAAGACATATGAGAAGCAGTTAAAAGAATACGATGACAAAGTCGTCAAAGGGAATGAACTGGTTCAACAGCTGAATGAACGATTTGCAAACTGGTATTACGTGATTTCGGCGAACAGTTTCGAGACGCTCCGAATGTCGCGCAAAGCCCTGATTGAACCAATCGAGAAGCCGAAAGAGGAAGCTGGTAAAACAGGCCCTGCAAATCCCACCAGCGGGACGCCAGCACCAAAGCCTGCGAGTCCAGCTACCAAACCAGCGCCTACTCCGGCAAAGAAACCTGCATCTCCAAAAGCAGACGCGAATTCCAAACCGGTAAAACCTGCCGAAAAACCAGCAGCCGGGAAAACATCGACCAAGCCTGAGGCCGCCAAACCGGAAGTGAAACCAACATCCCCGCCCGCTAAGCCCAAGCAAAACTGATCATTACATCAGTGCCACCGTTATCAAGCCAGACCTGCGACGGGCCTCAGTTCAGAGGTTTTTTCCGCAGTTTTGGCTTTTTTTACGGAGTGAGAGCCAACTCTGTTCCGGTTAGGTAAACCTTACCGGCCATGTTCCTCTTATTCAGATGATTCGGGTCGAATCGTTCATAGAACTCCCACCTATCCTACCGATAAAGCTTAATGAACGATTTATAACGATTTTGTAAGTTGCTCACTCTTCACCGGGTCAATAATTTATCATTTACATAGGTCCAGCTGCAAAGGAATTGCAGTTTGTGCTTGTGAAGGAGTCACAGAAATGAAAAGACTTCCCAATCGAATCCAATGGGGCGTTATCGGCTTTTCAGTTGTTCTATTAGTCGGCTTGTCCATTGAACTCTCCAAAGCCGGGACAAAAGACGAATCAGCCAGTTCGTCGGACAATTACATCAAATGGCACACTGACCTGGAGACGGCACATCAGGCTTCACTCAAAAGCAACAAGCCGGTTTTCATCGTATTTGATGCCAGTTGGTGCACTTACTGCCGTAAACTGGAAAAAGACACACTTTCCGACCCCAGAATGGCCCGTTATCTGAATGAGGCGTTCGAACCTGTTCATCTGGATTTCGATAAAGACCGTAAAATCGCCGATGTTCTGAAGGTGAAATCGATCCCCTGTACAGTCGTTTTGAGCTCAGAAGCCGACCTGCTGGCCCGACAAGTGGGCTACTCCAAGGTCCCCCGCTACCACTCCATGCTGGAAAAGGCCCGAAAATTACAGGCTGTAATTCACCATATCGAGTACTCGGAAGGCCAATGATTTCTCCCGATATCCCTTATTCCGCACAGGCGCAAATCTTGATAAATCTTCGAAGAACGTGTACTTTGCGCATATGAATAAAAGCAAAGAGCCTTTTGGCATCAATCCGTCGGGTGATGGAGACTCTTGGGAGTCCCTCGCAGGTGATCTATTTGGCATCGATTTCGACCAGCAAGTCGAACCGGTGCCTACGGACTTCGATGATAGTCTATCTGAAGAAATCGAAGAGGAAACTCCCGACGAACCAGAAGTAACTAAGCAGAAACCGGCTCCCGTCACTGCGAAATCAGACAATCAAGTTGACGACGATGAGGATGATGACTTCTTTGGTTCCTCTCTGTTTGACGCAGACGAGGCCAAACTCGCGGAAGAAAATCCCGCTGAAGCTGAGCTGGAATTCGAGGAAGAGGATGTAGAAGAAGAAATCCTTGATGTCTTCGAAGATGACGATGACGAGGAAGAAGAAATCGAAGAGGATTTCGTTCCCGCTGCTTCGACCGATGAAAAAGCCAGTGGTGTCGAAGAAGAAGACACTTATTGGGATGCACTAGATGGCTGGAACTGGGACGAAGAAGATTCACCTCGGTCCAAAGTCAATAAACCCAAAGCATCTGATGAAAACGACGAAGAGGATGACTCTGAAGAAGAGGTTGCAGAAATAGCAGAACCTGTTCAGAAGAAACCGGCAAAATCTCGTTCTAAAAAGCCCCCCAAAAAGAAACAACCACCAAAACAGAAACCGGCCGCTCGTACCGATGAGCGTCTCGACGATGACGACTCGTTCGGTTTTGGTCTCATTTCTCAAGAAGTCGCTTTTGATTCAGACGACGAAGAAGATCTCGAAGACGAATCAGAGGCCGTTGCGGAAGAGACAGCTGACACGGAAGAAGAAACCGAAGCAGCAGCCGAAACCAAACGACCGCGCAGGCGACGACGCCGCAGACGAGGGCGCTCACGAAAAAGTGAAGAGTCAGCCGAAACTACTGATGAAGAGTCAGCTGAAAGTTCGGATGAGAAAGAGTCCGAAGAAGAATCAGAGCTTGAAGCCGAGGGTGAATCTGACGTTTCTAAAGAGGAAGAAGAAAGTAAACCCAAGCGTCCAAGACGACGATCTCGCAGACGCAAAAGCCCCGTTGATGCTGAATCAGCAGACGAGAAAGATTCATCGGCAGACGATGAAACAGAAGACGACGAAACAGAAACGTCTCATCCTGATAAAGAAGTGTCGGAAAATAAATATCCGAACGTTCCCAGCTGGGAAGAAGCGATTTCTTATCTGCTGAATCCTAAACTGGTCGGTGGTAGCAAATCCGGTAAAAATGCTGAGGAAGGAAAGAGTTCTTCCCCCTCCTCTGCCTCTTCTGGAGACGACCAGAGTCGCAGACGTCCTAAACGATCATCGCGTCGTCCCTCAAATAAACGGGGCGGAGGTGGAAATCGTAGTCAGACGCCGAAAGAAACTTAAGCATCACTGCCTGAGGAAATCTGGCTTCATCTTACTTCGATTACTGGCGCGGCACAGCTGCCTGATCTGAAAGAGTTGTGATCATGCCCGACCCGTTCACTTCACCCGTAGAAACAGTTGCAGAGATTCCGGCACTCCGCAAGCTGGTTGAAGCAGAGCGCAAGCAGAATGCGTCGATCGGTTTTGTGCCCACCATGGGAGCTCTACATGCAGGACATATGAGCCTGATTGAAGCGGCGCACCGTGACTGTGATTTCGTCGTTGTCTCGATCTTCGTTAATCCCACACAATTTGGTCCTAACGAAGACTTTGAAAAGTACCCCCGTGTGGTGGAACAGGACCTCGTCAAATGTCATGAGGCAGGAGCGGATCTGGTCTGGCTGCCTACAACTGAAATCATGTACCCGAAGAACTTTTCAACCTGCGTTACCGTGAAAATGCTGTCGCAAGTTCTGGAAGGAAAGACAAGGCCCGATCACTTTGAAGGCGTCACGTCAGTTGTGACCAAACTCCTGCTGTGCAGTCTGCCTGATATCGCGTACTTCGGAGCCAAAGATTATCAGCAACAGGCCATCATTCGGCGGATGTGTCTCGACTTAAATATCCCCGTTGAAATTAAAACCTGCCCGATTGTCAGAGACACTGACGGACTGGCTCTGAGTAGTCGCAACGCTTATCTCTCAGAAGCAGAACGCGAATCCGCCTTATCACTTTCGCGTGCCCTGAAACTGGCAGAAGAACGAATTCATGCCGGAGAAACAGACCTGAATCAACTCACAGCGGAAATGCAGCAACTGATCAGCACCACCCCGCTGTTAAAACTGGATTATGCCACGATTGTCGATGCCGGCACACTGGAAGAGATTTCTGCCCCACAGCCTGACATGGTAGCCTTGGTCGCCGCCTATGCCGGTGCCACTCGATTGATCGATAACTGCTTGCTCTCTGCAGACGCGACAGACTAAATAATGGTCTTTTCTGGCTGGTTCTTCCGAACTGATATTGACGTAACGCGTTCGAAAATAAGAAGATAGTCAACAACCGTTAGTGTAGGTTTTCCCCAAACCCCGTTTTTCCAGAGAAGAGCGGGAACTAAATTTGGCCTCTGTTCGTCCATTACATACTGTGACCAACAATGATCAACACCTGATTCAAGAATGTTTGGCAGGTCGTACTGAAGCGTTTGATCAACTGGTCCTGAAATATCAGGATCGCCTGTACCGAACGTTAATGCGAATTCTGGGCTCCAGTGACGATGCGCGCGATGCAGCCCAGGAAGGTTTTACACAGGCATTCTTTAAATTAAAGACATTCCGAGGAACAGCCGCCTTTTATTCCTGGTTGTTTCGCATTTCCTTTAATGCGGCAATCACACAAAAACGAAAAACCAAACGGACGTCTACAACTCTGGATACACAAGACAATCCTGCCAGCCAATGGCTGGTTGATTCACACCCCGAAACTCATCCCCCCGATGTTGCCGAACTTTCTGAGCGAAAAAAACTCGTTCACCAGGCATTGAATGAGCTACAGGAAGAATACCGTACTCCCTTGATATTAAGAGAGTTGGAAGGGATGTCGTACGGAGAGATTGCCGAAATCACGGAAATTCCTTTGGGAACAGTCAGGAGCCGTATTTTTAGAGGAAGGAATGAACTGAAACAGAAACTGAGCATGCTTTTTCAAAATGAATCGGAAGCGCGTGTTCCTCAGTCTGACCATGAGTCATCGATAAGTGAAACAAAATGAGTAGTCAACCACCTTCAAACGAAAACCTGTCGGCCTACTTCGATCATGAAGTCGCGCCCGAAGAACGTCGCGAACTGGAATCGCTGCTGGATCATTCTGCCGCAGCGCAACAAGAGCTGCATGAATTCGGAGAAATTTCCCGGCTGCTACAGGAAACTGCGACGGAATCTGCGCCTCCTGAACTGGCAGCTTCCATCCGCCGTCGCATCGAACAGGAAACCCTGCTGACAGAACCAACGCCAGCGACTGTTAAACGAGCCCCTTCGATGCTACGTTACCGGATTGCCGTCGCGATTAGCGCCTGCTCCTCAGTGGCCGCACTGGTCTTATTTATTTTATTGATGAATATCCCTGATCCTGCACAACAATTCGCAAACGCAGACCGATTTGCATACCGAACACCTACAGAGTCCCAACAGGAAACGATTCTCTTTTCGCAAGACAAAACTCCCGCAGATGAGTACCATGGTACTCTCTCAAAGTCAGCAGCCTCTAGTAAACAAGGCAAGGCCACGATCACAGCGGCCGCCCCTTCGGTCGCTTTTCGTTCGGCCGCGCTGCCTGTTACGGAGCTCGATCAAAAAGAGGGGCTCGTGATGTCTGCCCCCGAGGCACGAAAAATGAAGGGCAATTTTTCGATCACGAATTCCGTCGCTGAAAATAAAGTCGCGGCTAGCTTTCCCCCACCTAATATGCCTTTTGAGCCACGCCCCGCATCTGGAATTCCCAGTCACGTTCCCGTCGATGCGATTCGGATTGGAGATGCGTTTCCCTATTTTAGTGAAATTAACGGAAAAGTCGTCGTAATTGAAGTCCGCGTGGTGGATGTCAAGCAGGCTTTGGGAACGATGGAATTACTGTTGGCCCGAAACAATATTCCGGTGAATCAACAAAAGCAGTCTGATGTCGAGCGTCAGCTACAACATTCACACAAATTAAAAATCAAAGCGGAAGGACAGGACAATCAATCCAAACCGAAGGTAGACGATTCTGAAAATGAATTATTTGCTGTGTACGTGGAAGCCACAGACACGCAACTGGCATCTGCGCTGCAGGAATTTCAGAAAGACCTCAAACGAGATCAGCTTATCGGTCTTACCTTGCAACCGGCCATTAACGAATTGTCTTTGACAGAAGCGGTCGAAGACTTGCCCCGCCTGCTGGCATCTCAGCAGCAGTCAGCGAATACGGCAATGGAAAAAGGAGAAGCCAAAAAGGTCACTGAATGGGCGTTAAACGATCACTTTACCGCAGGAAAACCACAAGCAAAGAGCGCTCGGGCCAAGCAATCTATCGCAGCCGATGCGAAGCAAAAATCATTTGATGTTCCATCCAAAGAACAACGCTCCTATCAGACACGTTACCGAATGCAACTCCCGGCGGAACAATTAGGACAAAAGGCCAGAGTGGTTCAGCGGAATGTGCCCCGCGCTTCCGTAACCAGTGAACCCAAGGCTTCTGCCAAAGACCGTCGGCCTCTGGTGGCATCGAAACCGGGCCTAAACACAGATACCCGTTTGCAGTATCTGGGTGCAACCCCCGTTAGTAATTCGCCCGTGAAAGTACTCTTCGTCTTCAAAGGCGCAGCTGCTCCCGCCACAGTCCCGGCACCCAACTAATGGTTGTGCCGGGAAGTGGCATGATTTGAGCAGAGCCAGTTGCCGTTATTTTGCGGGACCGACCCGACCTTTGGTTTTGGTCTCAATGCGGACGAGGTAAGTATCCGCGGTCAGATACAACGTCGAACCATCGTTGCCCCAGGCACAGTTGGCGGTGCGCTCTCCAGTACTGATGCGTCCCAATAATTCGCCATCTGGAGTAAAGACATAACAACCGCCGGGGCCTGTCGCAAATACATTGCCTTTCAGGTCGGTTTTTAAACCGTCAGGCAGGCCGGGCAGTTTGCCGACTGATTTCGTTGCGTCATAAAAAACCTTGCCGGTTCCCAATGTCCCATCGTCGTTGACGGGAAATGCTTTCCAGATCGCCGCTTTGGGGTCAGACTGTGCGACGTACAATGTTTTTTCATCGGGTGAAAATGCAATTCCATTCGGACGGGTCATTTCTTTTGTGAGTAAGGTCAGCGTTCCATCTGTCGCCAGACGATACACGCCACAGAAATCGAGTTCACGACGCGGATCATCATACCGATTGGGCAGTCCGTAAGGAGGGTCGGTGAAATACAGGTCGCCGTTTGATTTGAAGGTACCATCATTGGGGCTGTTCAACCGTTTGCCCATATAATTGTCAACCAGCGTCCGTTTGCCGCCCTCTTTGGTCAATACAGAAAGCCGACGATCGCCATGCTCGCAGGAAACCAGGCGGCCTTTTGGATCGAGAAACAGTCCATTGCAGCCAGGCTCATTTCCATAAGGAGTCACTCCGGTATAACCAGAGGGCTTCATGAACAGGCTGGCCCCTTCGCCTTCTTTCCACTTCATAACGGAGTTACGGGGAATATCAGAAAAGAGCAGAAACCCATCCTTGGCATCTCCCATCCAAACCGGACCTTCTGACCAGTCAAAACCGGAAGAGAGAACCTCAATCTTCGCATCCGTGTCTATCAGTTGATCAAGGCGTGGATCGAGACGGACGATTTCTCCAATTGTGGGATAATTGGTTGAATCCTGAGCCTGTACTTCTGATTGAGACAAGCTCAATACGACAGTCGCGAGAATCATGCAGGTAAATCTAATCGTTTTCATGCGCTTTTTCCCTTTTTAGTCGGTAAAATCAATGTAAATTCATCGGGGAACGTTGAAGTATCAATTCTACAGATTGTTCGCAGGAGATGCACGTATAGAGGAAATATTCCTGATTCCGTGCCTTGGAATACTTGCATCCCGAAATCAGCTTCGATAACGTAACAATTGATCTAATTGTCTTCGCCAGTGTCTTTTCAGCTGAGGGGAAATTGGTTAGAATCATTTGAATTCAGATAGAAACTGTCAGAGTTCTCAGCCAGTCGGCTGTTTCATATGGTGGGTATAGCTCAGTTGGTTAGAGCGCCGGATTGTGATTCCGGAGGCCGCGGGTTCAAATCCCGTTACTCACCCTTCTTTTTCTTCTGCCTTCTTTCTCTTCTGGTCGAGCAAATTGATCGTGATTTGTGCCACCAATGCCCCTGCCTTATTTTTGCAGACACTACTCCCACAGCCACACGAACACCCGCCTGCTACGATTGTACATTTTACAATCATTTTTTGTCTTTAGTGGCGCTCCAACTATCGGTTTCACATCGACTTAAAGACTCAGCTGTTCCATTCAGAAACTGGTGCTAACGTGCATCGATGGCTCTTGAATCTGTGAAAACTTATCTTGCCTGTATTTTTCGAAATCCAGTATACTGGCAGTTTAACTGAAGACATCACGATTCAAAATTGCCTCCGGCGGTCTAAAAGATAGACCGCTGCGAAATTCTCGGAATTTTGAGAGCACTTTACCAGGGACGGAGAGCTGATCTCATGCATCAGGCCAGAAAAATTATCTGCCGTAATTTGAAACGATCGATTGCTGCCAAAAAACAACTGCTGGAAGATACTGAAATACAGCAGGAATTTTCGAACGCAGTGGATCTGATACTCCAGAGCTATCAAAGCGGAGGTCGATTGTATCTCGCAGGTAACGGAGGCTCTGCAGCAGACGCCCAGCATCTGGCAGCCGAATTTGTCTGTCGCCTGAGTAAAGATCGGGCTTCGATACCAGCCGAGGCATTGACGACCGACAGTTCGATCCTGACTGCTATTGGAAATGACTATGGTTTCGATGTCGTCTTCTCGCGGCAACTGGAAGGCAAGTTGACTGAGAACGATGTTTTCCTGGGAATCACCACTTCTGGCAATTCCCCCAACATTGTGAAAGCAGTGCAGGCCTGCAAGGAAAAAAATGTTCCCAGCATTATCTTCACCGGACACGGCGGTGGTGAAGTCCGTTCGCTGTGTGATGTGTGCGTGATTGCTCCCGGCGAACTGACAAGCCAGATTCAGGAAGTGCATCTGGTACTTGAGCATACCTTATGCGAATGCGTCGAAGCGGCTCTATTCAACTTCAAATTAGATCTGGACTCATCCGATCCGGATCAGACCAGCTATCTAAAACGGGTAGCCTGATCTAACAATGCAGGCGAAGTCATCCCCTAAAAAGTCGTTGTTTCTTGACCGTGATGGTGTGATCAATAAAGAGAAACACTATCTGTATCGGATTGAAGACTTCGAATTTGTAGACGGAATTTTTGCACTCTGCCAGACAGCCGTTGATAACGGATACGGCCTGATCGTCATCACCAATCAAGCAGGAATCGCCCGCGGGTATTACACCGAGCAGCAATTTCTGGAACTGACGGAATGGATGAAACAGGAATTCGCCCGTCGAAACTTGCCGCTTACAGATCTGTATTATTGCCCCCATCACCCACGGTATGGTGGAGAACAGTATTGCCAACAGTGCGAGTGCCGCAAACCGGGGCCCGGCATGCTGCTGGATGCGGCACAGAAACATGATCTGGACCTGTCGGCCTCGATTCTGGTCGGCGATAAAGGATCGGATATCGCTGCTGGACGGGCTGCCGGCATCGGTACTACCGCTCTGGTGGGAACGGGTCACCCGGTAAGTGCACAGGATCGGCAGACGGCAGATCTGTATTCAGAATCACTGCCAGAGCTCAAAGAGACCTTATTTCCAGCGACCATCACAGGCGGCTAGAGAATTGCACAAACATACACAGCATGTTTGATGAATATTCCATAAAGCGCAGGCTGGGGTTGGCCAACCAGGATTGATTTTAGTCTTGGCTGAACTTATCGTCGAATTGTGATGAAGATACCGTTTCGTAAATTATCCTGGGCTCTGGGAATCTCAGGCCTGTTGGGGATTCTACTTCAATCCCTGCAGGTACAGGTAGAGCATACGCACCCAGATGGCAGCACCGCTCACAGCCATTCGCACGGGCACAGCCACTCGCACGGACACTCGCATCATCAGGGACATGATCACCATCATCAGAACCACGACGCGCATTCGAACGAAATCTCAACGACTCCGCAGACCCACATTCACGTCGCCCTGCTCTGGTGGGAATTTACGTTGCATACCAGCTCCCAACAAACGGGTTCAATACAGGCAGCAGAACAGAGTCACGCTGCCATTACAGAAAATACGTCTGCCGAAATATCCGATCCAGAACCCAAGCAATCCCTTCAAGTGCATGGTCCGTTGATCGGCCCCCTTCACTGGTCACAAATCCTCTCAGAATGGTACTCTGCCTGGCAGTCTGTCCTTCCTCCAGCGAAAAACAGACTATCTATTCAACAAGGCAATGACCCTTTGATGGTATCTCCGGGGTCTTGTTATCAATCGCTTTCTGAGGCGCCCCCCGTGCCGCCACCGGAATCCTTTCTTTCTGTTTCCTTCACGTAATTCCTGCTGCGAAGTCTGTCAGTGGCTTCAAACAGGAATCGTGCGCATTCTCTGCTATCGACATGCATCTTGAAGCTGGCGGGATGATACTGCGCACAGTTCAACAGAATGGTACTTACAGAAAACGGTCACCGTCTGCGCAGAGGTTGCGCGAAACGGTCGTCGTTCACGAATAGAAAGATGGTTTTCATTCCATGAAAGAAAAACGAATACTTCGAGGAGGGTTCACCTTGATCGAGCTGCTGGTGGTCATTGCGATCATCGCGATCTTGATTGCTTTGCTCTTGCCCGCCGTTCAGCAGGCGAGAGAAGCAGCCAGAAGACTCTCATGTAAAAATAATCTGAAACAACTGGGAATCGGCCTGCATAATTATCACGATACCCACGGCTGCTTTCCCCCCGGATATATTTATAAACCAGGAACAGGAGGCAACCAGTCCGGCTTTGGCTGGGTGACCATGCTGCTACCGATGCTGGATCAGGCAAATCTCTATGATCAGTTTGATCTATCAGAACCGATTTTCAGTGCCGTGAACCAGGCTGCGCGCGAGCGTCACATTCCCGGTCTTCTTTGCCCATCCGATCCGATTTCTGAAAACGGGTTTGTCGAAATGGGGAGCGCGACGGAACGTTACGCGATGGGTTGTTACGTTGCCAATTTCGGTCCGCCGGATCTGGACGCCAATCAGGAACAGCGCACGGGAATGTTCAGCCGCAACAGTGCCACACGTTCGCGTGATGTCACCGATGGGCTTTCCAACACCTTGTGTGTCGGAGAGCGTCAAAACGGAGAATTCAGAAATGGCGCCGTACACGGAAACCATTTCGAATACGAAACGACCTGGGCGGGTGCAGTCCGAGAAATTACCGATGCCACGGACGACCATGGCCATATGGTATTGTTTCAGACAGGCCACGTTCCGAATGCGAGTACCAGTGATGACCGCGATGTTTCCGCCCCGCATGTGGGTTTCGCGCAATTTCTACTTGGTGATGGTTCGGTTCGCTTGATCGGCTCCAGTATTGATTTCGGCATCTATACGGCGCTGGGAACGATTTCAGGTCGAGAAGTCATCGGCGAATATTAATCGTTTGAACTAGAAATTTATGACATTTTCGCATGCTCACATCATTAGACGGTGTGAGCATGCTCTCGATTTGTGTACTGACAGATCAGACTAAGTAACTGTTTTCGATTGATCGGTTTGCTGGTATAGGTGTCACAACCAACGGCAAGACAACCTTGCAGTTCTGACGTCATCGCATGTGCGGTAATTGCTATGATCGGTCTTGTATAACCGGCTTCTCTTAATTTTCTGGTCGCGGTATAACCATCCATCACCGGCATTTGAATATCCATCAAGACAATATCAAAAGGTACGCCCTGCTCTTCGGCCGCCAATGCTGCTTCTAAAGCCAACTCACCATTCTCAACCATTTGCAGATCACACTGCCACTTCTCCAGAATGAAAGAAATCAAATTTTGATTGTCGACGGCATCTTCAGCTACCAGAATACGCGGAGAAAAACCAAAGTGGTCTTTGAGATTCCCTGTAATTTCCGGTATGTCTGCTGCGTTCTCTGCTTGCTCCTGCTTGCCTGAATCATATTGGAGCAGTTTCACCTTATCTGGATGCCCGACAGGAACCTTGAGCAGAAATGTACTTCCTTCTGCAGAGACACTAGATACTGAAATCGAGCCATTCAACAATTCAATCAGCTTTTTGCAGATGGTCAGGCCTAATCCCGTACCACCGAAACGGCGTGCCATGGAAGCATCTGCCTGGGTGAATGGCTGGAACAGTTCTTTCATCTGGTCGCCCGTAATCCCAACACCGGTATCCACAATTTTGATTTCCAGGCAGGGAGATGGACCTTGATCCAGATAACGCGTGATGACGCGTACGGAGCCTTCATCAGTGAACTTAATTGCGTTTCCAACAAGGTTGACCAGGATCTGTTTCAACTTGGTAGGATCTGTCTGAATATATTCGGGAATGGCCCCGTCATATTCAGTCATATATTGAATCTGTTTCTTTTCCGCTCTCACATTCAGCAGATTTTCTACATTATTCAGGATTTCTGCGGGAGAACAACACATCAACTCTACGGTCATCTTCTGAGAATTGATTTTTGACAGATCAAGCAAATCGTTGATTAAGCTCAACAGGTAATCGCCGTTCTGTTTGATGGTATCAATCATTTTCACCTGAGATCCAGGTTCCAACTGTTCCATCAAGATTTCTGAATACCCCAGAATCGCCGTCATGGGGGTTCGGATCTCGTGGCTGATATTTGCCAGGAAAAGATCCTTGGAAATATTGGCTTCAACCGCTTCCTGCCGAGCCGATTTGAGTTCCTCAGTCAAACGATCATTCGCAATCGCGACCCCGATTAACTCACCGAGGGAATTCAAGAAGAGCATCTGGTCGGGATCGTCATCCGGAAAGATATCGCTGAATAATACCAGCGCTCCCAGCTGCTCTTTACGATGCGTAATGGGAATCAAATAGTGGCCATGTGACGCATTCTCCTGCCGTTCCTGCTTTGTTGAACAATCACAATGACACTGATTAATAATCTGCATCTGTCGCACTGTGATGGGAAACTGAGCGTAATCTTCAGCAAAGCTGAACCCATGATAGTGCGCAGGGGGTGGAGTGAGAAATTCTCCATACTGGGTGATCAATTCGCTCTGTCGGGTTTGCTCATTATTGAGATAGAGACACCCTCGATTCAGGCTTTTGTGTTCGGGCACTTCCAGCAGGCCGGTCAACACTTGCTGTAGTTTTATTTTCAAATGAGACTGCTGTTGCAGGCTTTTTGCGACCCCAGCTCTGATGACTGCCTGTAGATGCCGTTGCGACTGTTTTTTTTCGTCCAGAACCTTTTCTGTAATATCGCGTTGGAGTGCCACGTAGGAGATACATTCTCCCCGTTGATCAAAAATTGGGGATACCGTCATATGCACCCAGCGGTAATCATCCAGCCAGTTCCGCTGTTGTCGCGTATTTTGCCCCAGCAGAGGCAGGCTGCCTGACAATCTTTGAGTTGCTTTACGGCGATTGATCAATGTTCCTTGCCAGGTATTCCCGGAGAGTAATTGATCCCACATTTCGCGGTAGATCGATTCCGGGTTGAGCTTACTTTTGATGAACCGGGGAGTCTGCCCGATGGCTTCCTCCGCCGACCAGCCATACAGGTCTGAAAAAGCAGCGTTCACATAATTAATCACACCCCGGGTATCCGTAATGAAAACCGCTTCCGCACTGGAATCAACGGCGCGTGCTAATCGCTCTACCTGCTCTCTTTGTTGTACTAACTTGGTAATGTCCGTTGCCAGAACAACAATCGCTGGTCTCGAAAAGACAACGGTCTTCTGAAGATAAATTTCGACAGGATATTTTGTACCATCTTTTCTCTGAAATCCGGCACTCAAAACTGCTTGTGAATCTGGATTTTCCAGCAGGTCATGAATCGCCGCTTTAAATTCGGAAGCAGAATCTTCTTGCAGGAATTGAAAAGGGGACATGCTCTGCAGTACCTGGATAGGATATCCCAGATTATTTGTGGCACCGCGACTGGCATAGAAAATTCGGTTTGATTCTGCACCGAAAATATAAATCTCATTCAGCGATTCTTCCAGAATATTACTGAGTGCCATCTGGATGCGATCGGACTTTTGAATTGCGATGATCTGAAGCGTGTTTCGAATGCGTTTGCTGACAAGAGAATCATTGTAAGGCCGCAGCAGGAAATCATCGACGCCATATTCTAACGCGCCCTCGATTTTTTCCGACTCCTGAAATTGAGTCGTCGCCAGAATCGCTGTATTCGAGAGTGCATCCTGAGATTTATAAAAACGGATCATCTCAATCGGATCTGCATCTTGTAGATCGAGACTGAGGATGATGATGTCGGGCTGAATTTTCAGACTCAGCATCAGGGATGCTTTTGCATTCAATGAGAGATGGATTTCATATCCTTGACCTGCATTGATTGCCTCAAATTTGCGAAAGTGACTGATGTTTTCATCTACGTACAGAATACAGGGAGACCAATCCCTTTGCTGTTCCAGCAAATTCAAAAACTGCATACTTAAACCTAACCTATCTAATCATCAGTGCCAAAATCATAGAAGGACTTAGTCGTATTCACTAACGCGTCTTAACATATATTGAGTGTAGATCATCAGTTGACTCTGCCATTCATCTCTATTGGATCGGGTTAACATTTTCCATTAGTCCAATATTTCACGATGAATTGCTGCGCAAATCGGCATTCGGGAAACGAGGCGTGAGTTAAACACACCAAGCTGCAAAGATGTTTTTCCCTGCTCTGCTGGTTTAAACTGCTTGACAGGGGCAACCTCAGGAGGAATAGTCCTGAAATGAGAAAAAACAGAGGCCGATGGTAGAGCTGATTGAACGCGAGAAATCAACTTCGTACAGCATAAATTGATATCTGTCACTCAATTTTTGCAGGAGCAAATCACAACTGTTTACGCACCGCGAGTGAGGCTTATTCCTCAGCAGTTTTCTCAAAGACCAGGATGTGCTGGCGAGGTAAAACCCCTATGGTCTGCTGCCATTTCAGATTCAGCTCCGGGCGGGAGACTTCTTTTTTCGCTTGCGCTTCAGACATTTTGTGCACGAGTTTAATCGGAACCGCGGGGTCTTCTTTGCGATATTCCACTAGCACAACCCGCCCTTTGGGTTTGAGGGCTTTGGAAATTTCAAGCATCATCTCATAAGGAAATTCAAACTCGTGATAGACGTCAACCATGATCGCCAGATCGATCGACTCAGGTTTGAGGCCGGGAGCTTTTTGAGTTCCCAGAACAGGCTGAATATTTTCCACGCCCACTTTCTGGAGTTTCTTCGCCAGCAGGTCGAGCATCTCCTGTTGCACATCGACAGCATAGACTTTGCCGCCTGGACTCACATGCTCGGCCAGGATCACGGAGATCACACCACTGCCCGCGCCGATATCTGCGATCGCCATTCCCGGCTGCAGCTTTAAGGCTTTGGGAAGCAGCGACAACCGTTCTTCCTGCTCACGTGAAATCCGTTCGAGCCAGGGAGCCCCTTGATAACCCATCACGCGGGCAATTTCGCGACCTCGATAGAACTTGCCGATACCATTGGGATCATGATCCCGCTTATATAAATAAAGCGGATTTTCATCGAACTGCGGATCCGACTTGGATGCCGCACCCGCTGGTTCCTGTGCGTTTGCGGGTAAGGTAAATGAAACGCCTGCTAGAGAAAAACAGAGAAACCAGATGAAAGTGATTCGCGATGACCATTTCTTCAACGTGTTCTGCATAGTAAATCCTCTGGTTAAATCTTCTGGCAGGTAAAACAGATCAGGAGACAAGTTCTCCTGTTTCCGGGTTCCGCTCATGACGCTGCATAATATCGGCCCACTCTTCCTCTGGGACTTCCTTTGCTTCATCAATCAGCATTACGGGAATGCCATCCTGTATCGGATACTTGAGCCGCGTGGCTGGATCGACCGAAACCAGAAAATCGCCATCACAGACGAGTTTTGCTTTTGTTTTCGGGCAGGCGATAATATCCTGCAGGTTTTGTGGATCAAACGACATTGTTTTTTACTCTTAAACGACTTTGATTTTATTGTAGCAAAGGAACGGGGCGATCGACAGTTTTTTCTGAAACCGAAGTTTCCTGTCTTTCGCCCCCTGATGTCTCCACACAGTGATTTAGAAACCACGCTATGATTTAGAAACCACGCAGCTCCTGAATATCCTTGAACGTACGCAGATCATAATCGATACCCACATAATCCAGAACAGAACAGAGCGCCCGGACCGCCACACCAATTCCGTCAGGGCCACTGAAGCCGCCAAACTGGCCGCCCCCTTTCAAGTGCGGTTCCACTTCCAGGAAGACTCCAGGCACGCCCAGTTTCTTCATTTTCTTTTCCATCTTCGGCAGCATCTCACGCAGTTCACGCAAGACAACCTCGTGGCCGGCATCACCTACGTTGGCCGGTACAAAGTTCTTCAAGCGTTCTTCATCAACAACACCCGTCCATTCCAGGCTTGTATCGACGGCGTAATCTTTGATGTGCAGCCAGCCCATTGATTTACTCATATCATGAAACTCGCTCAAGCACTGCATCGCATCTTTATTCTGAGCAGCAATATTCCCGCCATCGTAAATCGTGACCATATTCGATCGTTTGACTTTCCGAGCGAGTTCCGCCAGCAGTGGCCCGGTTTCACCAATCAGGTTCGGTTCGATCTCCAGACCATAGACCAGTCCCTCTTTCGCACACAGATCCACAATCTGACCAATCTGATCGACGGCCTGATTCATGTACGGTTTGGGATCTTCACCTTTGGGAGGATAAAACGAGAAACCACGAATCAGTTTCGTCCCCAGAGTGGTCGCTGCGTTGATCGTGTTCGCAACTTCCTTTTTCAAATATTCCTTGAAGGGAACAAATACATTATGGGAGCCATCGTCTTTGTCAACCAGTTTGATTTTACCGACGCGAGCGCCGATGCTGGTGACATTTATGCCATACTCGTCATGCATTTTGAGCAGCGCTTTGTATTCTGATTTATTCAGGTCCACAACATGCTTGATGTTGCCGTCGCCGTTCACGTCAATAAAACGCGGGCTGTAATACCGTAGCCCCAAAGCAGAAAGTGCCACCATTTGTTCGATGGCTGTTTTATGATTGGCTGCTTCATCTGCAAATGCACTTAAAATCACACGTGGATTATCTGACATAACGTTTATTTGCCTTTTATTTCTAAATCTAAACAAGATACGACTGCGCTGTTGGTATTCACCAGATTGAAGTCATTTTTGACAGGTTTCAGCTAAGTTTCAAGAGCTACGAGAAGATCCGACTCGCTTTTCAACGGCATTTCACAATTTCAACTGAATCTGTCACACAATCAAACGATCGGGCCGCATCCGGGATGCATTTCGTAAATGCATGGTCATCGCCGCAGCTGCCGTCTCGGAATCGTGGTTGTTTAATGAGTCCAGGAGAACAGTATGATCATATAACCCACGAATCATAATTTCGGGAGACTCGTCGGCTGCGGAATAGGAAACCCGTTTATAACTCCAGCATTTATGAATCGCTTCGCAAATCGGCAAATTGCCACAATGATCGGCGATACTCAAGTGCAAAGCATAATCGAACGCGCGGGAGGCGGCCCCCCAGTTCTGTAAGTGTGCGCTGGATAAATCGCCGTCCTCGTACTGCTGCTGACAGATTTTGACATCAGCCGCTAGAGCCTGTAATCGCGTTAACTCTGCTTCAGTCATCTTTTGTGCGGCCATCGCAGCAGCAGAGGGTTCCAGTAACAGGCGCAGTTCATGAATTTCAACTAACCAGTTTTCGGCCCCTTCTCTCACGACGGCCCGGTGATTTTTCTGTTGAATCACAATGCCATCGGCCTGCAACCGCGCCAGCGCCTGCACCACGGGTGTACGACTGACGCCGATTTCCCGGGCCAGCTGTGTGCTTTTCAATTCGGTTCCGCCGGGGAGTTCACAACGGATGATACGCAATAGCAGCTTCTGGTAAACTTCATCAACGAGTGACGGACTCTCCTCTTCCTCAATGACATTTTGTCCATTCATATCGACCACAATAGAAAGACCTTTATTCACGAGACTCTCATTTCAGTTGGAATCATAGGATGAAAACCAGGGCACGGTCAGCTACGAACAGACTCGTGAAAACCCGGAATTCTTCGGCCAATACACGGCAGAAGAGTCTTGACAATCCCACTTGCAATGCCTAAAGTGAATTCACTTTCAAGAATTTCGCAGCTTTGTTAAGTTTCATTATTCTTTATTATAGTAATATAACTGAAATTACCAGCCATTTAAATCCCATATACTGAATTCACTTAAGGATATCTTATGAGCACCGCGGAAAACCAGAAGAAACTCAAAGCGGGTCTGGTCGGATTTGGAATGATTGTCGACGAGACGTACCGTCCTTTTTTTGAAAGCGTCCATGAAACGGGCCTCTATCAACGCGCGACGGGCCCCGTCGATGTCTCTCTGGATGCGGTCGCGACCCGTACCGGCTTCCGGGCGGAAAAATATCTGGCGGAACGCGGAGAGAAAGTAGGTGGCTTCCAAAGTTACGCCGGAGACAACGCGATTGAAGAGATGGCTGCGGCAGGGTTGAATTTCGCTTGTGTAGCGTCTCCCGATGACCGACACTTTGATTCCTGTAAAAAACTGCTGGAAGCGGGTACGCACCTGATCGTGGAAAAGCCTTCGGTTTTAAAACTGCAGCAACTGGATGAACTGGTCGCGCTGGCTGAGAAAAATAATGTGACCGCCAAAGTGGTGTATCACAAACTCTTCGACCCCGATCACAAAAAACTCCGCACGCTCGTATATGATGATGTGCTGCAACATGTGAATAGCGGCTACTGCTCTTTGTTGGAGCCCAAATCGATTTCCGGAAAACAGTTTGCCCAATGGATCACGGGGCGCAATCCTGGAACCTATGTGGCCGTGCATTATATTAAGCTGATTGATTTCACCTTCGGTGGAAAGCTGAAAACAATCACTGCTTCCGGTCAGCGTGGTTTGGTTGGCGACAAAGACGGCCCGACCTGGGACAGTTGCCAGATGCGGATGGTTTATGAGTACGAGTCTGGCCGCGAAGCCGCATTTGACATTCACACGTCCTGGGTCACGCCGGACAACTTCCCTGGTTATGTCGAACAGGAAGTCCAGTTCCGTTTCGACAACGGTTTATGGAACGGCCATTCGCGCAAGCGAGGCGTCGAGTGCACGGTAGAAGACAAAACTCCCTTTGAAATTAAAAACTCGATGAATAATCACTTCAATGGAACTTTCGTCGAGCCGTGGAATGAACGTTCACAACGGGGTTACGGAATTGAAGTCATTGAACAGTTTGCCCGCGAAGTCGCACAAATTGAATTTGGCGGCCCGGAATCGGAACGTCAACAACGTCTGGAACAAGTCCGCTCGTTGAGCTACAACGATTTATCCGCAGACCGCCAGACCGTCGCCGCCGTACAGGCTTTGGAAGCGATTCTGGAAAAACACGTGCAAGGCGAACCCGACTGTGTTGTCCGTGTGAACGACGACCAGGGAGGCTTGGTGCTTTATCGTCCTGGTTCGTCGGAAGCCGAAGTGCTCTATGAGGGAACCGTTTAATTCACAGCAGTGATTAAAGACTTACTGCTTCAAATATTTGTAATCCATTTTTATCACCCCTTGTCATCCAAAAGAGAAAACCATGACTACAGCCATTCAGTTTGACAATGAAAATCAATCTAATGCCGTTCGCCAGGATCTGTTTCAGACAGAATCATTGGCTTTAAGAACCTTCACCCCCAGTCAGGCGGTACTGGCAAAATCAGCGGGCTGCTATCACTGGACGCCTGAAGGGCGTCGCCTGTATGACTTCACTTCGGGCGTACTGGTCGCCAACCTGGGGCACAACCCGCGCCGCTGGATGAAACGCTTCAGTGAATACCTGGGTTGGAAACCGGAACACATTAGCGGCGAAGGAGAAGGTGCTTATTTTGAAGCGGCCACGCTGACTGCGTATAACGCGGTCACCGAAATTGAAACGGAAGCCAGCAAGCGTCTGATCGCCAACATTCAATCTTTCAAAGGGGGCAATCGTTGCGACAAAGTCATGTGGGCCGCTTCCGGATCCGAAGCCGTGCAGAAAGCACTCTGGGCATGTCTGCACCGTGATCCCCAGCGGGATATTATTCTGGCGACACGTTATGGATTCCACGGAAAAAAAGGGTTGGCAGGTGCCGTCACCGGTTCGGAAACAGACGCTGATCGAGATCCTCGCGTAAAGTTCATCAGCTTTCCTCGTACTGAATGCGATGATATCACTAAATGCGGTGATACCCTGGATACTGCCGCCTACCAGAAGGAACTCGAAGATCTCTGGACCGAATTTGGAACGCGGATTAACTGTCTAATTACCGAGCCTTATCTGGGTGGCGGGGGAAGTTATCATCCGCAAGTCGAATACCATAAAGTGCTGCAGGACTTCTGTCGGGCACACGACATCATGTTGATCTTCGATGAAGTACAGGCCAACTTTGGTCGCACCGGCTGCATGTATGCATTTGAGAAATACCAGGTGGAACCCGATTTTGTCGTGCTTGGTAAAGGTCTTGGAAATGGAGTTCCCGTCGCGGCTGCCGTCGGTCGAGATGATGTGATTGCCAGCCTGAACTATGGCGAAGCCTCTGACACCTGGAGTGCCAACCCGCTCTCCTCTGCTGCCGTCCTGGCAACTCTGGATGAGTTCGAAGGAACGGATGTGATGGACAACACCCAGAAGCTTTCGCAGCTGTATATCGATGGCCTGCAGAGCCTCAAAGAAACGGGTGTGATCGCCAAAGTTCGTGGCGAAGGCATGGTCTTCGGAATCGAATGTGCCGAACTGGGTGGCAAAACCAGCCAGGAAGTCGCCATTGAGCTCGTCAAAATTTGCTACCTGGGTGAAGCAGGTGGAGACGGGATTCATCTGCTCGGAGCATTGGCCGGTAATGTCTTACGCGTCAGCCCGCCGATGACGATGACAGAAGATGAAGCACGAGCATCGATTGCACTATTGAAACGTTTATGCCTGAAACTGGCAGAGCAACTGCAAGGGGCAGCCGCTTCTGCTTAATGGCAAATGAGAGACGATCAACGAAACAGGCCCCGATTCACATCGGGGCCTGTTTTTTTTTGTTTGATTAGTCAGATCAACTTAGTTCTAAAACTGTCGTTGATTATGCCACTGCTCCAACTGCTCTGCCGTCAGATCGGGCGGCGGTGTAGTTCCGGCACGAGTGGCTGACTTGGGAGCGGTCGAGATGCCTGCCGGGCTCATGCCTTTGGAGACACCCGATGCGCGCCGTTTCACTTGGGCTGTTTTTTTCTGTTTTGTTTTTGAATAGGAAGCCTGCTGGGCTCCTGTATCCTTGCCTGTAGCACCACCGGTTGTCACGCCGGCCAGCATCAGACGATTCTCTTTTTCACGACGAATTTCGTCGAGCCAGTACTGAGCTTCGTTGAATTCCGGTTTGAGCACAACGGCCTGGAGGAACTGCTGCTCACTGGCCTGCAGTTGCCCCCGGTCTCTGAGAATGTAACCAATGTTATAATGGGCTTCGGCTTCGCCGACCGCACGAATCAAATGTGGCATAGCTCCCTGGTAGTTGCCAGCAGACGCCATGGTGATTCCCAATTGATAGCGAATATTTTTATCGGCTGGTGCTGACTTGACAGCGTCGCTCAACAGTACAATCGCCTGATCCCACTTTTCCTCAGCCGCATAAAACTGGCCGATACTGGCACGGACCTTGGGGTCTTCGGGGGCCATTTCCAGTGCTTTTTGAAATCCTTTTTCAGCGGCTCCTTTTCGACCGGCCACCTGATCCAGGCGTGCCAGACCAAGGACGGCTTCAATTGATTTCGGGTTCTGCCCTAAAGCCACTTCATAGGAAGAACGGGCGGCGTTCACATCACCCATTTTTTCCTGAAGTTGTCCGTGAGTAATATAAAACTTATCTGGATTCTTCAGTTTCTGCCTGGCAACCGAGACCTTCTCTTTCAAAGTCGTTGGTGTTTCATCTGTACTGGCAACAAATTTTTCGCGCATGGAAGAGCAACCGGTGCATACCAGTAATGCACAAGCGATTCCAGCGATCCATGCCTGTTTTGTCATCCGTACTGACATTCTATTACCTCCGTGAGGTGCACTTACAAAACTTGAATTGTGGATTCTTCATGATTGCCTTCCAATGGCGGCCACTCTTGACTCTGCACTGTCTGATGAAGCCATCCGTGATGACAGATCAGAAAGATAAGACAAGCGTGATCATGAATGAATCTGGTTGCTTTAAGGAGCCTTCAATAAAAGGCTTACTAAAGATATTGCAGGAGAGAAGTTATATCTGACAGAAGAAACGTTGTGCCGCTTCTGATATGAGCTGAGTAGAAATGATGGGGTCCTGTCCTTTAAATCGACAGATTGATTGAAGAATCTCCAGTAAATCTCGCGGGTCACTGGATCTGGGCGACTTTCCCTGGTTGTAGTAAGTGTCGTATAGATAACTTACAAAGACTGGGCTAAAACCTATGCCCCGTTGGCGACAACAGAGCCGAGTGATCTCTGTGAAAACTTCCCGGGAAGGAGCACTGATTTCAATCTTATGACGAATGCGACGCAGAAACGCTTCATCAACCAGATCCTTAGGATCCAGGTTGGTCGAGAACACGATTAATTGTTCAAACGGGATGGAAAATTTCTTTCCGGTCGCCAGCGTTAAATAATCGATCCGATCCTCGAGCGGCATAATCCACCGGTTGAGCAGGTCTTTGGGACTGACCAACTGTCTCCCGAAGTCATCGATCAGAAAGACGCCCCCATTGGCTTTGATGTGTAGCGGCGCCGTATAAAAATTGCTGGCTTTGTTATACCGCAAATCGAGCATTTCCAGATTCAACTCGCCGCCGGTAATCACGACGGGACGCCTGATGCGTCGCCAGCGCAAGTCCGTATCTGGTTTGACCCAGTCTTTCATTTCAGGAATTCTGCCAGCATTTTTCGGATCGGTATTGTTACGTTCTTCCAGTTCATGATCGTCGGTCGTTTGATGAATGGTCGGATCAAACAGCGTAATGATGCTGTTCTCCATCTGTAACGCATAGGGAACATAGATTTCACCCCCCTGACGATTCAGAAAACGGCCCAAACCTTTGGCAATCAATGTTTTCCCGTTACCCGGTGGCCCGTAGATAAAAATAGACCGCCCACTGCAGACCGCGGGTCCCAATTCATCCAGCAAACCTTCACGGATGATAAAATCTGAAAAGGCCGCTTCCAGCCCTTCCGGCGTACATTCGATGCCTACGACGGTCTGTAATTGACACTGCCGCACATAAGCCTCTAAGGGCACCGGAGCGGGACCAACATAACGGCATTGTTCAAAAGCCTCTCGCGCACGGATCCGGCCAAGTTCGGTCAGATTAAAACGATAGGAAGAACGACCCATCATATTACCGGAGGTGACTTCAATGCACTTATCATCTTTCAGAAAAGCAAGCGCCATATCGATAATGCTGAACGGCAGATGCGCGCTACGGGAGATTTCAATTCCCAACGCGCTCCCCTGTAAATACAACTGCTTTAAAACCAGATTACATAACTGAATTAAAGACAAACCGGTCTCTTCCAGCGTTTGTGGTGCGGGAATCACATCCCGCTGACGAATCCCCTCGAAGGGAATCTTGTCTGCGGGTGACTCTGGCTCAGCAACACTGCGCGAGTCGGACGTGGTCTGGTTTTTCTGAAACAGATCACTGTAAAGATCGGTCAGGTCGTGGTTTTTCGTGGTTGGACGAAGCACCTGTTCTGAAGATTCTTCGTTCTCCAGGGATGACTCCTCGGAAGGATTGCAAGATTCCTCGTCGGTCGGGCGATCTATCATTACTGGTTTACGGTTACGCTAACTGGAACAGGGAATTCGATCAGAATGAACAGTGAGACAACAGCCAGACTTAATTACCGCCGTTCGCTGCTGTACCACCTCCGGCAGTATATTGAATGCGTGGCGCTAAAATCGAACCGACATACGCACGGTATTTCAGATCTTCTTCACGAGCTGGTCGGCCATAAGTGGGAGACAACCTTAACATTGTGGATGGCACATTCTGATCGCCAACCATCTCCGAAGCCGCGTATTGTACATTCGCCAGACGTTCCTGGCTGGTAATCGAATCATTCGCCGTCTGTACAAAAATGGTGCGACGTCTTTCAGGAGCGTGCTCCAAAATCCAGCGCAGATGTAATATGCCCGCTTCCGTCAGCTTGTTTCCCTCTGGCTCAAAGTAATAGGCATACAAGGTTGTCTGGTCGGTCCAGCCATTCTGTATTTGCCGTTCCATCACATCTCGGACATACCCCTTATCATCACAATTGTATGGGTAAGGCCAAAAGGTTGCGCTATGATATTTGTTCCAGAAGCGCCGAGGTGGGCCGGTTGGTCGAGGGTAGGGAGGCCAGAGTTCGCCAAATTTATATTTCTGACGCGACCCAACAGGTCGTGCTGCGCGCTCTGCCCATTTTGCTTCTTTCTCCTCTTTGGAACAAAAAGGCCAACCCGCTTGCGCATCGAGGCCATTTGTCAGGCTAACCACAAACAAGATAAGAAGATACGTGTTAATTTTGACGGCCGGCGTCATGCCATCCCCCCCCTGAAATGACTGTACTGGAATCACCCGTCCGTTGACGCAAGTTGTTTTTGCGTAAGCGCAGACCGATGATTACTCGAGATTGTCCTTTGGTCTTTTATCGGCAGAGGAGAGGTCCGGTCCTAACGAGAAAAACGATTCTGCCGAGAGAATGAGAGAGATAATTTCATGCACTAACGACTCCTTGATTCGTAAATATATTCCCTCCCGCATGCGATTCAAACACAGTCAGAAAATGAACACAGCCAGATGATCCGAATTTCAGAACTGACTGGTAATCAAATGAAAAACATGTTCAGGAAGGGTTCCTTGAAGATCTGTTCTGCTCCGTCAAAATCACCCAGATTAAAAAGACCATTAATAAATTCCGCGGTGTATAAAAATCGCGTTGCGTGTGTCCTGTTTTGGTCAGCGTGAGCCTATCAAACTCAAGCCTGGCTCACTACACTTTCAAGTGAAACAACTCTATCGACTCAGGTGTTGTGGAACGGGCATTTCTATTTTTTCTCAAAACAGTTATTCTTAATAGAGAGTCGTGTAGTAGAGCCTGTTATTTTTCAGATTCCTAATTCAAGTTTTCGAAACCATTGATCGGGACGAATCGAGATCAAAATGGATGCGGTTGAGATAAAAAAGAATCATTCCAGCACCATCTTCTCTGCACAAGATGCAGAGAAGATGGCATCGGAATTGAATCTCACATCACAGCAGATCCTGAATGTGATTGCATTGCTGGATGAAGGGAATACGGTTCCCTTTATTACCCGCTATCGTAAAGAACGGACGGGCAATCTTGATGAAGTTCAAATTCGTGATATCCAAAAGCGAGTTCAATCGAAACGACAAATCTGGGAGCGTGCATCAACCATCCTGCGTTTAATCGAAGCGCAACAGAAAATGACTCCCTCGTTAAAAGCGGAAATCGAAAAAGCCGATACTCTGAAGCGACTGGAAGATCTTTACCGACCCTATCGCCCCAAAAGAACATCCCGCGCGGCAATCGCCCGTAAGCATGGATTCGAACCTTTGGCCGATGCGATCTGGGCTGGTGACGCCACTGTTCAAAATCTGACCGAGGCAGCAAAACAATATACCAAAGCCGAAGAAGGCGCCCGCACGACAGACGAGGTCCTCAAAGGGGCCGCCGATATCCTGGCTGAAAAAATTGGTGAAGACCCTGATGTGCGTGATATCTCGCGCAAGATCGGTTGGCGGTCCGGGAGCCTGACGATAACGGCTACCAAGAAAGCAGAAGAATCAGGCCAGGAATATCGCGACTATTTCAATTACTCGGAACAGGTCGTTAAAGTGCCCCATCATCGCACGATGGCGATGAACCGCGGAGAAAAATCAGGCGCATTACGGGTCCGGTTCGAATGGGCGGAAGATTCGGCCTGTCTGTCAATCATCCGTCATTTGAATCTGAACGATCACCGCTTCAATTCATTTTTAAAAGAGGTCGTTCTCGACGCGTTACAGCGTTTAATTCTGCCCAGCCTCGATCGTGAAATTCGTCGCGAACTGACGGAAAAAGCGGAAAAACATGCGGTGTCGGTGTTCGCCCAGAACTTGAAAAACTTACTGCTGCAACCGCCGCTGCAAGGCGAACGGATACTGGCCATCGATCCTGGTTTACGCACAGGCTGTAAGCTTGCCGTACTGGATGAGATGGGAAACTGTGTTGCCACCGATCTGGTATATGTCACCGGTTCTGCAGATAAAAAAGATTACGCCCGCAACAAACTGTCCGAGATGATGACCGAACATCAATGCAAGCTGGTCGCGATCGGCAACGGGACTGCCTGCCGGGAAACGGAAGAGATCATCACTGAGATGATCGAGCAGAACTTGCCCGAAGCACGGTATTTAATCGTGAATGAAGCGGGCGCCAGTATTTATTCTGCCAGTCCGGTTGCCCGCGAAGAATTTCCCGATCTGGACGCAACGATTCGAGGCACGATTTCGATCGGTCGCCGTCTGCAGGATCCGTTGAGCGAACTGGTCAAAATCGATCCACAGCACCTGGGGGTCGGCATGTACCAGCATGATGTGAATTCGAAGCGTCTGAAAGAATCACTGGATGAAGTGATTGAATCGTGCGTGAATTACGTCGGCGTGAATTTGAATACCGCCAGTGCTTCTCTGTTACGTCACGTATCGGGTATGAATCAGTTGATCGCCCGCAGGATTACCGAATGGCGCGATAATCATGGTTCGTTTCTGAATCGGAAACAACTGCTCGACGTCGCCGGGATTGGTGATGCCACATTTACACAGGCTGCCGGATTTTTAAAAATCAATGCGGGTGATGAACCGCTCGACTCCACCTGGATTCATCCGGAAAGTTACGAGCACGCCCATAAAGTTTTCACGCAACTTGATCTACCTGAGAACAGCTTGAAGGCATCGGCCAGCGATCGTGCTTCGATCGTGGAAAAGGTCAGCCAGATCGACAAACAGGATCTGAGCCAAAATTTAAGCATCGGCTTACCGACGCTGGAAGATATTCTGGAAGCGATTGTACGTCCCCGCCGTGATCCACGTTCCGACTTACCCGGTCCGATCTTCAAGCAGGGAGTACTGAAGCTCGAGCAACTGGTTGAAGGCATGGAACTGCAAGGCACGGTTTTGAATGTGGTCGACTTTGGTGCGTTTGTGGATGTGGGTCTTAAAGACAGCGCCCTGATTCACGTCAGCGAGATGGCCAATCACTTCATCGAAAACCCGTATCAGTTTGTCTCAGTCGGCGACGTGATTACAGCCTGGGTACTGGGTGTAGACCTGGAACGCCGCCGGGTCTCGTTGACATTGATCAAACCGGGCACCGATCGTCAGCCCAAAAAAGCACAACGTCCAAAACCGAGTCAGTCCAAACCAGCTCAGCGCTCCAAACAACCGGAAAAAACAGAGACGGCAAAACCAGCAACCACTCCTCCCGGCAGTCAAAGCAAACCACCTCGAAAAAAACGAAAAAAAACTGGCAAACAGGGACCGCCGCCAGCTAAACTGACGGATGAAATGAAAACCGGAGATCAGCCCCTGCAGGGCTTCGACCAACTGAAAACACTTTGGAACCAGAAGAAGAAATAGGAAAATCCACGTTTCGCTTCTCCACCGGAACGCAAGCCAGATCAATCATGATGCACTCCAATAAACGCACACGCACCTTTATCGCCGTCCCCATTGAACCACCTCGGGGTCTTAAGAAATTAATGCAAAAACTGGAGCAACTCGGCTCGGCAGTGAGACCGATTCCCACAGACCAGATGCATATCACGCTGAAGTTTCTGGGGCCGACGGAACTGGAAGACATCATGCCCATCAGCACAATTCTGAAAAAGATGCGGACTGAATTCCCACGCATGAAACTGGCGTTCAAAGGTCTGGGAGCCTTCCCCCGTGCCGATCACCCGAATGTCATCTGGGCCGGTATCACGGATCCCACTGTGTTAACCGAGATGGTCAACTTCCTCGAACGGGAAACAGGAAAACTAGGCTATCCTCCCGAACGCAAAGTCTTCCATCCGCACCTGACTCTGGCCCGTGTGAAAGCCAAACCCCCCGAAACACTGTTTGAGATACTTCGGGACCGCGAGAACGCGGAATGGGGCGAAGCGACGGTCGATACGCTCAAGTTTTATCAGTCCGAACTGAAAGCAGAACGATCGCATTATCATGAAATGCAAACTGTAAAGCTCGCTTCGCGCTAAGCATTTACTGGTTTTAGAATCTGTTTCGGTCGGAAAAATAGAAACCGTACGAGTAGTCCGAGAACAATCAGCGAACAGCCGATGAGCGTCGGAATCGAAACGGTCTCGCCCCAGAACAGCCAGACCCAGATCGGATTTAAAATCGGTTCAATCAGCACCAGTAGCGCGGCTTCCTGCGAATTCACAGTTTTGACTGCATGCGAAAAGACGACGTAGGGAGTTCCCATCTGAACCACTCCCAGTGTCGCGAGCAGAAACAGCTGCAGCCCCGTCAATGATATTCCCAGGTTCAAGACCCAAGGCGCGATGATCGCAGCAGAGACCAACAGACAGAGCGCTACCAGCCAGGCCGGATGTTCGTCGCGCAAGACGCGAAAGAAAATCACGACCAGCGCATAAGAAATTCCGCTCAGCAGCGCAATCAGGTTACCCGCATAATTCTTGCCCGACCAGTCCCCAGCCACAATACAGAGGATGCCGACCATCACAATGAACATCGCCAGAATTGAGCCGCGTTCAATGCGTTCCTTTAAAAACAGCAGACCGAACAACATCGCCCAAACGATACTCGTATTCTGCAGAAAAATCGCAGCGGCGGCGGAGGTTTTTGTCATCGCGGTCATGAACAGTAAATTCATTGAAGCAAAGGCGATCAACAGCGGAATCAGACCGGGACGCCAGCGCACATATTTGAATTTCACAAACGGCAGCAAAAACAGCCCGGCAAACAACGCGCGATAACAGGCCAGAATCAAGCCTCGGTCTACTTCGGGAATCGATTGAAAGGGAGGTGACTTGATAAACACGCCACTCAGGCTCCAGAGCACGGAAGCCAGTAATACCAGCATCCGCGCCCGGAACAGTTTTCCCTGGTCAACTTCATCCGTCATAGAATGCCATCCATTCCTGCAGCCAGGAAAATGCGCTTATGAAGTTGCAGCAGCGATGGCATCGGGAACGGTAATCGTCCCTTCATACAAGGCCCGGCCAATAATCGCACCGACTAATTTTGGTTGCGTGCGACTGACTTCCGCCAGACGTGTGACGTCTTTCAGTGTCGTCACACCGCCCGAAGCAATCACGGGCAGACCGAGCTCTGCTAACGCGATCATATCCTGAATGGTGCCTTCGTCGACGCCCTGCATCATGCCATCATTGGCAATATTCGTGTAAATGACGGCTGCCAGTTCGACACCCACATATTCCTTAGCCAGATCAATGGCCGAGGTTGCCGAGACATCAAGCCAGCCTTCAGTAGCGACTTTTGAATCGCGGGCATCCAGTCCCAGTGCCAGTCGATTGGGGTAGCGCTGGACCATCTCTTTGAACCACTGCGGATCTTTGAGTGCCTGCGTGCCCACAATCACGCGATCGATGCCCACGTCGTCCAGCATCATCTTAATGGAAGCTTCATCTCGAATGCCGCCCCCCATCTGACAGGGAACGGAAACTGATTCCACAATCTTCCGGACCACTTCCTGATTGACGGGCTTACCCGCTTTCGCGCCATCCAGGTCAACCAGATGCAAACGTGAAGCGCCGCCATCTGCCCAGCGACGGGCCATTTCGGTCGGATCATCGCCGAATATGGTTTCCTGACCGTAATCGCCTTGTCGCAGACGAACGCATTTGCCTCCCCGGATATCGATGGCGGGCAGTATTTCCATAGCTGAGCTGACTTTCTTTTTTCAGTAGAACGTAGTTTAGAATGAAGCAAAATTCTGCAGCAGCTTCAGTCCCGCGTCTTGACTTTTCTCGGGATGAAACTGTGAAGCGACGACATTGTCACGGGCCACCATCGAGGCAAAGCGGCAACCATAGTCGGTCCAGGCGGCGACATCCGATTCATTTTCGGGCACCACATAATAGCTGTGAACAAAATAGAAGTATTCGTGTTCGGGAATGCCTTCCAGAATCGGGTGCGGAGCCGATCGATCAATCTGGTTCCAGCCCATGTGTGGAATTTTCAGATCGGGTTGATCCTCGAAACGCACGACCTTTCCCGGAATGATCCCCAGCCCCTCGTATTCGCCGTCTTCATAGCTGACATCAAACAGCAGCTGCAGACCGAGGCAGATTCCCAGAAACGGCTTACCGGAATTGACGTGTTCCTGAATCGGTTCGACCAGCGAATGCTGCTGGAGTGCCTGAATCGCATCCCGAAAGGCGCCCACGCCGGGCAGAACAAGTTTGGTCGCCTGAGAAATTTCTTCCGGCTTTGAACAGATAACGGCTTCCGCGCCAACCTTTTCAAAGGCTTTCTGAACGCTCCTCAGATTTCCCATTCCGTAATCGACGATTGTAATCATAGTTTTTTCTTATTCCCGGTCTCAATCTAATACGCACATTGACGCCGTGATGACACATTCGACATCGCAAAGTTCAGCGCGTGCCGCCGATTCTAGTGTTTGCTATCGTTTTTGTGAATGATGCCCACAAAAAGCATTCATTTTGGGAAACTTACCGCCCTTTTTTCCATTGATGGTAGTATTGTGTACCCCGCCCTGCTCGGGTATGCGAGTCGGTGTTGAGATCCCAGCGCCCCTGGTTTTCATCCACATTTTCCCCCTCTTGATAAGTCAACGTATCGGCGGAGGTCCATTCTTCCAGCCATTCTTCCTGATAATACAAGGGAATCCCCAGCATCCACTTCATCATCTGAGTAATCAGCAGACAGGCGGTCAGTAAGATCAGCATCAGAATCGCAAGGACTGGCAAGAGCGGCCCCAAGTGACAAAAGCGTTCCGCCAGCGGCCAAATTTTCGGCCAGCCCAGCAGTACCAGCAACGCGCCCAGACTGAGATACGGTCCGAACGGAATTTCGCGAGACTGTTTAAAAAAGATGGAAACGGCA
The DNA here is from genome assembly GCF_963976445.1 of uncultured Gimesia sp. Taxonomy (GTDB): domain Bacteria; phylum Planctomycetota; class Planctomycetia; order Planctomycetales; family Planctomycetaceae; genus Gimesia. The sequence continues at coordinate 107,173 of NZ_CAXBKP010000005.1, read as the reverse complement.
ACCACCGCCAATGCACACAGAGGTGAGATCACAAACACAGTGACCGTTGCCTGCCATCCCAGGAAGCTACCGATGACGGCCATCAAAATCACATCGCCAAAACCCATCGCTTCCTGTCGTAACGTCCACTGGCCGATGATGCGGACCGCCCAGACGACGCCGCCACCGACGATCAACCCGACCAGACTCACCGCCAGACCATGCAGATGCGGATAGAGGGCGACCCACTGGGGCACTTGCTCGACGTTGAAGCTGGCGCGATACTGTTCTGGAAAATACAGCCCCATTAAACGAACGGCTGACGGTTCCTGAAACCAGACCGGCACCAGATACAACATGCCAAATAGGAATGATCCCACCACGCCAATGAACATCGCAGGCATCGTCGCCCCATCGGGGATAATCTTAAGATCGAAGTCGATGAAAGTGGCGATCATCAATGATTCGATCAACACCAGATGAAAGGCATATCGCAAATTGAGCAGCGCAACCGGCGTTAGCCAGGAGTTTATCGCTGCCGGATCGGGAGCATACGCGGAAAACAGGCCGCTGTCCTGCAAGGTAGACTGCACGCTGAGTGGCACTTCCGCGCAATACAGGAGGACAAAGATTAGACCGTTTAATAGTTCCACCAGCGCTTCGCGCTGAGAACGTTTATAAGGAAAGGTCGAATTGCGTGACCGCGTCAGAAAAACGCCGACGATGGGAATGTGATAACGCGACCAGAGATGACGCATGCGACGTGCAACGCGTTTCCAGGCGGCGCCCACCTTTTCTTCGCGAGGAATCTCTTCGATACAGATATTGACAATCCGTCCCAGCACTGCGCCCAGCAGAAACAACAGCAAGAGTATCAGATTGGGATCGATGCCAAAGGGAGTCATATCGGGGAAAACTTTCGTTGTACCTTAATCGGTTGAATCCAGAGACGTCATAATTTCATCGACGATTTGGGAAACGGTTTTGGAATCAGTCTCGACCGTGCTGGTCGCTGCTTCCCGATACAGTGGTTCGCGCTGATCGAGTAGATTATGAATTTCTTCGCGCTGGGAAGCACTGGATGTCAACGCGGGGCGTCGGCTGGCCGTGGTGACATCCTCTGAAATTCGTTGTTCCAGCGCTGCCACACTCGCTCTGAGCCAGATCACCGGTCCGGCTTCGCGCATTTCTTTGCGTGTCTCGGCATTCAGAATCGCACCGCCGCCAGCGGCAATGATCAGCTTGTCACGAGCGAGCAGGCTCTGCATGACTTCGCGTTCCCACTGACGAAAACGGGGTTCCCCGTCCTCGGCAAAGATTTCCGTGATGGATTTCCCGGCGACCCGTTCGATTTCGTCGTCGGCATCGATCCACGAAAAACCGAGTCGTTCGGCCAGTGGCGCAGCGACACTGCTTTTACCACTGCCGCGATAGCCGATTAATGTGATGACTGACATTGCAAGACTCCCTTAGAGTTTTCCAACAGCGGAAATCCCTTTTCGCAGCGTATTCCGCATGACTTCCAGGGGAGGTTCTTTTCCGGTAAACAGTTTGTACTGGGCAGCCGCCTGGCGGACGAACATTTCAATTCCAGAAACGGTCTTGCAACCTCGTTCTCGCGCCTGTTTGAGGAGCAGTGTATTCTCTGGATTATAAACGGTGTCGAAGACCAGCATCTCTTCTTGCAGAAAATTCTGCGCAAACGGCGTTTCATTGACCTTGGGATGCATGCCGACCGAAGTTCCGTTGACCAGAATATCATAACGACCGCTGCCCCGGTTTTCCCAGGTACAGTAAGCACAGCCCAGATCCTTGGCCAGTTTCTCACCCCGTTCACGGCTTCGGTTGGAAATCGTCAACACACCACCGGCAGCAAGAATGCCTGCACCAATCGCCCGCGAAACACCGCCGGCTCCTAACAGCAGGACCTGCTTGCCGTCAATCGGATCTGACGTCGCATCCCCTTCGGGATCGAGACCAAGTCGGATACTGTCGAGAGCCGCATCGTAGTCGGTATTGCGAGCCTGCCAGACATTGTCGCTGTCACGAAACAGCGTGTTGGCTACGCCCATCGCTTGCGATGCAGGATCCGCTTTCCCCGCCAGTTTGAGAGCACCCGCTTTATGGGGAATCGTGACACTATACCCCTGCACGTTGAGCCATTCAAACTCTTTCAACGTTTCCGGCAGCCGGTCTTTGGGCACGCGAAACGGCAAATAGACGGCGTCCAGTTTGTCGTGGCGAAACGCGAGGTTGTGAATCAACGGGCTCAGGCTATGTGCAATCGGATCGCCGATCACCCCATAAACGGGCGTCTCAGGACCAATCTCGTCATAACGATATATCCGTGTCATTTCGGAAAAGGAAAGTTGACCCGGTGCCAGTTCCCGTTCGCGACTGAACGTGGCATAAGTAAAAGGAGACCCATATTTGCCACAGAGAATCCGGCTGATCACGCCATATTCTCCCATACAGAAACCAATGGTCGGCACCTTGGCATTGGCCACCAGTTTCAGCATGCGAATCGAATCACCGGGCGAATTGGCCATCGTGACCAGCTTGACAATATCGGGATCTTTCCCGCAGAGCGAGGCGTAGATTTCTTCGAGGTCGTCGGGCGTTTCATCAAAGTTGTGATGACTGATGATGCGTTTGGTTTTGCCATAACGGGGAATCGTGTCGGCGATGTCATCTTCAATATCGACATATTCCACTCCCGAAACGATGGCCGTTCTGAGCAACGCCTGACGCTGTTCTTCAGACCGGTTCCAGCGTCCTTTATCTTCTGGCCTGCGGCAGGTGACGACGACGGGCGTAGGACGGTCTTTAATCAGACGGTCCACATCAGGAGCACGCGCGATCCAGTCCAAACGCAACTCCACCAGTTCCGCCCCTTTTTCTGCCAGGGAGCGGTGTTCCATCATCACCATTTTGTGCCGGGTTCGACCGATGCTGACACAAATCATTGAATTACTTCAGCTTTCTATTCTGATCTGAACTCTCTGCAAACACGGTGACAGACATACTGTCCGCTGCAGAGAGACGAAATAACAACTTAGCGAGTTCACAGTGTAACCAATATCTTACCCTGACTCAAACAAGTGTCTACGTGTCTCAGCCCTTAACCGCAAACGGTTCGCGTTGTATCGATTATACCGAATTCCAGATTACAATTGACTTAATGTAACGACCGTTATATAACGTTCGTTACATTAACGAGGATTTACTATACCACTCTTGGAGAAATCACATGAAAGACGTCTCAGATCAAGTTCGCCACGGTCAGGGATTTGACAGTTTCGAATCGGGGCCGCTGGAAAGCTGGACTCAATTTCGGCTTGTCCCCCCCGAGGCACCCCGGCCCGTTCGTGGAAAATATTTCCTCAAAAAGTTACTGAATACGGAAGGCCTGGAGATGTCCATCAACTCACTTCCGCCAGGGGGAGCGATGCCGTTTGTGCATCGGCACGTCAAGAATGATGAGATTTATTTCATCATCAAAGGTACCGGGCAGTTTCAGGCAGGCGCTGAAGTGATTGACGTCGCGGAAGGATTCTTTATCCGACTTTCGCCGGAAGTGCCCCGAGTCTGGCGAAACAATTCCACCGAGCCGTTATACTATCTGGTGATCCAATACCATTCAGACAGCCGCATCGAGGGTGGCACAACGGATGGAGAATTAGACGACCAGCCCATCGCATGGCTGCAAGGACCTGAGGATGAACCAACCCACAGAACGTAAAACACGCTCACGGAATAAAATTCTGGACGCCGCCCTGCGAATGTTTAAGCGACAGGGTTACGTGGGCAGCGGCGTCGATGGCATCATGGAAGAAGCCGGCATGACCTCCGGCGCCTTCTATGGCCACTTCGATTCGAAGTCGGATGTCCTGGGTGCCAGTCTGGTGCATGCCTTCATCGAAGATCAAGCCGCGATGAATGGTGCGCTCAGTAAAGCGGAGACGCCGGAAGAGCTGGCAAATATTATGCTGCGTTACCTTTCCAGTAAACACTGCGAGAATGCGGAGGAAGGCTGTTCGATCCCTCCCCTGCTATCCGATCTGGGTCGCGCCGATACACAGACCAAAGCACAGTTCGAAGATGTCATCAACTGGCTGACCGAGCAATTCATGGTACGGTCCGGCGGCAAATTCACCCGGCAGGAAATTCTCTCCACGCTGGCGCTTTGCTTCGGCGGACTGGCGTTGGCCCGCGCGGTGAAGTCCCCTGCTCTGTCACGACAGATTCTGTCGGCGTGCCGCAAGAATTTACCATTGAAGAAGGACGAGTGAGTTTCATTTCATGAGCGGAATGGCGCTAGCCACCGTTTTTTCGAAGGTGTATTAACTCACACAACGGCGGCTAGCGCCGTACCGCTCATGGGGATCTGAGCTGAATCAACGAACTGGTACCTTTCACTGAAACTTCCTGCTCGCTGCGCTCGGCCCGAATTACATTCGGGCCCACCCGAAAGTTAGAACATTGGGGGTGGTCCCTGATACAATCCGGGATTGACCGAGGCAACAGAAGGTAGCAGTGAAAACGAACAAATCAGGAAGTCAGAACGATTCCACACCGCGGGCGGACACATGAATCCGCCCCTACGCTAGATCCCTTTAATCATCCAGATTCCAGGCAGTCAGATCGTCGAGCAAAAGTGCATTGCCTTTCATGATGAATCGATAGCCGGTTTTCTTGCTGTCCAATGAAGGATGCTGCCCCTCTACTTTTAAACCATTGTCGATTTGGGCGACCACTTTGTCTCCCTGCATTTCCAGTTGCAGTGTGTACCACTTGACAGGATCAATTTTTGCTTTGGCTTGCGCTAACGTAATCGGCTTGGACTGGGGGTCTTTTTTATTTTTGTCAGTCCGCAGCGTCATGCCTTTCTGGTCGATCATAATGCGGAATAGATGCCCTTGGGGATGATTCAGGCTCACATGAAAAAACTTCGCATCCTTGAGCTGGAAGGAACAGCGGAGAGCTGAATTCCGATGTGGCAGTTTCCAAGTCAACACGGCCGCATGTTTGTCGGCCTTCAGTTCTTTACCGGTGAGCACGCCGTCTGTGATCGTCCATTCCCCTTTATTCGCCGCCCATTGTTTGCCGAGTTTTTTACCATCGAAGGTCTCGGTCTGAGTCGGTTTGTCAATTTTGGTCAGCACGGGTTTGAGATCCGCATTCTTTTCGGCTTTCAGTAGAGTCGGAACCAGGAATGTCAGGGCCAGACAAAGGCAAGCGGCTTGTTTTTGCATAGTGACAACTTTCTTGAAGCGAGAATTTTCAGTTTGAATTGACGAGAGATCCTATTGTAAACAACGGCGTTCCATCAGGGCCATCATAATCGGTAACTTCTTCTGTCGGTTGGCTGTGATAACCACGAAGGAAAAAGCTCCCGTGGGCGACCACACAAGGTCGCCTCTGCTACAAAATGGATGGCGATGACTTGCCATTTCCGTTCGAGTTCTCTGACAGATTCCTGCTCGCTACGCTCGACCCGGCTTATGAGTAGCTCAACCAGGTGTATCCGCATCCGTTAATCCTTCGGCCAAATTTCCACTAATCTGGATTGCATGACCCCAGAAAAGGTCGCCATCATTGTGCCAGAATTCAAAGTTACCGTCAGAGTAGATCGTAATTGTCTCAATCACCATCCGATTCTTGAACTCGTCTGGTGTGACTTCCGCCTCGTCTTCCTCCAGCCATAACCCGTTCTTACTCTCGAGTAACTCTTTGACTGCAAAGTCCTTAACCCGTACTGACCATTCGATCTCCTGTTCCCAGAGTTTTCGGGCAACATCCAGTGTTTTCTGGACATCGTCAGCATCATCACAAGATAAATCCAAGTCAACCTCAACACCTCCCCACTTCACAGTCGCACGATACCAGTCCACCGTGCGATCCAAAGTCAAATTGCCAAACTGTGGATCAATGAGAATCACCGGCTCCTGTAATTCCTCGGCGATCTGCGATAATTCTGAATCCATTTCTACTATTGAAATCAGTTCCGATGCCAGTCCCTGCAAGTAACCACCGGGATGCTGTCCCAGGCGTGCCTTAATTTTTAAGACTGAATAGCCCTTGATTCCATTCATATAGTCAGAGAGTACTTCTTCTGACACCGGAAATTCGACTCGCAATTTTTCTCGGTTGACTTCCCCTGCAGCATTTTTCCAGGCTTCCAGGTGCACCACTAGATACCAGGCATCACTGACTCCCTTGACCCCACCAGCGCCACTTTGACCAACCAGACCTATGATTATTTCTTCAGGAATCTGTTCGATCTGGCGCTGAAACTCCAGTGCATTCCGTTCCAGTTCTGCAAACGGGTCCTCAGCCATAGTATTTTCATCCTTTTTGAAAGCTACTGGAAAGCGAGTCGTTTCGAATGAAATTCGGGATTGTAGCAGCCAACGGAAGAACCTCAGAATCATTGAGTAATGCAGCAGAAAACGTTCCCCCGTTATACAGGCTGATATTGTGGATCCCAAATAGAAAATCAGTCGCATCCATTAACCGTTTCCTGCTCGCTGCGCTCGGCCCGGATATGCATCCGGGCCCACCCATTCTTTCTTTCGTGCTTTTCGTGTTTTTCGTGGTAGAAAAAAAATTCAGATCAGCTCTGCGATCGGTTCGCGGATATCGAGCGTGTATTGCGGGCGGCCGGCGGGATCGGAAACTGTAGTGGTCATGGGGTCGATACCCAGTTGACGGTAGAGTGTGGCGAAGACATTCTGATAATGTAGTGGGCGATCCTGAGGGACTTCGCCCAGGCGATTGGTGGAACCGATGACCTGCCCCATTCGCATGCCGCCACCAGCCAATAGTGCGCACGAGGCCTGCGGCCAGTGATCGCGGCCGGCGTCCTTGTTGATGCGGGGTGTGCGTCCAAATTCTCCCCAGGCAATCACGCTGACATCGTTTTGCAATCCGCGTGCGTGCAGATCTTCCACAAGCGCTGTGATTCCCTGATCAAACTTCGCCAACTGCAAAGGCAGCCGCGCAAAATTCGAATGATGGCGGTCCCAGCTGCCAAAGGAAAGTGTGACACAGCGGACGCCCGCTTCGACCAGGCGGCGGGCCATCAGGAATTGATCCAGCCAGTGGGGGCCGGCGTCTTCTCCAAAGGCGGGAGAGTTATCACCTCGACCATAGCGATCTCGGACGGCGGGCGTTTCTTTGTCGAGGTCCATCGCTTCCACCAGCCTGCTTGATGTCAAAACGTCGAAGGCCCGTTGTGAGAAAGCATCCATTCCGTCGTAAGCCGCGTCTGTGGAATTGCGGAATGTATCGAAGCCTGACAGCAACGCTTTGCGATCGCGGAGCCGATCCAGCGAGATGCCTTGCAGACGCATGTTATCCATGCCTTCGCCCGTCGGCTGCAGTGCCTCATGCGATTTACCGAGAAAACCGGAGAAGCCGGGATTAGAATAGGGATCATGCTTACTTTTGATACTCAAACCAACAAACGGCGGGACGGCTTTGTCGACTGGTCCCTGCACTTTGGAGAGGACAGAACCGAGTGAAGGATGTCCCGACTGCCGTCCCTCGCCACCAATGGGCCAGCCGCTCATGCAGAGATCAGAAGCGTGTTGATCGGGGCAGCCGTGCAGGGAGCGAATGATGGCGAATTTATCCATCATCGTGGCCAGTCGCGGCAGATGTTCGCAAATCTGGATGCCGGGAATATTCGTGTCGATCGGTTTAAAGTCACCGCGAATTTCCGCTGGTGCTTCCATCTTCAGATCGTACATATCCTGATGAGAGGGACCACCAGAGAGGTAAATCATGATGACCGCTTTGTGACCTAGTGGCTTAGCTGTTACACCCGCTTGTGCTTCTGCCTGCAAGATCTGAGGCAAAGAAAGCCCTCCCAGCGCCAGACCACCAATCTTGAGGAATTGCCTCCTTGATCCGTCACATTGTCTCTGTTGCTGTCCCAGGATCGAGAGCATCGTGTTCTTCTCCAAAGCGCTGCAGGAAAGATTTCACATCGGATTGAATTGCCGTAACTCGATGCAATTTTACTAGCGGGAGGATTCTTTTGGCTACCACGAAAGGATCGAAATCACACGTTTTTTTGGATTGCGACGGTTCCAGTATGGGGAGAAAACAGAGGACCTCTGCCCTTTGGCTTTACTGATTACTCACGATTCTTGTGAGCGGAATGGCGCGAGCCACCGTTTTTTGAAACGCATCTATTCTCGTCAAACGGCGACTTGCGCCGTGCCGCTCAATAAGTTGAAATCTTGAAAGAACTAATTGACCGGTTTGTGAACTCGCATATTGCGATTTTGAGAGAAATACAGAAGGATTGAAGCCGAAAGTAATGCAGCCAGAGTGAACTGCACTTACCATCGAAAAAAGAGGGGCTTTGTCTTAACCCCTCTTTGAAACTCAGGCGACTGCCATGAAATCTCAAACCAATTTCATGAGCGGTCTCACACCCCCACTCATTTTTTGGGTGGTTTAATTTCCTTGCCTTCCAGATTGAAAGTCAGTGTTTCGGTCGTAGCCTCAACCTGCTCTTTCAATTCTGTCTTGGTATTATAGTTCGCGGGAATGTACTGATAAAAAACAGGCTCGGGCTCAGGAACCCGCTCTTCTTGTCGCGAAAAGCCGGCAGGCTTTTCCGCAGTGACGATCACTTTTTTTTCTCCGGGGGTGGTCCTCAGGGTAAATACACCATTTGTGATATCACCGGCATCGGTCACGCCCGCTGCTGTCATCAGGGATATTTTTCCATCCGATATCGGTTCACCATTCCAAGTCACTTGACCGGAAATACTCTGGTGACCATCGTCGGCTGTTCCACAGCCCATTAAAAAGCAAGTGGCCATTGTCAGTAGAGTTGAATATTTCATAAAGCGCGATTTCTTTTCTGTTTCTGCCAGAATGATCGAGTCTCGTTGGCATACTGTTTTCAATAGAAACCACGTTCAGGCACAGACGTTGTGCGTGAACGGATCAAATGAAGTGGTCGATGCTTAGTATTCGCCGACAACCAATCCCTCACTGCGACCAGCAAGAGCACGATAGGTTCCCAAGTCTACATTTTCGCTAATAAAGCGGACAGAACCATCACCCAGTGCAACGTGCACGCCGCCGGTGTGCCAACTCCGAAGCGAGACGACATGTTTGTGATATTCTTGCCCACCGATACCACCTTCTGGAGGAGACTGCGTGCAGCGTGCTCCGAGGTTTGCTCCCAGGTCGGCATGACAGCGAAGCAATTCATCATCATTTTGAGTATTTGGATTGTAATACGCGGTAAAACCAGTACCCATTACGTTACCGGTACGTCCCATTGCTCCCCACGTGTTATAGCGAACGGGAGTAATGATTTCTCCCACCATCAGGGTATTTGATAATCCATCCCGGCAATCACGAAACTTAACGGCACGGTCGAATTCAAACATGCCGGCTTTACCAACAGTGGTCACTCCCCGTGTTAGTGTTCGCGCATCATAGGTTGTTGTCCCGAAGCAAACGACGTAGTTATAAATTCGAGCACCCCATGTGGTATTGGTACTTTCCGTCGAAATCTCATCATCTGAAGCGCAAACGAATACAGGAATCCGTTCCAGGCGTTGCTCTCGGTTGACGGTCGAATTTCCATTTGAACGGACACTCCAGTTAATGGTGTTGTACATGGGAGCCTGATCAATATAAGGGAGAATACGAGAAGCGTAACCCCAACAATCTCGGTTAAAGTTTAAAGGCGAGCCATTATGTTCTGATGTTGATTGAACGCCTCCCAGGGGAAGCGACTGAAATGTTTCGTGGTAGTTGTGCATTGCCAGACCAATTTGTTTCAACTGGTTCTTGCATTGTGAACGGCGGGCTGCTTCTCTGGCTTGCTGAACAGCAGGCAGCAGCAGTGCGATCAGAATGGCGATGATTGCAATCACAACCAGCAATTCGATCAGGGTAAAACCAGATTTACGTTGGATCTTCATAAAGACTTCTCCAGTATCAAGAATTGAAAGAAAGGATATATGGAATGAACCAGGAAATAATGGAGTGCATCCTTTCGGCGCATAAAAAAGACTGATTTCCCAAATCAGTTCAATTAGTCTACCCGTCCCCGCCTTTTTGTCAACGCCATTTATGAAATGCCACTTCATTAATCAAGTCGTTATATATTAAGAACTTATGAATATTACTCAAATATTTTTTCACAAATTTCCACGAGGGATTTACCTCAGGCCGATTGGTATGAGCCCGAATGGTGACCTCAAACTGCCTGGTAAGATTTATTGGTCTCAGTCGAGCCTCGTTGAATACGAGACGGTCTGAGAGGGTGATTCAGCACTAACTGGAAGTCGCCACTGGGCTAATTTTTGCTACCACGAAAGGCACGAAAATACACGAATAAATGGCATGAGTCCGTTCCTGTACAGTGAGAACTTGTTGGAGGACTGTTTACTTTAAGCGACTGATTTGCTGACGATTCTTGTAAGCGGAATGGCGACAGTTACCGTTATCTAAAACATGGGCTACACACCAACGGCGGCTCGCGCCGTGCCGCTCAGTGGATTGGCTAATTTGATCACTTCTACTGCTCGATTTTCATCTGCGGGCTGCTTGTTGTCATCGATTAGAATTTGATCGCGCGGGCCAATGCGCTCGTGTGGGGTCGGTCGATTCTGTCTGCCGATTCGGTGCTGTTCTTCTTTCATCATGGAGGATCTGTTGATGTTGTTCTGGTGTGTGCTTTACTGGTATTGCCGTGAGTTGTTTATCGGCTGTCTTGCGACTGCGAACCATCTTCTTCAGCGGCGTGAGGGAGTCAAGCAGAGTCGACGCGCCATCCTGCTTCGAACGGTCACTGATCACCGTTCAACAGGTGATGATCAAGCTCCCAATGCGTTTGATAAGCGTTCGATAAATGGTGCTCATAACCAAACCTTGCCAGGGATCGCCGCTCAAATCGTGCTCTACAAAGGGACTTTTATAGTGCTCGCTTCAGCAGGTGCAGAAATCTCAATGGCTTTGAGAATGCTCACTCGCGCGCCCGATGCATGTAGCACATCTTGGGAATCGTCACGAGGGTGTCAAGATATCTATTTCACACCGGAAAAACAGGAAAACAATGAAACCAACACCGACTTGAAGTTATCAAGAAATATGAAGTTCAAAGAAGCAAACTTGCGTAGTGAAGAGATTGCACGACTGCCAGTCTGGCTACCCCATGCGTCCAAACTGTCGATCAAGTTCGGCGTGACTGAGAACCAGGGCCGAGGGTCTGCCGTGGGGGCAGTGATGGGCATCGTCGATCAGATGACGCTGTTCCAGCAAGCTGAGGATTTCTTCCTGCGTCAGACGCTGTCCTGCTTTGATGGCGGCTTTGCAGGACATCATCGTGATCAGATCATCCAGCAGATCCCGCCTTGAGGGTTGTTTGGAATTATCGAGGTTGTCGGCGATGTCGCGTACGAGCTGTTCGAGGTTGGCCTTTTTGAGCATCACGGGATAACTGGTTACGAGCAGCGTGTTGCCGCCGAACTCTTCGATGCCGAGACCGAAACTGCCGAGCATTTCAGCGTGGTCGAGAATGAGGGCGGTTTCTTTGGCGCTCATTTCAATCGTGAGAGGGACGAGTAACTTTTGTGCTTCAACCGATTGAGCGAGAACGCGTTTGCGGAAGTACTCGTACATGATCCGTTCATGCAAGGCATGCTGATCGATGATTGTGAGCGCGCCTTTAATTTCGACGACGATGTAACAGTTCAAAACCTGAATCGGTCTGAGATCCACGGTTGCTGCTTCGGCGAATTGATCTTCTGGTCGATCAATGTGGGGCATGATGAGGTCGGCTGGTTCTGCCAATGCTGACTGTTCCGGTGATGACTGCCCCCGTGATGAATGCAGCTGCTCAGCAACATGCTGGAAGTGAGAAAGTGGAATCGCATCTTTGCTGGTAAAGGGAGCTGCGAGGTCGGGCGTCGATGAAATGGAACGCGGGGCAGAACTGATCTGGACTGCAGGGTGATCTTTGGCAATTTGGCCCAGTTGGTCTTTGGCCCAGCTGGTTAAATCCATTTGGCTCTGCTGCTGTTGCGGCGTAAGAGGCGGCGTGATCGAAGCAGGATTGATGTCGCCTTTTTTCCCCAGAGACATCTGCGACTGTAGATCCATGCTGAGGAACTGGCTACGCAAAGTCGAAAGTAACTGGCGATACAGGTGCTGGCCGTCGCGGAAACGGACTTCGGATTTGGTGGGATGCACATTCACATCAACCATCGAAGCAGGCATATCGAGATACAGAAATGAAATTGGCTGTCGTCCGACCATCAATAAGCCGCGATAGGCTTCGGTCAACGCGTGCTGCAGAGTACGGTCCTGAATCCAGCGGCCATTCAGAAACAGGTACTGTCCTTTGCGAGTTGATTTATTTTCGCTGGGATGAGAGACGTAACCCCAAATGCGAATGTCATCGACTTCAGACTCGACCCAGATCAGATGGTCAGACAGTTTTTTGCCGTAAAACAGTCGCAGACGATCGATCAGATTATCAGAAGGAGGCAGATCAAAGATGACTTTATTATTGTGTCTCAAGACCATATACAATCGCGGGTGTGCGAGAGCCGCGCGGGTGAACTGTTCGCTGATGTGGCCGAATTCCGTTTTGGTCGTTTTCAGAAACTTCCGCCGGACGGGTGTGTTGGCGAAGAGTTGCCTGACTTCGATAGCGGTACCGAGCGGACAGCCGCAAGGTTGTGGTTTGCTGGCGGTTCCCGTGTTGACTTCGAACTCAAGCCCTTGCGATTGATCGGCGGTTCGTGTACGAATGCGAAATCGGCTGACTTCGGAAATCGAAGCGAGAGCCTCGCCGCGAAAGCCCATAGTCTTCACGCTGAACAGATCATCGGCGGAAGTAATTTTACTGGTGGCGTGACTGGAAACGGCAAGTAATAGATCGTCGGGATGAATGCCTTCGCCGTTATCGACAACGCGAATCAGGTCGGCTCCGCCATTCATAATGTCGACCTCGATGCGAGTTGCCAGCGCGTCGACGCTGTTGTCGAGCAGCTCTTTAACGGCACTCGCAGGGCGCTCGATCACTTCACCGGCGGCGATTTTATTAATCACGCTGGTATCGAGTTGATGAATGCGGGAAATTGCTTCCACGGAGGCCTTCCGTTCCATTGGTTGATCAGTCCGTTCGTTGTGGTATCGTACGTGTTTCTCTGTTTCTTTTTAACCGGTTCTTTTTAACCGGAAATCGGTCGAATCGCAATGAAGCCCGCTGACGAGAGTGGACAGAATTACTGCAGTGGCAGCTTCGATCAACGTTTGCTGATTCTTAACTGCCCCAGCGTTGATGGATGTCGTGTTTGATTTCCAGATGATCGCAGATGCGGCCGGAAATAAAATCCACCAGATCATGAATCGTCATCGGGTTATGATAAAAACCGGGCGAAGCAGGCATGATTGTGGCCCCGGCCTGAGTCAGGCGGACCATGTTTTCCAGTGGGATCAAGCCGAGGGGTGTTTCGCGAGCCACCAGAATCAGTTTACGGCGTTCTTTCAAATGCACATCGGCGGCACGATGAATTAAATTGCCACAGGCACCCGAGGCGATGCTGCCCAGCGTTCCCATGGAGCAGGGGCAAATCACCATTCCATCCGTCAAAAAAGAACCGCTGGCGATTCCTGCGGAAAAATCCTGATAGTGATGATAGACCAGTTTCCCCTGCTGCAGATCGGATTCGCCTAAGACGGAACTCAGCGCGAAATCTTCGTTGGAAGTATGTCTCATTTTTTTGAGCGTGCTGTCGGCGGGTAGACTGGCATGATCCGGGAGCAATTGATGGGGATCAAAGTTATCCAGATCGATTTTTAAGCCAAGTTCGTGTTTCATGACATGCGCGGCGGAAGAGCTGATCGTCAGATGCACGGTACGACCGGCGGCCATCAGTACTTCGACCAAGCGAACGGCATAGATGGCGCCACTGGCGCCGGTAATTGCTACGACTACATTTGACATGAGGGCATCCCTCGTTTTCTTTTTCTGAACTTATTCTGAATCAGTGATCGCTGCGTTCGGTTCAACCGGTTTCACGCCGGCATATAGCGTGGCGATCCCGAAGGTGAGTGGATACCAGCGGGTTCCCTGCAAACCGCATTCATCCATCATATCAGCCAGTTTCTTGCCGTGCGGAAACTCGGAGACGGACTCCGGCAGATAGTTATAGGCCGACTGCTGGTTACGGGCCAGTAATTGTCCCATTTTTGGGAGGATATGTCGAAAATAAAATTGATAGCAGGCGCGAAACAAAGGGTTTGTGGGAATCGAAAATTCGAGTACTGCGACCTGACCGCCGGGCTGACAGACGCGGATCATTTCTTTGAGTCCCTGTCTGGTATCGGCGACGTTTCTTAATCCGAAAGCGACCGAGACAATCTGAAACTGATCGTCGACAAAAGGGAGCTCTTGAGTATCTGCTTCGAGAAAGGAGAGCAATTCGCTCTTGTTTTTCTTCAGTGCCAGCTTCAACATTTCGTGAGTGAAGTCAGCACCGACGACCTTTGTTTTGCCTCCGGTTTTTTTGAAATATGAAATCGCGAGATCGCCGGTGCCCGTGCAGACATCCAGAATCGGAGCAGCGCCAGCCGGGGCGACTTTGCGGACGGTGCGCCAGCGCCAGTAATAATCGACACCCCCAGAAAGGAAATGATTCATAAAATCATAGCGGGGGGCGATTTCGCCAAACATCTGCTGCACTCGTGAGCCGGTTTTATCTACATTCATAACTTCGGTATCGATTCAATCTCTTTCAGGAAAGGCCGAGTTCATCAAGACGGCTCTGTACGCGTTGTTGTATTTCTGCCGGCATTTGTAATGCTTCCGGCCATTCACGGGGATGCCCTTCTGCGGTTGATTTGCGAGTCGCGTCGAACCCCAGTTTGTGACCGATACCCTTGACTGTTGCACTATGATCGTAGTCGTCGCCGGGGCCTTCGGAGAAAATCAGATCGCGGCCCGGATTCACATTCGTACTGACATGGTACCAAACTTCAGATTCGTTGTGCACATTCACGTCGCGATCTACGACGACAATCATCTTTAATGATAATAAACGTTCCAGACTCCACAATGCATTCACGACACGACGGGCCTGATGCGGATAGGATTTCTGAATACTGACAAACATCAGATAGCGGCCCGTTCCTGACGGCGGAAAATGGACGTCGACCAGTTCGGGAACCAGTAGTTTTAACAGTGGAAGAAAAATGCGTTCGGTGGCTTGTGAAAACAGGCCTTCTTCTGCCGGGACTGCGGCGGGAATCAGAGCAGGCCAGATCGGATTGGCGCGATGGGTGACCGCGGACAGATGGAGCGGCAGGACTTTTTCTGCTGGACTGTAATAGCCCGTCGGGTTAGCTACCTGTCCGACTTCCAGCGGATCGGCGGTGGTATCGATGAAGCCTTCCATGACGATTTCGGCGTGCGCGGGAACATCGAGATCAATGGTCCGTCCTTTGACCAGGTCCAGAGATCGATTGCGCAGAAAACCGCTGAAGGCATAAGGGTCGGTCAGAGAAGGTAACGGCGCGTGCGCCGAATAGAGGCCAACTGGATCGCCGCCTAGTACGATGGCGACGGGCATCTGTTGTTTGCGGGACTGATATTTCAGCATCAGCTGATAGCCGGCATCGTGCTGACTCCAGCGAATCGCCAGTTGTTGGTCGGAGA
Source organism: uncultured Gimesia sp. (assembly GCF_963976445.1). GTDB lineage: Bacteria > Planctomycetota > Planctomycetia > Planctomycetales > Planctomycetaceae > Gimesia. The sequence goes on along the minus strand of NZ_CAXBKP010000005.1, from coordinate 91,491 downwards.
TAACCTGAATCGGACGTGCATTCACAAAACGGGCATTGGTATCCGGATCAAAGGTGACAATTTGCCCGGCTGTGATTGTGGGAAAGACTTCGTCGGGCCAGGATTTCAACAATGGAAATTCGCTAAGATTCACATCGCGGCCGAGTTTAACGACCTGCTGACAACTGGCTGTTTTGACGATGCGGGGCTTGATATTGAGGAGTTGTGAGAACTGCGGAATCATCTTTAGCGAGTCGAGCCAGCCTTCCGGCAGATCGGGCGATAACAGACCGGCGACGCGATCGGCGATCGCATCCAGAGAATCGGCGCGTAAGATCTGCAGCATTCGAGGCAGACTGCCATACAGGTTCGTTAAGACGGGAACCTTGTGCCCTTTCACCTGATCGAACAGGAGTGCGGGTGCGAGTCCATCCTGGCTGGATTTGATGACATGCTCGGTGATCGCGGCGATTTCGAGCTCGGACTCCACAGGAGCCGAGATACGGACGAGTTGCCCGGCTTCTTCAAAGTTGGCTACAAAATCGGCCAGATGGTCCGCATTCATCATTATGTTATTATTCATAGAAATTCAGGAACACATTGTTTACAGTCAGGGATCATAACCAATTCAGAACCATCAACAAATGATCGCGGCTGTGAACCTCTCAGAATATTGAGATCCCAATTCAACAGAACCTTTACCGCCACCGGATTTCGCAACCATGCTGCAACGTTTTTTACTCTTCTGGCTGATTCTGCTGTCTGCGGTGGCTGTCTTCTGGGATCGGATGATTCCCGGCGTTTTTCACCCGTTTCATGCATCGCAGCCATATTTGCCTTATTTATTCACAGCGACGATGTTTGTGATCGGTTCTCTGCTGCCTGGGAATGAAGTCCGTGATGTCTTCCGCCGCTGGCATACCGTCTTGAGTGGCACATTTGTGCAATATACGGTGATGCCCGGACTGGCATTCCTGATGAGTCTGTTCTTTTTGGATCAACCCGAATTACGAATTGGCGTGATTCTGGTTGGTTGTGTTCCTGGTGCGATGGCTTCGAATGTGCTGACGCTGGCGGCACGGGGCAATGTAAGTTATTCGGTCTGTCTGACCACATCCGCCACCCTGCTCTCGCCGCTCTTCGTGCCACTTGTGCTGTATGTCGCCGTTTCAGGAACTGATATCAATGCGTTAGAACTCGCCCAGAATTCCTTCATCAAACTACTGACTCAAGTGGTGCTCCCTGTGATTCTGGGACATCTGCTGTCGCGAATGCATCACGGATTCAGCCGCCTGATGCAGGTGTTTGGGCCGACGTTTGCCAATCTCTCCATCCTGTGGATTATTGCCACGATAATCAGCCTGAATCAGGAGCGGCTGCAGAATGTGTTTCTTTCTCTGGCAGTCGCGTTGCTGGTGATCAACCTGCTGGGATACCTTTTTGGATATCTTGCGGGCGCGGTGATCAAATTGAATGAACCGATGCGTCGGGCATTGACTCTGGAAGTTGGCATGCAGAACGCTGGTTTAGGAGCAGTTCTGGCGGGGCAATTGTTTCCGGGCCAGGAAATGATCGCACTGCCGCCTGCGCTGTATATGTTTGGTTGTATGCTGACCGGAACCATCCTGGCACAAGTCTGGTCACGTCAAACTGAGCGCCAGCTACAAGCAGAAGCGAATTTGGATCGCGCGACTCGGGAAAATTAAGTTTCTTCCAGACGTGCTTTGAGTTCATCGCGTTCTTTTTTGGTGACGTCGAGATCAAACATCAGATACTTCACATCCAAACGGAGTTGGGCCAGTGCTTCCTGAATCAATCCCAGAATCCGTCTACGGCGTTTAACTGATTCTACGACACGAGAATAGGAAACTTCTAATTGCGCCTGATGCTCGCGCGGAAGCTCAGAAATTTTCTTGCCCAGATCAATTACTTCGCGGGGCAAACTTGCACTATCTGATTCGTCGGTCAGTCGGGTATTCATAAATTTCATTTCTCAGTTAGTGCCAGTACTTTCATCAAAATTCACAATCCACATAGGAGAACTGAGATCTAATAGAACAGATTTCATGCCGATTATGAATATTTAATAACGGATTTGCGATAAGTTGCCGTTATCAAAGAACTTCGAAAACCTTGACTGCGATAGCGACCTTTGATCAGTTTCGCAAAAAGGGGAGGCTTCGTATTGGCGAAGATTGCAATTTCTTCTAAAATCCTCATGGTTTGAAGCCATTTTTAGCTGATTCAACAGCACGTTGAGAAAAAACAACGTGTTTGTTGGCCAACTGCAACGAAAACCGGACAGCGAACAACAATTCGTTAAGAATGCTGAACGACGATCGGTTTATGTAAGCTGGGAAAGCTATTCGGCTAGCGTTCATTCCCGCTGCTGGAAATTCAGCAGACATTGTTGTGCAAATCGGTATAGTAATCGACCTTTTCATTTTGTTTTTATCCCAAGGATGGGTTTGAGTCTGGGCATTGATGCCATCAAAAATCGGTAAGCTGATTCAAGTACGAAGCATTTTCCTGGTAGTTCTGGTTCTGGAACTACTCGGGTCGTCGTTGTTGCGCGCGGAAACATTTCAAGCCAATTTTGACGACACATCGAAAGTCAGCTGGCAAGTTCGCATTGATTCTTCGCAGGCCCAAAAGAAATGGCATGTAAGGAATACGACTGTCCCCCACGAAGGTGCGGCGTGCGAACATTTACAAATCGTCACCGGGAATCTGGGATCGTTGATCGAACTTTCCCACCGTTTGCCTTCCAGCCGCATCATCAATGAATTGACGGCGTCTCTTTGGTTCAAATCAAATCGACGCGGTACACGAATCGGATTAGAAGCAGTTCTGCCCCATCAAATCGATCCGGAAACGGGTACGCCGGCGCGGATCTATCTGATTGGTGATACCTATACCGATGAAAGTAAGTGGCAGGAACTGAAATGCACTACAACTGATACGCTGGTCAATCAATCACTGGGACTCTTACGCGGACGCAGTAAACTTCGACAGGTAGATACCCGTGAAATGTATGTGGAACGGGTGCTGATCGTGACTCGTTCTTCATCAGACAAAGTTGAATTTCTGATAGATGACTTGAAACTCTCGCCGATTGTTCATCCGAACCAGAGAGTCCTGCAAACCGCGGCTGCTTTGAATAAACAACATTCGAAACCGATCGTTGAGTTTCTTTTAGATCGAGTTCAATTGCAGGGTAAACCCATGTTTCCTCGCATGTCCCGTTTTCATGGTGAGGAACTGTCAGAACTCAAACGGACTGGTTTGAATGTCATCTGGGCACCTGAGTTCGATGATTACCAGTTTCTCTCACAATTACGCAGTCACGGTCTCTGGGCGATGGCAACGCCTCCCCGCCCACAAGCGCAGGACGGTTCCTGGCTGCCTTCACGCGATGCCACGCTGATTCCCTTTGACAAGCAGACCGCACCGATCATTTTCTGGAACCTGGGTACACAAATCCCGGGAAAACAGTGGGACGAAATCCGCAGTCGTGTGGGACAGATCCAAAGTGCTGACCAGCAGTTCAAACGCCCGATCATGGCTGATGTTCTGGGAAAAGAACGACAGATCGCGCGCGAAGTTTCGATGATTGGCTCCAGCCCCCATATTCTCAACAGCGACATCAGCCTACTGCAGTACCGCGATACGTTGATCGAGAAAACGCGGATTGCCCCCGGCCGCTTTCTGTGGACCTGGATCCAGACCGAGCCGACTTCGGCGAACGTGCGCTGGAGAAGTTTGTCAAATAAATCTCCGATCATCATTGAGCCAGAACAAATTCGTTTACAGACTTACGCGACCCTCTCTGCAGGTTGTCGCGGTAATGCTTACTGGACGACAACACGACTTGATGACACAACCATTCCAGGGGCACTGGAACGAAAACTGGTCATTCGCCAGTTGAATATGGAAATCGATCTGATCGAACACTGGCTGGCGACGGGGTCTGTGATTTCCCATGTTCCTTTCAGTTTGCGACAACAAGAAACACCACGGATCAAGCAGTTGAGTGCCGCGTTTAAAAATTCCGGCGCCAAACGATTACTGCGAGATGAGCTTCTGTCAGAGCGGGAAATACAAATTCAGCGAGAAAATCAGTCGCGCCAGGAAATGCAGGCCGCGATTATTCACTCCGAATATGGAACTCTGATTTTACCAGTCTGGTATCGAGAGGGTTCTCAGTTTGTGCCCGATCAGATGGCCGGCAATGACGCCACGATTGTGATTCCTGGAGGGAATGTTTCCGCCTCGGTCTGGGAATTAAGTACCACGGAAATTAAAAATTTAGACCGCAAACGAGTCAACGGCGGCGTGCAGATTACGATTCCGAAATTTGACATGACCTCCATTATTATCATGACCTCGGATCAGGGCTTGATCGAAAAACTGCGGCAAAAGGTTGCCTCTCTGAGCCGGCCTTCTGCGGAAACCAGTGTGCAATTGTGTCGTGCGAAGCTGGAACGCTGCCAGAAAACCAATGCCAAGCTGGTTCAGCTGGGCGTTAGTCAGATCGCCCGTATGGATGGTCCAGCGATTCTGGATCGCGCTCTGAGCTTAGCAAAACAGGCTGAAGGGGCTCTGACTGCTCAGGACTTTCATGCCGCACGCACTCATGCACGCGATTCGATGCAGATGCTCCGTATTTTGCAACGCAGTCAATGGCGCGAAGCGACGCGTACACTCTCGTCTGCGATAACAAGCCCTTATACCATCTCTTACAGCACCCTGCCTGACCATTGGGAAATGATCTCAAAAATCGGACGAAGTGGGAAAAACATTGAAGCCAACCTGTTACGTTCCGGCGATTTTGAAGACATAGACACGTGGGTGGTGGAAGGCTGGAAGCACGAGCAAAATGCCATTGAAGGTACTCAAACGATTGCCGAGTTGTATCCACACGACAAGAAATCCGGAGACTTCAGCCTGCGACTGCTGGCAGCCCCTCTGAGTCGCAAACAGATGCCCGTCCATATTGAAGGTCCTTTGGTAAAAGTCACGACGCCTCCTCTCGCGGTTCACAGTGGGCAGATCGTGCATGTGACCGGCTGGGTTAAAGTTTCCAGTCCCATTACCGGCAACCCGCAGGGAGCGACTTTACAGGACAGCATTATGGGGCCGGGAGGAGCTCTGCACTGGAATGCACAAAGTGGCTGGCAGAAAATTGACCTGATCCGGGAAGTCCCGCAAACTGACAATTTGATCTTAACGCTCTCACTCAACGGGATGGGCTCGATTCTGTTTGATGATTTACGCGTTATCGCCTATACGCCTGAGCCGAAGCTGTATCAGCAGATCAATGCTGCAGAAACACCTCCCCTACTTAAATCAGCCGACGAAAATTCATCCGGCTTTAATTTCTTGAAAAAGCTTCCGTAACGGGGGCCATTTCCTGATACTGAGTAGGAATTTTTGAGGTTTTATGCGTTCTGGAACAGGCGAGATTCATGAAAGCGAAATCGCCTGACACTTGAATGCCGGGGCAGAATTTGATAATAAGCGGTATAGAAACAGGGTAAAAGCTGACTCAACGTTCGAACACTCTGTGTAAAAAAGTTCTTAAATGGCCGGAGTTCTCAACCCGACCTCTTTAAAGAATTCCTTTCCGGTTCCACGCAGTTCAGATTCAGTCGTAAATATGAACGAATCAAGCTCATCGAGAAACAATCGTGGACAGGCCAAACATATTTTGTCAGTTTGACTTTGAATTTTCAGAATCAATAGACTGTAACACCTTTTAAACTTTTTAAACTGAACAGGAAAATCCAATGCCAATTGCAACCCCAGCTCAATACGCAGCGATGCTGGATGCCGCCCAGGAAGGCAACTATGCCTATCCCGCAATGAACGTGACCTCCTTGACGACCATCAACGGAGCACTCAAAGCATTTTCAGATAAAAAATCAGACGGAATCATTCAGGTTTCTACTGGCGGAGGTCAATTTGCTTCTGGTCTGGATCAAAAGGACGCCGTATTAGGTGCGATCATTCTGGCTGAAGCGACACACCGATTGGCAGAACGCTATGACGTACTGATTGCCTTACACACAGACCACTGCCAACCTGGTAAAGTCGATTCATTCCTAAAGCCACTGATTGCAGAAACCGCACGACGTCGTGAAGCAGGCCTGCCGAACCTGTTCCAGTCTCATATGCTGGACGCATCAGAGCTGCCTCTCAAAGAGAATCTCGAACTTTCTGTTGAGCTTCTGAAATTGTGTGCCCCGAACGAAATCATTCTGGAAGTAGAGGCCGGTGTAGTCGGTGGCGAAGAAGACGGAGTCGATAACTCTGACCAGCCCGCCGACAAGCTTTACACGTCTCCCGAAGATATGGTAGCCGTCTACGAAGCACTCAACGGTCTGGGTCGCTACATGTTTGCTGCCACATTCGGCAACGTGCATGGCAGTTACAAACCAGGTGCCGTCAAGCTGCGACCGGAAATCCTGAAAGAGGGTCAAGAAGCCGTGATTGCCAAGTATGGCAAAGAAGCCGCGTTCGACCTCGTATTTCACGGCGGTTCGGGAACTCCTGAAGACCAACTGCGTGAAACACTGGAATATGGTGTCGTAAAGATGAATATCGACACCGACACCCAGTATGCATTCTCGCGTCCTGTCGTGGATCATATGATGAAAAATTATGATGGCGTCTTGAAAATTGACGGGGAAGTCGGCAACAAAAAAGTCTACGATCCTCGCAGCTATCTCAAAGCCGGAGAAATGGGAGTCGTGAACCGAATGAGCATTGCTTGTGACGACCTTTACTCCAGCGGAAAAACCATCTTCGGTAAGGTCTAATCAGACTTCCGAAATTGAAAAACGAAAAAAGCGGGCTTGTTTCACTAGAAACAGCCCGCTTTTATTTTTTGATTCCGTTATTTCGAACGGACGGCATTCATCTTCGACATGTTGGCCAATCGCACGACCAGGATTTTCTGGATGCCGGATTTATTATCATCCCCACGAAAGAAAAGACGTCCGGCTGAATTTGGGGCGACTTCGTCTGCCGCCGTAATGACGGTCATCTCTCCGACGTTGAGAGTAACTTCAAATTTCTGATTATATAACGGCGTTGTATTCTGCCGGTTTTCAAGTTGCCAGCCAATCGTGGTTGGCGTGCGTCGCAGCTGCTGTGCGCCATAGTGCATCTCGGGCGTAAATTCCAAACGCGCCCAGCCATCCTGAACTTTATGTGCCTTCACACGCATCACGCAACGGGCTTGTTCAAACTCTTTGATTTCCAGCTCTTGTTCCGCATCATCATTGAACAACTCCAGCTTGCATTGATTATAATATTCACTGGTTTGAATGTCTGTCGGTACGCCGGATCGCAGTATCAAACGGCGGCCAGAAAGCAGCAGAGATTCTTCCTGTTCCGTGACCCCACCGATGTGTGACTTCAAACCAAGTAAAGTCTGCAGTGCCATCGGGGGAACCGAACTGACGTGTCCTACACGGAACCCGTTCTGTTTCAGATTCTCCTGATCCATCAAACCGACCGCACCGATTTCATCAATTTCATCCCAAAGCGTAGAACCCAAAAGCGGATCGCCTACCGGGCGCTCGATAAATACAATTTCTACCTGCATCGCATCCTGAGAAACCGGAATGGAAGGGAGTTTTTTGGTTGTTCTTTTATCCACATATTTCCCTAATCCTAAAACGGCCCCTTCTTCCATCAGCGCGCAACCAGTAATCGTGGCAACCAGAAAAACCAGTGCCAATACCAGGAACCATGATTTGTGAAGAAGTGTCTTCATGAATATTTAGAGGATGAGAGGATTTAAGTGAGAGAGAATTGTATGTGTATGTGAGATGAAGTCTTTTGCAGATTAGATGGGACCGGGAGTCTAACGGGAATCCAAAATTGTGTCAATTTGGAAATGCAACTCTTGAGTTCGGAGTTAGTCGAACCGTGAATTTCACGAATTTAGGCTAATCATAAATACAAAAAGACTTCGGAACATCGGCTCATATTGCCATGTCAGACCGCTCCAGCTATGATTTGCGTGCTTTCTTACAGGCCGTGGAATGGCATATTCATAAGAACAGATTAGCATCGTTTCTTCAATAAAAACCTTTAAACCCTGTGACCCTAACTCATGGCACCACAACCAGCTTCAGATCAGTTGCCCGATTTGCGTATTGGCTACGGCCAGGACTGCCATCGGCTGGAACCTGGCTATCCGCTGGTCTTGGGAGGGGTTCCTGTTGAATTTGAAATGGGGCTTGTCGGCCACAGTGATGCTGATGTATTGTTGCACGCAATTACTGACGCCTTATTGGGAGCAGCTGGTCTGGGAGATATCGGGGAAATGTTTCCCAATACAGACGAACGCTGGAAAGGCGCTGATTCCCGGGATTTGCTGGCAGCCGCGTTTCAGGAAGTTCAGCAGACCGGGTGGCAAATCGTAAACCTGGATTGCACAATTTCAGCGGAACGTCCTAAACTAGTCAGTTACAAACCATTAATTCGAGAATCGATCGCCAGTATTCTCAACATTCAAACACAGCAAATAAACATCAAAGCCAAAACTGGCGAACGCGTCGGCCCGGTGGGAAGACAGGAAGCGATGACGGCCGATGCCGTTGTACTGCTGACAAGATAAATGAGACATTGAAAACAAATCACAGCCTGTAACCAGTCGGGCACATTTTTATTGATAACAGAAAGTAATTCAGGTATCTGAGACAATGACACTAAGAATTTACAACACTCTGAGTCGAAAAAAAGAAGATTTCCAAACGATCAAACCGGGGAAAGTCGGGATCTATCTATGTGGGCCTACTGTTTATAAACATGCTCATATTGGCCACATGGTTGGCCCGGTGATCATTGACACCATCGCCCGTTACCTGAAATACAATAATTACGAAGTCAAATTTGTCAACAACATCACCGACATCGACGATAAGCTGATCAACAGAGCAGCCGAAAAGAATACTACGGTCGAAAAGCTGGCTGCAGAAATGACTCAGGATTACTTCGATAACCTGGAAACTATGGGCGTCGATACCATTACCGACTTCCCCAAAGCCACCGACTACATCCCGGAAATGCAGGAGATCATTCAATCTCTGATCGACCAGGGATATGCTTACCCCCTCGATGGCGATGTCTACTTCTCTGCAGAAGCAGACAAAAAATATGGTTGCCTCAGCGGTCGCAAGATTGAAGAGATGATCGCGGGCACACGCGTGGAAGCGAATGATAAAAAGAAAAACCCAGCCGACTTTGCCCTCTGGAAAAAATCCCGACCGGGAGAACCAGCGTGGGATAGTCCATGGGGACCAGGTCGTCCAGGCTGGCACATCGAATGCTCTGCTATGAGCCGCAAGTTGCTGGGAGATTCATTTGATATTCATGGCGGTGGCCTCGATTTAATGTTCCCACATCATGAAAATGAACGCGCGCAGTCCGAATGCTGCACCGGAAAATCCTATGTGCGTTACTGGGTCCACAATGGTTTAATGCAGGCTAGCGATGCTGCAGGCAAAGTTGGCGGCCAACACGACCGTCACGGTGATGTGGCCGTCGACCAGGAAGCACAAGAAAAAAACAAGCTATCGGGTAGAGATGGAGCCGCGTCCGTAAAGGAACTTTTTGCCATCCATCCACCAGAACTGGTGCGTCTGTTCCTGCTGTCCACACATTACCGCAGCCCGATTGCCTTCAGTGATGAAAACATTCAGGAAACCGGCAAAGGAATTGAAGGATTTTATCGCTTCTTCGAAACCTTCGAGCGGATTACCGGCGAAAGTTTTTACAACCTTCCCACATCGGAAAAACGCGAGCCATCGGTTGCTCTGGAAGGGACTCCTTCTGAATATTTCCAACAACTCTTAGAATTGCGTCAGCGATTTCTGGAAGCCATGGATGACGATTTTAATACGGGCGGTGCGATTGGAATTCTGTTTGAAATTCGATCGACACTCAATGCATTGATCCATTCACAGAAGCTGGATAGCGAAGGAAAACAGAATGAGCAAATGGTGGAAGCGCTCAAAGCTGGCGCCTGCCTGCTGAAGGAACTGTCGAATCTGTTAGGCGTTTTCCGTAAGGCCCCTGACAAAGAACAGGCCGCCGACGATGGGCTGGTCAATCAATTAATGGAACTGGTCCTGGAAATTCGCAAAGATGCCCGTACCAGCAAAAACTGGGATATTGCAGATAAAATTCGCGAAGGCTTAGCCGCTTGCCAGATCACCGTTGAAGATCGCCCGGAAGGCAGCTTGTGGCGACGTGGTTAGTGTTAATCCTGTAAGATCAATACATTAATCGATTGAGCCGTGCATGAATTTAAACTCGACAACGGATGATGAAAAATTAGTAACACCGACTCGTTTACTGGGAATCGATCCAGGGCTCAATCGGACTGGCTACGCGTTGCTGGAATATTCATTGAAAGGTCCTGTACTCTGCGAAGGGGGAATCATCCGTTCTACTAAGGACGCCAATCTGGCATCCCGCGTGCATGAAATCGGATCAGGAATTCGGGAAGTCATTGAAGAATTTCAGCCTGACATCATGGTGATCGAACAGGTATTTACGACCCCTAAGTTTCCCAAAAGTTCCATCATCATGGCGCATGCCCGTGGTGCGATTTTATACGCGGCCCATGATGCGGGCGTACCGGTTGCCCATTACACACCGACTCAGATTAAACGATTGATTACCGGCAGTGGCCGTGCTTCCAAAGAACAGATCCAGCACGCCATCAAAACAGAACTCGGCCTGAAAACGATTCTCGAACCGAATGACGTTGCGGACGCGTTTGCGGCCGCATTGTGCCATTATCATACGATTCGCGTCACCTGCTTCTGACATGTGAATTCACCAATTAACATCCTGAATGAGCAAACATGATTACAAATATTCGCGGCGAACTTGTTGAACTCAGTTTATCTGAGGCGATTATCTCGGTAGGGGCCTTTGACTATCAGGTCTTCATCCCGGAATTTGTCCGCCGCCAACTGCAGCCTCTGATTGGCAAGGAAGTCAGTCTGAAAACCATCCAGTACATCGAAGGCAATCCGCAAAAAGGGAGACTGACTCCCCGCATCATCGGCTTTATGAGTCATGCCGAGCGCGAGTTCTTTGAGCTGGTTTGCTCGGTCGATGGAGTTGGTGTCAAAAAGACGTTGCGTGCGATGGTGCGTCCTGTAAAGGAAGTCGCGACGGCCATCGAAGAAAAAGACGTCAAGCAACTCACCACGCTGCCGGGAATCGGGCCTGCTGTCGCAGAACGAATCGTTGCTAAGCTCAGGCGTAAAATGACAAAATTCGCATTGATTGTCGCGAAAGAATTCCCCACCGACGAAGCAAATACCGATGTTTACGGCGAAGCATATGAGGCACTTCTCAGCCTGGGATATTCGTCTACCGAAGCGCGTGAGAAAGTTGAAACCGTCTCAGCCGAGGGGAAAAAATTCAAGAGTATCGAGGAATTCTTAACAGCCCTCTACCAGCAGGAACGCGGTTAACCGTCCGGAATCAGTGTAAATTCATTACCGTTAAATTCGCTATAAGCGGCAGATCAGTCGTGAACCGAGGCTGATCTAGCTCCCCTGCCCCCTACATTGGGCTTTGCATTAGGTCTAACGCTTTACCTGACCTAGGCTTCATTGATCTCCATTTTCTCTGATCGGAACAATGACTCCGATTGATTCAGATCATTACGTGACACACTGATTTCAAATTCCGTAATGAATCAAAGCAGGTAATCAAAGAACAACGGCGCCTCAATACATGGTTGTAAAATCCGGTAAAAAACAAGCCGATCCATACTCATCTTTGGATATCGATCGACTCCGAATCGGGGTCAAATTACAGGCTCCGATTTTTGAGGCTGACAGCGAAAAGAACCTCTTGCTGCTGGCCAGCGGAAAAACCATTACCAAAGGGACAATTGAGAATTTAAAAAAACGTGGCATTCGCAGCGTACGGGTTCATGAACGCGACCTGCATAATCTGCTGCTGAGCCCGGGTGAGAGCCAGAATTCTCAATCAGACTCTCTGCAAGAAAATCGCCTCAAAAGACTCCAGTTAGCATCCGCATTTACGGCTGCCCAAAAGCAGGCAGCTTTGGAGACCCAAAGAACTGAGTCCCCCTGGCAAATCCAAACAAGTTCTTTTTTACATGAAATCAAACCGGTTCCCGCCACCCGATACTCGACTGGATTGAAAAATCAATATCGAGAACAATTCACAGTCCTGACCAAAATCACAAACGATCTTTACACCCAATTGCTGATCACAAAACGGATCAGCATGCCACAGATTTATGACATTACCAACATTTCCTTCTCGCAAATGGCTCAAGACATGGATCTGTTTGTGCTGGAAGGAATTACGCCGATTGATAACGGGAACTTCTGTAGACACGGTTTGCAGATGTCGAGTCTCGCAATGGCAATTGGCACACAACTGGGGCTCAGCCGACACAACTTGATTGAACTTTCCATTGGTTGCCTGTTACATGATACAGGTATGAATAAAATCAATTTCAAAGCGCTGATGAGCGAAACGCCTCTCAGCCCGATTGAAAGCCTGGAACTGAAAAAGCATCCCATCATTACCTTCGATTTATTAAACAAGGTACATGAAATCCCAACCATATCCAAACTCATTGCCTACCAGATCCATGAACGATGTGATGGTTCAGGCTATCCCCGAGGCCAGAAAAACAATCAGATTCATCCACTCGCTAAAATCGCTGCTGTCGCAGATGAATTTATTGAACTGGTTTCATCTCGACCAAACAAAGAGGGTTTGCTCCCTTATCAGGCTGCCGAAAACCTTGTCTTTGACGCTTCAGAGGGTTTGCTTGACCGAAATGCCGTCCGTGCTCTGTTGCAGTCCATGTCGCTTTATCCGCTAGGCTCACTCGTTGAACTCAATAACGGACAGAGAGCGATTGTCGTTCGAACGAACCGATTTCATTATGACAATCCGATTGTCGAAATCCTGGACGATGATGGCATGCCCCAGTTAACCAACCTGCTGGATTTCGACGACGTACATGTCGTCCGTGCGGTTTCGAATAAAGAACTGAAAACCCCCGTCTTCGCAATCTAATTGAGTGCATTTGTTAAGTGGAATTCAGCTGCTTTATTCCACCAAAGCCACTCTTAAATCCATGACATTCGTGTGGGTTGCTCCTGTTTTCAGTAAGCCACCCACCTGAGCGAGGCAGGGATAAGAATTATGGTCTTTCAAAAAGGGAGCCGGATCAATCGGCAGTGCATGTGCACGCTGCAGAACCAGAGAATCGAGAATTCCGCCTGCGGCATCGGTGGGACCGTCTTCTCCATCTGTCCCCCCCGAGAGAATGCAGATGCCAGCAAGGTCTTCCTCCCATAAACGCTGCAATGCAGCCAGCACTACTTCCTGGTTTCGTCCTCCCTTACCCGGATTTTGTGTCGAAGACAAATCTACAACGGGTTCTCCCCCACTCAGGATACAAACCGGTTTGGAACCGGGACCTTCTCCACCACGAATTTTGAGGCAGAGTTCTGCCAGTTCGATACCAGTCCCAGACGCGGTCCCCTCATTTTCGGAGCCCAGCGAGACGATTTCATACCCTGCTTCCTCAGCCTTTTTCTTCGCGGCTTCGAGTGCGGTCGCATTACTGCCAATTATCTGATTGAGAACTTTTGTCTGCCCTGAAACCGCTTGTGCTGGCAAACTCGTTTGATCCGCCTTTAAAACACTCCAGATACTGTCTGGCACCTGCTGTGGATCGGACACAAAACGATTTAGTATTTCCAATGCTTCAGTCGGAGTGGACGAATCGGGAACTGTTGGTCCTGATGCAATGATATCCAGTGGATCACCGACGACATCGGAGATGATCAAGGTAATCAACGTTCCACAGGTCGCTGCTGCAGCCAGCCGGCCTCCTTTGATCTGTGAAATCTGTTTGCGTACACAATTCAATTCTTGAATGGTCGCACCGGAAGACATCAATAACCGCGTAACCGATTGCTTGTCTTCCAAGGTGACAGGAGGTAGAGGTGCTGGCAATAATGCACTGCCACCTCCCGAAATCAGGACCAGGCAAATATCATCCTGCTTTAAGTTGGAAATTTTCTGAAGAATTTGCCGGGAGCCATAGACGCCTTCTGCCGTCGGTTCGTTCAAGCTTGCTGGCCGCGCTGGATAGAGGTGAATATGAGACAAAGGTCGAACACAGTCTGCAGGTACATTCACCCAGCCTGAGGTTCGCTGTTCCAGCAACGCTCCATTCAAAGCAGCTTCAACACCAGCAGCCATTCCACTGCCGGCTTTACCGGCTCCCACCACTAGCAGGTTTTCATGCCCCTGCAGAGAAATCGAATGCCCGCATACTGTCAGCTCGTGATCGGTAACCTGAATGGCATTACAAACGAGGGATTCTGAATCGACGGCTTTGACACCGGCCTTCCAGATCTGTAATGCGCGTTCGGATACAGAAGAAGCCTCAGACATAGATACCTCGCAAGAAAGAAACAGGCATGAACGATACGAATCAGCAACTCGTCAGGGATCAACCTGATCCGGGGAAGATTCCTCGACAGTTGTATTTAACGAACGTGCGAGTTCTTTTGCAAGGACGCGTCCCTGCACTTCTTTCGGGGGAACTTTTTCTTTGATTAGTTTTTGCTGATAGCGCTGATCTTCATGGTCGTACCAGAGCGGGTCGACTTTTGCCTGTGTGATCGCATCAATTTTCCAGACGCCGGTCTTACTTTTGACTAAATGAATATCCGGTTTAATGGCATATCCATTCTTCTGAATCTGAATACGGACCTGGGCTGTAGTGCCCGTTAGCTTCACGTCAAGAACTCGATAATCGAGGGGCGCAGAACTGTCTTTAGAGTCCTGTTTTAACTTCTTCGCCAGATCTGCTTTTTCAGGTGTAAGCAGACCGCGAATCTGTGATTCATCCCCTGTTTCCAGAGCCTTCACAAACTCAAGCGAAATCTGCTTCACCTGATAATGTTCATAAACCCGCTGTGCTCCCAGAATGATCAGATACAGCCCCACTAGAACGAGAGCGGTGATCAGGAATTTTTGAGACAGAGGCCGCGTGACCATTCAGGCGCCCGGACGAAGATGGCTATAAGCGGTTAAGATGGCATATAGATCAGAGGGAATTGACACTTCGTCTTCTGAAAAATCAGAGACCCATGTGCGACGATAGTAAACGGCTTCTGCCAAGGCGTCTGCGATTTCCCCAAATCGAACGTTGACCTGACGGTCTTTCTGTTCGAGTGTTTCTTCTTCACCTGTGAATATTCGAAGTCGATGTTGCATGGAGGATCCTTCCTGTATCGATCTCGTAGATTTTTGACCGACTGAATCTACAGCCAGGCAGAGGTGTTCCCTGCAAACAAAAACCATTTGACTAAAGCTGAACAAGTTAATTCATCGGAATATATCCGACTCAGTTATTAGTATCGGCTTAATCAATTTGGGTTCTTGACTGAAAAGTTCAGTTTTTATTAATTTTAGCGGCTGCAAGGTCTACCCTGTTTACCCACTCTGAAATGTGGTGTGTAAAAATTACGAGTCTATCGGCGATTTTCGCGCATTCAAGCCGATCAGAGAATTTTCAATCAGCAAACATTGCCGGGCAACGGTGCCTTTGCCCAAGTTCTGTTTAGGAAATCTCGGAGGAAAATCCAAGTAAAGCGGGAAGTTCATGCATGGAACGAAACGTTTTCGCCCCTAATGCTTCGAGTTCTGCTGGTGAACTATGGTCGGCGTAACCGAGTACGGGAATCCCCGCCGCGACGGCCGCCTGTACTCCCAAATGACTGTCCTCAATCACCACACATTCTTCGGGATGAACTTCCATTTGCTTAGCGGCATAGAGGTAGAGATCCGGCTCCGGTTTCCAGACCCCCAAGGTATAAGCAGAAAAAATACGACCTTCAAAGTAATGGAGTAGATCCGTAATTTTTAAGGTGAGCGCCATCTTTTCTTGAGGCCCATTAGAGGCAACGCATTTGGTCACCGGAATTGACTCCAATGCTTCACGGACTCCCTGAATCGCCTGCAACTCTGTCTGAAATACTTCTGCCATTTGAGCCCGCACCTGGTTCGCAAAATCATCCGGCAATTTTTGCCCCATTTGATCTTCTACAACAGCCAGGCAATCGGCCAGTTTTCCGCCTTTGAATTGCTGAACCGCCTGTTCGGGTGACAACGGGAACCCGATCTCAGTGATCATTTCCGCCAACACACGATTTCCCAGAGTCTCGCTGTCGACCAGCACCCCATCACAATCAAAAATGACAGCTTTATACTTCGTCACGTGAATGGCTCTCTCTTAATCAGAACTTACTCGGGGAGTTCGATGTAAATCCCATCTTCTTCTACAAAAACCGGAAACGTGGGATGACACAGGCGCTCATTCAAACAATGTTTTCCTGTCGTCACATCAAACTGCCAACCATGCCAGGGGCAAGTCACAACAGTACCGTTCAAGCTGCCTTCACCCAGAGGACCCCCTGCATGCGGACAGACTCCATCCATCGCATAATATTGCTGATCCACATGATATAAAGCGATCACCCGATCTTCGGCTACAAATTCCCCCGCGGAACCTTCGGGGACTTCGCTCAGATCTGCAATCCGTACTTTTTTCCCCATTTACGCCTCCGGATGGTATTTTACTCAGACCAGACGCCTGCTACCAGTAGAATTGCTCAAACTAGTCACGTCTCAGCCTGCTGCACCTGAGTGACACAGAACCTCTGCTTCAGGTTGTAGTTGACTGGACCATCTGAATCAATTCAGGCTGCCTTTTTTTCCTGAATGGGTTCTAGCTGGCGTTTCTTTTTCACACGGACTCGCGGCTCACTTTTCCAACGCCGATGGACCCAGAAATACTGTTCCGGAGATTTCCGTACTGCATTTTCCAGTGCCGTAGTAAACTGCTGCGTAATCTCACCCACGGGATCATTCGAAACACACTGAGTGGAATCGATCAACTGTTCACACCCCATTTCAAATTTAACCCACTGATTCTGTTCGAAATTGTCGGGAAGTCTGCGGGCATAACCAACACAGATATAAGCCCGGTATTCCAGCGCCAGCAATGCAATGGATTTGAATGTCGAAGCCGGCTTGCCAAAAAAGTCGACAAATAAGCCTCGCTTGCCGGCATCCTGATCCCCGAGTAACGCCAGATGTCCGCGGCGCTCAATAGTGGCTACCATATCATCGTAGCCCCCTTTTTTAGCCATTGCCCGATGCCCCGTGTGTTGCCGGAATTTCTCAAACCATTCATTCAGAAACGGATTATCCAGTTCACGGGCGACAACGCCCATCGGAAAACCAAACAGACCGAAGACCGAAACGGCGACCTCCCAGTTCCCATAATGTCCGCTTAGCAGAATGACAGGTCTGCCAGAACACAACGCGGTAATCAATTCCGGCGGATAATCGAAGTCCAGCACGTCAAAGATATTTCTGCGGTGCAACTTGCGGGGTAACTGGATGATTTCCACAACCATCCGAAACAGATGCACCCACATGCGGTAGATGGTTTGCTCAATTTCTTTCTCGGAGAGTTCATCACCAAAAGCAGTCCGTAGATTCTCTGCTGCTACTTTATAACGGGTCAGCTTGCGAGGCAGGCAAAAATGAATGACAAATGCCAGGCCTTTCGCCAATGCTACCGATTCTCTGATCGGTAATGATTGCACGATACAGACCAAAGTACGGAATATCAGATATTCCAGCCGATATCGTATCATTCGCCAATTGATCATATATTCAATTCCTCAAGCTTCCCTGCTCAATATTCCGATTTCGCCTGATATTTCGACGAAACGCGGTAAAAGTGTCTTCGGAATTGGAAAATTCGTCAACCCCCAATTTCGGTCACTCTCCCGGCAATATCAGCCCGCATCCCTCGATAAATACATAATAAAATCAGCAGGATTCATATTTTATGCTCGGATTTGAACAAATATCCGTATATATTAAATAGGAGAGTTCTCGTTTCCTGGTCATTTCTTGCCGTTACATTGCGTAAATTCTATGCCGAACCGATCGTATCAACAATCCGCCGTACGTTCCCTGCTTATCGCAGGTGCGATGTGCGTATGGAGTTGGGCAACGGTCCAGACGGCGAATGCGACGTGCGGTGATTACCTGTCACACGCAGGACAACCTGACGACTCTGGTCTGGTCCAGCTGCATCGACCAGACCAGGCTCCTCAAAAGACGCCATGCTCGGGTCCTGAATGTCAGAATCATCGGCCTGATCCATCGCCGGAATCTCCGCTGATTGTGATCACGATTTTCAAACCTGCCTGCTCCGTCTCAGCAGAAACGATGATTCCTCGCACACCTTATCGCAGTTTAATGGGTTCTCAACCCCTGATGCTGACAAGTGCCCTGCGACAACGAGTCGACCGTCCTCCACAAAACGCCTGCCTCTGAAACGCGCTCGTATGCAGAAACACTGTTTCTGTCGTTTCATGAAACTTGCTACGTGCATTCTCCATTCATTTCTGGCATGCGCGTGCGCTTCTCTTTAGCGCGGTTGATACTGCAAGTTTTGTCTCAAGCCATTTTGTGCAGGATCTAGTGTCATCATGAGTTCCTCTGATTCACCCGTGACAGAATCACGGCCTCGTCGCGTCGTTCGCCGCGCAGTCGGACCGAAATTGCGTAAGGTTTTCTACAGCCTTTTAATTCTGGTTGCTTTACTGGGTGCGAATTCGATCTATCTGGTCAGCATTACGCTATACGACTGGTTGAGCGGCGAGACTCTGGAAAACTGGTTTTATCAGTACATGTTTCTCGCACATTTGATCCTGGGACTGTTGCTCCTGGCGCCGTTCATTCTGTTTGGCGTTGTGCACATTTACAATACGAAAAATCGTCTCAACCGCCGCGCGGTGCGAGTCGGTTATGCACTCTTTATTACTTCCTGCCTGTTATTGATCTCTGGAATCTTATTACTACGTATCGGCTCATTCGACCTGAAAAATCCGACGGCTCGTTCCATCACCTACTGGTGCCACGTGCTTTCCCCGGTGTTTGCCCTTTGGTTGTACTGGCTGCATCGTCTGGTGGGACCCAAAATCCGCTGGAAAGTGGGGCTGTCTTACATGGGTGTGATTACCGCCATGGTGATCGGCATGTTGATGTTTCATTCGGCCGATCCGCGTAAATGGAACATGGTCGGTCCTGCTTCGGGTGAGAAATATTTCTTCCCCTCTCTGGCACGGACTTCGACCGGTGATTTCATTCCCGCCCAGGCATTGATGATGGACGACTACTGCCAGAAATGTCATCCAGACACTCACGCCGACTGGAAAAACAGCGTGCATCATATCAGCTCATTTAATAACCCAGCGTATCTGGCATCCGTCAGAGAAACGCGCAAGGTCTCTATGGAACGCGATGGGAATCTGCAGGCATCCCGTTTCTGTGCCGGCTGCCACGACCCGGTTCCCTTTTTTAGTGGCGCGTTTGATGATCCCAACTTTGATGACATTAATCATATTACGTCCCAGGCAGGAATTACCTGCACGACCTGCCACGCAATTACTCACGTCAACAGCGTTCGCGGCAACAGTGACTACACGATTGAAGAACCGATTCATTATCCCTTCGCTTACAGCGACAACCCGTTTCTGCAATGGGTGAATAATCAACTCGTGAAAGCCAAACCTGCATTCCATAAGAAAACGTTTTTGAAAGACTTGCATAAGTCCACCGAATTCTGTGGCACCTGTCATAAGGTGCATTTGCCGGAAGAACTCAATCAATATAAATTCCTGCGCGGTCAGAACCATTACGATTCCTTTTTGTTGAGCGGCGTTTCCGGACATGGAGCGAGAAGCTTTTATTATCCCCCCAAAGCCCAGGAAAATTGCAACAAGTGTCATATGCCTGCCAAACCTTCGAATGACTTTGGCGCCCGCCACTTCTATGACGCGAAAGAACTCAGCGTACATAATCACCTCTTTCCGTCGGCCAATACCGCGATTGCCGCATTACGAAATGACTCAAAAACCGTCGCCGCGCATCAGAATTTTCTTAAAGATAACCTGCGCGTCGATTTCTTCGGCATCCGGGAGGAAGGTACGATCGATGGTAAATTAATCGCACCGTTGCGACCGCAAGTTCCCGTTTTAAAACCAGGTAACAAATACCTGTTGGAAACAGTTCTCCGGACCTTAAAAGTCGGACATCATTTCACACAGGGAACAGCCGACTCAAATGAAGTCTGGCTGGATGTGACAGTCAAAAGCGGTGACCGGATTATTGGGCGCAGCGGTTCGCGTGCAGAAGATGGCACCGTCGACCCCTGGTCCCATTTTATCAATGCATTTGTCATCGACCGCGACGGTAATCGTATCGCCCGCCGAAATGCAGAAGATATTTTTGTCGCCCTTTATAATAATCAGATGCCCCCTGGAACCGGACAAACAATCCATTATGAACTAGACCTTCCAGAAGACATAACGGCTCCCGTGACCGTCGAAGCCAAGTTACAGTATCGTAAATTCGATACACACTACATGCAGTTTATCGCGGAATCTCTTGAATCCAAAGGTCAGGAACTCTCCTGGAAGAAAAAGGGCTTTCCCTATATCAATACGCTGCCTATTACAACGATTGCCTCCGATACAATTACATTTCCTGTGGAAGGAGTTACTGCCGAGGTTAAAAACAAAACGGTAGAAATCCCAGAATGGCAGCGCTGGAATGATTATGGCATCGGACTGTTCTTGAAAGGTAAAGCAGAACTGAGACAAGCTGCTGAAGCGTTCAAGCAGGTCGATCAAATGGGCCGCTACGATGGTCCATTGAATCTGGGACGCGTCTACTTCCGTGAAGGTCGATTACAGGATGCTGTTGAGATCCTACAAAAAACCGCTTCGTTTACCGATCCCCCAGCCCCCCCCTGGACGCTGGCCTGGTTGAGCGGCAAGGTGAACCAGCAACAGGGTCACCTGAAAGAAGCTGAACGCAACTTCCGCAGTGTTCTGGAAGACCAGACAGAAGAACGCACGCGACGTGGCTTTGATTTCAGCAAAGACTATGTGGTGATCAATGATCTGGGACAAAACCTGTTTGATCAGGCGAAACGGTTCCGCACTAAAGCAAATCGTGCCCAACGCAATCAGATTCTGAATCAAGCAGTCGAGCAGTTTCAGAAGACCTTGATATTAGACCCGGAAAATGTAACCGCGCATTACAGTCTGTCATTAATTTATGAACAGCTTGAAAAAACCGACCTCGCAGAACAGCATCGTAAACTGCATCAGAAGTATAAAGTGGATGATACAGCGCGAGGCCTCTCCGAGCGAAAGGCCCGTGAAAAATATCCCGCAGCCAATCATGCTGCAGAACACCCTGTGATTTATTCATTGAATCGGACGATCAAACCATAATGCATCGATTTCACCTGGCACGCTTTTTATCAAGTATTTCGTAAAAGACTATAAAAAGGACAATCAAATGGCAGATCCCGACAGTGCCAACCTTGATCCGGAACTGGAAGAAGAGCCGGAACTGGAAGAAGAGTCAGAGCAGAACGATGAATCCATCGGTCGTGCATTCTGGTACTCTCTAGCCGTGATGCTGGTCTTAGCAATCATTGGCGGGACGTTCTTCCTATTGAGCCAGCTTCGCCAGCCTGAAAATATCGTTCAGGAAACCCCCTTAGCTTTGCCGACAGAGCGAGAAATTGAAGAGATCAGGCTTCCCAAGATTCCTTTCACTGACATCACACAAGCGGCAGGCATCGACTTCGTGCATAACAACGGGGCTGCCGGCGAAAAACTGCTGCCGGAAACAATGGGAGGCGGAGCCGCTTTTTTAGATTATGATAATGACGGAGATCAGGACCTGCTGCTGGTTGGTTCAAACGAATGGCCCTGGAACCAACCACAGAAGAAAAACAGCACAAATTCCTCACTGGCTTTATATCAGAACGACGGCACCGGTAAATTCAAAGATGTCACAAGCGAGATGGGTTTGAATATTTCGCTATACGGCATGGGCGTGGCCTGTGGAGATTATGATAATGATGGTCGCATTGACCTGTTCATCTCCGCCTTGGGAACGAATCGCTTATTTAAAAACGAAGGAACACGTTTCACTGACGTTACATCGCAAGCGGGCGTCAGTGGACCCGCACAACTCTGGAGCACCAGTAGCGGCTGGTTTGATTACGACCGTGACGGCGATCTTGACTTACTGGTCTGCAACTATGTGGAATGGACGCGCGACTTTGACCGCGCACAGAACTTCACGCTCAAAGGGGGCATCCGTGCCTATGGTCGTCCGCAAAACTTTAATGGCGTTCCCCCCCTGCTCTACCAGAATCAAGGCAATGGGACATTCACTGAAGTTTCCGAACAGGCCGGTTTGAGAATTTTCACACCCGGAACGGGAGTCCCGTTAGCGAAATCATTGGGATTGAATTTCTACGATTTTGATCAGGATGGCTATCTCGATATCTTCATCACCAATGATACCGTTCAGAATTTTCTGTTTCACAATCAACAGAATGGCACCTTCACAGAAATGGCAGCAGTTTCCGGAGTTGCCTTTGATATGGATGGTAATGCGCGCGGCGCAATGGGAATTGACATCGCCCCTTTTCGAAATGATGACACATTGGGAATCGCGATTGGCAACTTTGCCAATGAAATGACGGCTCTGTATACTTCGCCCGGAAAAGAGATGCAGTTTATCGACGAAGCCGTCTCCAATGGACTCGGTCCCCAAACGCGACTGTCTCTCACGTTCGGCATTTTCTTTTTTGATGCGGACCTTGATGGACGCCTCGATCTATTCTCAGCGAATGGACATCTGGAAGAAGATATTAATATCGTGCAGGAGCGGCAGCATTACGAACAGGAACCACAACTGTTCTGGAACTGCGGTTCGCAACATGCGACAGAGTTCCTTCCTCTAGGTGAATCTCTGGTCGGTGCCGATTTTGTACGACCTTTGGTCGGCCGTGGAGCAACATTCGGAGATATTGATAATGACGGTGATCTGGACCTACTGGTCATGAACGCAGGTAATACGCCACGATTGTTACGGAACGATCAACAAACGGGCCACCATTGGATTCGTTTTCAGCTCACAAGTGATCCCCCAGAGGGAGACAAAGGCGCTTCCCCGGTTTCCAGCCATGATGCATTCGGGGCGCAGATTCAGGTCGAAACGCAATCAGACGTACAAAGTCGGTTCGTAATGCCGACTCGGAGCTATCTGTCACAAACTGAACTCCCCGTTACCTTTGGGTTGGGTAATGAAACGGAAATCGCGTCCGTAACTATCAAGTGGCCTTCCGGAAAGACAGCAAAATGGGATAATCTAGAAGTGGATCAGTTCTATCAGATATCAGAGCAAAAAGGCCTTGTTGCGAAATAAAAACATCCTGTTTTACCGATGTTACTATTTTCGCTGACTTGGTAGAAATGAGTAAGAATTCCTTGACAGACTCGCATCAACCTTGTCTGATATATCCTGCGTTAAAGTAGCCGAATAACGAACGGTTTCGAAAATTGTCCTTGAATTACAGAGTGTAGATTTGGCATAATACGTAGTAGGTGGTTTTAAACGATTCCTCCCCCCCACTGGATTAATGTGTTAGAATTAGAAAACATTACCAGAGCCGCCTACTAATTAACTCTGATATTACGAGTAAAGATCAGAGCCATCCGCCAGCTAAACTGGCTATAGTCCAACCCGATAAGATGAGTGCTCAAACCAAAATACGAAGTGTTAAGCCTCTGACCTACATAGAGCCATAAACCCGACACAACTTATCCCCACCCTGAAAATGGAGATTTCACTATGAGCTTGAAACAATCGCGTCGCGACTTTTTGCATGTTGGCTTTGCGGGCGGAATCGGGCTGACTCTGCCTCAATTTCTTCGCATGAAAAGTGCACAGGCAGAATTGAAACACTATGACAGTAAAGAAGGTACTGCAAAATCAGTCATCTTCATCTACCTGCCAGGTGGTGCCGCACATCAGGAAACATGGGATCCTAAGCCCTATGCACCGGTCGAATACCGTGGGCCAATGAATTCGATCGACACCAACGTCTCTGGGGTACGGTTGAATGAAAAGCTGGTCAAGACAGCACAGCAGATGGATAAACTGACCATCTGCCGTTCCATGTCTCACGGCGAAGCGGCACACGAACGGGGAACACATAACATGTTCACCGGCTATCGTCCCAGCCCTGCTCTGCAGTTCCCCAGTATGGGAAGTGTCGTTACACATGAATTTGGGCCGAAGAATAACATGCCACAATATGTGTGCATTCCAAACCAGCCCAACGAATTTGCTGGTACAGGTTACTTGAGTTCATCCTTTGCCCCATTCAGTGTTGGATCAGATCCCGCATCCAATGGCTTCAAAGTGCGTGACCTGAATCTGCCTGGT
The DNA here is from genome assembly GCF_963976445.1 of uncultured Gimesia sp. Classification (GTDB taxonomy): domain Bacteria; phylum Planctomycetota; class Planctomycetia; order Planctomycetales; family Planctomycetaceae; genus Gimesia. The sequence goes on along the minus strand of NZ_CAXBKP010000005.1, from coordinate 67,062 downwards.
GGTGTTGACACCAATCGATTTACTCGTCGTCGCTCCCTATTGGATTCCGTCAACGAGTACTTCGTTTCCAAAGAAAAATCAGACTCTCTGGATGCCGTCGATACATTTTACAAACAAGCCTATGATATGGTCTCTTCCAAAGCATCGCAGGAAGCCTTCGATCTGAATAAAGAAGATGCGAAAGTACGTGATGCTTATGGTCGAAATCAGGCTGGTTCTCGAATGCTGCTGTCTCGACGCCTTGTCGAAGCGGGTGCACGTTTCGTGACCATGACCTATGGCGGCTGGGATATGCATGACCGAATTCAAACGGGGATCTCAAACAGCTTACCCTCTTTCGACCAGGCTTTCTCCACGCTGATCTCAGATCTGAGTGATCGTGGACTGTTAAAGAGCACTCTGGTTTGTGTCTGTAGTGAATTCGGACGAACACCAAAAATCAATGCGACTGCCGGCCGAGACCATTGGCCGAAAGTCTTCAGTGTTGTCATGGCCGGTGGTGGTATCAAAGGGGGACAGGTCTATGGTGCCTCTGACGCAATCGCCAGTGAACCAGAAGATAATCCACTTTCCGTAATGGACTGGGCAACCACGATCTACCATTGCATGGGAATTGTTTCTGATAAAGAACTGATGGCACCTGGTGACCGGCCCATCGAAATTGTTAATGGCGGTAAAGTCATCAAAGACCTGCTTGTCTGAGCCAGACAATATACGAACGACTTGATTGAAACAGAATTGTTAGCACGGGTTTGTTTACTCGTGCTAACATTCTTATTCAAGCGAAAATAAAACTGATTCTCTTACATCAACATTTCCAAGGGGGGGAACCGTGATGCTGCAGAAGTACAGATCTGTTTGCACCGGAATTTTGACTATCGCACTGAGCCTGGTACTCGTGGATCTCGCCGAGGCAGCTGACCCGGGCCTGAGTTCCGTTCGTCCGCGCGGTGGACAACGAGGAACGGAAGTTAGTCTCACATTCTTTGGAGCCCGACTATCCGATGCCGTCGAAATTCTTTCGTACAAAAAAGGGTTCGAGTTTAAAGAGATCAAGGCCAACCCCAAAAACGCCAACGTGTGCACTGCAATTGTAAAAATTGCCCCTGACTGCGATCTGGGTGAGCATACTTTCCAGGTGCGTACCAAAAGTGGAGTCTCAGATTACAAAACGTTCTGGGTCGGACAATTCCCAGAAGTGGCAGAAAAAGAGCCCAACAGCGAATTCGAAACACCGCAGCCGGTCGAGTTAAACCATACTGTCACTGGCGTCATTCAGAATGAAGATGTGGATTACTTTGTCGTCACAGCTAAAAAAGGACAACGTATCTCAGCAGAAATCGAAGGCATACGTCTGGCAACAACTCTGCTCGACCCTTACCTCGCGATTCTCGATGAAAAACGTTTTGAATTAAAAGCAGAAGACGACCTGCCTCTTCTGAGAAATGACTCTGCAATTTCCGTCATCGCTCCTGCTGATGGAAAATACACGATCCTGGTTCGTGACAGCTCTTACGGTGGAAATGGTGCAGCCTTCTATCGTCTGCACGTCGGAACGTATCCCCGTCCTACAGCCGTTTACCCGGCTGGTGGCCAGTTAGCCACAAAACAAAAAGTTACCTTTAAAGGGAATACGGTTGATAATCTTGTACAGGAATTTCAACTGCCTGATAAACCCAATGATGAATTTGAACTCTTCGCGGCTGACGCGGGAGGAAGTGCTCCTTCTGGTAACGTGTTCCGCCTGTTCCCGCATGGTAACTCAATGGAGCAGGAACCAAACAACGAATTCAAACTGGCCTCACCTGCAGCGCTTCCGAATGCCTTTAACGGCATCATTGAAAAAGAGGGAGACGTTGATTACTTCAAGTTCCAAGGCAAGAAGGATCAGACACTGGAAATCGAATGTTACGCACGTCGCGTTCGCTCGCCGCTGGACCCGGTAATGTACCTGTATGATGCGAAGTCAAAAAGAGTCGCCTCGAATGATGATTCACGTGGCCCGGACAGTTACTTCCGTTACAAATTCCCTGCAGACGGTGAATATTTTCTCTCGATTACCGATCATCTCGCCCGTGGTGGTGCCGATTTTGTCTACCGTATCGAAATGCTTCCCGTTTCTCCGTCACTAGAACTGGGCATTCCCAGAAATGCCCGTTATTCCCAGGAACGACAGCGTATTGTAGTAGCCAAGGGCAACCGCTTCGCAGTCGTGGTCAGTGCCAAACGAGCAAACTTTGGTGGAGAAATTGTTCTCGACTCATCGAACCTTCCTAAAGGTATCAAAATGGTTGCCGAACCAATGGCAGCCAATTTAACCACAATGCCTGTTGTCTTTGAAGCAGCCGCTGATGCTCCTGTAGAAGGTCAGTTGATTGAACTCAAAGGACGGCACGCCGATCCCAAACAGAAAATTGAAGGTGTTTTTCAGAACCGGGCTGATCTGGTTCGCGTCCGTAACAATCAGTTGCTGTGGATGAAAGATGTCGCTCAAATTCCTGTCACCGTTGTGGATGAGCTCCCCTTCAAACTCGATATTGTAGAACCCAAAGCACCTCTGGCCCGCAATGGTTCCCTGCAGCTGAAAGTGGTAGTTACCCGTAAAGAAGGCTTTGTCGAACCGATCACACTGCAGTTTCCTTTCCGTCCGCCGGGAGTGGGCGCTTCCAGTCGCGTCACGATCCCTAAAGGGAAAAATGAAGTCTTCTATCCCCTGAATGCGAATAGCAAAGCAGAGATCAAGAAGTGGAAAGTATTCGTCATCGGTTCTGCAAACGTGGGTGGTAATTCCTGGGTTTCTTCTCAATTGGCTAACTTGGAAGTCTCTGACTCCTTTGTCGATCTCCAATTGGCGCGTACTGCTGTCGAGCAGGGAAAAGAAACAGAAATCATCTGCAAGGTCACTATGAAGAACCCGTTTGAAGGCGATGCAAAAATTAAACTGATTGGCCTGCCCCCCAAGGTCACGACCGAAGACATCTCCTTTAATAAAGAGAGTAAAGAGCTGATCTTCAAGGTAAAAACTGACCCCGCTTCGCCACAAGGACGGCACAAGAGCCTGTTCTGTCAGGTGGAGATCCCCATGAATGGCGAAACCGTCGTACATACCACAGGTCGGACTGAACTGCGGATCGATAAGCCACTGCCCCCTAAAAAAGACGAACCTGCCAAACCAAAAGTGGTCGTGAAAAAAGTGGAGCCGAAAAAAGAAGCGCCTCCCAAGCGACTGACACGACTGGAACAACTTCGCTTAGAAGCCCAGAAACGTCTGGAATCCGGTACAAAATAAATCCATAACCAATAGTTCGCTCAGTTACTCAATAACGGAACTCTTAGTTTATATCACCTTCCTCAACTAATTCCTGTTGACGAAAAAAGGTTTTCGATTATGTGGCGTCATCAAAATTTATTTCGTAGTGTTCTCGCTCTAATGTTTATCGTCAGTGGGCTCTCGCTCACAATCGCAGATGATAAAGCACAACCAGCGAAACCCGCTCCGGCGAAGCCTGCCGCGACTCCGGCTCCTGCAAAGCCTGCCCCGGCAAAACCTGCTGAAGTGAAACCAGCACCCGCAAAGCCGGCTGAAACGAAACCGGCTCCCGCGAAACCTGCAACACCGAAACCTGCAACTCCTAAGCCAGCGCCGGCGAAACCAGCTCCGAAAATGATAAAATTGAATGTTTATCCTCTGGACATTCAACTCACCACAAGCCGCGATCGGCAGTCAATCATTGGCCAGGCTGTTTTTGATAATGGGCTCACACAAGATGTCACCAGTCAGTTACAAATTAAACCTGCCAAAGCAGGCATTGTACGGGTTGATAAAAACATAGTTTATCCCGCCGGCGATGGTGAAACGGATCTGCTTGCCAGCTTCGGCGGTGCGACGATTAAACTGCACTCAAAAGTAGTGAAATCGAAAGAAGACCAACCAGTTAGTTTCAATCTGGACGTGATGCCCACCTTTATGCGTGGTGGCTGTAATACCGGAAGCTGCCACGGTGCCGCCCGTGGAAAAGATGGATTCCGACTTTCTCTCTTTGGATTCGACCCCAAGGGGGACTATGATCGTCTGACACGTGAACTCAGCGGGCGGCGCATCAACCTCAGTCTGCCTCGAGAAAGTCTGTTGCTTGAAAAAGCCATCGGTGCTGTCCCGCATACGGGTGGTAAGCTGTACGAAAAAGACTCCGAACTCTACACACAAACACTCCGCTGGTTACAAGCAGGGGCTCCCTACGATGCTGGTGCAATTCCCACCGTTACCAAAGTGGATATCTACCCTGAAGGTGGGGTCATGGACGGCAAAGGAACCAAACAACAGGTTGCTGTGCTCGCCTATTATTCTGATGGTACAACGCGCGATGTGACTGCGCTCTCTTCATTCTCTTCCAACAACGATAACTCGGCCACGATCACCAAAAATGGTTTGATTACTGCAAATAATCGAGGCGAAGCTTTTGTCATGGCCCGCTTCGATACACATACGGTTGGATCACACTTTGTAGTATTACCCAAGGGGCTCAATTTCGAATGGCCGAATATCCCAGAATACAATTACGTCGATACTCTGATTCATAACAAACTAAAAAAGCTCCGGGTCGTTCCTTCTGAAGTCTGTTCCGATGCAGAATATCTGCGTCGTGCCAGCCTTGATATCTGTGGCGTCCTGCCCACGATCGAAGAGTTTAACCAATTCGCAGCTGACAAAGATCCCAAGAAACGAGACAAGCTCGTTGACAGGCTTTTGAACCGCAAAGAGTTCGTGGAAATGTGGGTCATGAAGTGGTCAGAGCTGTTACAGATCCGCACAGTCAATAATCGGATCAGCTATAAATCAGCGCTGCTGTATTACAACTGGCTGCAAGAACGGATCGCATCCAATGTGCCCATTAACATCATGATCCAGGAAATCCTGGGATCAACCGGTGGTACATTCGCCAACGCAGCGACAAACTACTACGAAAATGAACGGGACACATTAAAAGTATCTGAAAACGTAGCCCAGGTCTTTATGGGAATGCGGATTCAATGTGCTCAGTGTCATAACCACCCCTTTGACCGCTGGACGATGAACGATTACTACAGCTTCGCCGCATTCTTCTCGCAAATCGGCCGCAAAGGGAGTGAAGACCCGCGTGAATCCATTATTTATAACCGGGGTAGCGGAGACGTTCGGCACTTGGTTGATAAACGTGTTATGAAGCCAAAATTCCTTGGTGGTGCAGAACCTGATACACGCGGTAAAGACCGTCGCGTGATTCTTGCCCAATGGCTGGCATCCAATGACAACCCTTACTTCGCCACAAACTTGAGCAACATTGTCTGGGCACACTTTCTCGGAAAGGGAATCATTAACGAAGTAGATGATGTTCGTGTCAGTAATCCCCCCGTAAATCCGGAATTACTGAATGAGCTCGCCAAACGCTTTACCGAATACAATTATGACTTCAAGAAAGTCGTGCGTGACATCTGTACTTCACGAACTTACCAACTCTCCACCCAGACCAAACCATCAAATGAACGCGATCTGACTAACTTTTCTCATGCACTGCCGCGACGTATGCGGGCTGAAGTGCTATTGGACTGTATCTCTCAGGTCACGAGTGCTCCGAACAAATTCCGCGGACTCCCTCTTGGTGCCCGTGCTGTTCAGATTGCAGACGGAAATACTTCGACGTACTTCCTGACAACATTTGGTCGTGCCAAACGCGATACTGTCTGTTCGTGTGAAGTTCGAATGGAGCCCAGTCTTTCACAGGCACTACACCTGTTGAACGGCGATACCGTTAACAACAAGATCGTCCAAGGCAAGTTTGTGGCATCCCGACTCAAAGCCGGAAAAAAACCACTGGAAGTGATCGACGAGATGTATATTTCCTGTCTATCTCGTAAGCCCACTGACAAAGAATATTCATCCTTGATTCAGGTACTTGATGAAAACAAGAAAGATGAAGCCAATACGTTGAACGATGTTTTCTGGTCATTATTGAATTCAAGAGAATTCATCTTTAATCATTAATCCAGCCCCCTTGTATCAACTTATCAACTTCAGGGAACTCCGACAGGAACTCCACTTTTAATATGGTTACGACTATGAATAAATTATTTTCTGATCACTGTTGTCATCAAATCTGCAAGCCACTTGTGATTGCCGGTTTGATCGTATCGCTGATGTCATCAGCACTCTTCGCTGAAGATAAAAAGCCAACAGATAAAAAGAAGGTAAAAATCACATTTGACGAACACATCAAGCCGATTTTTCGCGCGAAATGTTTCGCCTGTCATAACACTGACAAAAAAGCATCTGGCCTGGATCTGACAAACTATACCGGTTTGATGCAAGGTGGTGCTGCCGGTGAGTCGATCGAACCTGGTGATGCAGGTGGCAGCTATTTATACATGCTGGTCACACATGAATCCGAACCATTCATGCCACCAAAATCTGATAAAATGCCCGATAAGGAAATCGCCTTGATCCAGCAGTGGATTGACGGTGGTGCTCCGGAAAATTCAGGCAGTAAAGTGGTCATTAAAAAACCTAAATTCGACTTTGCATTGAAAGGAGCATCTTCGGGCAAACCCCAAGGGCCTCCACCAATGCCCCCTCGCTTAAGCCTGGAACCGGTTGTTCATACCAGTCTTTCAACAGCGGTGACTGCCCTCGCGACCAATCCCTGGTCTCCGTTAGCTGCGGTTGCCGGCCAAAAACAAATTCTGCTTTACAACACAAAAACCTTACAATTATTAGGCGTACTACCGTTCCCGGAAGGCGTCCCTCAGGTTCTGAAATTCAGCCGAAATGGTAGTTTACTTCTGGCTGGTGGTGGTCACGCTGCAGCCAGTGGTCGGGTTGTTGTCTGGGATGTAAAAACAGGAAAGCGCCTGTTTGAAGTCGGTGATGAACTTGATTCAGTCCTCTGTGCCGACATCAGTTCAGATCAGAGATTTATTGCTCTGGGAAGCCCCAGTAAAGTCATTCGTGTTTACTCAACCAGCACCGGAGAACTTGCTTATGAAATCCGTAAGCACACCGACTGGATGAGCTCACTCGCTTTCAGCCCGGATTCGGTTCTGCTGTGTTCGGGAGACCGCAATGGTGGCGCCTTTGTCTGGGAAGCCGCCACAGGGAGTGAGTACCTGACTTTAAAAGGACACAAAGGCGGTATCACGGGAATCAGCTGGCGTTCAGATTCAAATATCGTTGCTACCAGCAGTGAAGATCAGTCGGTCAAACTCTGGGAACTGGAAAACGGAACTAACATCAAGTCTTGGAACGCACATGGCGGCGGAACATCTAGCGTCGAATTCGCCCGCGATGGGCGACTTGTAACGTGTGGACGCGACCGTGTTGCTAAAATCTGGGATCAGGCAGGAAAGCAATTGAGAGCCTTTCCCGCTTTTGCTGATATCGCTGTTGGCGTCACAATTTGCGATGAAACCAACTCTGTAATTGCCAGCGACTGGACTGGGAAAATCAAAGTCTGGAATGCTGCCGATGGAAAAGATGTTGGCGAGCTCACTGCCAACCCGGTACAACTGACTCAGCGCCTGGCTTCAGCCACCGCCAGTCTGCAGGCGTCACAGACAAATCAGCAGAAACTCTTGGCTGCCGCTCAGGCAGATCAGGCAGCAGTCGCCAAAATCAATGCTGACATCGCTGCCACTCAAAAACAGCAAACAGATCTGCAAAACAACTTAAATGGACTGAATGGAAACCTGGCGGCTGCTCAAAAAGCAGTAGCGGCTGCCCAGACAAGTACCACCAATTCCACCAAACAAATCGCTGCGATTGAAGCACCGCTGCCCGCCATTAAAGAAGCACACGCGAAAGCCGATGCTGTCAGTAAACAGGTGGCTGGTGACAAAGAACTGGCAGAAGCTGCTGCAAAACTCAAAGCGGCAATCGACAAACGGGAAGCAGCCAAAGCTGCAGAACAGAAAAACCTGGCGACGCATCAGGCGGCAGTCAAAGCCAATCAACAAAAGATTGCGACATACACTCCGCAGATCAAGCAGACGACCGATGCCCTGAATGCTGCGAAAGCCAAAGTAGCCGCCATTCAGAAAACATTGAAACCTGCAACCGACAAAGCAACGGCTTCTCAAAACGCAGCCAATGCGGCAGCTGCTGCTCTGGCGGCAGTACAAAATGAAGTCAAACGCTGGCAAACCGAAATTGAATTTGCTAAGAAACTCAATAATGCTCAGGCCAGCGCCGCGAAATAAGTAAGCTCTTGATTCAAAAAAGCCCCTCGAATGAACGATCGAGGGGCTTTTTTTGCGCAGCCGCCAATGGCACTTACCAGCCTATTCTGTTATTTTAATTAACAATCTAACAGCGAGAACGCATCAGATACAAAAGGAGCAGGTCAAGATGGCACAAAGTAATTCCCGGTTTGCGGTGATCGCCGCATTAGTGGGGAATGGGGTAATTACAGTCGTAAAAGGAGCCACGTTTCTGATCACCGGCTCTGGAGCGATGCTTTCAGAAACGATTCACTCCGTCGCTGACTTTTTAAACCAGCTGTTATTACTCATCGGGTTAGTGCGTGCCGATCAGGCCCCTGACAAACGATTTGAATATGGTTACGCCGGCGAACGCTATGTCTGGGCGTTGATCTCTGCAGTGGGGATCTTCTTTTTAGGGTGTGGCGTTACCATTTATCACGGCGTGCAATCACTGTTTCATCCTCCCACACTGGATATGGGAGAAATGAAGTGGGCCATTGCTGCCCTGCTGTTTGCGCTCGTAATCGATGGAATTGTGTTTATTCTTGCTCTGAAAGGGGAATGGAAAAATGCAGCCAGCCACAGTCGCCCCTTTCATCATTATCTACGCCACGAAGCTGACCCTGCTTCCGTCGCTGTTATTTTGGAAGATGGTGCTGCCTGTCTGGGTGTGTTGATTGCTCTCGCATCAATTCTATTGACCCAGTGGACAGGGCATCATTACTGGGATGCGATCGGCTCCATCAGCATTGGGGTCCTCTTAGGCGGCATCGCTGTCTGGCTTATCATTCGTAATCAAGAACTATTAGTGGGGCCCAGTATTCCCCCTCAAACAAGGGAGCAAGTGATTCGCATCCTTAAAAATAATCCACTGGTCGAAGAGGTAATTGATCTCCGGTCACGCATTCTTTCTATTGATAATTATCGAATCAAAGCCGACCTAAGTTTTAATTCGAATGAACTGGCCAAACGCCTTAAAAAGAAAGTACTCGCCGCTTATCCAGAAATTAAAACCGAACAAGACTTCGAGATTTTTTGTCAGAAGTATACACAGTATGTACTTGATACTCTGGCTGAAGAGATCGATAAAATTGAAGCGGAGATTCAACGGCAGGTCCCGGAAGCACAACACCTAGATCTGGAAGCCAACTGAACGGGTGCCGAGACGATTCTTGAGTATCATCCTTTCAGAGAACGGTTTTGAACTCCAGTCCGTCATATTCAAATGAAATCAGCGGTTTCCTCGGTCTTCCTGCCTGTGATCGCATCTATGGCTGCCTATAATAGAGCAAGATACTTTCTGATGGCTTCTTTCTAATTTTATATTGAGTTTTTCTGATATGTCCCAGCGTGTTGTTTTGGCGATGAGTGGTGGTGTCGACAGTTCCGCAGCCGCTCATTTATTATTGGAACAAGGCTACGAAGTGATTGGGCTGTTTATGCGGTCCGGTGCGGCTGAAGAAACGACCTGCGCTGTCGAGGATAAAAACAGTCTGCCCGTGCTCAATGTGAAAGCACACAAGCAAGGTTGCTGCTCAGCCAGTGACGCCGCCGATGCCCGGCGTGTCGCTGACATGCTGGATATTCCATTCCATGCCCTCAACTTCCAAGACGCATTCGGACGCATCAAAGATTACTTTGCCGATGAATATCTGGCTGGCCGCACTCCCAATCCCTGTGTGATGTGTAACAACTGGCTCAAGTTCGGAAAACTCTGGGATTTTGCCGAACAAGTCGGCGCGTCTTATATTTCAACCGGACATTATGCACAGTTGAATCCCATTGCAGGAGAAGATCGGCCGGCACTGGTACGCGGCCTTGACCGTTCGAAAGACCAGTCATATGTCCTCTTTGGAATTCACCCAGACCTGCTGGATAAAATTATCTTTCCCGTTGGTGGTTTTGTGAAACCAGACATTCGGGAGCTGGCAGGAGAAGCGGGCTTGCGCACGGCCAATAAGCCAGACAGTCAGGAAATCTGTTTCATCCCCGACAATGATTATTTCGGTTTTCTGAATCGCTATCGCGGCGAGCAGGATACAGCAGGAGAAATGGTTGACACGCAAGGGAACGTCGTCGGCCAGCATACCGGCTACGAAAATTATACCATTGGTCAACGTAAACGACTGGGAGTTGCGTTTGGAACACCACGGTTTGTGATTAAAATCGAACCGGAAACCAATCGCGTGGTTATTGGAACTCGCGAGGATCTGGCCCGTAAAACCTTAGAAGCCAATCGCAGTAACTGGCTGATTGATAGTCCCGGCTCTGAATTACGCTGTCAGGCGCAAATTCGCTATCACCATAAAGAAGCAGACTGCACCGTAAAGATTCTCGATGAAGAACGTTTCGATGTTACATTCGATGATCCGGAATATGGTGTTGCGCCAGGTCAGGCCGTCGTGCTGTATGATCAGGATCGCGTGCTCGGTGGCGGCTGGATTATGTAAGCTCGATCAGGCAGCCGCTTCGGCTTCCATTCGGTCACGATTCTGCCGCTTTTTCTTACGGTTACTTTGTTGATCGTCGACATCATCTATGCTTACTGAATCAGTGGCTTGTGAACGATTTGAAATCCAGGTCAACAGTGCCGGCAATGTGACCAGAGAAACAAACAGACAACAGCCGACTCCAATCACAAGGACCAGACCGACGCTATACAGTCCGCGGTGTGTCGCTACCATCATGCTGCCGAAACCGATCATGGATGTCAGCGAGGTCAGGACAATCGCATTGATCGTGCTGGGCGAAGTCTTGTAGTCGCCGCGTTTCATTCGGAAATCATGCACCACGTGTACGCCATCATCAACACCAATGCCTAAAATCAGAGGCAGTACAATCAAATTCGCCGGATTCAAATCAATCGAGGTCATCGCCAGAATGCCGAACATGACAATCCCTCCCACCACAGGTGGAAGCATTGTTAAAAACATATGTCCGACGCTTTGCCGGTCTAAAACAAATGCAACGCCGAGACACATTATCAGAAACAGACCAATGGCCCCTTCAACACTGATAGGCGTTCCCCGATTAAACAAAATAAACCAGATACAAACAGCCAGAAGGATGGCGGGAACCATCGCCAATACAGCATGACGGCGGCTTAAATAGTCTATCAACAATACCACACAAATCACGGCAAGAGCATAAATAGAGGCGGTCTTATAACTGACTTTGATCTGCTGAGCCGCTTCATAGTTTTGTAACGGCGTCCCCGTTACATCCGGATCAACAGAACGCACATCCTTTACAAACGCCTCCAGCGGCTCGATCTCCCAGATATGATCGCGGGGGTAGATCTGAATCAGCCATTTTCCTTCGGCACTGACAAACCGAGATGTCAGCGCTCGGGGAAGATCTGAAAAACGTACTGGCGTTGAATCAGAAGCACCATGCAGGGCTTTGAACTGGCCTAGTAAGGAAGCCGTCGTTCGATACTGAAACTCATCCAGAAATCGGGACTGTTGTGCTAGAGTCATTGATTCAAAATGGTTTAAAAACCGATCGAGGACACGTGCTGTTGATTGTGCAGTCGGATGTTTATAACGAGATAATAAAACATAAAACTGTTCGAGTTTTCGTCCAATATTCGAGGGATTGAGTCGATTGACTGGGGGAATATTGCGAGGCAGATGAGCCAACTGAGCCCGAAACGACTGGACCAGCAAATTCGTTTCTTGAGAGGAATGAGCGGGCACACGAGAAGCGAGTTCTTCCACATGATTGACCGTGGGTAACGCTTCAAATTTTTTACGTAGTGCACGCGCTTCTTCGGGGCTGTCAGCGACCGCAACAGCAAATAAAAGCGAATTCTGCGCGTCGTTAAAGATCCGTTTCTGTACTTCAACCGACTCCAGGCCAGCAGCCTGCAGGTTGAGCAGATTGTAGTCATAGACCACTTTTGAAGACCAGCCATCGTCCGTTTTTTGAATCATCTGGCTGGCACAAAAGGCAACGACAGCCAGAGATCCCAACGCGACGCCGCGCGGAAACCGCACAATCATTTTCTGCAGCCATTTTCCCTGGAAAGGGGTTGGCATCTGTTTGACTTCCACATCCCGGTCGGCCCGCGACAAAAGAGCCGGCAAGACGATAAACGTCGCCAGGGCACACAGAAGAATCCCACCACCGCCAATAAATCCAAGTTCGGCGATCCCCAGAAAGGGAGTCAGCCCTGCACAATAAAAGGCTAACGCCGTGGTCACGGCGGCAGCGACAATCCCCGTACCCACGGTACGAGAAGTTTGCAGCAGTGCGGGTTCCAGGTCTTCACCACGGTGACGTAGTTCAATATATCGTGCTAGATAATGAATACCGAAATCAATACCCAATCCGATCAGAATTACGGCGAAAGAGACCGAGAGAATATTCAAATGCCCAATTGTTAACGTCGTGTATCCAAAGGCCCACGCCATACCGGCAGCCAGCATAATTAATGTTAATAACGGGTGGCGAATTCCCCGAAACCCGATAAACAGCAGTAAACCAACTCCGATACAGGAGATAATTGAGGCATTGATCATATCTGCCTGAGACTTGCGCATCTCATCATTTTCGAGTACCGGAATCCCGGTCAGGCTGATTTTTGCTTCGGGGTTCTCGGCTACCACTTCACCAATAAGGGTCCGCATTTTTTCGATGGCTTTGGTTGCCCCATCAAAGCCACCTTCCTGATGCACGGGAAAGACTTTGAGAAAGCCCATAGTCCCATTATCATTCAGTAGATAGATCACTTCCTGTGATCGCTCGCGCATACGTTCATTGACAGGTACAATTGAAGGCCAGGGAGACTGAAAATCACTCTGATCGGCCAGATAACGCGCCATACTCGTCGAGAGAATCGCCGCATGGTTGAACAGCGGCTCTAAAGATTGCTCTCTGTCAGAACCACGATAACTGGCCGACCGCGATTGAATCTGATAACGCAATCGATCATAAAGCAAGTCAACCTGTGTCAGATCCCAGCGTCCGTTACGGTAAATCGGACCGTATTCGTCCAGTCGTTCCAAACCGGTTTGCAACTGACGGGGTGTCAGATATTGCAATCCCTTCGAAGGTAGATCGCCGGGATTAATCTGATACAGAGGATTTTCAAATAATTCCGGATGCTGTTCAATACGTTGCCCCAAAGTCCGTAAGACAAATTTAATGGACTCGGGATTTTCAGACTCAACAACACAGACGAGATCAGAAGAGCTGCCAAAGCTCTCGGTATAATTAATCCACTTTTTATGAAAGGCAGCGGTGGGATCAATCAGATCCGCACGATCTGTTTTGAACTCCAGGCGGAATACCGTCAGTAACACACAACCAATGGAAACAATCAGCGCAAACGACAGGCTGAGCTTGGAGTGAGAGACCACAAACTGGGTCATCGCAGCCAACGTCTCGCTGAGAAACGACCGTTCCTGATTGTCGGGGGAGAGATTATCCACAGAACACTTCCGTGTGTTACTTAAATCGATCTCTCGTTCGATCTTAACAACCGGGTAGAAGTGAAGGGATCGAGTAAATGAGAGTGTTTACCGTATATGAAACAAATGATTTTACAGCAATTTCCTTATTGCCGACAACATGAATCTTGCCACTATTAAAGATGTAAGTCTATTAAAATCAGATCTTTAATACATATCAGATCATACCATGTCAGATCATCGCTTGAATACATGCTATCGAGGAGGAACCTCCTAAAAATACGTACGTATTATGCCCGATAACAAAGATTTCATCGGCTATCTGATATTCGCAGGATCAACTTTCTCTGATAATCCACTGAAACCGGCTCTAAATTTTTGGCAGTCTAGCTAACTACCAAAAAGGTTCGATTTCCATAACTCTTTTGAAAGCATGCAATTACAGACAATTCGATACTATTCAACCAACTCCCTGTCGGCATTTGGCTGAATCCGACTTGACCCCAATTTCAATATTTCATAAAAAACCTTCCCCATCGCAATGGTTGGCTAGCGAGCCTTAGCTTGACCGGACATTGCACACTTCACTTTACTCTTTCAAATACCCCCTCTCAAAGACTCTCTTTGTAGGACATGCTCATGTTAAAACGCGTTATCAGTTCAATTCCCGTAGTGGGAATTACAATGTTTTCTTTAGCTGCAGGTACTGCACAGGCTCAGTGGCTGCCCTTTAACAACTGTAATTCCTGTGCACCACCACCAGTCGTCCAAAATTGCTGTCCACAGCCAGTGGTACAGTGTCCGATTCCAGTGACCCAGACCACCTATCGACAGGTGCCGGTTACTGAATATCGTCCTGTCCAGCAGACAGTGATGAAACCCGTTATGGAAACCAAATACGTCGATCAGCAAGTCACCGCATATCGTCAGGTGATGGAGCCCAGAACAGTGGATGTACCTTGCACCACCTATCAGAATGTGACAGAGTGCAAACAAGTCCAAAAAGACATGGGACGCTGGGTCACACAACGTCAGTGTGTCCCTCGTGTCGCACCCTGTTCGTACGATAGTCGCCCGAACCTCATGGGCTGGATGAACCGGACTGGTTACTCCATGCGAATGGCGTTCACACCGCAATACAAAACGAGCAGACACTATGTGCCGAATGTGGTCACACAGAACGTGCCTGTCACACGTCAGGTCGCCATGCATCAGACTCGCAAAGTGACTTACAACGTGGCACGCATGGTACCTTACACGACCACTCGTAAGGTTGCTGTGAACTCAACACGTTATGTAAAAACGACAGTCACCGCTATGAAGCCAGTTACTGTGATGCGATCCATTCCGACCACTCGCACCGCTTATGTCTACCCATCCAATGGTGGATTTAATGGAACTGCAACCGCGCTACTACCCTCACCTGAGCCTTACACCTCAGCAAGAGCACTTGAGCCAATTCGAAAACGATCGGCTTTGAACAAGAAAAATTATGACGATTCGTTTGATGCAAACGGAGAACCTTACAAACGTGATCCCGAGTCTGATCCACGACGATCCAGCCTGGATGACGATTCTTCGATCCGTCGCTCTTCTTACGAAGTCCCTCAGGAATCAACGGCTCCGGCATTTCCCCCCACACGTCGTGCCGGATATGAACCTGATACATCAGAGAGACCGCTGCCATCAATCGTTCGTGCCAGTGGCTGGACGCGTCGCGTGCCACGCTCTGAAAAAACTGCACCGGTTACATCGAACAGCAATATTACCGTCGCACAACGAACCCCCTGATTCAAAGTATAAAACATGAGCACTTTGAAGTGCATGGGCTCACTCGTCGAACTTCGATTCGACGAGTGTTTTTTTATGCGCTCTACTTTTTCTTCTTACTTTTAGGTTGATTTTGGGCCTGTTTTTCCAGCTTGGCCCACGCATCACGCAGGGTAACTGTTCGATTGAAAACAGGCTTCTCTGAAGTAGAATCTCTACTGTCCACACAAAAGTATCCCAGGCGTTCAAACTGAAAACGACTACCTGGTTCCGCATCTTTCAAACTCGGTTCCAGCTTACACCCTGACAGAACTTGCAATGATTCCGAGTTGAGGTTGGTTTTGTAATCAACTCCGTCTGGTAGGTCTTCCGGATTGGGAGTGTTGAAGAGATGGTCGTAGAGCCGCACTTCGGCATCAACGGCGTGTGGTTCAGAGACCCAGTGAATCGTGGCTTTGACTTTTCGACCATCGGGAGCATTACCCCCTTTCGTTTCGGGATCGTAAGTGCAACGCAGTTCAACCACTTCCCCGGAATCGTCTTTGATCACATCCACACAGGTCACGAAATAGGCATACCGCAACCTGACCTCTTTACCCGGAGAGAGCCGGAAGAATTTCTTGGGTGGCTCTTCCATAAAATCTTCTTTCTCAATGTAAATCACTTTCGAGAAAGGTACTTTTCTAGTTCCCGCAGATTCATCGTTGGGATTATTTATGGCGTCCAGTTCTTCAGATGAGTCTTCGGGATAGTTTTCGATCACGACGCGTAGTGGATTTAAAACCCCCATCACTCGGGGCGCTTCCTGATTGAGATGATCGCGGATGCAATTTTCCAGAACGACTTTATCAGTCATCGAATTAAATTTTGTGACGCCAATCGTTTTACAGAACGCGCGTAATGCCTCCGAAGTCACTCCCCGACGACGCATGCCACAAATGGTCGGCATCCGTGGGTCATCCCACCCTGAAACAAAGTCCCCCTGCACCAGTTCCAACAATTTCCGTTTGCTCATCACCGTATAGGTCATGTTCAAGCGGGCGAATTCAATCTGCTGCGGGTGAAATACTTCGAGCTCATCCAGAATCCAGTCATACAGCGGGCGATGGTCTTCAAATTCGAGCGTACAAATCGAGTGCGTGATCTTTTCAATCGAATCGGAAATACAGTGCGTGTAATCGTACATAGGATAGATACACCATTTATCCCCTGTTCGGTGGTGATGCACATGCCGCACACGGTAGATGACTGGATCTCGCATGTGAAAATTCGGCGATGCCAGATCAATCTTGGCCCGTAGAACAAATTCGCCTTCCTTGAATTCGCCGTTTTTCATGCGTTCAAACAAGTCCAGATTTTCTTCAACGGATCGCGAACGCCCGGGGCTCGGTTTGCCCGGCTCGGTCGCCGTTCCACGATATTCGCGCATTTTATCAGCCGGTAAGTCACACGCGTATGCCTTCTCTTTTTTGATCAGGGTCACCGCAAACTCATACAGCTGATCGAAATAGTCTGATGCGAAATACTCGCGATCATCCCAGTCAAAACCAAGCCACCGCACGTCTTCTTTGATGGAATCCACGTATTCCACGTCTTCTTTTTCCGGGTTCGTATCGTCAAAACGCAGGTTGCAAAGCCCCCCCGGATTTTCATTGGCGACACCAAAATTCAGACAGATCGACTTCGCATGCCCGATGTGCAGATAGCCATTCGGCTCGGGAGGGAAACGGGTCTGCACACGTCCGTCATGCTTGCCCGTACGATTATCTTCCTGAATCATCGCGCGAATAAAATCGGTTGATGTTTTTTCTTCGGAAGCTGACATCCCCTACTCCTTAAATGATTTTACCAATCACAGGACCAGCCTGTTTTTGTTTCGTTAGTTACTCACTCTGACTGAGGGCAATCGCCCGGTCAATCCGTCGAACGCAAGACTCTTTTCCCAAAATCGACAGGCAATCGAACATCCCGATCCCCGTCCCTTTTCCACTGACCGCAACACGCAGGGCATGAATGATCTGTCCCATGCCAATGCTCTCCGCTTCCACAAAGTCGTGCAGCAGTTTATCTAAGGCTTCTGCGCTGAAATCACTGGCCTGGGCTAACTCATTTTTGACTTTTTCCAACAGGGGCACAGCTTCTGCTGATTTTCGAATTCGTTTTTTGAATGCTTTCGGATCATACTCCAGCTGATCGTCGGCGACAAAAAATTCGTCAAAGTCCAGAATATCACTGGCTACTTTCAACCGGTCTTCCATTCCGATGATGACCTGGCTGATCCGCTGACTGGTCTCTGGATCGCCTGCATCCTTGACCAGGCCTGCTTTCTCCAAATACGGACTGCAACGTTCCACTTTTTCATCCAGAGACAACTGATTCATCCAGTGTGACTGAAAACTGAGTAATTTCTCAGGATCCAAGGCCGCAGCAGCTTTGACAATCCGATCCAACGTAAAGTTCTCGACTATTGTATCCAGCGACATATTTTCGGTCTTATCATCCAAAGACCAACCCAGTCGGGCCAAAGAATTTAAGATCGCTTCAGGCAGATAGCCAACTTTTTCGTAATATTCGACCATCACCGGATCCAGGCCACCCGCGTTTTCCAGACCGATCCGTGGAAAAACTGCTTCTGCCTTATCGAACATTTTTTTGAATTGAGGGCTTTTACGATATTGTTCGAGATTCCGTTTACTCAATTTTTTCTTCCCGCCAGGTGCCGCCACAAACGGAATGTGAGCAAACTGAGGCAGCTCATAACCGAGTGCCTGATAAATCAGAACCTGTACCGGAGTATTCGAAAGATGCTCTTCAGCCCTGATGACATGCGTGATCTGCATTTGTGCGTCGTCAATCACAGTCGCCAGATTATAGAGGGGTGTGCCGTTTGCCCGCAGGATGACCGGATCGGGCATCAAGCCGGCATCAAATTCCACATGCCCTCGCACGGCATCATCAATCTGAATTTTCTGATCGCGGGGAACCAGCAGACGCACGACAGAAGGGCGGCCTTCTGCTTCGTATTGTTCTTTTTCACTCTCCGTCAATTCCAGCGAACGACGAAGATTCAGGAAGTTTCGTTTTTCTTTCTCTGCTGCTTCACGATCGGCCTGTATCTGCTCGGGTGTTTCATAACAGCGGTACGCCTTCCCATCCTCCAGAAGTTGATCGACGGCGGCCCGATAAAGATCATTCCGCTCGGATTGAAAGTACGGGCCATATTCTCCCCCGATTTCCGGACCCTCATCCCAATCTAGTCCCAGCCATTTAAAAGCCTGCAGAATGGGTCCGAGTGCTTCGGATATATTGCGTTCTTGATCGGTATCATCAATACGAAGAATGAATTGTCCCCCATTGTGCCGCGCCCAGAGCCAATTGAATAAGGCGGTACGCATGCCACCAATGTGCATGTAGCCGGTGGGACTGGGGGCAAAACGGGTTCGGACGGTACTCATAAACGGGCTCTTATTCTTTCACTTTAGCAACCGGAATGAAGGTTCCTGCTGGATTAAACAAGGCAGACTCGAAGGCGTCTCCCAGCAGTCCTGATTCGGACGACTGATCATAAAAGACCTTCAACGGTTCGACAAGTATATTTAAAGATACAACTTAGCGTTATTTTGCCTTTTCTATAGATTCTCGCCTCACGGACCGGTCTTGACGCTTCTGCCCACCCCACCTAGCATTTCTGCATGAAACGCTTTCTATTGCTTCTGTTTTTACTACTGCTTCTCCTGGGAGGGGTCGCTGGCGGACTGTATTGGTCCTCTGCTCAAGTGCCTGAATTTTATCAGGAAGCACTTCAGGAACAGTCACAGCCGGAGGTCAGGCAAGAGGAAGCGAAAGAATTTGTTCAGCGTTCGATGCAAGTGGTCAATGACGTCCGCAATAAAGAACCGGTCTGGTCGCAGGAATTCAGCGAACAACAGGTGAATTCCTGGTTGGCAGAAGAATTACACCAGAAGTATAACGAATGGGTGCCGGACGGAATTTCTGATCCCCGCGTGAAATTTGAAAAAGATCAGGTCGAACTGGGGTTTCACCTGACACTCAAAAAATGGTCGGGCATCATCAGCCTGAAATTCAAGCCTTGGTTGCTGAAGGAGAATCAACTCGTTCTGGAGCTGGATAAAGCCCGTGCCGGACTGCTCCCCATTCCCATTGATGATGCGATTACTGATCTGATACAGGAAGCGCGAGCAGAAGGCTGGTTTATCGAATGGGGACAGATGAATGGCAACGATGTCTTAATCGTGTATCTCGATCGGGGGAAATCAGAGTTCCCTGACTTAACGGCCCTTGGTGTCGAGCCGGGTGTGTTTCGCATCGCCGGTAAAGCCGAGATCAAAAAATAGTTCTCACCTGAATCGGAACATCTTCACTCTGTGATCTGTTCAAAAGAACGCCGTGTAATTCAGACTCCACTGATTTTCCTCATCCATTTTTTTGAGCGTCACTCGTCCCGCCAGTTCTTCCCCCGTCAACAGTGCGACAATCAACTCATCGTTCATTTCCAGAAGTGAAAGTGAACCATGGTCCCACCGGCTGACTTCTCCACGATCACCGCTGACCGGCCCTTCGTATTCCAGGTAAGCAATCCGATGGTCCGGCAAGGCTTCCGCGACGAGATCGATCGATGATTCATCCGAGGCAGGGTCAATCTCTGGGGGTGAAGGCAGACGCCAGGTTTTGAGGACTCCTTCCTGTTCCAGCATTAAATCCCAATGCAGTTCAGGAAAATCATGGCGTAGTATCACATACTGTTGCATAACGCGTCTCTTCAGGAAATGGTTTGATTAATGAGTTGATCCCAGGTTTTAAAATAGCGGGCGACGGAAAATCGCTCAGTTACCTGTAGATTATGAACGGCGACCTCTTTGCGTAAACGTTCATCCTGAATGAATTCTCGCATCTGGCTGGTCAATTCGCTCACATTTTCGGCAGGCACAAGGGCGACGTGCAGGTCTTCACGTGCGATATCAGCCGGACCGCTTTCACAGTCAAAGCTGATACACGCTAAGCCACGGGACATCGCCTGCAGCAACGCATTTGGAAATCCTTCATACCGCGAGGGGAGTACGAATAGATCTCCCTGATCCAGAAGCCGTTCCGGATCGGCGGCCCAGCCTGCAAGTTCGATCTGCTCCTCTAAGCCGCGTTCACTAATGATTGCCTGCAGCGATTCGCGTAGAGGCCCCTCACCCAAAATACGCAGTTTCCACTCAGGAAATTCGTGTGCCAGAGAAGAGAAAGCATCGATGAGTAAATCGAAACCTTTTTCATGCGAGAGTCGTCCCATTCCGAAAATCAGATGCGACGGCGGGCGTTCAAGAACAATCTGTTCGGTAACAACGGGCACATCGGATGAACGAGGCGAGGGCACCGCATTCGGAATGACTTCAATTGGGATCGAACTTAACCACTGTCGGAAGTGTTGGGCGACTCCCGCTGTCTGAACGACCAATGTAGCCGCTTGGGGATATGTGTATTTGCGCAATGTAGACCATAAACGGCCGATCGGATGATGCCGTGGATCAGAACGTTCGGAAATCAGAACAGGCCACTTCGACTTGCGCGACGCCAGAAGGGTCAGCACATTCATACGATCGGTCAGACTGATCACAACATCCGGCTCTGACTTAGCAATCGCTTCTCGCAATTTTTTGACTCTGTGCCAGTTATTCGTAATGGATTGCCATAGATTGTTTGAGTCCTGCATGAGCCCCAATGCGTGTCGCTGAACCGATTCTGCCAGTTGAAAGGTATCGGTCTCTACAGAATCCAGTGTGATCAGCGTGACCGTCTCTCCCTCCTGAGCCCAATGATTGGCCATCATCGCAGCGACACCTTCAGCACCGCCGAGGCTGAGGGATGGAACAGTGATCGTCAGTCGTCGAGGCAAGGTAGTGAGAGCCCTTAATGTAAGCCATTACCAGCATATAAGATACAGCATTGATCGTTTACGGAAAATCGATCACCGTTCAGCGTATCGTATCTATCTGTGATCGGCAAGGGGGACCGATTTGATCATGAATACCGGCGGGGAATTGCTCTACACCCGAATCATGATATTTGTTAAATTGCGTCTCCTTTCTCCCGTCTATCTTACTGAGACAGACACCTCAATCTCAATCAATCCCATTGGCATTCTCGTCAGTCGCAATACCACGGATGGTACTATGACCAGTAAACCCAAGAAAAAAACTTCGCTCATCAAATCATGGAAACTCCGTGGACTGACATTACTGTTGGTTGGTTTGCTGGGCGGAGGCATGTTTCATTTCGGGATCAAACCGAAGCAGGTCACACGGTGGGTTACTGATTTTGTCTCTTCCACGGCTTCCAGTTCGACTCCTTCAGACTGGAATGCGACTGAAATCGATCTGCCGCGCAGCGAGAATTCCATTCGCATCGCTTCGTTCAATATTCAAGTCTTTGGCCAGAGTAAAATGCAAAAGCCAGAGGTCCCTCAAATTCTGGCGCGCATCGTCCAGCAGTTTGATGTCATCGCGATTCAGGAAATTCGGTCACAGGATCAGACAGTCATGGATGAATTTCTGAGCATTGTTAATTCCGGGGATCATCGGTACGCCTATCTCCTCGGCACCAGACAAGGCAGAACCGCCAGCAAGGAACAATATGCTTACTTCTATAATACAGATCGCATCAGAGTGAATGAGAAATGGACTTATACCGTCATCGACAAATATGACAAATTACACCGCCCGCCTTATGTCGCGCATTTTCAAACGCTGAGCCCTTCCAGTGAAAACCCCTTTACATTTTCCCTGATTAATATTCACACCGATCCGGATGAAACCAAACAGGAACTCAATGTTTTGGACGATGTCTTTCGCGTGGTAGCCAACGATGGCAGCCAGGAAGATGATGTGATCCTGCTGGGCGATCTCAATGTTGATGATCAGCACTTGGGAGAGTTAGGCATGGTTCCTGATATGATGTGGACCGTTTCCAAAACCCCCACCAACACCAGGAAATCAAAACAGTACGATAATATTCTGTTCAACCGCCATCGCTCGCAGGAGTTTACAGGCAAGTCTGGCGTGTATGATTTCCAGACGCGTTTTAAACTGTCTGAAAAGGAAGCCATAAGCGTTTCGGACCATTTCCCCATCTGGGCAGAGTTCCATATTTCGGAAAAAAGTTCCGTGCGTCAAGCGTCGGCAGGGCTATCTAAACCGCGCTGAATCCGACTCACGTTCAACGATCTTCTGTATTAGTTGTACGCAGCGTCAACAGGCTGATTTCCGGCCGGCAGAACCAGCGTAATGGATGGATCCCGGAGACTCCGCGACTGACGTGCAACAAGGTTGAACCACGGGCAAACGTCCCGCTCGCATAACGTGTCCCATGCCGACTGGGGGCAAAAACGGGACCAATCAAAGGAAATCGGACCTGCCCGCCATGCGTGTGACCAGATAGCATCAGGTCATACCCCTCGCGAGTCGCCCAGTGAAAATTGTCCGGCGTATGACTGACTAGCAGCAGGAAGTCTGAAACCGTCTCAGACATTTCACTCCTGAGAATTTCCGGATGTGTTCCCATCCAGGGAACTTCGGTGCCTGCAATTTGCATCGCATGGCCGACATGCTCCAGGCGCAGCGTCTGGGCAGCGATATCCGTCCAGCCTCTGTCGATTAATGACTGACGTATCTGATCGCTCTGTTGATTCCAGTCATGATTCCCCAGAATGAAGTATTGTCCGAGTGGGGCTTTGAATATTCCAAGCGTGTCGTCCAGCCAGTCGAGACATTTCATCTCATCCAGCAAGTCGCCTGCGAAGATGATCAGATCAGGCTCCGTTTCCTGTGCGACCCGACACAGCTCGACAAAATACTCGCGTTTTAATGTGCCGGAAAAATGAAGGTCACTCAAATGTAAAATTGTCAGACCTTCCCATTCCGCCGGCAGTCGATCCAGGACAAATGTTTTTCGAGTGAATTCAACACTAAAAATCTCGTTAAATGGCAAACCAGCCAGATAATGATAGGGCCCCTCGCCGATCAGATCCTGATTGAGCCGCTGGCGCATGTGGATCAGTTCAGACTGGTGTTCGGTCTGCTGCCGGGGTGGTTTGTAAAACAGATGCCGGAACCCGGAACACAATAAGCCCATAAATCCCAAGGCACTTACCAGCAGAACAGGCTTCCACCAGAAAGGGAGTTGACTCCAGTCCCCACCCACTAAAACCCCTGGTGTGCTCAATCCGACGGAGAGAAACAGCACAATGGGGAACAGGACAATGAGCAATTCAGCAACATGTCTGAATCTCTTGAGCCAAGCCTCATGTATTGGCTGGGCGTGCGTGCGATTGATGACCATGATCCAGAGTTCCGCGTGGCCGATCGACAGCATCAGCAATATCAGTCCATTGGTGATTGCTTCCATGATAATCTTAGCACACTTCGCGAATACGGATCTGAAGATAAGAATGAATACATCTATAGGCGAATCATAGAAACTCGATGCTGGAATGCAAATGCAAACGGAGCTGCAATCCAGTGTTCCACGGTCTTCTGCGTGGTATAATTCACCAGCAACCGTTAATCTGCTGATTACAACATAAGACAAATTTAATTCTCTAGGAATGGAACAGCGCCCCGATGGGATACCGAGGACTGCGTGAGTGTGTCAATGATCTGGAACGAACGGGACAGCTGATCCGGATCGAACAGGAGATCGACGCGAACCTGGAAGCAGCAGAAATCCAACGCCGCGTCTATCAGGCGGGGGGGCCTGCCCTGTATTTTGCCAAAGTTCGTGATTGCCGGTTTCCGATGGTCAGCAATCTATTCGGCACGCTGGAACGTACACGCTATATTTTTCGCGATGCCCTGGCCGCGGTTAATCATCTGGTCGAACTAAAAGTCGATCCATCCCAGTTCTGGAAACACCCCTTTCGCTATCGCGATGTCCCATTTTCATTGCTGCATATGCTGCCCCGCTCCCGCTCGCGGGGACCCGTTATGGAACATCAAATTCAGATTCAAGATCTGCCGCAGCTAAAAAGCTGGCCCGATGATGGCGGTCCTTTTATTACCCTGCCTCAGGTCTATACGGAATCCCCCAAGCGGGGCGGGTTGATGAATTCCAATCTGGGGATGTACCGCATTCAACTAGGCGGAAATGAATATCAACCGAATAAACAGATCGGCATGCACTACCAGATTCACCGCAGTATTGGCGTGCATCATGCGGAAGCGATTGAAAAAGGCGAGCCGCTCAAAGTAAATATTTTCGTAGGTGGTGCGCCCGCGATGACTTTATCAGCAGTGATGCCCTTACCCGAAGGGCTTTCCGAACTCACGTTCGCCGGTGCACTCAGCAAACGCGCGATCCGGATGGTTCGCAACAAACAGGGTTTACCAATTTATGCAGATGCGGACTTCTGTATCACCGGCTGGATTGATCCAGAACAGTTACTTCCTGAAGGCCCGTTTGGCGATCACCTGGGTTACTACAGTCTGGCTCATCCGTTTCCAGTGATGAATGTCGAAGCCGTCTATCATCGTAAGGACGCGATCTGGCCATTCACCGTTGTCGGCCGACCTCCTCAGGAAGACACAGCTTTCGGAGCCATCATCCATGAAATCACGGGGCCTGCGATTCCCTCTGTGATTCCGGGCGTGCATCAGGTACATGCCGTCGACGCCGCCGGCGTGCATCCTTTACTGTTGGCTGTGGGTAGCGAACGGTATACCCCTTACGATCAGGAACGCAAGCCGCAGGAAATTTTGACAAACGCCAACGCCATTCTGGGACAGGGACAGCTCAGTCTGGCCAAATATCTGATGATTGTGGCCCGCGAAGACAATCCGGAACTGGACGCCGAAGACATCGAAGCATTTTTGTCGCAGCTGCTGGAACGTATTGACTGGAATCGTGACTTGCATTTTCAGACCTGTACCACCATGGATACGCTTGATTACTCGGGAACCGGTTTTAATTCCGGATCCAAACTTGTGATGGCGGCGGCAGGTCCCGTGAAACGCAACTTACAGACTACAATCCCAGAGAACGGTGTGTTACCGAGCGGCTTTTCTGATCCGCGACTCTGTCGACCGGGAATCCTTGCCGTGAAAGCACCTGCCTTTCAGGAACACAACACAGATCTCCGGCGATTCTGTTCTGAGCTCTCTTTAACAGACTCTTTCAACCAGTTTCCCTTGATCGTGCTCGTCGACGACAGTCAATTTACCGCCGCCAGCCTGAATAATTTTCTCTGGACTGTGTTCACGCGATCCAATCCTGCCTCTGATATCGATGGCATTGAAGCCTTTACAAAAGACAAACACTGGGGCTGTCGCGGGGCGCTCGTCATTGATGCGCGGATCAAACCGCATCACGCTCCCCCACTCATTGAAGACCCTGAAATCACCAGACGCGTTGACCAACTGGGAGCTCCCGGTGGCCCACTGCATGGGATTATTTAGCTCCCATTCCCGGATGGCTCATTTCTACAGCAAGGTTGACAGCACCTTGAAAGTTCTAAAGGACATCGACAACCCGTTTAGACACGAGTGTGTCATCTGGTTACAATCAAAGTAATTCCAAGTAAGAGTATTTATAAGAAGCAAAACTCAGACTCCGAAACAGGTACGAACCATGTTATACCGTCTCCTTCAACGAAAACCGTTTTACCATTTTTGTTTTGCCGTCACAGCCGCGATGTTACTCGTCGCCAATCCGGTCTGTGGACAACAGGCAAAACCGAAAAAGAAGCGACAGCCGTTTCGTTGGGTGAATGAGTTAAAGCAGGAACTTCCGGGTGTACAACACGCGACGTTTCGCAGCCCTTCCATGAAGGTGGATGTCGGCTACTGCATTTACCTGCCACCGCAGTACAATGATCCCCAAAACGGAACGCAACGCTTTCCCGTAGTGTATTACCTGCACGGCGGCCGTCCCGGCAGTGAAACGAAAAGCGTTCGACTGGCGCAACACGTTCACAAGCATATTTCAACAGGTGAGGTCACACCGATGATTTATGTGTTCGTGAATGGGGGACCAGTCAGTCACTATAACATGCCGGATCGAGATCACGCGATGGGGGAAGACGTCTTCGTGAAGGAGTTGATCCCCCATATCGATGCCACCTACCGGACCATGGCTAATCGTAAAGGTCGTGGGATCGAGGGCTTTTCCCAAGGCGGACGTGGCACGACGCGGATCATGTTTAAGCATCCGCAGCGTTTCTGTTCTGCAGCGCCGGGTGGAGCTGGTCATGCGACCGAGAAACGCATCTCAGAGGAAAATGGTCGCGAAAATGCGAACCTTGTTTTCGTCAAAGGAGATAACACATATGACCTGGCTCGCAAGTATGCAAAACATCCCCAACCAGAGCTTCGCATTCTGATTCATGTCGGCACCAAAGGCTTCAACTACCAGAACAATCTTGCATATATGGCCTTCTTGAAATCGCTCAATATTCCTTTTGAACAACTCATTGTTCCGGATGTACCACACAGCGCGATGAAGATATATGAAAAGGAAGGCCTCAAAATCATGCAGTTCCACGCTGATAATTTTCGAAAAGCCCGTATTAAAGATTAGGCTTATTCAAATAGGAAACGTTCCTGAGTGCATCTTAAGCTTGAGGCAGCCGTTTTAGCATACGCCGCGCTTTGCTTTTCCAGCGAACGAATTTGCGGGCAATGCCGCGTGGACTGCCATTAATATCAAGGAGCATCCCTTGCAGCGTTTTGCGCGCCGCCTGATGATCGCCAACTTCTGCTTCGAGTGTCGCTAAAATGAACAACGCCTCGGGCTGCCGCCAACGTTTGGTATGTTTAACCAGTTGCTCCCGTGCTGTTTCCGGAGAATCCAGCTCGCAGATCGTTTTGCTATACATCAGAGACACATCGCCAAATTTATATTCTGGCTCCGCTTCCAGAATTTTTTGACAACGTGCTTTGACACTTTCGAATTTTTTAAATTTCATTTCGATCTGCGCAGCACCCCATAATGCCTGCAAATTATCCGGTTCTTTTGCCAGAGCCTGCAGGTAGGCATCCAGACTTTTTTGATCGATGCCTGCCTCTTTCAACGCATCGCCCCAGCGGACAAACTGATAGGGATTCCCTATCTGTAAGGCAGCGGTCTCGAGCTCATTCAATTTGCGCTGACGAAAAAGCGGCCTTGCAAATTCAGGAAGTTGAACATGATTGGTCGGCAGCCAGCGGATTAAGAAATAAATAAACGCGCCCACAGGCTGAAAGACAAAAATCACCCAAAACCACAAAAAGCGGTCCGGATCCTTCCGGATACAGTCGACCAGCATCCAGATCCAGAACAGAAAGTACAGGAAACTAAAAATGTCCCCGATTATGCCCCAGACAGCCGATGGTGCACCATACAGACCTGGCTCATTCAAATAAGAATTCTCAGCAGGAGACAACGGTTCTTCTTGTGCAAACATACGCGCGTTTTATTTCTGGTAGAGACACTCTTCTGTCATGAATTTTTACCAAGCCGGCAAATCCCCCATCCAAGAGGCAAAGTACATGGCTCGTGGAACAGTCGAATCTAAAAGTGCCTGCTTTCGATTTTCAGCCTGACTCGCTTCGGCTGATCCCAGTAAAATATCAGCCAGCGATTTCGGATGGGAATATCTTATCACACGCACCTGATTAAGTCCCGTGATTTCCTTTAGTCGAGCGAGCGCGTCTTCCTGGTAGCCAATCTCATCGATCAATCCATTCTGCTTGGCATCTGTGGCAGGATAGATCTGCCCCGTCGCCAGTTTTTTTACTTGATCATAATCAAGGTTTTTTCGATTGTCGGTAATAATATTTAAAAAACGTTGATAAGACTCATCTAATATATGATCCCAGATGGCACGTTCCCTATCAGTAAGATTGCGGAACGGGTTTAACGCGTCTTTGAATTCCCCCGTCTTGAGCGGATCTGAAACAATCCCCACCTTTTCAGCCAGGCCACTCATATCAAAGCGGGGAATGATCACCCCCAATGAACCAGTCCACGTTGTTGGTTCGGCAAAAATGACTCCTTCTTCACCAGCGCCCATCGCGACATAATAACCACCCGAAGCAGCCATCCGCTTCATAGACACGACAATTCGTTTTGTTTTTCGTAATTCGACCAGCCGGTGATAAATTTGATGGCTATCGGCAACCAACCCTCCCGGGCTGTCGATTTCTAATAAAATGCCTTTTACCTGATCATCTTCATGTGCTCGTTTAATTGATCGTAAGATCCGTTCGGTGAACGGGGGCATGATGGTTCCCGTAATTGAAATGATGGCGATTTTCTCTTTGGCAAACTGATCGCCAGTCTCAAACTGCTCGGCCGGCCCGCCACCAATTGTAAAGTATTCCTGATACCAGGCATAAAAACCCAAGTTGAATACCACTGAAACCAACAACACCACTACCAGCCCGCGCATCAGCCACCGCCGCGAGCGTGGAGGTGGACATGGATTCTTGTGCTGCTGAACCAATTCGGACTGTTTCGCTACCAATTTCTCCTGTGCAGGCTGCTCTTCCATCTGCATAACTCCCTTCAGTTATTCTATTTCCGCTAGAGAAACAGATTTTGTTCCCTGATTCCATTCCATGCTGGTGCGAAATGGCAGCTGTTTTGACACATTGTAAAACAGGTAATCTACAAGCGATAGCAACACTACGGCAAGATTATCAATAAAAACGGTCGTTCGGGTCGATTCAAAGATCCCGCCAGAATCTATTACTACAACCGACATAGGCATCAAAACCAGAGCAGATTAACGACGATAGAAAACCCAGCAGGGCTTAGTCTGCATGATTGTGTCGATTATGCAGAACCAACCATTTGAAAGCAATATTCCGATTAATGAAGTCTCATCGATTCGAGAAATCATTCAAATCAGAATTATTTGAGTGCCGCTGAATGGAAGTCATTTGGCCCAACTCAAGACTCAGGAACCAGGAGATTTCAGGAGATGAAAGCAGGAACTCGCTTCTCCGCTCGCGTTTTAATATTCAGCGCGATTTCTGGCTTAGTGCTGACGAATTCGAATTTTCTGTCAGCGGAGGAATACTCCGTTCAGAATAATTCCAGTAAGCAGCAAAGCACCAGGACAGTGCGGAACCCACAAAACACTCTTATGAATGCCATTCAACGTGAAATGCATTCAGCACGTAGTACTGTAAAACCGCGTGTTCTTTTCCCACAAACGGAAAAGCAACCATCTCAAATTCAGCAGGTAGGATTAACTCTGAAACCAAGAGGATTCTTTCAGAAGAAGAGCAACAAAAACAAGACACAAACTAAGAAACCAGAGGAAAAGCGTCCGGTCATCGTCCGAAGCGGTAATCAAACTACTGGACCGCAATATCAGACTGCGGTTCCTCAGCCAAATGCGAAGCCTGGACAAAGTGAAATTCAGCGTCAGCTGGAAGCATTGTACCGAAGAGATGGTCGGCAGATGCCTCCGATGCAGTTAGATGCATTACCGAAAACAGCGAATTCCGGCTCTGCTGCTGGACGACGTTCGACAACTTCGAACGCAACGCCACAGAATGCCGCCGCTCCACAGAAGTTTGCAGGGCCTCCTCAGCAAAAATTACTTCCACAACTGGAAGAAAAAAAGAAATGGTATGAAAAGTTCTTACCAGCAAAAACAAAGCAAACTCCCAAGCGTCTTCCTCAGTCGCATCAGGTTGTGAAAAAGGCACCCGTTGAAGCTCCTGTAGCCACAAAAACCACTACTGCCCCACCACAACTGCCAGCGGCACCGGCTCCGGCACCGGCTCAACCATCGATTGTTGCAGGACCACCGATACCAGCAGAGCAAACAGAGTCGATTGCTAAGACTCCGATGCGAACAACGGAAGAGCTGGAGCTGGATGAAGAAGCGCGTGAAGAGTTAGAAGAAGAGGCTACTGAACGGCTTGAAGAGCAACGAATTGCTGCTGCAAAACAGGCCAAAGAAGCTGTTGTGAAAACTCCACTGATCGAAGAAGAGACGGCTGAAATCGCGCAAAAGAAGATCGTGATCAGCCCGGAAGATGATTTCAATAATCTGTTTCCCGAAATGTCGGAAGAGGAAGCTGACAGCTTCAAGAAACCCAAAGTAGCTCAGGAAGCACCGCCGAAGGAATCACCTCAGACTCCCTTCAGTGGTCTGGTACTGGAAGAAGACGGTCTGAAAAAATCAGACGAAAAGCCGGCTGAACCATCGGTACCTGCCAAAGAAGGAACGCCACAGGTTGCTCAGGAAACACCGAAAAAAGAGATGAATCCATTTGAGCCACAACCAGCGGCTCCGACGGCTCCTGAAAAAGAGGGGAACCCTTTCGAAGTTCCCGCACCTAAAGTGGCTGAAAAAGCGATGGAGAAACCAGAAGACAATCCATTCAAGCCACAGCCGGAACAAAAACTGGATACGCCACCTGCTCAACCAGAGAAACGGATCGCGACATCTGAGCCGGACAGTTCGATTGAAAAGAAACTGGCACTCATCGCCAGCCGAGGCAATATTAAAGGTCTGAAAGGCTTCTGCCCCGTCGCCTTACGTGATAACAGACTGCTTGTTGATGCTCGGCCTGAGTTCAGTTCTTCCTATAAATCGATGAACTACCAGTTTGCTTCACTCGAAAACAAACTGAAATTTGACAGGGAGCCTGCGAAATACGCACCTGCTGCCGGCGGAAGTGATCTCGTACTGTTAGTTGACCATCAGGATGACAAAGAAGGAACTCTTGATTTTGCATCCTGGTATAAAGGCAGACTCTATCTGTTCAGCAACCAGTCGAATATGAATGTGTTTATGAAAACTCCAGCATTGTATGTTGGCGTTGAATAATAAGTGAGCTTTGTTCCTGCTGCTCCTGGTAAGCTCCCGATAATCACACCGATTATCGGGAGCTTTCTTTTTTATACACCTCTGAAGTTCATATCATCTGTCAGAATGATTCGAATTCCAGCGCGAAGCGACAATGGCTTCACCCGCGATCAATAACTTCCGCCACTTCGGCAGCCCTGCCCGCGACGAATACACGTCGTACTCCATTCGCTCGATTTCACTCAGGATCCCGCCATAAATACGATACATGGCCTTCAGAATCCCTTGACCAGCGGGAGAAATATAATCGAATAAACGTTCCGAGTTCCGATAAAATCCCCTTGTCCGTTGAACTTCAAACTCCATCAGACTTCGGAATCGCTGATCATAGTTCCGTGATTGAATGTCGGCGGGCGCGTAGTCAAAGCGGTCCAGATCTTCCAGAGGTAAATACACTCGTCCCAACGCGATATCCTCAGACAGATCGCGCAAGATGTTGGTCATTTGAAAGGCAAGACCACATTCAATTCCCGCGTCAAATGCACGCTCATCATGAAACCCCCAGATGTGAATGCAACACAAGCCCACCACCCCGGCCACGTGATAACAATAGTCGGCTAGCACATCGAATGTCTCAAATGCAACAGGCTGCAAATCAGACTCCACGCCCGTGATCACATCGAAAAAATAACGCTGCGGAATTTCATAACGGCGAATGATATCCAGTAAAGCCGGGAAACAAGGATCAAACGGGGCTTCCTCTGAACGTGACTGAAGCTCTAGCGCCTGGACCAGTTCTCGTCGCCACTGTTTTAACGAAGCAGCGCGTTCCTCGGGTAAACGTTGCGGATGATCCCCCAGATCATCGACTGTCCTCATATAGGCATACAGCACGCACATCGCCTGAAACTGTTCCCTGCGCAATGCGAGAAAGGAATAGTAGAAATTCCCTGCAGTCTGTTTTGCCAGTTGCTGGCAGTAAGCATAGGAATCAGATAGGGATGCGGTCATCGAATCTCGTGAATCAGCAGAACACAGGCTGGTTATCAAACATTGACCAGCCATCATAACCACCGGCTGTTCAATTTCAAATCCGCTCCTGTTCCGCGATACAGATCCGGTTCATCAAATTTTCACGAAATTTCTGCCAGGCGCAGGAAACCATCACCCGCACAAATTTACACATCGATCACTCAAGAGAAGCAGTACCGTTTTCACGAACAATTTCCCCTTGATTTTGCCGAGAATCCCCCAAAAATAGACAAAATCATTTCCCCCCTGGCTCCTCTTTAGAGCGTACTGAAAGACATTAGTTATTCTGCAACGATTGATTCATCGCGGATTCACGAATTCAATCCAATCACGCACACCAGGATCTAATGCAATTTACTTGCAATAGACATTGACTACCGCAAATGATTTGCAATAATGATCGCATTGTTGCAATTCTTTTACGATTTCGATTTGAACAGGCGTCTTGGAGTCCAGATATGAAGAGAGTCAAAAATACCCGACGTGGCTTTACTTTGATTGAGCTACTGGTTGTGATCGCGATTATTGCGATTCTGATCGCCTTACTTTTGCCAGCCGTGCAACAGGCACGTGAAGCCGCACGCCGCAGTCAGTGTAAAAACAATTTGAAACAAATTGGGCTGGCGCTGCATAATTACCATGAGACTCACACAGTCTTCCCTTCTGGTTGGATTGGGGTTCAGCCTGGCGTTGGACCGAACGTCGAGTATGGCAGTGGTTGGGGTTGGGGAACAATGGTCTTGCCTTACCTGGATCAAACGCCTCTCTATAGCAAAATAGACTTTAATCTCGATATTAATGCCGCCGCTCAGCCAACAGGCATCATCGACCAGTATCTGACTGTGTTTCGTTGTCCTTCAGATCCAGCCGACAACAAGTTTGATCTCGAAGAAGAAGGAAGTCCGGGAAATGTCCTCGCAACAATGGCAACCGGCAATTATATCGGGGTTTTCGGCAGTGAGGAGTTGGATTATTGCGAAACCGTCCCTGCTGGGACAGCGTGCAAAAGCACGGGGCTCTTCTATCAGAACAGCAATACCCGCTTCCGCGATATTACAGATGGCACATCTCAGACTCTGTTTGTAGGCGAACGCAGAACCGATAAAACCGCTGGCTGGTACTCCACCTGGGTCGGAGCGGTCCCGGAGGGTGAGGAAACATTTGCCCGCGTTCTGGGCGCAACAGACCATGTCCCCAATGATCCCGCAGCTCACTTTGATGATTTCAGCAGCCATCATACAGGAGGAACCCAGTTTCTGTTTGGCGATGGGCGCGTCCGTTTTATCACCGAAAATATCGATCTGGGGGTTTATCAATCTCTGTCGAGTATCAAAGGGGGAGAACTCACCAGCTTCGAATAATTTTGTTTGAAGAAGAGCGACATCACGCAAGCATCAGGCGTAGCATGTTAAGACCAGACATTAAATCAATGTCTGGTCTTTTTTATTGCAATCGGCTGCCGAAGACTCTGTTGAAAAGCATCAGACGGAATCGAAAAAGTCTCATAACAATTGACAAAGTCATAAAACACAACCAGATTCGACTCTTGAGTCTTCCCGACGTTTGACCTAAAATAAGTAGCCCGGCGGGAGTTGTGCCAAATCCTGCCCTCATTGACTTCAGAAAGATTTTTGAAATGAATCGATTCCAACTCACTCTGGTTTGCCTGATCACTTTAATCAGTTGTCCGCAACTCTTCGCTCACCCCGGTCACGGATCAGAGCAAGCCACCAATTCGCAGGGCATCCTGCATTACCTGACAGAGCCGGTGCATTTGATCCCTTTTGCCGCAGTTCTGCTGTTTGTGATCCTGTACGTCGGTGGAAAAAAACTTCTGCAACGCAACCGCGATCAGCGTCAGAAGGCCATCGTCTCCCGTGACAATCAACAACATTAATCGCCTCAGGTGATCCGGGCTGCTACTTCAGCACGCTGGAGAAACGTATGGCTGGCCCGTTGATCAGTCGATGCGCCTCCCACTCAAGCATACAGCTTAGTTTTTGAGATGATCACTCAACCGAGAATTTATGGATGGTCGTCTGTTCGTAAACTTCTCCTGGATTCAAAATCGTGTTCGGAAACTCTGGTTGATTTGGTGAATTGGGAAAATGCTGTGCTTCTAGACACAGTCCACCATGCTTCGGATTTCCGCCACTCGCTTCGGTCCCATCCAGAAAATTACCAGTATAGAACTGAATGCCCGGCTCGGTTGTGAAGATTTCCATGACGCGGCCTGATTCGGGATCTTTAACCCGCGCTGTAAACGCTGGCTGTTTTTCTGCAGGGTTCACAACCCAGCAATGATCATAGCCCCCTTCGACCTGTGCAATTCGCTCGCCAATTTTATGAGCCGAGGTAAAGTCCATCGGCGTTTCTTTGACTGCAGCCAATTTGCCCGTAGGAATCGCTTCATCCGAAACCGGGAGATATTGATCGCAGTTCAGCACCAGTTCCTGATCTAGAATGGTCCCTTTCCCAGCCAGATTCCAATAGCAATGATTGGTCACATTGATCGGCGTGGCCTGATCGCTGGTTGCCGTATAATCGATCTTGAATTCATTCTCATTATTAAGCGTGTAAACCACGTTCAACGTCAGTTTACCGGGATACCCTTCTTCACCATCCGGACTCACCAGATTTAAGCGAACACCTACTTTATCTTTATTAGAAAAACTTTCTGCCGCCCAGACTTTCTTATCGAACCCCTGTTCGCCGCCATGTAAGTGGCTTGGCGGATTATTCTGGGCCAGTTGATATTCTTTGCTATCCAGTTTGAATTTCCCATCGGCAATCCGGTTCGCATAGCGGCCACAGATCGCACCAAAATAAGGACCTTTTTTCTCATACTCTGCTAACGTATCAAATCCGAGCGTGATGTTCTCTGATGTTCCCTCGCGGTCCGGCATATAGACGGCGGTGACAATCGCGCCATAATTAATAATGCTGACGCTCACCCCTTTTTTATTGGAAAGCAAAAACTGAGTGATGTCCTGACCGTCAGCCGTAGTTCCATAAGGCTCACTTTGAATTGCCAATTGAAATTCGTTTCCTGTATTCATTTCAGCATCCTTAGAAGTTTCATTCTCTGAAGCGGCCTTTGAGGAACCAGCCGGGGGCGACTTTTCCTGTGAGCACCCCGTCAACAGAATTAAGATGCCCAACAATCCGCTGCATAATTTCCATTGATTCATCAAAGTATCCTCTTCCTCAGGCCCCATTATATTGACAGGCTCAGTCCTCAATCATCAGCAAACCAGAATAACAAATTCCACCATAAATGTAATGCAGAAACGAAGATTGAATCATGCAAACGTTTCCCCTCTCGCACGAATTCTGGTATGCAGGGCCAATGACTCAATCTAGTTTCCTCTGATTGAAAACCTGCTGTTTCCGTGAAAAAACATCTTCAATCCCTAATTTTTTCACTGTCGTTTCGGACACGACTTGAGACACAACCCCGTGCTGCTATCCCGGCTGATCATTACATTCAACACGAAAGCCAAAACCAAATCGGAATGGTGTATCCGCACGGACACTAAATTTGCGTGAAGATTGCGAGACTCTTATGTTAACCAACCACCTAAACACTTGATAAATATACACTTAAGGAATTAATTGTTTCCTACCCCAAATCCTCCCCAAAACAAAGTTTTGCTAGGTATAATTAAAAGCAGGCACATTGATCAGGAGTCTTTTTTTAGTTCGATTACAGAATTTACAATAAATTCCCATCATTTCTCCCCTCCTTGACGTAATTAAAGTCAAAGCGTGTTATTAACGCGGAGAGGGGAGCTAGACATGCAGTTAGAAATGGTCGATAAAAAAATTGAGGAAAGAGAGTCTCTACCATCTGGTGGTGTAATTAGTGATGCACGTTTGGTAGAAGCAGCTCGCAAGGGTGATGACAATGCATTCGGGGAGTTAGTCCTTCGTTATGAGAGACGGCTCATTCGTGTGATTATCCAGTTTGTCAAGAGCCCGGAATTAGCAGAAGATCTGGCTCAGGATACATTCCTGAAAAGCTACGAACGGCTCGATCAATTCGATACGTCCAGGCGCTTCGGCCCTTGGTTGTTTCGTATTGGAGTCAATCAGGCGCTGGATCACCTGCGAAAGCAAAAGAGAAGAGGCTGGTGGTTATTATTTAGCGACAGCCCTTCTGAAACTCCCTTTGATCCATCCGTACCGGATCCAAGGAATAAACTCGATATTAATCAGGAAGTTCAGGCAATTCTGGGAGAAATTCCCGAAAAGTATCGAACAGTGCTCGTACTTCGAGATCTGGAAAATTTTTCAACTTCTGAAATTGCCGCGATTTTGGATCGCAAAGAAGCGACGATTCGCTGGCGATTAGCTGAAGCGAGAAATCGTTTTCAAAAACTATGGTCTAACCGGCAAAATGTTGAAAACTCCATGTCCGGCAAGGAATAAAAAGACATGTACTGCACGCAATGCAATGGTTTAAAGTCGCGAGTCGCTCTGGCCGTCGGTAACGATTTGTCCGACGCCGAGCTACGACTTCTGGAAAAACAACTACAAAACTGTGAACAATGCCGTTCTCAGTATGATGAACTGCAAAAAAGCTATGAGGCGCTTCAGAAACAATTCGACAGCGCTCCTTTGCCTTCATTGCAGGATAGCGTCTGGCCTCAGGTTTCTGCCAAAATTGCAGCACGTCGTCGGAGAAATCGCCCGACTCAGTTCAATTTTCTCTTACCAACTCTGACAACTGTTGCCTGCTGCCTGGCACTGCTTTTGGTGACAAATTCACCGCAAATAGAGCAACCTGCGTTTGCTCCGGTAACGGGGTCACCGCATCCGGTGGGCCTGCTGGGTAATCATAATCTGAACACCGTCGAAAATAACTTCAGTGCTGTTCAGGATCAGCAATGGGGTTCACCCGAGGGATTATTGAAGGCGAATGGCAACCCCTTTGGCTATAATCTGCCTCGGTTAAGACACGATCTGATAAATTCCCACAACTCACACTCGGTTAAATTTTAAGAACTCCTCTCCTTTCCCAACTAAGGCTGGTCAATCGACCAGCCTTTTTTTTATGATACCTGCTGAAATCGCTTTTTCGTGTTAAGCGTATGAAGGTCCTCTGACTCGGGAAATGAAATCTGCCAATGTCCATTACCGTCTCTCTCGCCACTACTGAGGAACAGTCTGAAGCGTCTGCATACATTTTTGCAGATTCATCGGAAGCAGAACGAGAGATACAAATCCAGGAATTTCTCGAATCAATCAATGGTGGAAAAAATGACCGGCACCAGATTCTAATTGCCAGAGAGGACGGAATACTGGTCGGTGCAGGCGTGCTGGTTTTTACAGATTCTGCGACAGCCTTCTTCTGGCCTCCCTTTACTAATAGTAACGATTGCGCCGACGCCATTTTACAGGAGATGGTCACACGGATTGATCGTTCAGAGGTTAGCATCGGTCAGTCGTTGCTCAACCCGGGACAACTCACTCAACGAAAGATCTTGACTCGAAATGGCTTTCCCCACCTGACCGACCTGCTCTTCATGAGACACCCTCTGACGAAACTCAGTCAATCCGCTGCATTGGAACAGGAACCGCTCGCATGGGTGAAATATGATGAACAGCAAAACCGCCAGAGATTTCTGGATCTCCTGGACCTGACTCATCAAGCTTCGCATGATTGTCCCGTATTGAATGACATTCGCACCGCAGAAGAATCACTCGAATCACATCGCAGTTCAGGTGATTCTGACCAGGAGCAATGGTACCTGTTTCATCGGGCGGGAATTGACTTAGGCGTACTCCTGTTATCGGAGCACCGGGACGATAAGGTCTGGGAAGTGGTCTACATGGGAGTCGCTCCCGAACAGCGGGGACTCGGCTATGGAAGTGCCTTTATTCAGCACGGAATACAACAGGCACAGGCCCAAAACCAGTCCGCCGTCATCCTCGCCGTTGATCACAAAAATTCGTATGCGATAAAGATTTACGAAGATTTGGGATTTGTCAGACAAAACACTTTAAGCGTCCACGCACGACTACGTTCATAATTCCCTCAAAATAAACCAAATATTCATTAACATGTTTTGAACAACAGTCTGTTCTGCCTGATAAAAAAAAATTCGCCAAATTTGTGATTTTCTACTGGTAAAAGGGCTTTTGATTTCGGTCTCAGAATTCTGAAAAATTTCCTCTCCGTTTCTGTTTGACTCTTTGCCAATTCAAGCTAGTATCGGAATCACTGAATGAGTAAACGCAGCGTCGGCTAAGACAATTGCCTGAGATCTTTTCGACGCTGTTATCAATGGAGCTTTTTAGCGCATCATTTCCAAATATACCTCACAACCATGATCGATACTGATTAAAGCAGGATTTCGCTTTTTCATGTATTATGGGTGGGAATTTTGCGCGCGGGGGGGAGGGTGCAAGATGCAACCCACGTCTTTGGCAGTGGAGGGTGCGCTTTGTGCTTCGGCAGCAAAGCGACCAACGGAAGCCAAGCTGGGGCCTGCGACAACTGAATCTAATGCGCAATCAATCTACCGATTGCTCGCGCAGCAGGTCGGTGAACGTAGCTTCCAGAACTGGTTTGCAGGAAAAGTCAGTCTCAAACTGGAGGGGAACTTCCTCATCGTAGGAGTGGCCAGCCCGTTTTTACTGACCTGGATGCAGAAAAAGTTTTCCTCCCCCATTAATGCCACCGCCATCGCCTGTATTGGTCCTTCGGCCGAATATCGGTTTGAAGTGATTCCCGAACTGGCAAATTCGGAGAACAGTAAATCTGCAAACGCAAAATCGGCAGATGTGGACGCAGATCACTCGACTGACTCCACAACGACCACTTTAAAAGCGAAACCAGAACGCGAACGGCTTGATCAAAATCAAGCGCGCAAACAGGCTCCCTATAAAGGAAGACACTTTTCCGATCTCAGTTCGTTTGTTACCGGAAAATCCAATCAACTGGCCTTTATGGCGGCCCAGCAAGCCAGTGATGAACCCGGAGCGCTGTATAATCCGTTATTTATCCACGGCGGTGTCGGAGTTGGCAAGACTCACCTGCTGGAAGGATTCTACCGCAAGGTTCGGCAGCAATACCCATCTCTGCAGGTTGTTTTTCTGACAGCGGAATCATTCGGAAACTATTTCTCGAAAGCATTGCACGAACGATCGTTGCCCGGTTTTCGCCATCGATTTCGAAATGTCGATGTTCTGATCATTGATGACATCGATTTCTTTGAATCCAAACGCATGTTTCAGGAAGAACTGCTGCATACGATCAAACATCTGGAAAGCCATGGTCGGCAGCTGGTTTTCTCGTCCGACAGACATCCCCGTCTGTTGACCAAAATGAGTGAGGAATTAACGACGCGGTTTCTGTCAGGCTTAGTCTGCCGTATGGAATCACCGGAAACCGAATTGCGGCTCGAAATTGCCCGTCAGCGTGCCCTGAAATTAAAAACCCGTATCACTGAGGGCGCGTTGGAATATGTCGCCAAACGCTTTACAAATAATGTACGGGAACTGGAAGGCGCCATCAACTGCCTGCAAACCTATCAGGTCATGACCAGCCAAAAGATCACCACCTCAATGGCACGCCAGATCCTGGCCGACCTTGAACGGGACTGCATCCGGATTATCAAACTGGATGATATTAAGCAAATCGTCTGCAATACATTTGGAGTCTCCGAGGCCGACTTGAAATCGTCACGCAGATCCAGGAATATCAGCCAACCTCGTATGCTGGCAATGTTTCTCGCCCGAAAACTGACCCAAGCCGCTTATAGTGAAATCGGCGACTTCTTTGGCGGTCGCAATCACAGCACTGTCATGTTCGCCGAAAAACAGGTGCGAAAATGGCTCCAGAATCACTCGTCCATCCAAGTCGCACTACAGGAATGGCCGACGGAAGAGATTATCGAATCGCTGGAACAGCAGCTCCTGGCCAGTTAACCCCTGAAATCAGCATTCACACACCAATCAATACTGCCCCTGTTGAGTGGGAAAGCGATATTGTGAACCGGACTGTTCCCTTGTCGGCTGGCCTGTACCCCACTGAAAGGGAGACGATGACTGTGGGTTCGTATTCTGGTTGCTCAATACCTGTCTCTGGTTTTGCCCTGGATTCATCCCATTAGGATAGGTGTTTTGCCGAAGCCCCTGATCCTGATCTGAATTCATCGTCCGCATGTTGGCTGGCGCGACTGCCGGATTACTGGAATACATGGCAGACGGAGGGAGTCTGGAAGGAACCTGTTGAACACCCTGGTATTGTAATGAGGCATTCATCACAGCCCCTTGAGGGTTGGCTTGATTGGCATACTCATATCCTGCCTGCGTGATCGCCCCGGAGGACTGTTGCTGATAAATCGGCTGCCCGACCTGCGCCTGTTGTATATTTTGGCCGCCTGGTCGAAACACATTTTGTGCCGGTACTTGTGCGGAAGCAGGTAGAATTGTTCCCGCATGCATTTGAGCACTCATTGACGGGGAACCGTTTGAATTGTTCGGGCTCACCTCAGCAACAGGAAACATCTGACCGGGCCCCAGGTTCATTCCGGTCCGCGCCGCTTCCCGAATCAGCTCCTGGTCACTTTGCTGCTGGATATTACCCGAAGCAGGTTGCCCCTGCTGAGAGCGAGACTGTGTCGCATTGATTCGGTAACCAGGATACTGCCCTGGAACCTGATAT
This sequence comes from uncultured Gimesia sp., assembly GCF_963976445.1. Classification (GTDB taxonomy): domain Bacteria; phylum Planctomycetota; class Planctomycetia; order Planctomycetales; family Planctomycetaceae; genus Gimesia. The sequence continues at coordinate 26,135 of NZ_CAXBKP010000005.1, read as the reverse complement.
TGGTTACCATATAAGGGTTGTCCCGCCCGGGGAACATTCGCAGGCATCCTCTGCTGTGGAACTTGTTGCCCGCGCATTTGCTGGCCTCCGCGAGGCAGATTCTGATTCTGGCCCTGCTGCTGCGGCTGTAACCCCCGCACAATTGAATTCTGATAAGATTGGTTTTGAAGCTGTCTCTGAGGAGCTTGGCGTAGTTGTCGCTGGTTCTGGTTCAGTTGTATTTGCTGTTGTTGTTGCTGGAATTGATTCTGTTGCTGCTGTTCTTTCAATGCCCAATAGTTTGATGCCTGCACAGCCTGTGCGATTCCCGGATCACCAACGGGTGGCCAGGCCTCAATCTGAGTTGATCCGGCTGCAGGCACAGCGACGGTAGAATTCGGCTCCGAGGGAGCGGGCATTAATGGCTGTGAGTTTTGATAATGACCAGTCGGCATTGGTGAACCGGAAAACTGCCCCGCCATTGCCTGATTCGGATTGATGGCAGGCAGTTGTTGTGCTGCACCACGCGCCTGGATTGCTTTGTCCCGTTCGCGTTTCATCATCTCGGCAATCTGTAACGTCGGATTATTCGCAGCTTGCGACATCGTGAGCTCAGATGGTGCCTGAGGATTCCCCGTCGCAGCGTATTGAACTGGCTGTTGATAATCTGTCTGTATTTGCCCCACGGGTTGAATCTGGGGGACTGAGTTGTCTGGAGCAACCATCTGCACTGGATTCTGTTTCTGTACCTGATACTGCATCTGTTGCGGTGTCATACTTGCCTGAGCTGATGACTGATTCGGATCTACACCTGGAAACAGTTGCGCAAATTTCAGTTGTGCCTGTGCTTCATCGCCCGTTATCCGAAACAAAGCCAGTGCCTGCTCGTACTGTCCCGTTCGCCCGTAGAACCAGCCAAGATGATCAAGCGAACGAACATGACCGGACTGATATTTCAGTGCCTCTTGTAAATACCGTTCACCATAATCATCGCGTCCCTGTAACATATAAGAATAACCGATATCACTAAGTAGATCGGAATTCGTCGGATCTAATTTGAGTGCGCTCAGGTAATAGGCTTCTGCTGCAGGGAAATTCTGCTTTTTATCTTCAATGATCGCCAGACGATGCAAGGCTTCAAAGTTATTCGAATCCTTTGAAATCACCCGTTGATAGTAACCCTGTGCTTTCTCAAAATCCCCTGCCCGGTCAGCATCATATGCCAGATTCAATTCGTGTAGCACGTTCGATTTATCTGTCGCGAGATCCGGCTGTTGGATCGTGTTTGGATTAGTACTCAGAGGTAAAGCCTGAGATTCTACTTTCGCTGTCAGACGATTCAGTATTTCGTCTTGGGCCGAACGTTCAGCCAGGTTCTCGGGAGATTCTGATTCCGCGTTTCGCTGCTGTCTCTCAAAACGACTTTTTTTACGTTCAACTGCCATTGCTTCGCGCAGATTTTTCTGGATCGCCGATTCATCCTCCGTTTCAGTCGAATTTTGAGAGAGTGTCTCGTTTTTCAACAAGCGGCGAGAAAAAGGAGCAGACTGGCATCCATACAATAAAATGCAGCAGAATGACAGCATAACAGTATGTTGAAACATTCGAGTTTTCATCGGGTATCAACCTTGATTCAGCAAGTGCAGAGCAGATTACTCTGCTTCGTTTGATTCAATAATTTCTTCAAAGCCATTCATCAAAAGCAGCTACAACAGCGAGGTTCCTGAAGAGACAGCACAAACGTGTGATCGTTGCCTGGATCAGAATCGACTGTGTAAAGGCTGCTTCGACTGAATGAATAGCCAAGAAATAGGATTATGATTTAGGGGAATTTTTGAGAGATATGATTCGATTTGAGATTCAGGCAAGGATTCTATGCCGTTTCGCAAATTGTGTCGATACGAATCTGAAAAACTAATTCCCGACACGCGTTTCCGAGCAGACTCACGCGAATGCAGCCCGAATAAATCCCTTTAAACCACTGTCAAATAAGCATTTAAAAACGCCATAAAAGCAAGGCTCTTATGGCGTTTTGATATTTTTTTGAAGACCTGAATTCAGGTCACGTTAACAGTAATTTCGCTGGAATTAAAATCCGCCGCCACCGCCGCCGCCGAAGCCACCACCACCGAATCCGCCGCCGCCGCCACCGCCGCCACCACCAGCCCCGCCAATTCCTCCGCGTGTTGAGATGAAACGGTAATAATCAATTTCGGCTTCGCGTGAATTCAAAGAACGGCCATACGTCGTCGAGACAATCGTCCGCTGATCAGCATCCTGATTTCCCAGGTCCGTTAAAATCCGGGCAATCAGCTGTCGTCGATATGCGTCCAGTTCGGGCGCGTAGTTGTTATCACTCCGCTCCACAATCACTGGATAAGGATTGCTTCGCATTCGTGCCCCAATTTCGAGAATGTGGTCTTTCCCATTAGTAGTGAGCTCGGCACTATTCTCAACAAACTCATTACGGTTGATAATGAAATCGACGGCTTCTGCGTTGGATTCCATTGTGTGATAGTGCGCACGATTCACGCTGCCTAGTGGATAGACTTCTGGAATCGCAAAGGAACGCTTATGGATTCCCCAATTGCCTCCGCCGCCGCCCCAGTGGCATTTTTTTCCACACTTCCCTCCTCCCCAGCTGCAGCAACCGGCAACCAGCACTACGCAGGTAGTGGAAAGGATCATTTTATGAAATATTGATAGTCGGGCCATCATGTCCCTCAATTAGTTTAACGACGTTTTTTGCATTTATGATTTCCAGCATCCAACTTCACTTTTAAAGTCAAGCGAAATCGAATCTGGTTTCAAAACCAGGAATGATGTTCTAACTGATTTCACACAGATAGAAATAACTGATTCATCACTCTGGGAATTAACTACCTTGACTTGCTCCAGGGATATTTTGAACGGCTTTTCTGAGGTTCGGCAGATTCCCGTCTCATTCGGGGATCCACATAACCAGCCGGTTGTACCCAGGTATTATTGTCAGTTGTCCTGTTTTGGAATCGCTCTTTGATCATCTGAGTGAATCCACGCTGATTCTGTTGTTGCGAGAGACTGTCCTGATAAGGGCCCGCTGAATGAGCCTGCGGCCCACTGACCCCCGGTGCCGGTGGTGGAGGTAATGGCTGATGCTGGTTCGAACGAATCGGTCCTGGTGGTCGAACCGGTCTCGGCTGAGCCGGGAACGTGCTCCCTCTTTGAGGAATTGGCTGTGTTGTTGGCCCTTGTTGAAACGTTCCCGTGTTCATCGGCGGATAATAAGGCGAAGCAGGTGCCGGATTAAACATGCGATACCCAACGGGGACCCCTTGACCTGCCTCACGACCGTAAGGTTGTAACTGATAAACCTCTTTGTCCGGAGCCCCTTCTGTCATGGCATATTTATATAGCTCTTTATCCCCTGGAACCGTCACTTCAAATCCGGGATAAGGTGGCACTTCGTCTTCTTCCATCGGCCGAACCAGCTGCGGTGTTACTGTAATCAATAATTCCGATTCCCCTCGACTCGACGTTTTCGAACTGAAAAGATAACTGCCTATGAGTGGAATTTCTCCCAGCCAGGGAATCCGCGTGACCCCCACTGAAGAATCACTGCCGAATAAACCAGCCAGAACAATCGTCTGCCCCTCGCGGAGTTCGACTGTCGTCTGGGCTCTCCGGGAATTCAAACCGGGGATCCCCTGAACAGAGTTGGAATCGTTAATCTGACTGTATTCCGGAGTGATTTGCATTCGAATCAAATCTTTGTCGATCACAATCGGTGTTACCACAATCGAGGTACCAAAACCGCGGAATGTGGTGGACGTTCCCTGGGCTCCTCCGACACCAACAATCGTCGGCACGGCGAATTCACCCCCGGCAAGAAAACTCGCCGAGTGACCGCTTAATACGGTTAACGTTGGTCGAGCCATAATTTTCGTGGTGCCGTTCTGCGCTAATGCATTGATCAGTACATTCACTTCACCAGCTTCGAAAATTCCTGTCAGCGTGGAAGGAACTCCCCCCATCGTCGAACCAATAAATTGGCGACCATTGTCAAACAGAACGCTTATATCAACGCCCAGCTGCCGCATCATCGTACGGTTCATCTGAGCAATCGTCACATGGATCATCACCTGAAATTCGCCGGGAATCTCCAGCATATTCACAATTAACGAAGAGGCATAATCGTAATTGACTCCCGCATACGTAGAGTCTACACCAGCCCCGCCATAGCCGGCACCCGTTGCATAAGGCTGAGGACCTCCCAAATTTCCGTCAAAGTTGATCACTTCACCACGGATCACTGAAAGAATATTCGCAGCCTCTGACGCATCGGAAGCTTCCCCTTTCACAATGATCTTTCGTGATAGAGGAATCAGGTAGACTTTACTGTTTGGAAACAGAACCGCAATTTTGCGTTCCAGTTTGCCGTAATCAATCCGTCGCTGGCCTTCCAAACTCGGATCCTGAATTGTATGAACCAGGTAAGTAATCGGGGTATCATCCCCTTCAAACCAGAGTGTTAAAGTCGTCGTCCCCATCTGCAAGCCAACAATCGAAATTTCGGTCGGCGAGTAGGTGACAAATTCGATTATCGAAGGATCGGCAATCGCATACCGCCGAATTCGTGAATTTGTGATGATCAATTGACTCCGGCGGATGATGATTTCCATTTCATCAAAAATCCCCGGCGTCGAACGAATCTGTGACGGTAAAGGTTTTCTTGTAATACGTCCTGTATCCTGCACCATCTGAATCCGTGGACCACGTGTCTGGTGCTGCACATTCTGGATCGGAATCATTCCCTGAGGAATCTGTTGTGCTTGCTGATATTGACCGGAGTTGCCCACAGGCATCTGACTCGGTGCTGGCGCATACTGAACCTCTCTTTGACCAGAAGGAGGTGGCTGCTGCAACATGGATGGCCCTTGGGCCTGCGCAGTCTGAGACACCGATAATGAAATCGTAATCACAATCGCGATCAACTGAATCGCGTTATGAGATCGATGTCTCTCAAATAATCGAATTGCCGGTCCGTGGCAGTTCTGCTTGAACATCCGCAGTTGCTCCCCAATTACCTGCAAAGAGGAAAAAGGTAATTCGCGTTATATCAATGTTGTTGTCAGGTTAAATCGTCGCCCGAAAATGCGGAACGATATGATTCAGAACCCGTATTTATATCTAATCTATGACAGTATGTTTTCCTTAACATACTGTTAAACAATTACTTCAGGGCATGTTTCAATTCGCGGCGATCAATTCAAAATTGGGGCAATTTATCCAAATTCAAGAAATAGAGAACGCAACTCGGGTAGATACATACCACATTGTATTGTTTGTATCGGCTAATCATGAAAAGAGGATTAGAATGGTTCGACTTAATTTTCCTCTTCTATCGCGCATCACACGGGTAAACCCTTATAAATCAGTAACAAAAAAAAACGCCCCGGCGGAAAACCGGGGCGTTAGAAGCTAACAACAATTCAACGTCTACTGATTACTACATTCGCTTGGTATAGAGATTACCAGCGATAATTTGTATCGCGGTTGTAAGTCGGAGCGCCCGGATTATACCAAGGTCGGCGGTAACTATAAGATGGGAACCGCAAATGACCATATTCATTTGATCGATAAAACCCGGGACCAAAATGACGTGTATAAGGATCTGAGGACAGCTCCTGATTCTGCATTCCGGTGTTTGCTTCATTGTGACCACCAAACCAGGTCTGCCCGGCTCGTATACCTACGTTCGGCCCAGCCATACCATAAGTACCGCCAGAACCTTGAGTCGCACTATAGTAATAAGGTGACCCTACTTGCGGAACCACATTATTGGGCAACCAATATTGATTGCCGCCTTGAACATACGGACCACCTCGATAACCGGGCACCGGACGAGTCAACGCATCCGGATTTGCAGCAGGACCAGCTTGCGGCTGAATTTGCGCGTTCGCCCCCGGGTCTGGCTGTGGTGCCACATTACCTGGCGGAGGCGGCAATGTGACTGATTTTCCCAAGTCAGCACCGGGGATGACAACATCATCGGCGTAGACAAATCCGGAGCCGACGAAAATCATCACCATCATCGTTGTGATTTTAATCTGTTGCATAATTGCTCTCTTACACCTCATGTAAGTTTTTCAAAATATTATCATGATGATGAACAGGCACATTCATCACACTATTAATAACTGCGTCTCGCTTCGTCAGTTCGAATCTATCAATGATCGCGATGCATGCCGCAGGACATCTAAGTGACATCACTCGCGTCTACTTTCAAACCTACACCATTTTTTGATACGAAGCGGAATCGCACGATTTTTTTTGAAATCTAAGCACGGTTTCGGCAGATCCTGCCGGTCCATTTTCACTGGATGATCTAACCCGATTTGAAAATATTCAGGTTGTAGCGCGCGTATGTGATTTTCATCTTGCGAATTTTGTGATGAACCTGAAGGAAAGACCGTTGGATCTACCGATAAATAAGAGTAAGGGAGAGTCTCTCTCTCATAACAAGCTTAACGATTGTGCCAGTTCACAGAGCATCGTCTCTGTCTGTTTGATACAGTCTGTTTGATACAGAGGAATTTCAGATATGTCGACGACCATTTTTGCCATTGCCATTGCTGCTGCTGTCAGCGGAGATCCTATGATTTCGAGCGGCCCTTATGGCGCTACTGAAGTTCCCTACGAGTCAAACTACCCCATGACCAGCGAAGGAGTCACAAGCGGAATCTATGGAGACCCGCTTTATCCGTTCGATTCCCAATACCCCTGGCAGCATGGCTACTTTCAGGAAATCTCTCCTTATAGCGGCTATCACTATTTTAAACCGTATAACTACCGGAATGTGCTCTCTCAAACACAGACCGCATCTGGATGGGGTATTACGCCTCAATTAGCTTACTCCCAGCATTTCTGGAATCGATATCAGGAACAGGCAACCTGGAAAAACTATGCTCTGCCTCCCCGCGAACAAGACATCGAAGAAATCCAGAAAAGGAAAAGAGCGTATCAGGAAAAACAACGCAACTCTTCCTATCTGCAGCAACAGCCTGCCATGGTACCGGTTCAATATCAGACAGCACGACCTTATCCACAACAGAGCACGTATCAGCAGCCACAGTCACAATATCAACAACAGCCCGTGCAGCCGCAGTATCAGCAAACGGCACCCGGATACAATCAGGCACCGGGATACAATCAGGAACCACGCTACTAAGATTCAGAACATTCGCCTTTCATCTCGACTTCAAGCAGGGTCAGAAGAAAGCACGCGCAAGACTTCCTCTTTCGTCACAGGCTGAATCAAACCGCGCTCGGTGATGATCCCTTGAATGTATTTCGCAGGTGTCACATCAAACGCGGGGTTGTAAACATCGACTCCGTCGGGCGCGGTCTGCTTGCCAAAACCATTGGTAATCTCTTCTGGCAGACGTTCTTCAATTGGAATTTCCTCGCCACTCTCCAGACTCAAATCAAACGTGCTGGAAGGTGCTGCAATATAAAACGGAATCTCGTGTAAACTGGCGAGCAGAGCTACGGAATACGTACCGATTTTATTCGCCGCATCGCCATTTGCGGCAATTCGATCGGCGCCGGTCACCACCGCCTGAATTTTCTTTTCCTTCATCACCCAGCCCGCCATCGAATCACTGATCAGCGTCACGGGAATATTGCGCTGCATTAGCTCCCATGTTGTTAAACGGGCTCCCTGCAACAACGGTCTCGTCTCGTCGGCATAAACGTGAATCCCTTTTCCCTGTCGGGCCGCTTCAAAGAAGACCGCCAGCGCCGTCCCTCCTCCTGAAGTCGCCAGTCCACCCGCGTTGCAGTGCGTAAGAACCCCGTCCCCTTTTGAAAGCAAGTTCGCTCCCACCTCACCAATTTGATGACACATCTTCAAATCTTCGATCTCAATCAGCCGCGCTTCTTCCAGCAACAGCTTGTGCAATTCAGAATTAGCAAGATTCGGAGAACGCTCTGCCAGCTTTTGCATCCGATCCAATGCCCAGAACAGATTGACGGCGGTCGGCCTGCTTTCTGCTAAATACGTCGCAGCTTCAATTAATCTTTGATCGAAGTCAGGCCGCTCAGACCCCGAACCGGTTTGTAATGCCAGCACTAGTCCATAAGCGGCAGCAATCCCAATCGCCGGCGCACCACGAACACGCAGTTTCTTAATCGCTTCCCAAACCGTTTCTACATCACGACATTCGATTTCTCGAAACTCCATCGGCAGCAATGTCTGGTCGATCATCTGCAGATATCCATCTGTTCCGCCAACCCAGCGCATCGTCGCAACATCAGCTCCTGTTTGATTCTCTAAATTCATATCCGTTCTGCTTCTATATTAAATGACAATGTTTGTGATCCATTTTCACATATCATAGCGATTCTAATCAAAATTAGCTCAAACAAAAAACCATGCGCTTTCACCGGGTTTTCCATTGATTCTAGTAAACGCACTTTGGTATGCTCGATCCTGCACACCTTTTTAAAGATCCTTAAATATCACAGGGTTTTCCTTCCTGACTTACTTGTCATTGCGAAATATCAAGGAACCAACACGATGCTTCAATTCACGACCCAAAAATTCACTGCTCTTTGTCTGTTGGCGTTCGCCAGTCTTTCTGTAACCACTCTGATTGCAGAAGAACATTGCGACAGCGATTTTGTCAACATCTTCAATGGTAAAAACCTTGATGGGTGGCAAGGCGACACCAAAGGCTATTACGCAAAAGACGGCATGCTCGTCAGCAAAAAAGACAGCGGCGGCAATCTCTTCACCGACAAAGAATACAAAAACTTTGTCCTGCGGTTTGACTTCAAACTCGAACCCGGCGCCAATAACGGCATCGGATTCCATGTGCCACGTCATCCCAAAACCAGCCCTGCCTACGCCGGGAAAGAAGTCCAGATCCTCGACGACTCGGCTGAAAGATATGCCAAGCTTCAGAAATACCAGTACCACGGTTCGCTCTATGGCACCGCTGCTGCCGAACGCGGTCACCTCAAGCCAGTCGGTGAATGGAACACACAGGAACTTCTCGTCGATGGCAATAAAGTCAAAGTCACTTTGAACGGCAAAACCATTGTCGACTTCGATATGACCGACGCCAAGAAAAACGGTACCATCGACCACAAAGATCACCCCGGCCTGAAACGGGACAAAGGGCACATCTGCCTGTGTGGTCATGGCGCGAAAATCGAGTTCAAAAACTTCCGCATCAAAGAACTCAAGTAAGCTGCAGAAGTAGTCGCTTCGATTATTCCTTATTTTGAAACAGGAACAGTACGCATGAATTCTGAAAAGAAAGTGGCTTCGTCTGAAGTCACGCGCAGAAGTTTCCTCCAGACTGGCGGCACCGTCGCTGCCGGCCTGGCTTGGACCGCACAAAGCTACGGCAGCATTCTTGGCGCCAACGACCGGATTCGCGTCGGCTTCATCGGCGCAGGCGGCATGGCCAACGCCCACATGAATACATATAACGCGATCAAGGATCAAAACAACCTGGAAGCCATCGCGGTTGCCGACTGTTGGAAAAAGCGCGCCGAAGAAGGCAAAACCAAAACCGGTGCCAAGCATGCCTTTGACGACTATCGCAAAGTTCTGGAAATCAAAGATATCGACTACGTCACTATCGCGACTCCAGAACACTGGCACGCGCAGATGACCATCGACGCTCTGGATTCCGGCAAACCCGTCTATTGTGAAAAACCAATGACGCACAGCATTCCCGAAGCGCAAGCGGTCATCAAAAAACAAAAAGAGACCAAGCTGCCGATTCAGGTCGGCGTGCAAGGCATGTCCGACGATTCCTATTCCTCTGCCGCCAAAGCGATCGAAGAAGGCGTTATCGGTCAGGTCGTTCAGGCACAAATCGAATACGTCCGTCGCTACGGTTCGCAAGGCCCCTGGCGTCGTCCCGGTCTCAAAGACGATGAACCCAAACCGGCCGACCTGAACTGGGACGCCTGGCTCGGACACGCTCCCAAAATTGACTGGAACCCGCATCACTACTTTGAATGGCGTAACTATGCTCAATACTCGGGCGGCATCTGCACCGACCTCTTCATTCATCGTATCACACGGATCATGAAAGCCTGCAACCTGCTCTATCCGCGCCGCGTCGTCGGCATGGGGGGGATCTGGCAGTGGAATGATGGGCGCAACCTGCCCGACAACTTCGAAATGATCTGCGAATACCCGCGCGGCATGACCGTTTATGTGCTGGGAACGATGAGCAACCGCGTTGGCATCGATCATCTGATTCGTGGCTATCGCGGCACCCTCTACTTCACCCGTGAAGGCTGGGTCGCGAAAGACAAAGACGACAAGGTCCTCGCAGAACATAAAAAATCGGGTGCAGAAGACACCAAGCTGCATCACACCAATCTGCAGAATCATCTGCGGAACGGCGAAGCACTCAACTGTCCCAGCGAACTGGGTCTGGCAGGGGTCGTCGCGGTAAACATGGCCAATGAGTCCTGGCGATCCGGACAGATGATGGGCTGGGATACCAAAAACGAAAAAATGGCTCCTGCCAACACTCTGGAACTCAGCCACGTTCCTGAAACCAATTCTTGAACCGGATGCGCGCATGTCGCAAATCCTCAATAAATGAATTCAGGTTGACAGATTCAGGAATCGACCAACCTACAAAAACGCCCTTTCCTAACATCCAGTAATCGCGTCGCGCGCGAGAACACTACTGGTTCAGCTGAAACTTCTGAACCACTGAAATAATCAGCAGTATAAAACTCCCTTGTTTCAGCACTTTTTTCCAAACCACTGCGCGCCTGCACCTCAGTTATCAAACCACATCGAACGACATCACACCGACTTCGTTTACTTTCACAATGACTTCGTAACACTTCATCACTCCTTCGCAAGACAAAGTTTGTCGCTTCTCCTTGACTCCCCCACGCCCCTGAAGATGATTCACACAAGTCATTCATACTCCACGAAAATGATCTCAGTAAGCCCGAATGTAATTCAGAAGCCCAGGTAGGGGCGCCCCTATGTGGTCGCCCGCAATATCGACGTGGTTTATGAATGTTCTTCGGAATGTGGTAACCAACCCCTTCCCAGGCATGATACGAAGTTGAATACCGCCAGGCGGGCAGGCACATAGACCTGCCCCTACCAATAATTCGCCTCGTCACATTGACATGAAGCCGCTCACATTCCATGACAGTTTCCAATTAACTTCGCCAACCCCAATTATATTCAAGGCTTCCCCATCTGATAATTTTCGTGTGGTTTCGTGCCTTTCGTGGTAGTATTTTTTTTTGGATCATAAGATCGTGTGGCACTGTTGGCTTGTTAACAGCGAAAAGAAACGACGCAACTCAAAAGTAACGCCCCTCCTGCCAGCGACTCAAGCGAACATTCTATCCGAAAGTCACCTGACCTCCGAACTGAAAACACGACACTGGTTAGAATAGCAACTCGAATCTTGCACTACTCATCATCTTTCATCTGTCCCCACACCTGTTTCAATTCCGGTAATGTGGCAGGAAGTATCGACAACAGGTTTTTCCGATCCGTTTCAGACACCTTTTGAGACAATAGAGATTCATCTGATCCTGCAATCACTCTTTTCAATCGCTGATAAACATAAGTTCGAACGGGTTTAGGCAGAGACTGAAATGCCTCCGAATAAATCATATAACTGCAAGGAAATTGAAACAGCCGCCGCTGCAGATCGAATTGTCGCAAAGACCGCCCCTGGGAATCAAAGGGGCCCCGTTTCGCAAACTCAGTCGCAAACGCTGAAGTCCCTTGGATCGGATATTCCAGCTTTGCTTCTTTCTCAAATAACAAATACTTCACAAGCTGCGCGACTTCCTGCTTCCATATCGCATCCCCTTGCTCTGCTGCTCCATGATGCACATCAATCTGCCAGGCATAGTTCGTGCGGATGATAAAATTGTGCGCATCGATTTGATGTTCGAAGACCATCAGTGCCACAAGATCGCTGTGAGGAGTAGGATATTTTGCAATCTGCGTCTGTTGCGACAGGTCCTTTACATTCAGCCCCGTCTTGTTTTCAATTGGTTTCTTCGGGCGTTTTGACGAAGGTAGATGAAAATTTCCCATGTGCGCCGTTTTCCCATGCGTGCCCGTCACATACCAGCCTCCCCAACGTTGAGACAATGGACTGGAATGATCCGTTCGATAACTGCCCGCCGACAATACCGGCAGTCCCTCTGAATCAACGAACATCGATCGCACCAACAGACCGGGAATATTCTTTGTGCGCGTCGAAGCATGGCAGGTCATGCAACTCGCCACCTGTCGCTGAATTTGAGGCTTCGCCGGCGTCTGCTTCAGCGTATAAAACACCATCCCCAGCTTTTCATCAGTCACCATGAGTTCCAGCAGGCCGTCCTGAACGTAGCCGAGATATGCATCGTCATTGAAATACAAAGCCCGCGGCCGATCCGGTCCAATCAAATGGCGCTGCAGACTCGTTTTTGAAAACGGCAGCATCTGTGATGAAACAGGAATCTTCAGTTCCTTGAGTAACGGAAGCAGATAACCGAAATCGTCTGCATACTGCCACGTTTTTTCACCAGCATCCAACTCCCGCTGTAATTGGGTGATCACATTCTTCGGCGTCGCATGACTGTAGTTGACCGGTACTGCTTCAAAATTGAGATGCGGCGCAGCCTTGATGAAATTGCTCTGCAACAAGGTTACTACAAAAAGAACAACCAGTATTCGATGACAGACACTCATTGAACAACTCCTCCTGACGAATTCATTCTTCTCCCCTGCACGTTATGCTTCACAACAGGTGTTTTGCGAATGCAATACAAACGGCTGCCCGTCCGCATCACCAGCGCACCATTCACCGCCGCATATCCATATTGTACACGATCGGCAAAGGTCAAACCATTGCGCGTCCGTGGTCGTCCGCCGGGCTTACCTGCGGTATCACCTCCGGCGTTGCCTGCCGCTTGCTGCGTCGAACTTGGTTTCTTCGCCGATTCCGCGCGTCGTTTCAGGTCGGCCTCTCCCGCCTCGGTCGCACCATCAAACAGTTCGTTTTCCGCGAGAATCCGAAACTCCCGCCCGGCGGCAATCACTGACGTCAGACCATCCTTTCCGGGAAAATAAATTCGATCACCGAGCCCCAGCGGCGTCGCCCAGCAAGGCTGCCCCAGTCGTTTGACATAGACCTGCTTGCCGGTTTCCGCTTCAAAACAATACACCACTCCCACCTTATTCACCCAGTACGCCAACCCCTGACACACCATCGGCGAACCAAACGAAGGCATCGCTTTACTGGTTTTCCAGAGAATCGTCTGCTCAAATTCATCTCCGACGCGTTTCACCTGCATCGCAAAATTCGATTTCTTGGCGTCCGACAGACGCTCGTCATGCATGCCGGGAGAAGCACTGATGAGAAATTTCCCCTCACCAAAGGCAATCGGCGTGCAGGCTCGATTGCCACCCACCTCTTCATACATCCACAACAGTTTTCCACTGTTCGGATCGTACCCATCCACGCTGCCGCTCGAACTGCAGACAATCTGATCGGCCTGATCAATCTTCAACACCGCCGGTGAAGCGTAACTCTGGCGACTGAAGCGTTCGGTCTTCCATTTCGTTTTTCCCGTCTGCTTATCAACGGCTAGTAGATACGACGGACCTTCATGATCAATCAGAACAATCACTGAATCCTTCGTCTGCGCCAGGGAAGCTGCCAGACCAATCCGCACTTCGAATTCGCCGTATTCATCCGTCAGCGAACGCGACCAGACCGGCTTGCCATCATGGTCGAGCGCCAGCAGGTTTCCTGTTTCGAAGAACGCGTAAACGCGATCCGCATCGACCACGGGAGTCGGAGCCGAGCGACTCTGAAAATAATTCCCGCGCACCGGCTGAGAAGACGCAGTCTTGAAATCCCAGAGCAGCGTCCCCTGTTGCAGATCCAATGCGACAACATGACAGTCGTTTTTCATCGCCCCTTCGATCGAAGTCACAAAAACCTGGTCGCCCCAGATCACAGGGCTCGACTGTCCTTTTCCAGGAATTTCAGTCTGCCAGGCAATATTTTTTATCGGTGACCACGAGAGAGGCAGCGAATCAGCGGCAAGCTGTGTCGCTCCCGCGCCTTGAAAACCGGGCCAGCGTTGCACGTTAGAATTTTTGGTTGATTCTTCTTCAGCGATGCAGGCCACAAAGGTAAAGAACACGATGCCCGCTGAAAGAATACTGGCCCGCCAACCGACGGACAGTGGATTTAATAATAGTTGATTCATCACAGTTTCTCCTCGGAAACATTCGAAATTTGTTTTGTTGTTTTGAATAGAACAGCACGGTCGACGCCAGTTATTAAAACTCGCCAATCACTTCACCGCCCCCTTTGGTTCCCAGTGCCCGCCAGAGATTGAGATCAATGCTGTCACTCACAAACCGTACTGAGGCATCACCCAGACAAACATGCACACCGCCGATATGCATACTCCGCGCTGCAAACCAGCCAAATCCGTTGCGATGCACGTCGGGCACATCGGAGTTCGGCGTCATATACGTATTGAATGTCGTCAGGTGTTCGCGACCCCAGATCCAGGAACTTCGTCCACGACCGTCATAATTCCCGGCCCCAATAGCCGCCGCAACGATATCCGGATTGTGTCCCGGCGCACTCGTAAAACCTTCACCGGCAGCGCCCATTCCGCCACCCCGGTAACGCGCCATCTGTCGCTGCGGATCAGCAACCAGACCGCTCCCGTCCAGTTTGTTTCCCATCAACGATTCCGACAGAATCAACGTATTCGAAGAACCATCTGTCAGATCACGAAAGCGACTGGCTGATCCCCAGAAAAACATTCCATTCGTTCGCGCCCGTGTGTCATAATTCGTATCAGTTCCGTCTCCCGTACAGATCACATAATTCGTTCCGGCAAAAACGCCGCTGCCTGTATTGGCATTTTGAAAAATGGGAGATTCTGGCTCGCTTGGACATAAAAATAGGGGTAACACCTGCCCTGCAACCTGGGCATGAACCGGGTTCAACGACTGACTGCCCCCCGAACCCACCATCAGGGGAATCTCAAAATCAATCAGGTTTTGCAAATTGCCTTGATCCACAAACGGGAGAATCCGCGCCTGCACCGAGTAACCATAGGCACTCTCTGAAGACAGTCCAGGGAACACACGATACGCGCTTTCATAATTGTGAATCGCCAACCCGATCTGTTTCAGATTATTCTTACATTGCGCCCGCCGCGCTGCTTCCCGCGCCTGCTGGACGGCGGGCAACAGCAGAGCAATCAAAATGGCAATGATGGCGATCACCACCAACAGTTCGATTAACGTAAACCCGCAGCGCGCACGCCAACGGTCTGATTTTGGGAATAACATTCGATTTCCTCGCAAGCTAAATTTGTGTCGTTCAATTCAACTCACCGCGCGTACCTTCCGCGCAGAAGTAAATAAGAAGATTGAAAAAACGTCTGAATCCGCGAGGTCTGTGCGGCCGGTGGTAGCACGCTCACAGCAGGTCGGTAACCAGCTTTGTGGAGAGCGAGCCGCGTCCCGCCGTAAGCGCACCAGCACAAGCCGCACGTCCTTCCGTCAGGCTGATTCCTAGTGCGCAGCAGCACCCCGGAATCAGACAACGGAGACGAATTCAGACTATCGCTGTCACAGCCGAGGCCACGCGAGGAGGTGGCTCGGGGGGCTCAACCGCACGTGCGGGCGCCTTCAGCGAAATAGGCAGCGACCACACAACAGGATCGGCGTCGATAACGCCGGTCTGAATTTCCGGCAGGATCGCCCAGGGCAGACTGTTCCAAGACAGCGACTGCCCCTGACATTTCTGCACCAATGCACCAATGACAAACAGAGTCTGACTTTCTTCATCAGCGGCCTTCACGGCAGGCATCTTCGCAGAGTGTGAATGATCAGTCTCGGAACAGCAATCGTCTGCTTCGGAATCAGTTTGAACGATTTCGTGCGTAGCTCCCGACTTTGAACAACAGCCCCCTGCTTTACAGACCGCGGTGGCAGATTCTTTCGCAGCAGCTACGATGACGTAAGTCGGCGGGAGAACACCATTTGCCTCAGCCCAAGCCAGTTTTTCTCTGTTGGTAAAACAGCAGCAGCCCTTCCAGCATGCTTCCGCAGATCGGCAACCACACGGGCGATTCTGGCAGGGATAAGCAACACTCTGATCTTTTTCGATCGAGGAGCGTGAACCAACGGGCAGCGGAACAAACGAGGCGCAAAAAGAAACGAGCACCAACAAGCTGACCAGCCTGCGTACCCCAACGCGCCTTATTAAACCGAGCCTGACAAACATTGATTGACCTTGCGCCGAATACTGTCGACGCCGCAAAAACTACTTGTTGACTCGCTCTCCACACATTTCAGATTATCAGGAACACTACCGTAAAGCAAGCAAACAAAATCGATACTCGATGGCAATTGTATACACAAGGACGATCAAAAACATAAATATTTGGGAATCATAATATCAATCGAATACAATCAAAAGATCACCATATCATTGAACGGTATCCTCATGTTCCAATCAAAATCCCTGATCTATCTCTGCATTCTGATCGGCACCGGTCTCGGCTGGTGGTGTGCCATTAATATGAGTTCAGAATATATTGTGACTCTTCCTGGCAGAATGGTGGTTCATGAGAGTGTGGTGAGGCATTTCCACATTCTATATTATAGCGGTGCGGTACTCGGTGCCATTGTGGGGAGTTGGAAACAAAAGAGTTCACTCTGCCTCTCTCTCACAGGCATCACCGTGGGACTCTTCTTCTTTTCGTTCCATGGTCCACTGGAAACGACAATCGAATCACATCGATTTCAACTGACTTCTTATGATCTGGTGATACACAGAACCATTCAAAACACCATCGGCATGTAATTAGGCGCGTTCCTGTTTCTTTTCTGGCCAGAGTTCAGTCGCTTCTTGAATCGCATCAACGGCACACTCCCATCTGACGAGACAAACTCCACTTCTCCATCCCGCTAAATAAGACATAAATAAAATCGGCTGGATTCAGCCAGTCTCATCTGAGCATTACAGAGCACCGCTGCCGGTCAGGATCACACGGATCGTTCGGAACAGGATCTTCATGTCGTTCCAGAAACAGCAGTTCTGCAAGTACATCAGATCGAGTGAGACTTTTCTGCGAAAGCCTTCGATGTTGTTATCGTATCCGTTCAGGATTTGCGCCACACCAGTCAGACCGGGCTTCAAGCCTAATCGATTGATATAGTTCGGAATCTCTTTACTCAATCCTTCGATGAATTCCGGACGCTCTGGACGGGGGCCGACTAACGTCATTTCCCCTTTAAGAACATTCCACAACTGCGGCAGTTCATCTAGGCGCGTTTTCCGCATGAAGCGTCCCAGACGCGTTACACGCGGATCGCCTTGAACCGCAAACTGGGCGCCGTCTTTCTCGGCATCCACAGCCATCGTCCGAAACTTATATAATGTGAATGGCATGCCGTAGCCAGTTTCATCACGACGATCAGAACCGGGAACACGACGATCAGAACTCAGATCGAGTTCCAATAAATCAATTTGCTCCTTACGGCGATCACTCTTCGTCTGATTTCGTAAATTCAATCCCACACGGGTCTGCTTGAAAACCGCAGGACCGCGGGATGTCAACTTAACCAGCACTACCAGAAATAGCAGCAGGGGAGACAGCAAGATCAGCATGGTGAACGAGACAATAATATCAAGAGACCGCTTTAAAAAGCGTGTCCGCTCCGACAGATTACGGACATCAACGCGTGGCTCTTCCAACTCCAGACGGGTTAACCAGCCAGTAGAACGCCAAAGCTCAACATCCAGGTAGCCGTTCACCAGGTCTGATAATTCTCCCGGGGGAATCGAATCTTTACGCGGAACACTAGTCGTCACACTAGATTGGCCTGCTGCCATTGAACTCATGTAAAACACGCTTTCTGCTGAAACCAGCTATCTGTGAAGTGTTCCTTCACAACGAATCTCTTACACCCACATCTCTGTTTGGGCTGGACTCCGAACGTTTCGCGGCAGAGGCCGGCGCTCAATTCGGACTCCTGGAGATCTCAGGTGCCGGGGGGAACACTTTAGTAAGTACTTCTACTTAAAAGTTAGCTCGCCGTTTTCCACTATGTTGAGCAAGAGTTTCAGAATCCTGAGCCGTAAACAAACTCAGTTCCCACATTAGGAACTGCGACAAAAAAAACGGTTACAGGAAAGAGACAGATTCTATCTCCTGTAACCGTTATGTGGATCCTAGGGTGCCGTATTCAATCCACGGCTGCTTGTTTAAAGAGAAGAATCTCCCTTAATCTGGCTGGACAAACCACCGGCTGCCGGCAGATACATTTTTTCTGCATAGTCCATTACCATCCGGTCAGCATTAAACCGCCATCCCAAAGTACGGATAGCGCGTTTCATGCGATGAATCCACCCCAGAGGAAGGTCATCTTCATTTCGATCATAATAGAGTGGAATGACTTCTTCTTTCAGAACCTTCATCAGATTCAGACCATCACGGTCATCCTGAATTTCCTGATTCACGTTTGTTCGCCCTTCTCCAATGGCAAACCCGTTGCTGCCATCAAAGGCTTCGGCCCACCAGCCATCTAGAATGGAGCAGTTGAGTCCGCCGTTCAAGACCACTTTCTGCCCACTGGTTCCGGAAGCTTCCAGTGGTCGACGCGGGTTGTTCAACCAGACATCGACGCCCTGCACTAAATGCCGCCCGAGGTTGATGTCATAATCTTCCAGCAACACAATCTTACCACGGAACGGAGGTTCCTGAGTCAGTTTGAAAATTCTCTGGATAATCTGCTTGCCGCGCTCATCAGCCGGGTGTGCCTTACCGGCAAAGATAAACTGCACCGGTCGTTCAGAGTCTTCAATAATTTTGAGGAACGTCTCCATATCCTTCATCACCAGGTCAGCTCGTTTGTAGGGCGCGAATCGTCGGGCAAAGCCAATCAGTAACGCATCCGGATTTAAAGCCGTTGATAAATGACCAATTTCCTTATCGGAAGTCCCGCGACGCTGTGCCTGCTTGACCAGTAAATCACGCGAAAACTGGATCAAACGGTTTTTCAATGCCTGATGCGTTTCCCAGAGGTCCCCGGGTGATATTTCTTCAATCCCGGCCCAGACTTCCGCTTCCCCTGTTCGATAATACCATTTCGTGGGAAGAACACGGTCATAAACCACACGCATCGGCGCTGCCAGCCAGGTCGGCATATGCACGCCGTTGGTAATGTGGCCAATCGGAATTTCTTCTTCACTGCGCCAAGGCCACAATGAGGCCCACATTCGCCGACTGACAACACCATGCAGGTTCGAAACCGCATTCGCCAGACGACTCAGTTTAAAAGCGAGAACCGTCATGCAGAAGGTTTCGCCTTCGTTCTGCGGATCAACGCGTCCCAGGCTCATCAACGCATGATGATCGAGCCCCAACTGATCGCCCAGTGGACCAACGTGTTCTTCCAACAAACCTGCATCAAATCGGTCATGGCCTGCAGGAACCGGCGTGTGCGTCGTGAAAACACAGGCAGACGCCACATCCCGTAGTGCATCGTCAAATGAAAACCCGTCTTCATGCATCCGGTTGCGGACACGCTCCAACGGCGCAAACGCAGAGTGCCCTTCATTCATATGAATCACACTCGGTTCGATCCCAATCGCTTCCAAAGCGCGCACACCGCCGATGCCCAACATGATTTCCTGACGAATACGCGTCCGCTGATCGCCACCATATAACCGTGCCGTCAGATTACGATCTTCCTCACTGTTTTCGGGCACATCCGTGTCCAGCAGATACAAGGCAATCCGACCGACATCAATCCGCCACACCTTGGCAAAGATATCTCCTGAACGCGTCGATACCGAAATCGAAACTGGTTTTCCATCTGGAGTCAACGCGGGAGTAATCGGCAGGTTCTTCGTTTTCGCTTCCGTATACGATTCCTGCTGCCAGCCCTCTTTGTCGATATGCTGTGAAAAGTAACCTTCCCCATAAAACAAACCAACGGCCACCAGAGGCAGACCCAGGTCCGAGGCACTCTTCAGATGGTCACCCGCCAGCACACCCAAACCGCCCGAATAGATATGTAACGATTCATGAATCCCGAACTCGGCTGAGAAATAAGCCGCACAGCGATGGCCTAAAATCGTAGCATTCGTGGAACCCCAGGTCTCAGAACGATCCATGTATTCCAGCCAACGACGGTATGCCACATTCACACGGGAATGCAAACTGAGGCTGCCTAATTTTTTATCCAACTCTTCCGGCGAATACTCTTTCAGCAGCAGCACCGGGTTATGATTCAGTTCAGACCACTTATCAGGATCAATCAGATGAAAAATCTGAGTCACATCCGGCTGCCAGCTCCACCACAGGTTGCCAGCCAACTCACAAAGTTTTTCATAAACAGTTTTTTTTGCTACCATTGAAGATCCATCCCATCGATTACGATATATGTAATTCCGTTATTCCCCGGATTCTTTCCGAGGCAGATTCGAATTTGAATTCCACTGCCTGATCGATCGCGCAGACGCGATGACGTGAGTATAATGAAATATATTTCATTATAAAAAGGCAAACAAAGTATAATGAACTCTTCCCGAACTGGGAGTCTTATGAGTCATCGTTTCAAAAGGATAAATGGAAGTTCCACGCATTCCCTCCATCCCTTTTCTCCCATTCAACCTATACTAACCGTGGAGAATCTGCTGCAATACTTTCGTACAAGTAAGCAAAACTGATCGACCAACCTTAAGGCCATTGAAGCCTACGGATTCTTTGCCAAAATGAATTCCCATTTTAATCATGTTGTTTGAATTTGAAAGAAATTTTCTCATGAATATTCAACGAATTTCTGACCTGCCAGCGCTGCCACAGCGCCCTGAAAATTCTCACAAAGGGACGTTCGGAAAAGTTCTGGTCATTGCCGGAAGTTCGGGGATGAGTGGCGCTGCCTGCCTCGCCGGTATCGGAGCACTGCGCAGCGGTGCGGGGCTCGTCTTCCTGGCGATTCCCGAAGCGATTCAAACCATCGTATCGACTGTCAATCCCTGCTACCTGACCATCCCGTTACAATTCGATCAGCAATCTCTGCTGACTCCCGAATCTGAATCACAGTTATTCCATCAGATCCCCAGTTTCGATGCCATCGCCATCGGCCCCGGTTGCGGCCAACAGGAATGGTTCCGGAAATTAACACTCAAACTGTATACCGAACTCCAGCAACCATTGATCGTCGATGCCGACGCCCTGAATGCACTCGCCAGTTTAGACAAACCGCTGCCGACTGCAGCAGGGCCGCGGATTCTAACGCCGCACCCCGGTGAGTTCTCGCGGCTGATTAACAAACCCATCCAGGAAATCGAAGAACAACGTGAAGCCCTCGCAATGACATTTGCAAAACAACAGGGTCTGATTCTCATCCTGAAAGGCGCTCACACCATCATCACCGATGGCACGCGTCTTGCCGTCAATACGACCGGCAACAGCGGCATGGCGACCGGCGGCAGTGGTGATGTTCTGACCGGAATCCTGACGGCGCTGATCGGACAAGGCATGGAGGCCTTCGAAGCCGCACAACTCGCCACTTATGTACATGGATTCGCCGGAGACCTAGCCGCGCAAGAACTGTCTGAAATTTCGATGATCGCCTCGGACCTTCCTGAATTTCTCCCCGAAGCCTGGCTGGAGCTAATGGAGGAATAAACCAGCAGGCAGGCGCAGGCCCGTATACATGCCTGCCTACTGGACTTCCTGATCTCTATTTCGTTTTCTGCGAAACCGCCTGATCAACGGGCATCGGATAAGCAGGCGCCTTGGCATCCGGTTTTCGTTTCAGCAATTCAGACAATTGAAAACTGAAATACTTCTGATTCGCAGCCGGCTTCCCGTCACTGCTGGCATTCGCCACCCAGAGCTTGGTCGTTTTAGGCTCGAACAATACATTATGCAGATTCGACTTCATCGCCACGGGACGACTCATCAGTTCAATTGCCGACTCCGCCGTAAAGGAACCGTAACCATCCTTCACGCGTTTCGAGAGTTCTTTGTAACGATCGCCGGCTGACAGTAATGCCGCGTCCTGCACAGGATTGGGAAGCAGCGGGTGCGATTCGCCGGGCTGAATCAGTTCCAGCTTTTCCCAGCTTGTCGCCATACCGACCGATCGATTTGTTTTTCCGTCAGCGATTACATAATAATATTCACATGTCCGATAGTTATCCCGAAAGACGGCAATCGCTTCATCAAGATCTTTCGCGGTCTCCAATACTTCACGCACGAGGAACGCCATTGGCACACCAGACCAGTGCCCCAGACCTCGGCCTCCCATTTCGCCAATCGAAACCGATTTCATATTCATCCCGGTGACCGAGCCGATAAAGCCGGCATAAGAAACATTCACAAAGGGAATACCCCCTTTGGGCTCCGCCACAACCAGCACGGCATGATCCTGTAAACCCCAGTCACACGCGTAATCTAGTACACGACCGTGATACAAAGTCCCATCCTTGGTCGCAGAATTCGCAATCGAAAACCCGCTGCAATGGAACATTTCTGGAATAAAGTTTGTTGCCCGTACATCTTCGTAGGCAATCCCGGCCCCATCAGCCACCCCCCGCATCTCATCCACATATTTCTGAGGCGTGTAAGGCTTTTGAATTTGAATCACGGTTTCAATCGCCTGGCGCGGCTTCAGTTTCACCAGCCCCAGATCAACGAGAGTCGTGTCGCCTTTTTCATTCAACAGGTTGTACATGTTCTTGCGAACGTCTTCCTTCAACAGAACGCCGTGCTGATAACCCATTTCATAATGGGTTCCTTTCAGGTGCAGCACGAAATAACCATCGATCTTCTCCAGCCAGCCCTCCCCACATCGGGCAATCGTTTGTGCGGAAGCCTTCACAGGCGACAGGCAAACCACGACAAAAAGGATTAAAAGAGACAATCCTGTAAGATGGCGCTGGTTACGAAACATAACGAAGATCCTTTTCACTCGTCAGAACGATGATTGAGAAATGAAGCGATTTCAGTTCAGCCCGAATTCGACGTTGATGAGCACATTCGCTGTGATCATCGGTTCAAGCCCTGAAAAATCGCGGTGGCTGACTTCTTGCCGAACACATTCGAGAGGCCCATTATGACACATCAAACCGAAGATACAAAATCTATTTCCATTCCCGATCACAAAAAATGAACATAAACACACATTTCAACCTCAGCTGACAATTCAGCTCTGCTTGGCCTTGCTTTTGTCTACCCGAATGTGTGAAGATTGACGCCACGAAGACCTGAAGTTACTGTAGATACCTCACGCATTTTGTCCCGGTTTCAAGAAATTCTGTTGAAACTGTTCCGTGTCTTCAAAACTGTATTTTACGTCTCTTCAACAGCTCTTTGTTAGCAATCTCTATGTTTCGAGTCCTAGGCAACACGGTAGTCCGCTATTGGCAAATTCTCCTGGTATGCTGGGTTCTGGCATTAATCGGGATTTCGTATGCCGCACCCGAATGGTCTTCTGTAGTCCAAAATGGTGAATTCGCGTTCCTGCCAAGCGACTCCCCTAGTTTACAGGGTGAAAAGCTCTTCAAACGTGCCTTTCCTGACGACCTGCTGGCCAGCAGCATTGTAATCGTCGTCCGCCGTGAGCATGGCGATCAGGGATTGATGCCTGCAGACCTCACCTTCATCGAAGAAAAACTCAAACCACAACTCGAAAAAATTGCCGATCCGGAAAAGTTTAAGGATCAGAACAAAGATAAAACGGATGAAAAAGAGAGTCTGACGACAACAGAAGATTCGTCCGGCCAAAAGAGCCTCCCTTCAAACATCTCCCGCATCCGTACCTACACAGACAAAACCATCGGCGATCTGCTACAAAGTGAAGACAACAAAGCTTCCCTGGTCATTGTCGAACTCTCGACGGAATTCCTCGACCAAAGTAATGGGAAAACTGTCGCAAGTATCGAAAACCTCATCCATCATAATGATGAATTCAAAAAGTTGATCGAACCAGGACTGGATATTACACTCAGCGGTATCGCCACTGTTGGCCGCGACATGATTCGTGCCGCGAACCAAAGCGCGGAAGCAACCGAACTCTGGACGGTCCTACTCGTGATCATACTTTTGATCATGATTTATCGTGCCCCGATTCTCGCTCTGATCCCCTTATTTACTGTCTTTGTTTCTGTCAAAATTGCCCTCTCCGTACTCGCGATCTTGGGAGACTGGGGCGTCGTCGGACTCTTCTCCGGCATTGAAGTTTATGTCACCGTCATTCTTTATGGCGCTGGGGTAGACTACTGCCTGTTCCTCATTGCCCGCCATCGGGAAGAACTCGATAAAGAATGCACCTTCAAAGAAGCGATTTCCAACTCGATCGCCACCGTTGGATCGGCTCTGGCCGCCAGTGCTGGAACAACGATGTGCGGCATCGGAATGATGTATTTTGCCGCGTTCGGAAAATTTCAGCAGGCAGGCATCGCCATGTCACTCAGCCTGTTTTTCGTGCTTCTTGCCTCACTCACACTGACCCCCGCCCTGCTCTGTCTTGCCGGACGATTTGCCTATTGGCCACAAACCTTCAATGAACGCGTAGCGATTTCCGCCGGCTGGTTAACCCCCTCCAGCGTGATGGCCCGACTCATGCAACGCAACTGGACCGGTTCCATCTGGGATTCCGTTTCACTGGCACTGCTCAAAAGCCCCGGTAAAATCTGGCTCTCTACATTTCTGATCTTGTTTCCGTTCGCGTTGATTACTCTCGCCTGTTATGGAAATTTGAGCTATGGCTTACTCTCGGAACTCCCCAGCGAAGACCCCAGCGTCATCGGTACCAAAGCCGTTCAGGGACATTACCCGGCAGGTGCCACCGGCCCACTGACACTGCTGTTCAAAAACCCGAATGTCAACTTCTCTGATTCTGAAGGCCGTATCGCCATTGAAGAACTCACGGATGACTTATTGAAACAGAAAGAGGAACTGGGAATTGCCGATATTCGCAATATGACCAAACCATTCGGCATTGGTGCAGCAGACGAAATGGACAAAGCCAAAGATCTGCGCGGCTTGGCAAAGATCAGAGCCATCAGCCGCATCAGATTGATCAAAAACTACTACGTCAGTTCCGAACCAGATCTGGAAAACCATGTCACTCGCATGGATCTAATTCTTGAAAAAGACCCCTTCTCACACGACAGCATGATGCAGCTGGAACGTGTCAAAAAAGCCGTCAAAAAATCACTGCCGCCGGAACTGCGCGAAAATAGCGAACTCTTTTATATTGGCGCAACCGCCAGCATCAGCGATTTAAAAAACGTGACCGATCAGGATCAGGCCCGCATCGACATACTCGTTTTGGGAAGTGTCTTCATTATTCTGGTGATCCTGCTCAGACGACCGGCCATTTCCGCGTATCTCATCGTCAGCGTCTTTTTCAGCTACCTGGTCACGCTAGGCGTCACCTTCGCCGTCTTCTGGGCTCTCGATCCCTACAACTTTACCGGCCTCGACTGGAAAGTTCCCATGTTTCTCTTCACCATTCTGATTGCCGTCGGCGAAGACTATAACATCTATCTGATTACCCGCATCGACGAAGAACAAAAAACCAAAGGCCCCGTCGACGGCGTGATCTCTGCATTAAAAAATACCGGCGGCATTATTTCCAGTTGTGGAATCATTATGGCCGGCACGTTTTCTTCACTGATGGCGGGAACCCTGGTCGGCATGCAGCAGCTTGGCTTTGCTCTCGCCTTTGGGGTTCTGCTCGACACCTTTATCATCCGCCCGATCATCGTGCCCGCCTATCTCATCATGCTCTATCGCGGCTACTTCGGCTCCTGGGGTAAATACCTTGGCGCCGCCCAGTTCCTCGAAAAAAAACCCAAACTCGATTCCCCACACGTCAAATAAACAGCCCAAGAAAACAATTCAGGTGGCACTGTTGGCTTGCCAACAGTGATTAATAAAACACACCTATTGAACCAAATGGAGGGCGCCCCTATGGTGGTCGCGCGCAGTATCGACGTGCTTTTTGTTATGACGCTCAGAACGTTGTAACCAATCCCATCACAAGCACGATACAGAATCGAATACCACCAAGCGGGCAAGCACATAGACCTGCCCCTACAATA
>NZ_CAXBKP010000004.1:0-357308 GCF_963976445.1 uncultured Gimesia sp. | reverse complement strand
CGCTACTGTAAGTCCATCCAGAACCACTGGTCGAAAATCCGGAATCACCATCGTCTATGATCTGTTTATAGGCCGAGTTATTCACATAGAAACCACTGGTTGTGCCGACACCAGAAAGGTTCACCACGTTGGCTTCCAATGGATTCCCACTGGTACCAACCGAACCGTAAGCGTTTAAGACGGCCGTTGTCGCAAAGATTTCTGATCTGACGTCACCGTTGTCCAAAATCGAACCGATCGTCGAATCCACGGTGACCGTTCCCCCTGCAATCAGGCTGGTCAGATAGGTGTCGCTGTAGGCATCAATGTCGATATTGCCGGCACCGGAATAAAATACCGTTCCGGTATTCATGTAGAAGACACCCGTGTTGGTCCCACCCTGATAATTGGCAGTAAATTCGAGGTCGCCCGTTGAAGATTCAACTCGGGAATTATCATAAAACCACACATTTCCTTCAGAAATGATCGAGATATCTGTAACAATACTACTGATGACGGACTCATTTGTTACCAGAAGCCCATCATTTGAAAGTGTACCGTTTCCACCAGATCCATGAATGTTGATCTCGGCCGCATCCACGCTGATTCCTGTTGAGGTAACCGTCGCGTCGTAAAGTCGAACTCCCTGATTATGGTAACTGGTGCCATTGCCGCCTCCCTGCCCGAGGAGTGTAATATCACCATCAATGCTCGTGACGGTCGAACGTTGCAGGTAGAGACCACGCTCGTAAGCAGCTCCGCCTCCTCCACCCGTTCCATCAATCGTAATTGTTCCCGCATTCGCTCCTGTTCCCGTTGAGGAGATCACGGCATAGTTGGTATCAAATCCAAGGTTGGAATTTCCTGTTCCCGCTCCGCCATAACCGGTAATAGAGATATTCCCGGTACCCGATGATTGAATTGTGGTATTGTCGGCAAAGATGCCTTTGAAGTCTCCCGCTGTCGTGCCGCCGTCATTCGCCAGCAAGGTGATTCCGCCATCTACGGTTGTTAGACTGCTGCCAGCGTTGAGCAGAATATTACGGCTGGCGGTGAGCGATATTTCGCCATCGGTTGAGGAAACAGCGCTGTCGACGGTGATGGTCTGCGCGGTGACCGTCAGGTCATTGACGCCCATCTCGGTATTATTGGACTGGAACGTCACATTATCGTTGGCATCACCTGTCACAGTGAAACTGCCGGCGTTCAGGCTGTCCAACCCTTGTACGTTGATCTGATCAACGCCACTGCCGGAAGTAGAGGAAATGGTCACGGCAGCTGCTGAAACAAATGTGACAGCAGCACCGAGTGTGGAATCAATGCTGGACAGCCCATCGTTACTAGTTCCTGAATCAGTAAGTGTAATCGTCTCGGCAGCGCTCAGAAAATCAAACACACGATTGGTGACATCCAAATAATCCGAGACAGTTTCTGCATTGGTGTAATTGATGACCTGCCCGTCGATCAAAATACTGCCCGCGGTATCACTGTTCAATGTATGCGTGATCGTAGCTAGGAAGCCTGCATAACTGCCCGATTCCAGTACAATCGAACCGCCGTCGGCTTCGCCATCAAAGTTGATATTCCCGACGGGGAATGGCAGGCCGTTACTGAGATCCACGGTGAAGGTATCTGCGCCCGCGCCACCATTGATATTGAGTTCCGTCACTTCAGTCAGCAGGTCAGAAAATACAAGCGTCGTATCATTCCAGACTTCCAGCGTCACACCATCGGCGTTCAGTTGCACCTGGAAATCATCTGCAGCAGCGGTGCCAGCGATCGTGATACTGATCTCATCATCAATGATCGTTGCGACCCCTTGGGGATCAGCTATAACGGCATTTCCACTGGTGACAAGATTACTCAAATTGACGAGAAAAGTTTCATCGGACTCGATAACATATTCATCAGTGAGCGTAACAGTGATCGTCTGGGTTTCTCCGGCGGTACCCGTGAAGTTCAATGTTCCTGAGCCGGCTGTGTAATCGGAGCCGGCGGTCGCGGTGCCATCGGCGGTGGACCAGTCGACACTCAAGCCTCCCTGAACAGCCTCACCCAGTGTGACAGTAAACGTGGCCGTCCCGGCATCTTCATCCACGCTAACATCATTGACTGAAACAGGACTTCCCACATTTTCGAGTCGCATGGCATCGGCAATGACTAAACCATCAGCCAATTCGTTGGTCATAGTGACGGTAATCGAGCCATTCTCATCAACCGTAAAGAAACCCAGATCCTGCCAGTTGAAGCCCGCATCAGTGACATTAGTCGTACGGTTTTGTTGATTGATTATTTGTGAGTCGGAGCCACCTTCGATACCAGAAACGGTAAATTCCGTATTCGTGGCGCGATTTGCACCGGTATTCCAGAATCCTGAGACGCGATAGGTACCGGCAATCAAATCATCAAACTTCCAACTGGCAGTGGCATCGGGATGTGCCCCCGCAGACAAATACTGTGTGTCTCCCTGATAGTAAGCACTGTTAGAAAACGTACCCCACTCTGCTGTTGTCGCAGAATACTCAGTGTCACCATTGTCTATGATCTGTTTATAGGCCGAGTTATTCACATAGAAACCACTGGTTGTGCCGACACCAGAAAGGTTCACCACGTTGGCTTCCAATGGATTCCCACTGGTACCAACCGAACCGTAAGCGTTTAAGACGGCCGTTGTCGCAAAGATTTCTGATCTGACGTCACCGTTGTCCAAAATCGAACCGATCGTCGAATCCACGGTGACCGTTCCCCCTGCAATCAGGCTGGTCAGAGATGTGTCACTGTAAGCGTCAATGTTGATATCACCCTGAATTGACTTGAATACCGTTCCGGTATCCATGAGGACGACACCTGTACTGTTTCCACTCAAATAGTTACTGGTAAACTCGAGGTCGCCCGTTGTAGATTCAACGCGGGTATTATCATAGAACAAGACACTCCCATCAGAAGTGAACGAGATGTCAGCCACTTTGCTAGTAAATTCGGTATGGGTATAAACGGCTATTCCATCGTTGTATGCAACTCCTGTCCCTCCCGTTCCGTGGATATAGATTTCAGCCGCATCTAAACTCGTTCCATTGGAGTTAATATATGCGTCAGCAAACACAACCCCCTGACTCCAGCTTCCAGTTACTGAAGTACTTCCCTGGCCAATGAGTGAAATATTGCCGTCGATACTACTTATATCAGAGTCACGAAAAAAGATACCACGGCTGTCATGATTTCCAGCCCCCCCAGTGCCATCTAAATTAATGGTCGCCGCAGTGGCTCCTGTTCCCAAAGACGTAATACTAGATGCTGAAAGGACAAAAATGCCAATGTTGTTTGTATCTGTCCCCTGGCCACCTTGTCCTGTTAATGAAATGTCACCGTAATAACTCTCAATTTCTGATGCTGACAGGACAATCCCAGTATTATAAGATGTTCCCTCGCCTCCATCACCGGCGATGGATATAGTGCCTGTTCCAGTGGATGTAATGCTGGCTAAATTCTTCAGCGAAACCCCAAAGTTCGTAGAGGAACCGGATGTGCCGCCTGCCTGACCATTGATATCGAGATTTGCATTGGCGATGGTTATAGCCGTTGCCCCCAATATCACGCCATCACTTTCAGACAGTGATCCGCTACCCCCTTGTCCGATCAGAGTTATATCACCTTCGATACTGGAAAGCGTGCTGAGATTAAACCGAAGTCCGCTGGTCCACTGCGTTCCAGCTCCCCCTGTCCCATTGATCGTAATCGTACCTGCATCAACGCTGGTGCTGCTGGATGAAATGGCACTCGAAACCAGATTGATTCCGTAATTATTGTCATCTGTCCCATCCGCTCCATATCCGGTAATCGAAATGTCACCAGATCCTGTTGTCGCAATCGTTGTATTATTCGATTTGACTCCGACAAATTGACCAGTTGTACTGCCTCCATCATTGGCCAGTAGGGTGATTCCCCCGTCGACAGTGGTCAGACCGCTGCCGTCAGCCAGGAAAATATTACGGCTGGCAGTGAGTGAGATCGCACCGGAAGTGGCAGAAACGTTACTGACAACCGTGATGGTTTGCGCTGTGACTGTCAGATTACTGGTTCCCAAATCGGTATCATTCGTTTGGAACCTCACTTCATCCCCGGTGTCTCCAGTGACAGTGAGCGATTCTAGGTTCAGGCTGTCCAGTCCTTCAATACTGACTGTATCAGCGCCGCTACCCGAATTTGTAGAAACGGTCACAGTTGCCGTATTCACAAAGGTGACTGCGGCACCCAACGTCGAATCGATGCTAGACAGCCCATCGTTGCTGGTTCCTGTATCGTTGAGTGTAATCGTCTCGGCAGCGCTCAGAAAATCAAACACACGATTGGTGACGTCCAAATAATCCGAGACCGTTTCTGCATTGGTGTAATTGATGACCTGCCCGTCAATGCTCATACTGCCGGCTGAGTTACTGCTGAGTGCATGCGAGATTGTTGTAACCGATCCGGCATAACTGCCTGATTCTAGTACAATCGAACCGCCGTCTGCTTCACCGTCGAAGTTGATTGTCCCGGATGGGAATGGCAAGCCGTTACTCAGATCCACTGTCAGAATATCAACGCCCGCGCCGCCGTTGATATTGATTTCCGTGATATTGGCCAGTAAACCCGAATGAATGAGGGTCGAGCCACTCCAGATCTCGAGCGTCACGCCGTCTACGTTCATTTGCATCTGAAACTCGTCGGCTGCTACGGTGCCATCGATGGTGACGATCGGACTATCATTGCCTGCAATCGTCGCCTGACCCTGATTTGCAATGACAACATTGGCACTGGGGTGTTGTGCATTGCTCAGGTTGACCAGAAATGATTCTAGTTGTTCGGCCGTTGCATCATCTGTCAGAGCAACAGTGATGGTTTGAGTTTCGCCAGCTGTCGTTCCTGCAAAATTCAACGTGCCACTGGTCGCGGTATAGTCAGAGCCAGCGATTGCTGTTCCATCGACGGTCGCGAAATCGACCGTAAATGCACTTCCCACAGCCAGGCTTGATGTGACGGTGAACGTGGCGGTTCCGTCATCTTCACTGACACTGACATCGGCAATTGACAATACACTGTCGTATTTCTCAAGTCGGTATCCTTCTGCCAGCACGTACCCATCGGCCTGGTCATCGGAAATGGTAATGGTAATCACGCCATTTCCATCCACTTCAAAGAACCCAAGGTCCTGCCAGTAAACACCGTCGTCGTAAACATCCTGGATGACTCCTCTCTGGCTGACTGTCATGTTCACATCTCCGCCTGCGACTCCGGAGATTGTGATGGGCATGTTACTGGCTCCCAGCGGATCGTTGCTCCAAGTTCCCGAGATGCGATACCTTCCGGCGGCCAAATCAGTAAATCCCCAGGACGAAGTGTTCTGACCAGTACCGCCGATGCCATCCACATAGGAATAATCGCTTTGGTAAAAGGCTGGGTTGCCACCGGCAGTGATCCAGGTACCAGTCTGAGAAAATCCGGTATCGCCATTGTCGATGATTTTTACAGTATCATCGTTCAGGATTGTGCCGGCACCCGTGCCATCGCCAATCGTGATTCTGGCGGAATTGGTAGCGCCATTGTATTTGGGATCGGAGAGTAAGACAGTAAAGGTTTCATCATTTTCCAGCACACTGTCATCCGTGACGTTGACAGTGACAATAGCCGATGTCTGTCCGGCGACAATCGTAACCAGTTGATTGCTAATCGAAGTCAGGTCACCCGCACCCGCTGTGCCGTAGGCGGTACTGGCCAGGACAGTCACGTTTTGGTCGGTGGCATGGTCGATGCTCACAGTAAAGCTGAAGGTGCCGTCTTCATTGACACTCGCATCACTAATGGAAAATAGCTCACGGTTGTTGATATTAACGTCGCTGGTTCCCGAGACAGCGGTATGGGAATCCATCTGGGCGGTCAATGGATTACCGACAGTCCCGATCGAACCGGCGGCAGCAAGAGCCGCCGTACCGGCGATGATATCGATATAAGTATCATCATTGTCCAGAATCGAACCAGAGGTCGAATCAATGGTGACGGTTCCCGTCGTCGACAGGCGTGTTATGGAAATGTCACCGGCGGCATCCAGATCGATATCTCCACTGCCTGTAATAAATGAGGTGGTATTGTTCATGGACAGAGTACCAACATTGCTGGCACTCAGATAATTGACGTCGACCTCAATATCGCCTGAAGTAGAGGTAATACTGCTATCGGTGCTGATCCAGAAATTACCGTCAGAGACAACAGATATCCCACCGACAATGCTGCTGGTATTGGCCTGAGAACTGGCATAAATGCCCTGGTTATACAAGGCCCCTGCTCCCGCTGTGCCGTGAATACTAATATCGGCGGCATCGGCTCCTGTCCCCGTCGAGGAAATAGTGGTGTCTGTTCCCAGTACAATCCCTTCATTGTCACTTCCGGCAGCATCCCCTTGCCCTACACCGGTAATGGAAATGTCTCCATCGGTACTTGTCAGTGAGAGAAGATTGGTCCGGATACCGCGGATGATACCGATGCCATCTCCCCCAGTGCCATCCAGGGTGATCGTCGCGGCGTATGTACCGGTGCCGGTCGAGCTGATGCTGGAATCGTATAGGTACAAGCCAACATTGTCATCACCGGTACCATCACCACCTCCCTGACCTGTTAAGGAGATCGCACCATCAACGCTTTCAATCGAAGCATCAATCAACAGGATCCCATGCTGATAAGCAGCGCCCGTTCCCGCGGTTCCATCCAAGGTAATCGTTCCCGCAGACACACCGGTAGCCGTAGAACTAATTGAAGTGCCATTATATAAATAAATCCCCTCCCCATTTTCGCCAGAGCTGTTGAATAAGATATTCCCGGTTCCCGTGGTTTGAACCGTGGCGTTTGTCGCTGCGATGCCGACAAAGGTTCCTGCAGCAGTCCCGCCGTTATTAGCCAGTAGTGTGAGACCCCCATCGACAGTCGTCAGACTGCTTCCAGTATTGAGCAGGATATTGAGGCTGGCGGTGAGAGAGATTGCACCGCCGGTGGATGAAATACCGCTATTCACAGTAATGGTTTGCCCGGTGACGGTCAGATCGCTGGTTCCCATTGCGGTCGTGTTTGTCAGGAAGGTCACATCATCATCAGAGTCACCGATGATGGTAACGTCTGACGCGTTCAGACTGTCCAGCCCCGTAACATTGATCACATCGGCTCCGGTTCCGTTGCTGGTCAAGATTGTGGTTGTGCTAGTGGCAGCAGCGAATACCACCGACTCACCCAGTGTTGAATCGATGAGCGAGAGGCCGTCATTGGCTGTCCCATCATCAGAGAGCGTAATTGTTTCAGCGGCACCTGTGAAATCAAATACACGATTGGACGCAATCAGATCATCGAAGATGGGCTCCAGTCCTGTGTAATTGATGATTTGACCATCAATGTCGAGACTGCCGTCACTGTTACTGGTGAAGGTATGTGTGATGTTTCCAAACGTGCCTGCATAACTTCCCTGAGTGATACTTAATGAATCACCAGAGATGGCGTTTGCTCCGCCACTGAAATTGATTGCTCCGACAGGGAATGGAAGTCCGTTGCTGAGATCAAGTGTGAGAGTATCATCACCGGCTCCACCATCGATATTGATCATGATGAGGTCTGATAGTAATCGCGAATCAACGAGCGAAAGATTGTTGAGAAGTTCAACTGTCACGCCGTCGGCATTCATCCTGAGCAGGAAGTCATCATCGCCGGCAGTGCCGGTATCATTCCCGAGAATGGTCCCCAACCCTTGACTGTCTGTCAGATTAACAATCGATGGCGCAGCCTGAACGTTGCTCAGATTGACTAAGAACGATTCATCCAATTCAGCGACTGTATCTTCATTAATGGTGATTGTAATGGTCTGCGTTTCACCGGCTGTTCCTGCGAAATTGAGTGTGCCATTGTTAGCGACATAGTCTGTTCCAGCCACGGCGTAATTATCCGCAGTGGCGAAATCAACCGTAAATGAATTACTTACGTCTTTATCGAGCGTGACGGCAAACGTGGCAGTGCCTGCATTCTCATTGACGACGGCATCGCTGATCGAGAGGCGTGGACTGTCATTGTCAATGATGGTCGCGACGCCTTGCGCGTCAGAAAGAGTCACATTTCTGCCACCTGCCATCACATGACTCAAATCAATCATGAAACTTTCATTAAACTCATGCTCTGAATCTTCATTAATCTGCACTGTGAAGGTGACCGTTTCACCGGCGGTTCCGTTAAAGTGAAGCACGCCACTTTCAAAGACATAGTCGTTGCCTGCCGTAGTTGCTGTGCTATCTGCTGAATAGAAATCAACGGTTAAGGCAGTGTCTACTGCGTTATCCAGCGTCACTGTGAAGGTCGCCGTACTGTCGCTTTCATTGACGATGACATCATTGATTAAAAGTGAGGCACTATCGTTATTCTCGATCATCGCAACACCAGTGTCATCGATGATCAAAACATGCTCAGGGTCAGTCACTCCGTTATAGGTGGCATTCGATAATACAAGGGAGAAGGTCTCATCATTTTCCAGAACCGTGTCGTCATTGACTATGACTGTGATTGTCTTCGTCGTTTCACCAGCAGCAAATGTAATGAGTTGATCTGCGATGGAAGTGAAGTCCGAAACGCCGGCTGTTCCCAAAACTGTATTCGCTCGAACCGTAATTTCTTCATCCGCGGCGGCACTCAGTGAAACGGTGAATTCGTAAACGCCGTCTTCCTGAGCGGAGATATCATCAACGGTGATACCAATCGCCCCTTCTGAAGCCCCCAGAGAGAGGGCACTGAATACCGAAAAACTTTCTCCACTACTACCGAAGGATGTTCCTCCTGATGGTGGATTGGCCGGAAGTGAATAGGAATCAGCCTGAGCGTAGTCGACCTCGTATCCTAAATCTTCAAATGCGGCAATCGAGACTCTGCTTATCGGATTAGCTACGCCTGAATTATAAAATCCAGTGAGCAACTCAGTATCAAAGACAGATTCACGCCAATGACCACCGCTTGTTCCGGCACCTCCGGTATTGGCAACGGGAACCCCGACATAATTTTCCGACGGACGTCCAGCTTGTGCCAATAACGCTTCATATTCAATTGTTGCATTCACTCCCGTATATAAAGCATTCGGGTTGTTGGGGTCAAATAATCCTACATACTCCCAAAGAGATCCAAACCCGAGTGCATGTGCGATTTCATGCGTGAGAATATCGGTTAATCCAGAATTGTTAATGTCACTCGAGTCAATTGTAATTTCACCGAGATACGGTAGCTTTGAGTCATTTCTGATGTAAGCGGGGTTAGCCTGAGCCAATGTAAAGCCAGACCCATCGATATACTCTTGCTTGACCGTGATCAGTAGATCATCGAAATAAATAATTTCTTGGTTTTCAGCAATCCGATAAAATCTATTATTTCCCAAATCGGTATCAATGATAGATTCCCATCGTGCGATAGCGGCATCCATTGCGGTTTTTGCAGCAGTTGCATTTACTAATGAGGCATCATAGTCGATTAAAATATTAAATTTCGTGTCATCTATATGTTCATCGTCATAAATTTTTGCTGTAGCAGATGAATTACTAAAAATTACATTTCGACTTTGAGCTTCAACATTACTTAGTTCAATTCCAAATGTCTCATACGCCCCTTTTAGATAACCGTCATGATCACCTTCAAATAGATCATCACCATAAACAAGTGCATAAGCAGTGGCGATGGTCTGTCCTGCCTGGAATGTCACATATGAACGATACCAATCATAATCAAGTCCTTCAGTTGCACTCAGCCCGATCAAACTATTAACATCCACGGTAACGGATGAGTCTACTACCTTTGATAGTTCTAGATCAAATTTATGATATGAACTTTGTCCTAAATCGTCTTCTAAAATTAAAGAGTTTGAATTATAGGAAACAGAAATTTCGGCAGTGTCATCATTAGAAATCGTGCCGGTTGCTCTTTCCGTGATTTCTCCACCGGCAAAGATGACTTTTCGATCGTCGAGTGAAAACAGGTTCTGTAATTGAACATAAAACATTTCATCTAGTTCAACGATATTATCATCATCGATATTCACGATTACTGTTTTCGAGACTTCACCTGCGAGGAAGGTAATGTCCTGACTGATCGCGGTATAGTCTTGGCCGGCAAGTGCAGATCCTAACGTCGTACTGCCAGGGGATGCGTCGCCATTTTGTGTAATTGCTTTCAAACCGACATTGATGTCGACGGCATTCGACAGTGTGACCTCGAACTCAAAATTATTTGTCCCACCATATGTTTCCGTTTCCGTGACATTGGTGATCGAGACGGTGGCCGCATCAGTATTCGAGATTTGACCAACTGCTTCCTGATCTTCAAAAACGACGTATGCCCCACCGGCACTGATTGTTCCATCCAAAAGCCGGACCAGAAACTCCTCATCCCCTTCTACTGCAGTATCGTCATTAATTGTGATTGAGACAAACTGTGTACCAGCTGTGCCCCCTGCGAAAGTTACCGTTCCGGTTGAGTAATCGTAGTCTGAATTCGAACTCAAGGCTGTTGAGTCCAGAGTTTCAAAATCGACAGTAACATTGCCTTGCACATCCTTGTCAAGAATTACTTCAAATTGTGCAAGCCCTGTTTCTTCATTGACGGTTACATCATTAATGACAAGTGATGCTGTTTCGTCGTTTAGAATGGTGCCTGTTCCACTGGCTTTGACAATCACGCCGACCGAAGCGTTTTGCAGAGTAACCAGAACCGTTTCATCTGCTTCGACTAGTGTATCGCCGTTGATAACGATCGAGATAGTCTGTTCCTGGTATTCTGCCATAGCGTCAGCGACAAAGTTTAAAGTGGCTGTAGTAGCGCCAGTAAAATCTGTACCAGCTGATGCCGTACCGCTGATAGCGTAATCGATGGAAGCAGCCTGGCTCAAATCTCCATCACGAATTACAGTAAAGGTAACAGTTTGAGTTGTCCCGGCATTACTTTCCGTGATGGACCAGTCATCGATAACAAAACCGGAATCTTCATTATCAATTGTACCAATTGCTTCTGCATCAGAAAAATTGATGATTGCTCCACCAGCATCAAGATTACTTAGTAGAACTGAGAAGGTTTCTTGTAGCTCAACCAGACTGTCGTCAATCAAGTCTATGGTAATCGTCTTGGTTTCATTGGCTTGCAGTCCGGTAAAAGAGAGCGTGCCACTTTCACCCGTGAAGTCTGTTCCGTCAACGGCTGACAGTGAAGCTGTGGTATAATCAACCGTAAATGCAGATCCCAATGCTTTGTTAACTGTAACATCAAATGAAATCGTAAGATTATCTTCGTCAACCTGAGCGTCACCGATCGAGACTTGCGGGGCATCATCATCGATGATTGTGATTTTTACTGGTGAACTATCAAAGTAAATATTCCAACCAGTTATCTCTAGACCTAGAGAACCAAAGAACTCTTCATTGAACTCTTCCTGAAGATCATTGATAAGGGTTACATTAAAACTGTGAGATTCTCCGGCTGCTCCTGAAAATTCGATAGTTTCATATAGGCTTATATAATCTACACCAGGTTGTGCATTCCCACCATACGTGATAAGCCGAACATTAAAAGGTTCTACGACTTCGGTTTGGTCCTGAGTGACAGTCACTGTTGCAGTTCCATCCTCATGCACAATGACATCACTAACGGAAAGTGCAGTACTGTCGTTGTCATTTATGATGCCGAAGGTTATGTCGGTTAATCCATAGACAGATTCATGGATAACTAAATTCGTGGAAGGGTTCTCATACCGAATACCTAGGTAGTCAGGCCCATCAACAACATTATCACCATATACATCAACTGTAAAAGTTAAGATTTGAAATCGAGCGGTTGGGTCAGCGGTAAAAGTCAAGGTCGCGGGAGGGGCAATTACTTCGTGTAGTGAAGAGTTCGAGCCAAGAGTCCTGTAATCGATAGTTGCAACAGAATTGAGATCACCGGCATCTTTTCCGGCGCGCAAAACAGAAAATGTGACTGATTTGTCTTCACCATCATCACCTTCAATAATTTCTTCGCCGTAGTATGGTGCGAAAAAACCAGCATCATCATTGAGGATGGTTCCTGTTCCCTCATTTGCAACCTGAATCAGCGGAGCATCTCGTTGATTTAGTAAGCCACTAGTTCTTTGAATGTTAACAAGCCTGAATGTGAGATCTTTGTCAAAACTAATCAAGTCGTCGTCCGGAATTGCAACATTAATAATTTTCTGCTCATTTAGAGTTCCGTTGAAGGTGAGCGTCCCGGAAGCAATTCTGTTTGTAGGGCCAGGTGTCGCTCCAAGGAGTCCGCCAGGTAATGGTTCGAACCCTCCGTATGGTGTCCCATTCACCATACCAAGGCTAGGAGTAGTGCTGTCAATATAATAACTCACAGTGATCTCTTGACCTTCCTGGAGAGTAATCTCAGAATCGAGCGTTACGGTAAAAGTGGCGGTTTCCCCTTCATAAACTGGAGGGGCATCACCGACTATGAATGATGCGATATCATCATTGTTGATTTTTCCCAAGCCATAAATCGAACCTTCCGCATCTGAATTTCCCGCAAGTTCAATATTTCTGCCATGTGCCTGCAAGTTGTCAATCGTTACCTGGTACTCATACAGGGCCTCTACTACTGAATCATTATCGATAATATCTACGACGATATATTTTTTCTCGTTTGCATCGCCTGTAAACGTTAATTGCCCCGTCTGAACCGGTGAGTTATTGGATGTTTCGAAAAACAGGTAATTGGGAATGTAGTCATATACCAGCGGTCTGTATTGGGGACTGCCAACTAAAAAATCAACAGTAATATCAGCATCTAATTCGACATCCTGGTCGAGTGTGACAGTGAAAACAGCCTGTCCAGCACCTTCCAGAACCGTGATATCATCAATGGTGATTGATGCAGAGTCATTATCAACAATGGTTGCGATTGCCGATGATTTACTAATTGGAGTTGATGAAGAGTTCTGAATCGTAACTGTAATTGTTTCATCGAGTTCAACCCGATCATCGCCTATAATCTCTATCGTGATTGTTTCATACTGGAAATTACTTTGTGAGTCGGCAGTGAAATTAATGGTACCGGTTGAATTTGTGGCTGTGTAGTCAACTCCGTTCTCTGCTGAACCTGCTGAAATAAAATATTCGACGCTGGCTGACTGAGATAAATCGCCCCCCCTGGTAACATTCAATGTGATAAATTGGGTCGAACCGGCATCACCTTCGGTAACGACAACATCTCCGATTGAAATACCAACGTCATCATTTTGGATGGTTCCTATTCCAATGGTGTCAGAAATGTAGGAACCAGGGGTGACTGGCAATAGCTCAACAAAAACTGTTTCTTCGAATTCAGTTTCATGATCACCATAGATGGGGATCGAAATTTGTTGTGTTTGCACTGTTGCTGTTGGATCAGCTGCAAACGAAATCGTGGTCAAGTCTACTTCAGGGTAATCAAGACCAACGATGGAAGTCCCTCCAGCAATGGTTTTATAGGCCACAGAAACTTCTTCATTTAAATCCCCCGGAATTTCTCCTGAGCGGGTGATAGTAAATGTCAGATTTTGAGTACCCGTATCTCCTTCGATAACCATTGCGTCGCTGATCGCGATTCCAGAGTTTATTGAATTAAAAAACCTATCATCTGCAACGAGCGTGTTTCCATCTAAAGCGACATTAATATCATGGTTATAAAAAGTGTAGGCTTCATCACGCTCTACGGGAATACTTTGTGATAGAGTCCATGTGCCATCTGTCAATTGATATATATGTACAAAACGGTCTGTAGTAACTTGAGGATTAGGTGGCACAATGTCACCCCAGTCTCGAATATGCCCTTCTCTGGTTTTAATCGCAATTGTTTCACCGCTGATTGCAACAGCGTCAATGGTGGTATTCCAGTACCATGGTGTGCCATTAATCACAGTATCATTTTCTTGAGGTAGTTCGAGTAGTAGTTGTTGCCACTCATTTTCTGTTTTTGTGAAAACCGTAGCGCTACCATTTGACTGAGCCACTATTGTGTCATCATCAATGTCGAATACAGAACCTCCAAAGATCAAGTTGCTACTACCCGAAAGGCCATGTGCTGGTGCTAAAAAAGTTTCCCCACCCCAAATCCCTCCTTGTTGAGTGAAAATGGAGAGGGTTCCATTATTTGTGTTGGATGCAACCAGTGTGTCTCCATCAACTTTGATATATGACGCAAAGTCAATACTTTCATAATGATGGGGATAGGGAGTATAATATTCGTAATCTGATGTTGTGATTTTTTGTGTTTCGTTCCAAGTTGATCCTGTGCGCGTATAAACGTAGACAGCACCTGCATCCTCTCCATACTCATCATCGCCTGGTGCACCGACAAAAATTGTATCTCCGCTAATGCTAACACTGACTCCAAATAAGTCATAATCATTAGCATCTTCTGAGTTGGGAGTTAGTTCAGCTTGCTGCGACCATGTTGCACCGGATCGAGTATAAACATACACAGAACCACGAGTTTCACCATGAACATCGTCAAACCCAACTCCGATGACAATCGTATCACCGCTAATATCTGTGGAAGTAATACTTTCAGAAGAGTCGAGGCTGGGAAGTATCAATTCGGACTGATATTCCCAAGTGTCATCTGTCGAATCGGAAGGAGTTCCATTTTCGTTTCTGACGTACACATACGCGCCAACATTATCTGCAATTGGTGCTACATCGTTGATCGGATTGGTGACTACCATGTAATCACCATCAATAGTGGTTTGAGAACTGAATGAGTGGTCTGAATGGTTTGCAAATGGAGTCCCTTCAGGATCAAATCCGGTCAGCATCGTTCGCTCTTCGAGCGAATCGACGGTGGTCAGGCGGTTTTGTTGGACGGCTTGCCATCGTTTTCGAATGGTTCTTCGGGCACGAGAATTATAGCGAGGACGGCGACGAATACGGGAAACCAAGGCAGATAGCCAATTGGATATGAGCACGGCGAACTCCTTCTCGACTAAATATGAATCTATTGCAAATATGTGTGGGGGAGGTAACTACCAGATCAATGAGACTTAGTACATAAAGTACTGACGTAGTATACGCAACAGTCCTGTAGACGGACGTAGAAATGACATTATGTATAACTCTCAAGAGGAGGAATCTACCGTGCACAGGAAACGATATCTATACAAAAATAACGATTTCGTTGATATTAACTCAAATACAAATGGGATGTTAAAATAGGTATCTTTAATCATGGGTTTTGTGCATGAAAAAAACACTTCTTAAAACAGAATCCGTTCGCTGTTTTTCAAGCTGGATTTCTATGTGGTATCAACGATCGGAATTTAAGTTTGATGGGGAATAATGTATTTCCCGTCTGACATGAAAGCGGCGCTACGCCACTGCACTATTGGATCCTAAACGCGAACTCTTTTGACTAGTTCGCTTCCCTTGAAGCACGTCGTAGACAGGAATGCAGATAGACCGTACTACAGTTCTCTACAGTTCAGTTCCATTTTAAAGATGACCAACATCAACCAGATCATCTTCACT
Source organism: uncultured Gimesia sp. (assembly GCF_963976445.1). Classification (GTDB taxonomy): domain Bacteria; phylum Planctomycetota; class Planctomycetia; order Planctomycetales; family Planctomycetaceae; genus Gimesia. The sequence continues at coordinate 341,775 of NZ_CAXBKP010000004.1, read as the reverse complement.
GCTGAAATACCGTAACTCCCTGCTGAAAAAATCTGTCTTGACCGAGTCATGGCATTTCAAATAATTCCCTGTTACCTGCGTCACGCGCGAGAACACTACTGGTTCAGCTGAAGTCCTCGAACCTCTGAGGAAATCAGCACTATAAAACCGGCTCGTTTCAGCAAGATTTGCAAAAACACTGCTCGCCCGCACCTCAGTTATCAAACGACATCGCAGCACTTCACACCGCCTTCGCTTACTTTCACAATAACTTCCCGAGCGATCACGTGTCGTTCGCAAGAAAAATAAACGACTCCCCATTGACGGCCCCACGCCCTTGCAGATGATCTGCCTATCAAACAATCGCATAAACAAAAGGAGCAGCGATCCCAAATGTTTAATTACATTATCTAGGGTAGGCCCGGAGGCACATTCAAGCCGAGCGCAGCGAGTAGAAAATGGACAAATCAATTCACAAAAACAGAGCACGAAACCATCCTCGAAAGTAGGAGCGGAACCCATGTGTCCGCCCGCAGAGTAACTGCGCCCCAACCAGAAACACGATCCAGAATCTTCAGAATGTCTACCAAATATGAGCGGATCGGCGCCAGCCGCCGTTTCGAACCAAAGTGCGAAAACAAACCAACGGCAAACAAATCCTACCAGATATCACCAGCACACTCTCAGGTGAACTTTCAGAGCAATCCGGGGACATAAAAAGAGCCGCAATCCTCACTCTCTCAGCGTTACCATAACGCAACAGATGCTGAAAGATGCCCAGAAAGAACTCGATTCCCAACGGCAGGATTACGATGAGCAGAGCCCCCACAGTGCACTGGGAACCAAACGACGCTGATGTTTGCAAATTTCCAATGGGATCATCATTTGGGGCAAGGTCACGAAAGCAAATGCGAAGCCATGTGACTGGTGTCAGGCCCGGGGAAATTCATGTCAAACACTGAAATACCTGAGTATTCTACGCTCTAATTTCTTGACTTAAGTATCCAAGACAATATATAAGTAAACTAAAGAAACATATTTGCGAACAAGTATACACAAACCCAGAACCCCTGCCGCTTACTACACCCCACTTTGCCCGCCCATACTAAAACCCTTGCAAAAATCCAACCTGACTTTTTTTACAATCCAGTGCTTTGTCAAGCTAGAAATTGAGGGTTGGGAGTGTTGTTTACGTGCTCCGTTGTCGCACTCTCGTAATATCCATCAACCCCATATTTAAAAATGACACTCCACTAGTCGCTCTCAAATAGTTTTCCGCAATACAATCCCATTGATTATTCAGAAGAGTCATTGAAAATGAAGCTTTCAAAAAAACACGGATTTACCCTGATAGAACTATTGGTCGTGATTGCCATCATTGCAATCTTGATCGCCTTACTGCTGCCGGCGGTTCAGCAGGCTCGTGAAGCAGCCCGCAGGAGTACCTGTAAAAACAACCTGAAACAAATGGGGATCGCATTACACAACTATCATGATACCCATAGCGTCTTTCCCTATGGATTTATGGTCAAAGGGAGCTACGGGGCTTCTCCGAACTATGGCTCGTATCACGACCGTGATACCTGGGCGCATCAAATTTTACCCTATGTCGATCAGGCCCCGCTTTATAACATCTACGCAGCTGACAATTCTTATTTCGTGCATCAGATTACTAATACGGCCATCTCGCGGGCTGTGATTCCAGTCTACCTCTGCCCTTCTGATCCCTCCACACCTGGGAATGCGGACAATTCCTATCGAAATCAAGGAAGTTATGTAGGATGTGCTGGAAATACCAGAATCACAAATAGTAGCAGTCCTTTACCAGGAATGTTCTATAGAAACTCCAAAACCAAAATCCGTGATATTCTAGACGGGTCATCCAATACGATTGCTGCCAGCGAAATCGTGATCCGAGGGAACGCAGCCACGACAACTTATTGGGGTTGCCCAGGCTGCTTCGGTATCGGCGGGGCGCATGGAGAAATGTCATTCTCGACCCACGAGACGCCGAATACCTCAATTTCCGATCAAAACTACACCTGTAAGTCAACGACTTGGCCTAATTCTCCTTGTGTCACGCGCGGCGCTTCGGGGTCGGACCCCACATTCAACTTCGCACGAAGTTATCATGTTGGTGGTGTCCATGTTTTATTGGCGGATGGCGCTGTGCGATTTATATCTTCGAATATAGACCGTGCCACATTTCAGGATCTGGGAGACCGCGCTGATGGCCGTGTGATCGGCGAATTCTAAAGTTCATCAATTGGTATATTACTCTCACCAAAGCAGGACGAGTATTGTCTCGGCCTGCTTTTAAATAGTTCGTGCTAGAGGAAACTGTGACTCATGTTCAATATCACCTTAAAACGTTTTAAATCAGATTTTTTTGCGCTGTGTCTGCTATCTATCTGTATGCTGACAGGACTCTCCGGATGTGGCGGTGAGACTGGCCCCAAAAAATATTCTGTTTCAGGAAAGGTGACGTTCAATGGGGAACCGGTTCCGTCTGGAGAAATCTTATTTCGCCCGGAAGAGGGTCAGGGAAACCGTGATGCAGGACGAATTCTTGATGGCGCGTATGAAATAGAATCTCTTCCCGGAAATAAGGTTGTTGAAATCACAGCTTACCGCGAATCAAAAACCAAATTTGACGAGTCAAACCCAGGCGAACGGACCCCCATCCAGGAACAATACATTCCAGAAAACTATAATCAAAAGAGCGAACTGAAATTCGAAGTCAAAAAATCCGGCCTCGACAGCATCGACTTCGATCTTAAAAATTAAAAAAGACAACATTCGTGTCAGCGGCAGTGCCATTCGAGTCAGTAACGAGTTCTTCGGGCGAGTAAAAGGGATCAGTCACCGCTTGCGTTCAAAGAGCCAGCCCTTGCGATAAAAGAACAGCAGCATCCCCAACGCGACGGTTCCCATTGCAATCCACAGAATTGTGTAGGAATACTCGTAGTGAAGTTCCGGCATATGTTCGAAATTCATACCATAGATGCCCGCCATGAAGGTTAATGGAATGAAAATGCTGGCCATGATCGTTAAAACCTTCATTACTTCATTCGTCCGATTGGCGACCGACGACAGATAAGTATTCATCAGACCGCTCACCATTTCACGATACATTTCGGCAACTTCCGACGTCTGGATACAATGGTCATAAGTATCACGCAGATAAACGCCGACCTCTTCGGAAATCAGCTTATGATCCCCTCGCACGAGTTTATTGAGCGCTTCACGTTGAGGCCAGATGGCCCGGCGCAGGTTGATCAGTTGGTTCTTGAGCCGATTGAGTTCGCCTAACACTGTCGGAGATGGGTTGTCAATCACGACGCTTTCAAGTGATTCCAAGTGATTTCCGACCGCTTCCAGCACAGGGTAATACCCATCGATGATCGTGTCTGCGATGACATAACTAAGATAGTCCGGGCCGCGTTTTCTGATGATACCCTTTTTGGAGACCAGTCGATTACGAACGGAATCGAGAATATCGCCCGGTTTCTCCTGAAATGTAATCAGATAATTTTTAGCAATTACTATGCTGACCTGTTCCATGTCGACGACGGGTTCGCCGGTGCGCTTGTCTTCCCCCATCCGCACCATGCGCACGACGACTAACAACTGGTCGTCGTACGACTCGGTCTTAGGTCGCTGCGGTACATTAACAACGTCTTCGAGTAGCAAAGGATGCAAGTTGAAGATCGTTCCGAGTTTTTTCATGATGCTGCGATTGCCGAAGCCCTGGATGTCCACCCAGGTGACTTCATTTTCATTGAAGGCTTCCGCCAAATCGTCGATATTGTCCACCGTTGACGTACTATGCGTTGACTCAGAATAGTGAATTAACGAGATTTTTGGCGGCGGTGCCTCTTTGGAAATCACCAGTGTTCCAGGAAGTGCACCAATCTTAGGTTGCTTCTTGCGAAATAGACTAGAGTTCATATGAATTCTCAAATATTGGAGGAAGGTAACGTGTTGTGAAGAAGAGCGAATCTGGCACTCCCAGATTCACAGAGTTGTCGGCAGCCTTCTCACCCAGTGTTCCGGCTTGCCCAAGCCCGCTGGACGTCATTGTTAGAACGAGAAATGGGAGGAGCAGACATTGTTGACCAGAATGAAAACGCGGCAAATCATTCTCCCAGATAGCGATACAGGAGCGCATCCCATGGATCGCTCTCGCGGTATCGCAGCAGTTCCTCATTCAGTGGTTTGCGAAGATCGCTGTTGATTTGCAATGCGATCGCGTACTCCTGAATGTTGAACAAGACTGGCAGGACGTCAATACGGTTGCTGAATTCTTCACGTGCCAGGTATTTCAGCAGGGCGGCATCGTATACGACCGCATCAGCCCTGTCTTCAACGACTGCCTGGATTGCTTCTTGCGGCGTGCTGTAACCGTGAAAGAAGATACGACGTTGCCGCAGATATTCAGCACTGGTACTCGATGTCACCGATGCCACGCGGACATGGTGTAAATCGGTCACGCGCGTGATTCCTGAATTGAGTTGTTGCACAGTCATCACTGAAGTGATCACGCCAGTTAATATTAATAACACGATAATGCTGGCAAACATCGCAACCAATGCAAGCAAGCGCCCCATCTTGCTAACCGGAACGATGCCTTTGTGTCCTAGCAGCATAATGAGAGCCCACCAGACGCCCATACCAATTCCCTGGCGACGCTGACTCCCAAACGTTGTTGTATTATTCTCTCGCTCAAACAGCCAGAATAGAAATCCACAAACAACGACGATGGCGACCATGGCCAGGACAAGCTTAACCAGCCGACTTGAAAACACACTACCCAACAGTGACCATGGACTGGCTCGCCTCCGTGAACTGACTGCAACACCCAGTCCCGTCGAAAAGTGGGGGTGACAGAAACCGACACGTTCGTGGCGATCCGAGGTGACGCTAATCGCGGCGACTGCAGCATCGAGTTCGCCTGTTTCCAATTTCGAGAGCATCTCTTTAAGAGGGAGTTCCTGAAACTCATACTCTAAATTCAACTCATGCGCTAAATGTTTCCAAAGCTCAATACTAATTCCGGTCCACGTTCCGTCAGCGTTCTTAATCGCAAACGGCGGACTTTGCTTAGTCCCGACTTTCAGAACAATTTTCTCCTTGGCCTCTGGCTTCAAGGAGGTCGTTTCTTGAGACCAGAGCGTTGATGAATCGTTCAACATCGTAAATACGATCGTCGCGAGCCATACCGGGCGGAACAACCAATTAATCATATCAATGGCCCCGTGTCGTCGAGATTGACGGAACGCGTCGCATTAGCGGCAATAATGGTTTCTTAGCAGGCAAATCCAATGTATCTGCGTGAGCCGAGATCTGTATCGCCGTGAATGAAATCGCTCGTTCCGCAGAGGCATAGCCCTCCAAACCATCACGAACGATAGAATGTTCCAGCGACTCGTTAATTAAACATTGATCTTCGTTCCCGTTTCGATTCAATCCTCGGTCGCGCAGCGCAGACGTAACTACTTTCATGACGGGTTGATTCCTGACAAAATAACCAACTTATATCGAACGAACTTTCTGAAAGGGCATTTCAGGATTGAGCATATCGTATCAGACTCAATCCATTACACCTACCCCAATAGAGTTTAATACCAAGCAATGCATGCAGGCACACTAGACGACGCGTGGGACTGATTTGTAATTGTGACCTGCCAACAAAACATGTCCCTGGTCTCATGTGACAGGCCATCCTGCGCGACTCTGAGAGGTCTGTAATATGGTTGATATCTGCTATTACTTTTCTGCTTCAATCGATTAAACTGTATCTCGTTATTTTTCGTGTCCTTGAGGTAGTTCATATGTCTGAAAATAAACGCTGGAGAATTTTTCGGTTTTTATTCTTTAAAACCCCAGTTTTTATAGCGGTCTACATTTTGAGCATTGGACCGATGGCTGCAATTGTTTATGACGCAAGTGGGAAACCTATCAATCCTGAAGTTGAAAAATGGGTAGGATTTTTCTATATCCCATTGTCGGTAGCGTTTGAAAGCAGTACTTCGTTTAAGTCGTACCTTTTAACATACATCACTTTCTGGACTAAGCTTTTTTAAACGTCATCTCGCATACATTGAGAGTTCCGGTTCTCAGACGCTATGGTACCTAAAAGGGGCAGCGACTAGTTCTGCATTTTCAATCCAACTGCTTTGCCGTCGAGTTGCCATTGTGGGTCGACTGATCCGAGCAGATGTGCCAGAGCGGTTGCGGTGACGTCGACCAGATAGGCCTGTTTGGGAATTCGTCCTGGTTGCACTGACGGGCCATGGGCAATCAGAAACACCCGCCGGATTTCCGGCACCTTCAGTCCCTTACTGTGACTGCGTTTCAAACCGCCATGATCGGTGCAGATAATCGTCAGCCAGTCCTCGTTTTCAAAGTTCGGGCGTGACTGCATCGCTTTGAGGACCCTGTTCACGCGGGCATCGATATTTTCAATCGCCGTGATGTATTCGGGAACCTGGGGACTGAAGCCGATCGCATGTCCGGTGGCATCGGTCTGATGGAAGTAGACAAACAGCGCCGTGGGGTCCTCTTCGCGCAAGATCCGCGCCGCCTTTTCTGCAATCGTTTTATCTCGTTTACCTTCCCGCGCAAGGGCACCCGAATCCTGGGGATTGGGTCGCTGAAAATAAACACGCACCGAATTGTTTTCGTGTAGCTCTAGATTCAAGGCCCCTGCTTTTCCATTATAATTGCCGAGCAGAATGCTACGCCCTTTGTCGGTCGTCCGAAAACGGGTTTCCACGGTAAAGTCAGACCGGGTGATGTCTCTCAACGGATCTGACAACGGGATCCGCAAGCCATGCGTTTTGTCTCCCGCAGTCGGCAGGTCGAGTGCCTGTGATTTGGAACCCGACGATCCCTTTATCAACTTCACCGAAGCAGTTTTGGAAAGTGTCTTTGCTGGAAAGGGACCTTCAGAGTGACCCGCGGTATCCGCGAACTGATCTTCAAACAGATATTCGGCGAGCAGACCTTTGCGATTTACCGACGGCCCGTTCGCTGCCGTCTGTGCGATTTCCTCAGCCGTCAATGACCGTTTCCACAGCCTGACATCATCTAGTTGTCCTTCAAAAGTGATTTGACCTGTTCGGGAATCCCGACCGAGATAATAGAAGTCACCTTCGAGTGTCGAATTCAAATCAACCCCAGAGAGCGTGTCGATCAGTTTTCCGTCGAGATAGAGCTTCAACTCATCCTTTTGTCGAGTCGCCAACAAGTGATGCCATTTCCCATCGCGTGTATCAATCTTGAGTTTATCCGCAGAGACGCGCAAATCAGCTGACTGAGTTTTGCCCCGTGGCAAGGGAAAGACTTCGGCGATATCCGCTTCCGACAAAATATGTTCATGAATCGGCCCCCAGGAGACCAGTGACGCCGTTTTCGCATCAGGTCGCTGACGTTTCAGCCGTTTGAAGAAATGCGGAAACAGTTCGTAGTTCTTGCCCTTGAATTTATTATCGTGCACTCCATGTTTGTCGGCCCAGACACCGGTCAGAATACTCGACCAGCCGGGCCCGCTGATGGTATCGTTCTTCTGATAACGTGTCCCCAGGATATCTGCCTCGTCGGTAAACGCTCCCTCACGAATCAGCCTGTCAAAGGTTGGCGTCTTCGCTTTCGCCAGCGCATCGGGCCGGGTCCCATCCATGCCGATAATGAGCACTCGTTTCTGTGATCGCTCCCCCACCGGTTCCTTCGCCGACAAGGACGGCAACAAAAATGTTGCCACAATCACACATGAGAGAATTCCCACAATCGGCTTCGATAGACGCATCACAAGATTTCTTTCTATGAGAGAACAAAAATAGACTAGCAGCAGACAACAATCTTGTCAGTCTAATCACCCTTCAGTATAGAGCGGCTTCCGGAGTGAATTCAATTAAGAGAACATGAAGAAACGTAATTGGCCCATTTACTGAGAGAACTGTCCTTTCAAGTCTTTCCCTGTCTATCCGAGACTCGCTTCGAAAATTCCTTTCGTTAGGTCGCCTCTGCAATACAACATGTGATAACCAAACATTTCACCATCATCGAACCAAAACTCAAATGAACCATCATCGTTCACCAGAATCGTTTCCAAATCAATATTGGAGTTGAATTGCTGTGCGTCTATTTCTGCTTCACCATCATCCCGCCAGCTTTCATTTTTAAATGGTAGCAATTCCTGCACTAAATAGTCACGAACGCGCTGTTTCCAATCAGCCTGCTGGTCCCATAGTTGATGTGCCGTTTGTAATGCAGCATCGAGTTCATCGAGATCACTCACATTCAGGGTTAATTCCACATTTTGGTTTTGCCACTGAGTCTTTGTCGTGAAAATATTGTGATCGCGATTGAGCGTAAAGATTCCTAACTGAGGGTCGGTATAAGTTACAGATTTTTGTAGATCAGCCAAGCACTTGTTTAGTTCTGAATCTGATGTATCAATCCCGATGAACTCAATAAGCCGAGCACCATTCCAGTTAAATTCTTCTGAAGCATAAAAAACGCGTGCTTTAACGCGATAAATATTATAGGGAACTAATAATTCACGTAATACATCACATTCTTCTTGACTACTAGTAAAATGAATCGCAAGTTCTTTTTTCTTGAGGTCACCATACGGTATCTTCCAAGCATCAAATTCAAACGTCAGTGTCGTTTGGCCGTCAGATTCATTTCGCCCTCCACCTCCATTAATAAAAACACCTAATACATCAACAATTGGGCTTGTGGAATATAGTTCCTCAATCTTTCGCCTTCTGTCGGCAAAAGGATCATCAGAGTTTGAAGTATCAGAATTATGATTAACCATGTTGAATATCTTTGAATTAGCAATTTAGAGACAGGGCAGATAACAGGGGCAAGAATTTTATTCATAGATACCTGCCCCTTTCAAGTTCCCTATTGGCCCTGGAACAGCTCAGTCAAACGTTAGTTTCACGCGATCCAGCATCGGCTTGGACTTGTTCTTCGTCGTGTCCGTCATGCGGAGTTCGAATCCGAAACCAGTACCGGCGGGCAAGTCGTTCAGGTCGGCCTTAGCGGGGGTCTTCTTGACGTGTTTCGACAAGCCGGGCGTATAATCGTAGGTCTCTTTGACTTCCGTCCAGTCGGTCCACTTGTCGAGCTTGCCGTCGTCGTTTGTATCGACGCCGACGCGGACTTCGACTTTCTCAACCCAGGGACCGGGGCTGACGTAATCTGTTTTTTGCTGTGTGAACAGATAGAAGCGTCCGTCAGCGAATCCAATGTCGGGGTCCGGGTGGCCGTTCCCGATCTTGTCGCACCAGGTATATGGTCCATCGATAGTGGGACTCGTGAACCAGCCGACGCTCATGTGGCCGCCACCCGCGGGGTCATAGTCGCCGAACAGATAGTACTGCGTGCCGACACAGATCGCTGCCCAGTCACCATAGGCTTCCTGCTCCGGTTCATGAACGTTGTACTTGCCGATGTTCGTGTTCCAGTCCGGGTGCTGTAACCAATGCGGGTGTTTGTATTCGGCAACCTTACCGGTATCTTTCGTGCGATTATCCACAGGGGGCGCGAGGAACTTCCAGTCCTTTACACCGTCATCGCTGACAGCGTGTGCGGCGAGCGGCGAATCCCAGGACCGCTTACTGGCGTTGATCGGGCTCCAGTCTTCCAGAATGACATGGAAGCGCCCCTCTTTATCACGAATGAAACCCGCGTCCGATCCGTGCGATGGATCTTTCACCGCCAAGCCCATATTCTTGCCGGGTTTGCCATCAGTCAAATCGTCGTCGATATAGACATGCGGGTCCTGGTCATTGGGGTAGTCGTAATAGATATAAACCTTGCCATCTTTCTGCTCCGCACTGGTCACCCAGCGAGAAAAGCCTTCGGTAACTGGCCCATGATGAACCCAGTTGACCATGTCGCGGCTCTGCCACCCATGGTACCCGCCGAGTCCCTTTTCCAATCCGCCCGGCGCATCATATTGATGCGACCAGGGTGTCGTCTGCAATTTGACGTCGAAACCATCGAGCGTCACGGGCTTTGCTTGGAACCCTTTCTTTCGCTTGCCGCCGCCATAGCGACCAAACACCCAATAGTTATTCGGCCCGATCGTCAGAAAGACCGGCGCGTCCTGTAGATTCGCCGGCCCCAAATTCGAAACCGGTTCCCAGTTCTGCCAGACAGGTGATTGATCCAGTACGATCGAACGGGCCTGACGCTTCTTGTCGAACCGCCGCACTTTGCTGGAGAAGGTGGCGATCTTGTCGGTCGGGATCGCCGTACCGTCTTTGAGTTCCATATTAGATTGCTTGGCCGTAGCAGCCTTCCAATCGTCTTGAGTGTCGATCACCCAGTTATCAGCGGCGAACGCCGATGTTGTGAGGGCGGTAAACAGGACGCTTAGCAAAAGGGACATCTTCATATGATGCATTTATGTGGTCTCCATGTTCTGTCGAGCGGTCTCAGAATAAAATCGCCTGAATGCCATCGCGATCGTGACGACAAGGCAATTCGCGGCATGCTTTAGATTAGCCTCCCCCGTAACGGATTACAACACTCGTCTCTCTCACTCAGTCAAGTGATTGTTGCGATGCTACACGATCCCAGATAGAATCAAACATCACATATCAACCATTGGCTTCGCTGATACGATGAGGACTCTCCCATGCTTCGCGCCCTTCTGTCACTGACCGTATGCCTGTTACTGTTTCAGCCCGCTGTTTCTGCTGAGCCCAAACAGCCGAACATTTTATTCATCATGGTCGATGATCTGGGCAAGGAATGGATCAGTTGCTACGGAGCAGAAGACATCAAAACGCCCGCCATCGACAAGCTCGCTGCGACCGGGATGAAATTCAACAATGCCTGGTGCATGCCTCAATGCACGCCGACCCGCGTGACACTGTTGACTGGCCAGTACCCGTTTCGGCATGGCTGGACCAATCACTGGGATGTGCCCCGCTGGGGTGCCGGCGGCCATTTCGACGCCAACAAAAACACGACGTACGCCAATGTATTGCGCGAGGCTGGCTATGCAACCTGCGCCGCCGGAAAGTGGCAGATTGATGACTTCCGCGTCGAGCCCAACGCGATGCGGGACGCCGGCTTTGATGAATGGTGCATGTGGACTGGCTACGAAACACACAACCCGCCCAGTGCCCATCGCTACTGGGACGCGTTTATCAACATCAAAGGGAAAGGCAGCAAAGCCTACACCGGCCAGTTCGGTCCTGATATCTACTGCGACTATCTCATCGACTTTATCGGCAAGCACAAGGACCAACCGATGCTGTTATATTACCCGATGGCGTTGACACACGGCCCCTTGACCACAACACCCGACAACAAAGACGAAACGAACAAGCGGCGTCTGTTTGCGGGCATGGTCCGCTACACCGACAAACTCGTCGGCAGACTCGTCACAGCAATCGACGAAGCCGGCCTCCGCGAGAACACCATCATCATCTTCACCACAGACAATGGAACCGGCGGCATCAGCAATTCCCGCCTGGGCCATGTCGTTCGGGGAGGTAAGACGAAAATGTCCGAGCAGAACGGCACCGCCATGCCATTCATCGTCAACTGCCCTGGCACTGTCCCATCTGGTGTGCAGACCGACGCGCTGATCGATTTCACCGACCTACTCCCAACATTCGCAGAACTGGGTGGCGGTAAGTTACCACCGGAGCGCGAAGTAGATGGAAAATCATTCGTACCATTGATTCTCGGCAAGGCCAAAGACAGTCCGCGAATGTGGATCATGTCTATGGGCGGCGGACCTGCAGTGTTGCGCGGGGGTCGTGTGGTCCCCAAACTGGTTTACGATGACCGCGTGATCCGCGACCAGCGGTTCAAGTTGTGGATAGATACGAACCGGAAACCAATCAAGCTGTATGATTTGAAAACGGATCCATGGGAAGAACAGAATCTGATCGACTCAAACGATCCTGAAATAACCGCGGCATTGAAGCGACTTACCACAATCGCGACACAATTCCCCAAGCAGGACGGGGCGCCGATTTACGAGAAGAATCCCCCGCAGAAGTGGGATAAGCAGCTGGAATTTTCCGGAAAAGGCAAAAAGAAAAAGAGACCATAGGTTTCTCTCTTTTTAAATTCCGTACCGTGATCTAATCTGCTTATTAAAAAAACATCCAGATTCCAGGAATTGTTTGGACCCCCAAAACGAGTCTCTCTATAATCAGTCCATGTCAAATCGAAGAAAATTCATCAAAAACGTAGCGGGGCTGGGAGCCTCGTTGTCACTGTTCACGACTCTGACGGTGCGTGCGAAGGAAAAACGCTCTGCCCGTCGACCTCTGATTCTGTGCAGCCGCGGCGAAGAATGGGCCGAAAAAGTACTCCGCCCCGGCTGGAACGTGTTGGAAGCGGGAGGCGACATTCTCGATGCGGTGGAGAAATCCGCGCAAGTCACCGAGTTGGACCCGGAAGACCAGTCCGTGGGATACGGGGGACTACCGAATGAAAACGGGGTCGTGCAACTCGACGCCTCTTTCATGGATGGCAGGACGCACAATTGCGGTTCCGTGGGCGCGCTTGAGAACATTAAAACGCCGTCGTCCATAGCCCGACTCGTCATGGAGCGTACCGATCATATTCATCTCGTCGGAGAAGGCGCCCGACAGTTTGCCAAAGCACACGGATTTAAGGAAGAGAACCTCCTCACCGATAAATCGCGCAAGATGTGGCTCCGTTGGAAAGAGAACCTGAGCGATAAGGACGATTGGCTGCCGCCCAAAGACGGAAATTATGACTTGGACAAACGGCCCACGGGCACCATCAATATTTTGGCCTTGGATGCTGAAGGCGATCTCGCGGGATGCACGACGACCTCGGGGTTGTTTGGTAAGCTTCCTGGCCGGATCGGCGATTCTCCTATCATTGGAGCGGGTCTCTACGTGGACAACGAAGTCGGTGCAGCGGGCGCTACAGGACGAGGCGAGGAAATCCTGCGCACCTGCGGCAGCTTTTTCGTCGTAGAGCAGATGCGTGCCGGAAAGAGCCCTCGCGAAGCGTGTGAAGCGCTCTGCCAGCGGATCGTGAAGATCAACGGCGGCGCCGACAAAGTCGACTTCAACGACAAGATCGTCGCCATCAACAAAGAGGGAGAAGCCGGCTGCGCGGCAATCCGCGGTCGAAAAGACAAGCCGCCCAAGGCAGCGATCATTACTGCAGCGGGTGTGCAAATCATCGAAGGCTCCTACCTGATCGAGACCAGGTAATTTCTGCAGACGCCACTTTTTTGTGAACAGTTCTTCCAGCACACTCTCTATCGGATATTTTCACAATGCTCAGATTAAGCCAGCTTGTCCTCGCTTTTACCATAGCCTGTTTCAGTCTTTCTGGAATCGTACAGGCAGAAGGTTATCTGACATCAATCGGTAAAGGCGCGGATCAGATTCCCGTTGTCGTAGTCAAAGGCACGCCTTATGAAATGGGCAAACAGCAGGGAGCGTTGATCAAAGCCGACGCCACAGAAATGATTCTCTCCCTGACGAAAAGAGTGCAAACCGCTGAGCCAGAACGTTGCTCGAACGCGAGTCTGGATACTGCCTGGAAATCGATCGCACCGCATACAGATCCCCGTTTTAAAGAGGAACTCCGCGGCTTTGCCGAAGGGACGGGCATGTCGTTGAAAACACTGCAACGGGCGCATGCGATGCCTGTGGTGATGGACTATTCCTGCAGCAGTATCGCCGCCTGGGGTTCTGCCACCAAGGATGGCCATCTCTATCAAACAAGAAACCTGGACTGGTCGATGGAATTAGGGGTGCAAGATTATCCCTGTATTACGGTCTACATTCCCAAAGACGGCATTCCTCATGTGAATATCACGTTCGCCGGATTCATCGGGGCCAACACCGGAATGAACGCGAAGGGAATTGTGCTTTCGGAGATGGGAGACTCCCCGGGGAAAGATTATCCGTTCGATATGAATGGCGTGCATTTCACAACGCTGTTTCGACAGGTCATGTACGATGCCGATGGTCTGGAACCAGCGATTGACATTTTCAAAAATGCGAAACGGATGAAAAAGTATCACTATGTCGTCGGCGACGGCGTCCATCTACGTGCCGTCAAGATGTTGGCCCACGCGCCTGATCTCGTGATCTGGAATGACAATGATCCCAAAGACGAATTGGCGCCAGCCGTCATGAAAGACCTGGTCTACCAGGACGAAGGCCGTGGCGCGTTTCAGCCTCTACAAAAAGTCTACGGCAAGATCGGCGCCCCGGAAATGATTGACATCGCCTGCAAGATTCCCATCAAAGGCGGAAACATTCTGGACGTCGTTTACGATGCCACCGCGCTCGAACTCTGGGTCTCCTACGCCGAAAAACAGCAGGAAGCCTATCAACGCCCCTTCGTGCACTTCAAACTCAAAGACTATCTTAAATAGTGGCTGATCCATGCGCGCACTACTAGTAAACTCCGGCATCTTAGCACTCGTGCCGTTCCTGATCGGCTTCGTGATCTCACTTTTTATTCGTGAATTGACCTGGGGCGAACGACTGCCAATGGCCATAATCCCCGCCTTCTGCACTTTCGTCGCTGCATTCTTGCTTGGCAACCGAGATTATGCCAGATACTCATCCACGATGAAGAACGTCCGCAACTATTTACTTGCCTGTAACGACTCAACCGACGAACACTTCTTGTCATGTAAACCATATGAGGATGATTCGTTGTTACTCGAAACAAGAAACGCAATATCACAATTCTTTGATGTCCCCTCCCTCAAAATCAGGCGAGATATTGACTTGATTCGTGATCTTCAGATCGACAAAATGGAGCTGCCGTTCAATCTCTCCGTCATCAGAGTCGTGATTGCATCCCGACAAGTTGAACCAAAACCGTTTCATTTCACAACGACAAACCTTACTTCCATTGATGATCTAACGAATGCCATCCTTAAGTTTCTTGGATGAGTAAAATAAATGATTGAATTAAAGAGGTCAGGAAGCAATAAGTTGAGACTTGGCCTATTCTGGACGGACCGTCGTTGAGACGAAACTCTTTCAACACTCGTGAGTCAGTCAACCGACCATAGGCAGTTCATTAAATAAAAGACCTTTTAGATCTTGCTCCTCTTCCAGATTTTTGAATACTTCATCCACGAACTGCCTGCTGCAAAGCGCGAGAGAACTCTTTGCCGCGAGGATCTTTCACATCAGACAGAGTCCAGTACACGACAGCATATCGATTATTTTCAAGATCAATATGGATGAGACCGCGATATCCCAACAATGCTCCTGAATGCTGCAATGCCGTAGTTTGCCCGTTACGTATCATAAGGCCCCACCCCAGACCGTATCTCTGACGGGGATATTGTCGACTGGTCATAAACTGCCATGCTTCGCGGCTCAACACCTGCTTCCGCAAGCTTTTACCGTGATTCAGGATCATACTCGCAAAGAGGCCTGTATCGGATGCGGTTGTGTAGAGACTGCCTCCAATGAGCGGAAAACGGAGTTTCTTTCCCAAGAGATGAGGTGAACCCTGGTGAGTAATGAGTGTCCCGTTTCTACCGCGCGCTCCGGGGCACGCAATATTTGCCGACTGTTTGCTATCCGGGAAATAGGTTGTGTGTTTCATTCCCAATGGAGAACAGAGTCGTTCCTGTAACAGATCCTCGAAACCCTTGCTGGTTACTTTCTCTGCAACATATCCAGCCAGACAGTATCCAGCGCCGCTGTAGGCATACTTTTCTCCCGGCTGGCTAATTAGCTTTTGCTGTTGAATCATTTTGACCGAATCTTCCAGACTCAGTTCAAAGTCACGAATCGCACGGGCCTGTCTGGCTGTCATGGGTTTTGCTTTTTGTGAATAGATGCCCGCACGATGTGTGAGCAATTCTTTCATATTTGGCGCCCGCGTCAGACTCTGGCCGTTTTCCAGCTTCCATAGACTCGCCTCCGTAATCCACTTGTCAATGGGCTGCTCAAATCGCAGTTGACCGCTGTCTCTGAGTGTCATAATACATGCTGCAGCGATTGGCTTTGAACAAGAGCCGATGCAGAATTGAGTCTCATCATTCACCGCTAATGTTGATTGTGGCTCAATGACCCCATACGATTTCGTCTTTGGAGTGTCGCTTGTTGAACCGACTGCAGCTTGTGCACCTACCAGAACTCCCTGTTCAATCCCATTAGAAATCAGTTTGTCAAGACGATTGAACAAAACCTGCCGATCAAGAGGTGGCTGAGCCATCAACTCAACAGTGACAGTCTGACAGACGAAGATGAAGACGGCAGACCACATGAATATTCGATGCCGGAACCAGGCACGATTTCTGTCATTCATCCTGTTATCCTCCCTCAAAAACGCTTCTAGCTTTCGGAAAATAAAAGGTGTCCAAAAAAAGGGGACCGGAATCTTTTTCTGATTATTCTGTGACATTCTTTCAGTTTTGGACACGAAACTTATTTCTTCTCACCGAACACCGCCAGCTGTGGCAGGTGGTCGCTGAGGGCGAACGAATTCTCGTCTGCCAGATTTAATCGAAACGCGCCTTCGGACAGCGGTCTTGACTCAACAATCTGGTTTGCAATCGGGCCGAAGGCCATGACATAATCGATGCGCTCGTTTTTCACGTCTGCCTGGAACGTGATCCCTTCGCCTTTGCCGACTTTGGCAAACGTGTCGATCCAGCCAGCCTTTTTCCACAATTGATATTCTGCGGTATCCGGACTGTGGTTCAGATCGCCGATCAACAGCATCGAGCGGCCTGAATCAAAATCGCCCTGCATTGATGCCAGCATCGCCTTGATTTCTTTCAATCGAACCGTGGGATCGACGACTGGATACAGGTGCGCAGAATGGACGATCAGTGGCGCGCCGTTGGGAAGCTTGATCGTGCCGCGTCCCCAGTGACGTGTGAAGAGGTCCTTCGGACGCTCGAATCCAAGTGGGACGTTCTGCGAATCGGTGATCTCGAAACGACTGATCAGAGTCCCCGGCCAACTACCGCCACTGGGAAATCTGACATGGTTCATGCCCAGCTCTTTGGCGATGGCTTTGGTGACCGCCTCACTGGGTGACTCCGAGAAGTTGATAATATCTGGTTCGTACAACGCCAGTTGCATCGCGATCCGTTTCACCATCTGGTCTTTCGCAACCGCTTTTCTCGCCAGAGGCCGATTGGCGGGCCACCCTCTGCAGCCATACACGTTGTACGTAATCACTCGCAGTGGCTCTATTTTTTTATCATCAGCAACAGCAGCAACAGCCGGAACAGCGGTTGCCGCTAGTCCGGCCGCCCCGAGAGCGGCACAGAATTGGCGTCGTGAAATTGTCATTGGAGTATGTCCTTAAGTTCTTGAATACTGACGTCAGTTGGATTCCCAGAGACTATCCATTTTATGATTCAACGCCACAGGGTTATTTCACGACAGGAAACTGCTTCATCAAGCTAGATGCCGCTTTTTTCGTTGCTTTCCAGTCGCCGGTTTCGTCAGGGACGGCTTTCACGATCACGGTGAAGTCGAGTTTCTCACCCTTTTTGAAGGCCTGCCCCCTGTTGTGCCTCAGGTAGTATTTGTGATAACGATCAAGGTCCCAGATGTGGCTCGCACTTTGATTGCCGACGATGACCTTAGGGGTATAGCACAACAGGCCGAGTTGCTGTGTTGCGTCAAATTGTGCCACCCAGATCGTATCTTTATTGACGGCCATTCCCTGTGAATGTGACAGCGGCCCCTGTTCAATCTTTCCGTCCGGAAGCTCGGCAATCCACTTTGTCGTCGTGGGAGGAAAGCAGTGCATGAAATAATACATCAGACCGATCTCACAATCTTCCAGCGCTTCCATCGCGGTCTGTTCTTCAACATAGTCGTTCGTGAGAATCACCCGGGCACGGACTTTGAACTTCCAGATCGTTGACTCCTTGATGAATTCAATCCGTTTCCCCGTAACCGTCTCGCCGGTCTTAGTGATGGGAACGTCCCGACCATCGACGAGCAGTTTGATCCGATGCACGACTTCGCGGCCCCCTTCTTTGTGTCCGGTCCCCCACCACTGCCCCCCTTTGGGCTGCAATACGGTTCCGTAATGGCCGTTATTCAGACTAAATACATCACCACGATAGAACATCTTCTCAATCGTCCAACCACTGGCCGCATCCAGTGGAACCGTGTAATCCTCTGTTTTAAGCGTCAGAAAACCAGTCTCAGGCACACCCGCATCATACAGACGCTGTGATGTCTCTTTTTTGTCGGTTTTTGCAGGATCGGCAGCGAGTACCTCATTTGCAGAAACGAACACGACGGCAATCCAACAGCTAAGAATAAGTTTAAACATGGTCATCGAAAGGTTTCTTTTTTGGAGGTGGGACAGAATTGCCACCATTTACAATTTTTCTGTGAAACACAGGCTCTACCTATGGCTTCTTGATCCGGGCTTTCTCAGCTTCCTCACGTTTTTTGACATCCTTCGGATGTTTGGAGAACGATTCGAAAACATCACCAATCACACGATCCGCCAGTTCGCTCAGTTCGGTCAGGATGATGGCTTCCGCTTCCGGCGTCAGTTTCGAAGCATTCGGCTCATAACCGCCGACTTTATGGGCGTCTGCTGTGGCAATGTAGCCCAGGTTTCCGTTGGCGTATCCCACGATGATGGGTATCGCGCGATCTGAGATGTCCTGTTCCAGTTTGAAACCGTATTCGACCATCGGCTCACCAGGCATCGTCAGCAACAGGTACGGGCCGATTTTCATCGCCTGCAACTCTGCGTCAATGCGGCCTGCTTTACCGGGTAACGAGATGACTGAGCTGGCAACGCGGAGCGGGTAGTGCTTCGCGCGACCGGCCAGTTGTTCCCGGGTCACGCTCCGCGCCAGTGTTCGCACGACGGCGCCGCCTAGATCCCTGCCCGCCCACTGGATATCAGCTTCATCAGCACAACGATACGGATACCCGGGCAGATTCGGACGAATATCGCCCGCACAGCCCTGCAGAAACAGCGAACTGGTCTGATTTCCATAGCACATTTCCACAAACGTCTGTGCTTCGCCGGGAAAGTCGGCACTCATCTTCGGATATCCGTTCGGGTAAGGCATCGATCCTTTATCGCCCCATGTGAAAAAACAGGGATGACAGACCGCATGCATGACCACCGCGACTGGAGTCAACGATTTCCCATCGTCGAACCGCAGCACTTTAACCCGCGGATCATTGGGGCCGTCCTCATTGAGTCGCACCACGGCCCGCCCATTAATCACTTTTCGTCGATTGATCCCAAACCCGATCTTGTCTTCCCCATAGCCGACGGTAACGGGACTCATTTTCGCCGCCGCCTGTTTTGCTGCTGTAGTGAGCTTCTCGATCAATTCCTGCCCCCACTTGGATTTGGAATCGAAGCCGGGCCCGGAGTGATTATGGGATGCGGCCACCATGATGTTTGCCGCCGGGATACCCGTTGCTTTCTCAATTTGCTCACGCGTCCGCTTCACAATTTCGCCATACGCACCAATTAAGTCCAGCGTGACGATGGCTGCTTTAGTCTGACCGTCATCCAGCACTAGCACACCGGCCCGCAGGGAATCACGCACGCCGGTCACCTTGCGGCGATGCCCGACGACCTCCAGCTGATTGACCTCAGCAGGCGTGATGTCCACTTTGGCAACGCCAGCACGCAGATTCGATTCCACAGCAAACTGCCCCTCCGCGGCAGAGGTCGTCCCGGTCACACAGGAAACAAGCAGCAGGTAAACAGAAAATCTTCGGATGAATTGGTGCATGGTTCAGGCTTCATTTCATGGAAATTGTTGGGATGATCCAAATCTCATCTGGCGCGATGGTTCATTGGAACGGGGGAGAGTTTCCAGCTTCTTCCAGTCTAGAGACCTCGAAATGAAGTATCAAGCATTTTAAATGCAGCTTCGCGACGCGACGTCGTTTTAAACCAGATTACGTCATCCAAACCCTTACCTCAGCCCGCATGGAAGTACCATCTCAAGAGATAAGACAAGTCACTCCTTGATCACTTTCATGATCTGAACGGTATAGAGATCATATTCGACCAGATACCACATGCCTCGGCATTTTGCCTCATATCTGAGGCTGCCGGGAACTGGATCTGCACCTCTGATCTGCAGTTGATCGCATTTCAATTGTGCTCTCAGTGCCCGATACACAAAATAATCGTTTGAATCTAAGTCATTCCCAAAGTCTTCCGCTCCCTTCCAGGCATTGAGTCGCTTGACCCCGGTACGGACTATCTCTGGCTCATAATCATGATCCTCTTCTAATATTGCAATTTCATAATCATCAAGTATATTCGGCTCCCATTCCTCAAACTTTTCAGCCGACAGATTTTCGAATGCCAATCCTTCAAGGTCAGTTATACGCTGGGGAACTTCCAATTGAACAGACTCTGGCTTTGGTTCTGAATTGCCAGAACAGCCTGAAATCACGAATGTAAGAATCATGAGAAAGTGCTTCATACTGTTAAGAGTAGAAAACCGTTCGTCTAGTTCCTGAGAATTAAGTATTTCATAACTATATAAATCATTTAATTGCGATCGAGTCTTCCCCAGCGTACCAGACATTGAGAATGTGTTACCCAAAATACAATTTGTGAATTTTGTATAAACAGAGCCTATACCTGCTTGTTGTACCATCAGGTTTCCCCCTATAGATGAGAGAACATATAACCCTTTTCTCTTCCGATTCATCAGGTGCTATATTTGTGAAACGTTTTTCTCTGCGCATCATTCCGCTGGTCGTTGGTCTTGTTCTTTTTTCACAATGTTATGCGCATGCCTGGAACTTTGCCGGGCATCGCATTATTGCGAGTATCGCCTATGATCAACTGAAACCCTCTACCCAACTGGCAATGGTCGAGTTACTGAAACAGCATCCCCGGTTTGAAGCGGATTTCCAATCGCGGATGCCCGACGTCATCAAAACTGCGAGTCCCGAAATCCAGAATCGCTGGATCTTCATGCGTGCTGCCACCTGGCCTGATATCGCCCGCCGTTTTGATGATGCCAACCGCGAAAAGTATCACCGTAGTACGTGGCACTACATTAACCAGCCGATCTACCTCGATGACGCTTCGGAACAGTTCCTCAGCTCCCGTCTGCCTGCGAATGTCGCAACATCAATCAAAGAGGGAAATGATCCACGGCAGTTTAATCTCCTGCAGGCTCTGGAATTTTGTGTGATGCAGATGAAAGACCCAGCCGTCAGCAACGCAGACAAAGCCGTGTATCTCTGCTGGATCATGCACCTGACCGGCGACAGTCATCAGCCCCTGCACTCCTCTGCCTTATTTTCAAAAAAGACATTCCCCGAAGGAGATCGAGGCGGCAACAGTATCCGCATCGGGAAATCGAATCTGCATTCCCAATGGGACGGCTTACTGGGAAACAGCTTTAAGTATTCTGAGATCGTCGGGCAGGCAGTCGGCATCGCTCGGGATCCGGCGATGAAACAACTCGGGAAACAAGCCACACAACAATTGGACTTTAGCGCCTGGATCAACGAAAGCCACCAGTTGGCCCGCGGTAAAGGTTACTCTCCCGCGATCTTGGAAGCGGCCCGCAAGAGTGAAGCCACAGATGGCAAATTCAAAAAGCTCTCTACGCTGCCAAAAAGCTACTATCAGCAGGCAGGCACCATTGCCGTCAAGCGGGCGGCCCAGTCAGGCTGGCGACTGGCAGAGCTGATTAATAGCGTACAATAAGCAAGCCCGTGTTCCATCAGAGGGCGGCATCGGTTGCCGGTGGTTTCACTTTCCACCAGACCAGTATCTGAGGCGGAAAAGAGTCGCCGTTTACCAATCCCTCGGCCACATACAACCGGTCGCCTTTCAGTCGATAGATGCAAGGCTGAATGGTCTTCTGTTTAAATCCCTTTTTATGTCCTTCCAACACTTCCAGGTCGTAATAAACCAGCAGATTCACATCTTCGAGCCGCTGCAAGCGAAATTTGACTTTGTGCCGATAGATCACATTACCCTGCCGATCTATCACCTTCACGTCCGCATGGTCTTTCGTCAGTTCCTGTTCCACAGTCACGGGCCCCGCTCTCTTATCATGCATCTGCCGCACCCATTTCCCCTGCAGCGATTGCAGATCTTCCTCAGGAGCCGGATCGGCTGCAGACAGATGGCTACTCCAACCCACGATGATTAATAGCAACAGTAACCGTTTCATTTCGTATCCCTGTCAATATAAAACTGGCTTTTCTCGCTCTCCGCTAGACCAGTCAGCGAAGCAAGACGAATTCTAATCTGGAAACAATTTTACGCCAACAGAAACTTATTGCGGGAAAGAAACCGTATTCACTATCTTGATCACTTCGGTACTAATAATAACCAGATAAGTAGTAGAAACAGTAGGCTGGAAAAGATGAGAAACAGATTCAACAGTATCAAGACAAACATTATTTTGCGTATATCAGGGCGTGGGCCGGAAGGAACTTCATTGCCATCGAGATCCGTCAAGCAACCACAATTGCGACACCGATATCCTCCTTCCTTCCATTGCTTTATCGTTTTTGTGGGAAAAGGTTGAAATGGCACGAGGGGTGTTTGACAGGAGGGACAGAATTTCCCCTGACATTTCCTGATCTTGTTATGCAGGATCAATATAACCGGCGCTGTGAGAATCACTAAAATGATTATTTTTATTATCAAGAAGAGACTCACGCCGCTGTTCCCTGCTTCCGGTGAATTCTTTTAGTGACTACGATATAGGTCATCGCGCCGACAAGTATTCCATGAATCACAGCTGCATAGAAACACGCCCAGCGAAATAGCGTTGCCCCCCACCAGGGTTGCCACCGCGGGTTGGCCATCGATGCTCCGTTCAAATCCAGAAATAACTGATAGGAATAGGTTTCTGCCGCTCTCAAGACAAGAGCCCGAAATAGAAAATGGGCCAGAAAGGCAGCGCTAAGTGACCATAGCAGGACAGGACCAAGCCAGACGGGAAGTTCTTTTTCTTTCACAAATCCACCAGTCTCGTCAGAAAGATAATCAACGGAAGATCGCATCACCTTAACCATGGTATCAGTTGTAACAAGTGATCAATGAGAGATCGATTCAGGAACCTTTCATAAAGAAGGCATTCAGATAAATGATTCATCCGAGTAGAGTTTATTTCAGATGATTCATATTACGATAATCGTTGATCTCCTCTATGAGAATGTCTGCCTGCTGATCAAAGTTTCTTTTGACTCGAATCAGTTCAAATCCGCGTTCCGCTTCCGATCGATCGACTGGCATATCATGAGCTGCTGAGACTTCCTGTCCACCGTCACCGGTCCCGGTCCCGCCTGGGGATCATGCCACTGACGCATCCACTTACCCGAGTAGCGACTGAGTATCTTCCTCAGGTGCCGGAACCGCAGCAACCAGAGGACCACTTCCAGCAATAATGACTAATTAAAGCAGCAGCCGTTTCATTTTAACTTCCCTATCGGTAGGAAGACAGAGTTCCAGATTAAGGTCCCAACAAAGTCAGTGAGTCGGCACGAATTTTCGCCAATAAGAACTTCGGATGTGTTCTAATTGGTATCAGCAACTGCGAGGCGGTAGTGTACTTTGTTACCAGCCATGATCTCGAGAATAGTAGAACCAATTTCCCTGATAATTATTATCAAATTTCTCTTTCGAATCGATTTCAACAATAAACGAATCACGCTGAAAATAATCGAATTCATCGTATTTTTTGAAGAGTCGAAATAAGGCATCAGCCAACCGCTCATATGTTCCATCACTTCTGGCCCGCTCAACTTGGTCGTCGGTGTAAAAGAAGAAACTCCCATGCGAGAATTGCCAGATTTCCCGGCGGTGCATACTCTTGATCAAGTCGTCGATTTCAGATTCTTTGATTTGAGAACGGACTTCATCTCGTGCATCCATTTCAAAGGATGTGAAAATGACGAACATATTTTTTGTCTGATATTTTTGAATGCCTACTTTTCTGAGTATTCTCTGAGAGAATGACTGCGATTGGGAATCATTGCGCTTTAAGATCTTTTTAAATACAACCGAAATCGCATCCTGTTTTTCAGAATCATAATTGAAAGCCCCATCACGGAATTTTTCAGCCTCGCTGGTAAACTCGAAAATCACATTCAACCGCGGCCGTTTGAACGGAGAGATCACTTCATAGCAAATATTCAACACCGGCGTGTTATAGGTTGCCTTGATCCACTCTGCTAACTCATCAAAGGGAAATAATCGGTTTCTCTTCCCCTGTTTGATAAGCTTGGATTCTTGGTAATCCTTATCTTCTGCAGTGATCATCGTTCTTCCAGCATTCTATAAAAGTGTCATTGAATTCCCAGATCTTATCTATTATTTGTGACACAATAAGTAGAACTATGTTCGTTTACACATCGACCACACAGGCACATTCAATGCAACCATATTGGTCATATTTGTGTTTTGATAATCCCAAGAAAATCGAGTACTCACCCCAGATTCATCTGCTGCAGAATCCGCGCGGTATCCTGGGCGGCTTTCGTCGGTTTGAGCGCCGAGACTGCGATCCCCGATACGACGCGGGTGATGTTATGATCTACCTGCCCCGCTTGGCCCCAGACTGATCCGGGGGGAGAAGTCATATAGACCGAGAAGGTATGATGGCCTGTGCCGGGGCGTTCGCCGATAATATGGAGAATTGCTCGATTGCCTGAGAGGCCGCCAAAGAGTTGCTCGCCAATCCGATAGCCGGCACGCACACGTCCGGACTGGACCACAATGTTCTGCTCCGCCGGCTCATAACCCAATATCTGCAACTCGGATCGGAGTTCTTTGAGAAACGGTTCCAGCTGACCTTCATCCATGATCGAGAGCGCATTCAAGCCGTCGGAGATCACGACCTGTACATTAAACTTCCCAGCATACCTGTTGCGCAGTTGTCGAATCGAAGTCTGAGAATCGCTGGAAAGCTGCTCGCCCGTTGTGGGGTGCAGAATGTAATCCAGGCGATCGTTTGATCGGGTCTTAACCGGTAGTACACTGGGCACACTGGCAACGAACTCCGGACTGAGTTCCGCCCAGATACTTTTTTTCGCGTCCTGATAGATCTGGTCGATCTCGATTTTTAACGCAGGATCTAACTCCGAAGGTTTTTGTCCAAAGCCTTCCGCGATGAAGACCCCGCGATTTCGGATCTCAGCGATCTGTTGGCGTCCGGCCTTAAGTATGGCCTCATCACTGCGCGTATCCCCTTTCTTGCGGCGGTACTGCAGGTAAACCCAGACCGGATCACCGAAGTGTTTGGTTGGTTTACCGCCGGCGTCGATCACACCAAGCTTCTGAAAGAAGGCCCACATCGCATCATTGACGCGCGTACTGAATTTCTCACGAACCCGAACATGATCCTGAAATCCCGTTGTCAGATACCCGAGCATCGGATCGATCTTGGTCGGCAGCGCCATCAGATACGCAGGGTTGGCCGGCATAATCTGATCCAGACACCAATCCAGATCCTCTAACGACACATCCATATGCAGCGTCGAACAAACATCCAGGCCGATCGTCAAACCGTGCAGTTTGCCCATCACGATATCTTCCAGACAACAGCGCACTAACTGCTCCCGCGTCCGAAAGACTTCCGGACCGATGAAACCAGCGACATCATTTAAATGCACCCAAGGGGCAGGCGTTTTCCCTGCTGCCTGTTGCGCCGCGGCGACGTCCTGAGTCAACACACGGGCAAAGCCATATTTCCGCGATTCATGCAACACCATATCAAAACTATGACTGTGACCATTGGTGAAGTCGGCCCCCTGCCCGGTTTCAAAATACAAACCGTATTTCCCCGTTCGCGAGCGTGCATAGTCGCGCATCTTTTTCAGACTGATATCGAATGTCTTGTTGGCGTCATCACTGCCGGCGATACTTTGAAACCAGAGGGCCGTACTCCCGGGACTCTGTCGTTCCACCTCCGCCTGCACGTCAATATGCGACAACACACAGTGCGGCATCACATCCTCGAGATCGAACGTGACCAGCAGATCGTGAAGAACCAACTCCACGGCCTTTACCGATTCCGGCTCACTGGAAACCGGATTCGTCCCGAGCAGCACATCACCCACTGCATAAGACCAGCCATCCAGAACCTGCCAGAAAATGTCGTCCAGGTTGTCGGTCGGCGAATTCGGCTGAAGCCGAGCCCCCAGATAACCCTTCGCCCCAATCTGGCTGCCGGGAAGCGTATTAAAGACCTTTGCACCAACGGTAATCAGTTCCCGCTGACTCATCAGCTTGACCACACAACCAATCACATCACTGGAGAGACCTGATGACACCGATTTGATAGTCGCTTCGTTTTCAGTCAGCAACAGTTGTTTTAATTCACCGACTGTCATTTTCGCAGCACGAACGCTCGCATCAGGAGACTGTCCCAGCACAATCATTTGATGCAGTTCGTCCTCAAAAACAGGATGTGCATTCAGATCTTGAATCCGGGTTCGCTCGATCAACGTGCGTGCGTTGTTTCGGGATGGCTCATCGACGGCCGCCACGCCGACCATCTGATCCCCTTCCTTAAATTCATTCGCCGCACCAAGAATCTGCCGATACAGTGTGGGATCGAATGCCCCTTTGATGCGCTCGATGTATGCGAAGAGATCTTCACCGCTCTGAATCTCAGGAATCGAAATGCCTTCGACGCTGCTTTCCCCTGCAACCAGCTGTTTTGACTGAGCCAGAGAAAGCGTCAGAGCAAACGGAGCCCCCATCATCGCCTGTACGAAATCACGTCGGTTCCACTGCACGGTTCCGTTTCCTTTGAGAGAGAGACAGTAAACTCAAGCTACCAGAGGCAGCGCCTCCTGACTGGTCAGTAACAATCATACCATTCAATCAAACTGAGATTCAAGAACTCATCTCCTCTGATTGATGGGATCAGCTCAAAATGTCATGTACCACATGACCATGCACGTCGGTTATACGGCGATCAATGCCGGCGGTGCGAAAGGTCAACTGGGTATGATCGATGCCCAGCAGATGCAAAATGGTGGCATGCAGATCGTAACAGTAGGTTTTCCCTTCTGCTGTCTGGTATCCCAGATCATCACTTTTCCCGTGCGTTGTCCCCGCTTTCACCCCTGCGCCGGCCAACCAGGTCACGAAGGTGCCACGATTATGATCGCGGCCTTCACTCCCTTGTGCGAACGGGGTGCGTCCGAATTCGGTCGTCCAGATCACGAGTGTATCTTCCAGCAGGCCGCGTGACTTCAGATCTCGGAACAGCGCCGCAATTGGTTGATCGGCACTGCGCGCAATGGCGGGCAACTCGGTTTTAATATTGCCGTGATTATCCCAATTATTCACGGCTCCCTGGGGACCACTCCAAACCTGCACGAATCGCGTCCCCCGTTCCAGGAGCCGCCGCGCTAGTAAAGCGCGTCTGCCAAAATCTTCCGTGACTTTCTCATTCAAGCCATAAGCGGCGTGCGTCTCTTTTGACTCACGAGACAGATCAAAGGCTTCCGGGGCACTCAGTTGCATTTTCGCCGCCAGTTCTCCTGCGGCGATTCGTGCTTCGAGTCGTGAATCGTCGGGCCGCGGCTCAGCATGCTTTCGATTCAACTGCTGTAGTAATGCGAATGTATCTTTGTCGGCCTTACCACTGGCAAAGGCATACTGCGAATCGGCGAACAGATTGGGAATCGGCGTTTTGCTCGTTGCCTTCACCAACGTTCCCTGATGCTTGGCAGGGAGGAAGCCACAGCTGAAATTCCCTTTCTGATTATAAGGCAGCCCCCGCGTATCCGGCAGCACCACAAACGTCGGCAGATTATCCGCCAGATTTCCCAGAGCATAGGAAACCCAAGCGCCCAGACAAGGAAAGCCGGGCAGCATGAAGCCCGTATTCATCATGTAGCTGGCGGGACCATGCACGTTGGTCTTAGTCGTCATCGCCATCAGAAATGCCAGTTCGTCAACAATCTTCGCCTGATGCGGAAACACGGAACTGACCCAACGCCCTGTTTCGCCATGCTGCTTGAATTCAAAGGGACTCTTCATCACCGCACCGGCTGCGGCAGTGAAGCCTTCCGGCTTTTCCTTGGGGCCCAGCTTCTGACCATGTAGCCGCACCAGTTCCGGCTTATAGTCGAACGTATCCATTGGACTGGCACCGCCATTCATGAACAACTGAATGACCCGTTTGGCCTTCGCCCGATGATGTAAGCCTCCGTTCAAATCAGCCGACGGCGCGGCACCGGATGCTTGCCCCAACCAGCAGGCCAATGCAGCAGCACCAAAGCTGCCCCCCGAACGGGTCAGCAATTCACGTCTTGAAATGGGAAGATTCATTTTCGATGACCTCGCCGTTATTCAACAAAAAGAAACTCATTGCTGTTCAATACCAGCCGACAGACCGTCGCCAGCCCATGTTCGCTCGCTAAATCCGTCATTGATTTCAACTCGTCAGGAGTCGGCTCGCGCAGCCACGTCCACAACACAATTTGCTTGATTTGATCAGGCAAGTTGTCGGCCGACTTCTGGGCCCGCTCTGCCATCTTCTGTGACTGATGTAACACAAATCGATTATTCAACAATACCAGCGACTGCAGCGGCGAAGCAGAAAACCCGCGTACTGGAGCAAGTAATCCCAGATCCGGAAAATCCAAAACGTCCATCAGCGGAT
This sequence comes from uncultured Gimesia sp., assembly GCF_963976445.1. GTDB lineage: Bacteria > Planctomycetota > Planctomycetia > Planctomycetales > Planctomycetaceae > Gimesia. Next base: position 313,157 of record NZ_CAXBKP010000004.1, on the reverse strand, counting down.
CAGGAATCCCGCGCCAGACCACACGATAGATACTCCGCCTGTAGGCGCCCGGACTATCAAGATCGAACTTGTCATAATGCAAGACGGGCGTCGCCTGTGGGCCGGGAGTTTGCGTAAAATAAGTGACACCCGGCCCGCCCATCGTGAAATCGAGCTTCCCACTGGCTTGTAATACCGCATCCCTGAAACTCCCGGCATCAAGCCGCCGGCGCGACATGCGCGCCAGCAGACGATTGTCCGGGTCATGTTTGACTAACTGCGGTTGATAGACGGATGACTGCCGATAGGTTTTGCTATTACAGATCAACCGATGCAGGTGCTTGAGCGAGCCGTTATGATCTCGTAGTTCGCAGGCTAGCCAGTCGAGTAGCTCGGGATGCGACGGCGTGCCTCCCATACGTCCAAAATCGTTCGGCGTGTTGCAGAGTCCTTTGCCAAAATGATAATGCCATACACGATTCGCGATACTCCGCCAGGTGAGTGGATTCCGCGGATCCGCGAGCCAGTCAGCGAGCGCCGCCCGACGTGCTGATTCTGCATGACCGGGAGGCAAGTCAAATCGCCCGGGCAATGGTGATAAAGCCGTTAACGCACCAGGACCAACAACCTCGCGAGGCTTTTCAAGATCACCGCGCGATAAGATTCGAATTTCGCGAAGTTGAGGAAACGTCGCCACCCCGGGCGCATTGGCTGAGGCAGAGGCGGCCGCGTACACACGGACTTTGGGTGGAAGTTTTTCCAACTCCTGATCGGCACGGTGTTCCAAGACAGTAGCCGCCAGCAAAGCCTGTTGCTCAGGCGTTCGCTGTTCTGCTGGCACCGTTAACACAGTTTCGACTTCGGCAGGGATGGCGATCACATCCAGCTTCGGTGCATCGGTCACTGTCAACATAAATCGCCCGATAATATGCGCGCCTCCATGGACTTGCTTTAATGTCACCGCCAGACGCGACCCCGGTTCGAGACTCAGCGGATTTTTCAATTCAAAAACGGCATAGTGCCCGACACCGACGCTTGGATAAATGCCCCAGGCAGTTTTCAGGTTTCCATCGATGGCATGTTGAATCGTCCAGCCTGCCTGATTAAAGTCGGCCGTCGCCTGACGAATCGGCACCAGTCGCCCTTCCCCGGCATTAGGGGGAAAGGCACGCAGTTCGAACTCACTTAAATGTAGATTTCCATTGTGGGCGCGGCCCGGTCCTTTGTGGGGCAATGAATCATCGATCAGCAAATCCAGTCGGACTGCGGTGATCGTGGAGAGAGGTGTATTCGCAGTGACGACGATCGTTTCCTGATCAGGAGGCGGTCCCGTCGAAAGCACGGAGGCATCAGTCTGGCGTTTTAGATTCGCGCCATTCGTCGACACAAAGACTTCCGGCTCCAGAGGCAACCAATGCGGTTCGGGGCCACGCGACTGTTCCCACTCGGCAACCAGCTTCAGATTTTCTGGTTTTAAGAGCAGATCCGCATTCTTCTGCTGTGCTGCGATCTTGATCGATTTCCAGTGCGCACGCTGTTCAGCCACCAACTGGTCGTTATCAAAAGGGACATCCCCTTTACCAATCCCGGCAAACACTGCCTGCAGCGCGAAGTAGTCCGCCTGCGTAATCGGATCAAACTTATGCGTATGACAGCGTGCACAATTCGCAGTGGTACTGGTAAACGCGCCCATGGTCTGCGTTACCAGATCATCTCGGTCGAGGTATTCAAATGACTTGGGAGCCGTCGCAGCTGCACTGGAATCGTAGGGGCCCGCACCGAGAAACCCCAGTGCCACCATCAATTTGGAAGACTGCGGATAGAAATGATCGGCCGCCAGTTGCTCGCGGATAAACTGTGCCCAGGGTATATCCTGATTGAATCGATCAATGACATAATCACGATACCGCCAGGCATGAGGTCGAAAGACGTCATGTTCGAAGCCATGTGTGTCGGCATAATGCACGGTATCAAGCCAGTGACGCGCCCAGCGTTCACCATACCGCGGGGATTTTAAAAGTCGCTCTACCAGATTCATGTAGGCGTTGGGATCTTTATCTGCGATAAATGCTTGAGTCTCTTCTATCGTTGGATGAAGTCCGTGCAAATCATACATCACGCGCCGGATCAACGTGCGACGATCTGCTTCTGGTGACGGTTCTAAGCCCTCGCTTTGCAGGCGCGCATGAATAAAGACATCAATCGGGTTCTCCTTCCCATTTCCGGGAAGAGTGGGACGGGCCAGCGGTTTGAGCGACCACCAGTCGGTCGCATTGGTATGATCTACGGTTGGTTTTGTGGTTCTAGGATCGTGTGCCCCCTGTTTAACCCATTGAACGAGAATCGCGATCTCTTTCTCAGTCAGCTTTTCTTCCGGCATTTTCAAATCGGGATCGCTGTGCAGTACTGCTTTGATCAGCAAACTGCCATTGGGATCACCGGGAACAATCGCAGCGCCACGTGCTCCCCCGTTTTTCCATCCGCTCTGCCAGTCAAGTGTCAGATCCCCTTCCATTACTCCTGCAGAATGAGAGTGACATTCAAAACAATGTTTCTTCAGAATGGGTTCGACGGAATCACGGAAGAATGCGTTTTCGTCCGCAAATGAAAGTCCGCCCGGTAGCATTAGCATTGACCAAAGAAAAACAGCACGAATTTCATTCATCGGTTGAGCCTCCCGGCAATTTCTTCAGCACACAGTAAGACCTGTTTTCCCACACTGGCAAACATACTCTTCGGCATCCGCTTGGACGGAGCCGAGACCCAGACCACAGCTAACAACTTTTCTTCTTGATCCAGAATTGGCGAGGCAACACAGTGGATGCCTTCATCAGCCTCTGCAAAATCGGTTGAGTAGCCTCGACTTTGAATCCGCTCGCATTCCGTCTTCAACGCAGCGGGATCAATAATCGTGCGTGGCGTGTCTGCTATTAAGGGAATCCGTTCAATCGTCGCCTCAACATCTTGAGAATCTTGGAAAGCGAGCAGAACCTTGCCAGGTGCGTTATTATGCATGGGAAAGCGGAGCCCCACATCCACGGCAATTCTCAGCGGATGCAGACCACTCACCTGTTCGATGATTACGCCTTCATCACCTACGCGAATTCCAAGCTGGATGGTTTCACGAGTCTCGTCACGCAGCTCCCGCATTAGCGGCAGGGCTTCTTCAACCAGACTCACATCCCCCACCTGAGGTAGCCCTAACGTCAGAAACTTGGTCGATAGCCGAAACCGCTTGGTCAGCGGATCACGTTCCAGATACTGGCGATCTGTAAGCGTGTGCGTAATCCGAAAGACCGAATTTTTATTCAGCGACAGTCGCGCCGCCAGCTCACTGATGCCCAACCCTTCGGGAACCTGGCTCAATGCTTCCAGCACATCCAACCCCCGCTCCAATGCGGGCACACTCGTCGTGGCAGTTTTCATTGGCCCCCTTCCGACTAGAACAACGTCACACATACATAACGCGTCACACCAAGATAACCAACAGTCGCATCAGTGTCAATTGATATCACATGTTTGAGTGACGTTCCGGCGAAGACTCAATCCTGATTGAGGGGCCCAACTGGCCAGCCAGTGAGACAGGGATTTTTGATTTGACCGCTGTTGATTACTTCAGCGTTCCATTCATACCGCTGCCCCGGGTCAGCTTCTCTGGCCATTTGCAACATTTCCTCAACAGTATAGGTACGTAGAACGGAAACGATGCCATCCCAGAAAACCAGAACAGGTACAATGGGGATCAGATAAGTCAACACAAGCCGCCTGATTCGAAAGGGACTGACGAACGGTGTCAGCAGTATCACAAACAGGGGTGACAGTCCAAATCGAATCAGATGTTCGACATCGCGTTGCTGTGCCTCAAAAACGGCAATGGGTTCGTTGACTGCGATTGCGTTCTGAAGAATCGAGACGACATCTGCCGGCTCAAAGTGATGCAGACTGAGAAACTGCGTTCGCAGACCCACGAGATCCGCGGGAATCTCCCTGGCATCAATACTTCGCAAGTCCGTTTCGACGACCTGAGGTAAAGCGAACGCAACCTGATTCATACCGGCCTGATTCGGATAACGGTCCGTCAGCGTAATTTTCAAATCCGGTACCTTCGACTGCAGTTCCGGCACCAGACTCAGCCACGGACCACCTCCCCCGGAAGCAATGTCCACGATCTGTGTTTGACCTGTGTGCTCCAAAATCTCGGTGAGTCTCGGCAGGGTACCACCAAACAGATTGAACTTAGTTGAAACAAACCGCAAATAGTCTGTCATATAATCCCGGAGCAGGCTCGGCAGCCATTGGCAATCTCCAAATTCAAACAAATGTCGTCGCTTCATGAGTCATCGGCATCATAAATTTAAAGGATTTGATTATTTCCTGAGATGTTAAACAGGATAACCAAATCTCCTTCCTGACGGGAGTCAGTGAGACGATGTTTCTGAAATGACGCCAATGGCGCACTTAAGCCATTTGCGGCGCGGAGTTAAAACAGGCACTCGGTTGCTGCAACAGATACTTTTCTAATTGATCTGCCGGCATGGGACGTCCGAAGTAATATCCTTGTCCAAAATGGCACCCCAGTCTTTGTAGCTCGGCCACCTGGCTTTTTTCTTCAATCCCTTCCGGAATCAACATAATGCCCAGATTTTCCGACAATACGACGAGTGAATTAATCATCGCCGCCATGCCTTTGGTCCGTTCGACTTCGGCAATCAATGAGCGATCAATTTTCAGGGTATCCACCGGGAATTGATTCAAAGAACCAAATGACGAGCGTCCGATGCCAAAATCATCAATGGCCAGTTTGACCCCGATGTCCTTGATATCTTTCATCGCCTGTATTGCTGATTTAATATCAGAGGCGAACGCATCTTCTGTGACTTCCAACTGAATATTCTTAGGTTGAACCTGGAATTCTTCCAACGTGCGTTGAATCGTATTGACTAAAAGTGGACAGGCAAACTGTTTTCGTGAAAGGTTAATACTGATCATAGACGGTGTTTTATATTCCAGTCGTTCTGACCAGTCGGCATATTGCCTGCAGCCTTCTCGCAAGACCCATTCCCCCAGTTCGATAATCTGTTGAGAATCTTCGGCAATGGGAATAAATTCACCTGGGCTAATCATTCCATGCTCGGGGTGATTCCAGCGAATCAATGCTTCGACACTACAAACTGCACCACTCTCCAAAGATACAATCGGTTGATAAAACAAAGCCAGTTGATTGTATTCGATCGCCTTTCGGAGATCATTTTCCAGCATCATTTCACGAATCACACGTTTTCGCATGGAATCGTCGAAAATGATGTACCGACTTTTTCCCATCCGCTTCGCTTCATACATCGCCGTATCCGCATCACGAATCACATCTTCCGCGCGTTTGTAATGCTTGTTTCCAATCACAATGCCCATACTGGCCGTCGAATAGACTTCGTGATTTTTCAGATTGTAAGGCCGGGCAAAATCGATCAACAGACGTTCGGCTACGGTAATCACTTCGTCTAAATTCCTAATCCCATCCAGTAGAATAATGAATTCATCACCGCCGAGTCTTCCCGCAGTGTGCCCTGCGACTTGACGACTAATGGAATCGGTACACCGCAATTGATTGCGCAAACGCGTCGCGATTTCAACCAGTAACATATCGCCGACATCGTGCCCTAAACTGTCATTGACCATTTTAAAACGATCAAAATCAAGAAAGATTGCGGCGTAGTTGGAATCCGACTCTCTCCGCGATTTTTGAATCACCTGACTCAAACGATCATGAAACAGAGTCCGATTCGGGAGGCCCGTCAACTTATCCAGCAACGAAGCCCGCTCAAAGACTTCCTTACTTTTGCGCAACTCGATCTCGGCTTTCTTGCGTTCAGTCACATCAAACACCACGCCATCGACCATCACACCATTCTTGATGTCAGCAGATACTTGCCCCTGTTCCCAGACAAAACGAATCTGACCGTCTGCGCGCACTACACGGTAGCCAACTTGAAATGACCTTGGCTCTTCAGAAGCAACTCGAACAGCAGTATTCACCTTAGCAACATCTTCAGGGTGTATGATACTAGCAAATGTCCTGACTTCGTTATGTACTAACTCTTCGGCTGGATAACCAACAAGTTCTTCAACGGTCACACTGATAAATTCTAAAGTCCGGTCCTCATCGATATGAGAACGAAAGGTAACACCAGGAATATTATTGACCAGAGTTCGAAACTGCTGCTCGCTCTGCTCTAGCTCTCTACGCTGTGATTCAATTTTCCCCAGGGCCTGTTCTATTTCAACTTTTGCCTGAATCGCCTGATCCCGAGCCCGTCTTTCCTGTTCTTCACTTTGCTTCAATTCCGCATTATAAGTTTGAAGTTGATCATTCGCCGTCATTAGCCTCAGGTTGTATTTCCGGAACAGCACCAGGAGAATCACACTTGGAGCAACGGTCATAAAAAAGACAACAGCAACACTGACTCCCCCGCGCCAGACGAGTTCGCCTCCACTTTTTGTCGCATAAGTCGCACTTTCGACAGCTAGCCGGGTTGATGATGCGATCAGTTCCCGCATTCCATCCTTGAAGGGTGACATCGCCAGATTCGCCTGCTCAGCTGAGTCAATTTTACCATCCTTGATTTGCGCCACCACTGACATAAAATACGTACGGTATTGTTTCACCGAATCGCTCAACAGTATCTGTAAATGTGTTTCTTCCTCATTTGCTACATGTCTGCTAAGAAAGTCGGTATCAATCGACAGTTTGTTCCAGGCAGTGCGCCACTTCTTCAGGTATGAGGCGAATTTCTCTGGATGATTCAGATTCAGAAAAACGTCTTTCTCATAACGTCGGCACTGCAGAACATCAATGGCTACTTTTCCAGACAGCGCCTGCCGCGCGACATCACCATGAATCACATGCCGTGTGAGTGCGACATGTTTCAGTTCATACACCAGAACAAATACGCCAAATACAATCACAATCACGATCCCCATCAATGGAATCAAAGGCCATGAAAAATGGGCTAAACGTTCCGTTTCTCTATCGTGATTATCGAATTCATTTGATTCTGAAGAGGGTTCCATGATTCTCGCTTTAAACATATGAGTGCTATACGATTTCATGAAACGTAGGTTATTTTTTATATATTGAGCTCGGTTTTAGATTTTTCGCGGAAATCAAAAACAAAATTGCAGTCAAACACCTCCACCCTGGAATGAACAAAACACCAACAAATCTCGCCAGCGTGTTGATGAGATCACTATTCTCATTGAAAATGACCAGAGGACTTTTCTCTCGAAACAACATGTACAGTAACACTCAGCATTTTTATATCAATCAGATGCAGAAGTGAGCATATTTCTGATCCCTCTCAGTCAGAAGTTTCTGATTCATCACTCGTTGCTTCTGTCAATTTAGGAGCAAACCAGGGATAAATGGCAGGAACGACCAGCGATGTCAACAGGGTGGATGTAATCAAACCACCAATGACAACACTGGCCAGCGGACGTTGCATCTCGGCCCCATCGCTTTGCGAGAGTGCCATCGGCAGAAACCCAAGACTGGCAACCAGCGCCGTCATGAGCACGGGGCGCAACCGCGACATCGCTGCCTGAAATGTGGCATCCCCAACGGGCACTCGTTCTTTGATGCGCAGATTTTCAGCTGCACTCACCCACACCAGACCATTTAAAACAGCGACACCAAATAATGCTATGAATCCCACACCAGCAGAAATACTGAACGGCATCTCGCGTAATGCCAGCGCATAGATTCCCCCTGAGGCAGCCATCGGAACGGCCAGAAATATCAACAACGCTAATCGTACTGACCGAAAGGTTGTGTGCAGCAGAAGAAAGATTAACAACAGAACGATCGGCGTAATAATCACCAGTCGCTTGCTGGCGGACTGCAGGTTTTCAAAATCTCCCCCCCAGCGTATTTCATAACCTTCAGGCAGCTTGATCTGTTCTTGAATAGCCGCTTGTGCATCGGCGACAAAACTGGCGACATCACGCTCTCTAACATTGGCTTGAATAAATGTGCGACGACGGTTTGATTCATGTTCGACCGAGGGAGGCGTTTCTTCAAAAGTGATCTCCGCCAGTTCTCTCAGAGGCACGGGAGTTCCCGTCGAATTGGAAACCGGCAACTGTTCCAGCAGACTGATTTTCTCACGCCAGTTTTTTGGGATGCGAACGATAATCGGAAAGCGCGCGCGGCCTTCAAAAATCAGACCGACCTGATGGCCCCCCAGTGAAGAAACCACATCCATTACATTTTTCGAATCCATCCCATAACGCGCCAGCACATCCCATTTCGGCTCAATGCGAATCGTCGGCAGACTGGCCTGAATGTCCGCTTTTACATCCACGGCTCCCGGTACTTTTCTGAGCACCCGTTCGATTTCCTTGCCCTTTGAACTGAGAATTGATAAATCGTCGCCATACAACAACACGGCGACATCAGCTTTCACACCAGCCACCAGTTCATCAACGCGCATCTCAATGGGCTGTGTGAATCCAAAAGCGACTCCTGGAACACTCGAATTCAATTCCGCAGACATTTCTTCAATCAACGCATCACGTGTTTTTTGTTGCGGCCATTCTTTCTGGGGTTTCAGAATCACCCAGACATCAGTTTGGTGCACGCCCATCACGTCGTTAGCAATCTCCGGTCGCCCCGTTTTACAAAACACCGTTTTGACTTCAGGGTACTTGATCAACACTTTTTCAATCTGCGTCGACATTTCGACCGAGCCTTCAATCGTCGCACTCGGCAGACGCACCGCTTCCACCAGCAAATCCCCCTCTTCCAGTCGGGGCATAAACTCGGCCCCCAGATTTCTGCCGACAGGCAGGCTGATCAGAAACACCAGCAACGCAATACCTACCGTCATCCAGGGACGTCGAATTGTCCAGGAAACCAGAGGCCGATAAATCCACTTTACCCAGCGAATCAACCAGATCTCTTTTTCTGTCATCTTTTTAGGCAACGACAGCGACGCCAGTGCGGGCATGAGTGTGAGCGACAGTACCAAGGAACCCGCCAGAGCAAATAAAACCGTCAATGCCATCGGGCGGAACAATTTCCCTTCGGTTCCCTGCAGTGCCAAAATGGGCAGATAAACAACGGCAATGATCAATTCACCAAACATCGTTGGTTTACGAACTTCAATCGCCGCGTCTCGAATCACGGAAAGAAACGGCTTGCCCTCTTTGTTCATCGAAAGACGTCGAATACAGTTCTCTACCATAATCACGGAACTGTCTACGATTAATCCAAAGTCGATCGCCCCCAGACTCATTAAGCTGGCCGTGATTCCGGTTGCTGCCATTAAATTTGTTGCAAATAACATCGATAATGGGATCGCCAACGCCACGATCAGCCCTGCGCGAAAGCTTCCCAGCATCACCAGCAGCACCACGATTACTAAAATACCACCTTCCACCAGATTGGTCATCACAGTTCGGAGCGTACGGCTGATCAAGGACGAGCGATCATAGGTAATTTCCAGAGTCACTCCTTCCGGGAGCGTTTTTTGAATTTCTACCAGCCGCTCCTTTGAATCTGCTACCACCTCTCGGGAATTCTCGCCAATCAACATCATCACCAGCCCCGTCACCGCTTCCCCTCTTCCATCGCGGGTCACGGCTCCCTGCCGCGTCATGGGAGCAATTTCGACTTTCGCCACATCACGCACCAAAATGGGTGTGCTATTGGGATCATGGCGTACCACGATATTTTCGATATCAGTCTGATTCTTTAACAGTGCCTGGCCACGTATGAAACGTTGCTCCTGATTGTGGACAACATAGCCTCCCCCGGCAATCGAATTATTATTTTCAATTCGTTTGAAGAGATCTTCCAGAGAAATCCCGTAACTGTTGAGCCGATCAGGATTCGGCTGCACTTCGAACGTTTTATAGAAACCGCCGTGCGTATTAATTTCTGTCACGCCTAACACTTCACGCATTTTAGGAGCAATTTCCCACTCCAGCATCGTGCGCAGCTGCATCGGTGTATAATCTTCACCGCGGACTTCAAATTGCAGGATTTCTCCGAGTGCCGTCGCCAATGGTCCTAGTTGAGGAGTCCCATAACCGGGAGGAATGTCGGCTGCAGCGGCAGTAATTCGCTCAGTGACCAGTTGCCGCGCCCAGTAGAGATCAGTTCCTTCTTCAAAGACAATTGTAACGACAGAGATTCCGAATTTAGAAACACTGCGTACTTCTTCTACCTTAGGTAGGCCCCCCATCGAAGTTTCAATAGGATAAGTAACATACCGTTCCACTTCCACTGGGGAAAGAAAGCCGGCATCGGTGACGACCTGAACCTGCACGTTCGTCATATCAGGTACCGCATCAATGGGTAAATGCAGGGCTGAATACAGTCCCCCCGCCGCCATGAGCAATGTCAGCACCAAGACAATAAATCGGTTCGCCAGTGAAAATTCAATCAAGTGTGACAGCATCAGGATAACTCCAGCAGAAAGACAGATAAGAAAGTGATCGCCGAGAAACTACTCTTCTCGTTCCAGCAGCAGTTCGGACTTCAGGATAAAAGCCCCATCCTCAACAACCTGTTCTCCCCCCGCGAGACCTTGTTGCACTTCAATCCAGTCTTCTGTTTTCAGCCCCGATTGAATATCAACACGACGAAACGATCGATCCGAATCCTTGATAAATACAAATTCCTGAGCTGCATCATCCAGTACCGCTTTAGCTGGTACTGCAATCACATTTGCTTTCTCCTTACCAGGGATCATGACCTGGGCAAACATGCCTGGTCTCAGGATCCCTCCCGGATTTTTAATCTCAGCAATTAAAGGGACTGAGTTGGTCGTGGGAGAGACTTGCCGTCCCAAATAATACAGCCGCGCGGTAAAGATCTGATCGGGAAACGCAATCACCTTCACCTTCAAATCCTGACCACTGTTTAGCGAAACGGCACTCCAGTCAGATTCACGAATATCAGCGGCAACCCACAGCGTGTCGGTTTGTGCCAAAGCAAACAAAGAATCCGAGCGATTCACTCGTTCTGACTGACTGAAGGTCCGCTCTTCAATCGTCCCAGCGAAGGGGGCGATAATTTCCAGTCGCGACAACTTTTCGGCGGACTTCATGTCATCACTATTTAAATCGATCCTCGCCCCGATTAACGATTCCAGATGCTGTCGACTAATCGTTCTCCGGTGTTCGGCATCGTTGAGTTCCGCCAGCATCTGATCCCGATCCAGGCGAACGTCATAAATCGATTGCTCACACAACGCTTTCAGAGCAGCGCGGGATTCCTGGACATCGGCTTCGCGCATCTGTTTCGATTGTTGAGAAATCGCACCTGACTTTGCCAGCGGAGCCGACTTTTTGTCGATCATCAACGCCAACAGATATCGAGAATAAGCGGGCAACAACTGGGAACGATAGCTACCCAGTTTTGCATCCGTAAATTCTTCTTCGACAGAATTCATCGTGCGCTGGCTCAGCAAAGCATCAATCAATTTCTGAACATTATTCTGGATCAATGATTTCCAGTTGTACTGTTTTTGAACCAGTTCATATTCTGCCGTTTTTTGGAGCAGATCCGCGCGAGCCGTTCCAATTTCAGGACTGTTCAAAACAGCTAGGACTTGCCCCGTTTTCACAATGTCGCCAGGTTTTACCCGGACTTCAACCAGCACTCCTTCAGTAGGCGCTTTGACAGAAACATGTTTCCGATCATCATACTGCAACCGTCCCGGGACGACGCGGACCTGATTCATCGACTGCCGTTTGACTTGTGAGAACGTGAACTGAACCGCCTTGCTCTTCTCGTCTGAGAGCTCAACCGCCGCAGAATCCTGCTCCGGTTCAGCGACACCTTCTGAAACTTCAGTTTCGGCAGTCTGATTTTCGACTATTATTTTCTGAAGATGTGGCCAGAGAAAACCGATTCCGATGACTGACAGTACAACGACCAGGATTAAAAAGACTCGTGATTTCATAATAGAATTCTCCCGCATTAACGGAAAATGAGAGAGGAATCATGCAGCATTTTGATCAACGATGGATTAATCGGCGCATAACTCCGGTCGTATAAGTAAACGACGTTCTTTCAGGGAGAATAGAAATCAGCAGAGAGAAACGCTGATCAAGTCACGAAGTGACTGGCTTTGAGATGCCTGCAGGAAATGTCCGAATTCTGTTTGATTCTGAGGAACAGGCAGCTCCAATTGCAAGAGCGCGGTATAGGATTTCACGCTGGCCGATTCCAAAATCTGCTGCAATAAAGCCGCTTGCGCAGATTCAAAGGCAGGTAATGACTGTGAAGACTCGCCTACGATGAAATAGTGCTGAGCGGGGAACCGTTTTTTGAGGGGATCATGACTCTGTTCTTCCCCCAGATAGACAAAATGCAGGTGCCAGCCTTGTTCAGGAGCTTGAATCTTCACTAAGTCCGTATGATATTGATCCAGGTGGGATGGCAGCCAGTCACCGCTATTCGCGACCACCGGGTTCACGTCATGGTTATGGAGCCACGGAAAAGGCAAATTCCATAACGACAGCAGTAGACAGACACGAATCAAACATCGTGTTGTCCAATGTAGCCGCGATTCATAGTCAATTAATGACGAATGGATTTGCACTGGAATCATATCCAAGGAGGAATAAAAAGGACGCTAGTCCCAAGGTGGGGAATCGCCGCGAAACAATTCTATTTGTATTATTTGTCTCCTACAGAGAATATGTCAAGTCTTTTCTTTTCAGGATCTCTTCACTTCTGTGACAAGACACTTCGTCTCAAACGCTTATTGAGACTCAACCTTGCTGCCAGGAACACAGGTACACTCCCCCGGTCCCGTGTTTTGTTCCATTTCAAAATCTCTGAACTGGTTTTATATCGCCTTGAAAACACCAGCAGCATGAGGCCGCAATTCGAATCAAACTCAGGATTCGTCAAATTCCTCCCTGGAAATAAATTCAGAATCAGAAAATCTCGGCATGCTCTCAACAGTTGACGCGCAATATTTGGGACAACACTCCGAAATCGTTGAAAGACAATATGGCAATATATTTTTTCACAAAGGGACACGGCATCACACCTTGCTGAATAGAGCCCCAACCAACTAAACTAACGCTCGCAGGACCTGCTGCTCTTCCCTGTATTTGTTTAACCGTTTTATTACATCAAGAAATTAAATTTCGTATGACTATTCGTCGTCAGCTCATAAAGGCTAACCTGCTTTTCACACTATCTCTGGTTCTGTTTGGGGTCTCGCGCCTGGAAGCACAGACTCAACCTTCTCTTAAGACGACTTCTCAGCCGACTGCCCCCACCCCAACCGAAAATGGCCCCTCGATCACCACGGAAGAGATCCAAAAACGAATCGATCAGGTCAAAGAAATCAAAGACCTGACTGAGGAGAATCAGAAAAAAGCCATCGAGTTCTATACTCAGGCACTGGGAAACCTGCAAAAAACAGCCCTTTTCCAGAAAAACGCCCTCGATTACGCCGCCAAAACGCAAAATGCGATGCAGCTTGTCAATGATTATAAAGCCAAAATTGAGAATTTGAATCGACAATCTGCCCCTTCCTACTCCAAGATCATTAATCTGCCCCAACTCGAACAGGATCTTGTCCAGGCAGAGCCTCAACTGGAAGAAGCGAAACAGAAGTTGGCCAATTGGGAAGTAGAACTGGCTCGTCGTCCCAACCGTCAAAAAGAAGCTTTAAAGCGTGCCAGTGAAATTGATGAAAAGCTAAACGAAATCCAAAAGCAATTAGCAGTTCCTGCTCCTGCAGACGAACCAGCTGCTGTGAGCGATGCCAGAAAAAAGGAACTCGAAACACGTCAAATTCTCCTTAAAGCGGAAAAACCGTCTTTAAAGAACGAGCTTACATCCTATGACGCCGAGGATACCGTCGGATTTCCACGAATTTACTCGGATTATTTAAAACTGGAAGTCAAACTAAAAAAAGACAACATTGATGCTTTAAAAGAACAGATCAAAAACAGACGGGCCCTTGAATCCAGAATGCGCGTCCAGGAAGCCAGAGACAAAGTGTTTGCCACGCATCCACTTTTACAACCGATGGCTGAAAAAAATCAGAAGTATGCTGAAGAGATCCAGGCACTCAATAACAAAATCGAATCCGTAGATCAGAAGTTATCACAAACCAGCAAGACCCTGGATGATCTCAAAAAACAATTCACTCAGACTAAAGAAAAAGAAAAGTTAATTGGGTTAACGGGCCCCATCGGATTATTGCTTCGAAATCAGCAGGCAATGCTACCTGATATCCAAAGTCGCGAACAAAATATTGAGCATCGCAGCAAATTGATTGATGAAGTTCAACTACAAAAATTTGACCTGGAAGAAGAATGGGCAGACTTTCCGACAGCCGAAGAAAAAACAGCAGAAATCATCAAAGACAGTAAAGATGAACTGACTAAAGAAGAGGAAATCAATCTCCAGAATATTGTCGAAGATACTCTGGCAAAGCAGAAAGAATATTTAGACTCACTAATCAAGAGTAACAAAAATTACTTTGACAAATTACTCAATCTCCAAATCGAAGAACAATCGCTAGTCAAGCAGACCGACGCCTACTCGGATTATATCCAGGAACGCATCTTCTGGATCCGAAGTTCCGCTCCAATTTCAGCGTCCGAATTTAAGCAAACCCCCGGTTCACTCAAATGGCTGCTCTCCCCCACTCGCTGGAACGAAGTCTTTCATGCTATCAAGCAGGATGTGATCACGAATCCGATCATTTATGGAACCGCGTTCTTCTGTTTCCTGAGCCTGATTTATCTAGCCTATAATGTGCGACAGCAACTCCGCATCATCAACAAAGAAATCATTAAAAGTAATTACCGAAAGTTTGCGATCACTGCGCGCGTTGCTTTTCTCACGATGTTTATCGCCATCGTCTGGCCGGGGTTCATCTGGTTTATTGCCTGGAGACTCGGCAGCAATCCGAATGAACCTGTTTTCGTCAAAGCCGTGGAGTATAGTTTAAATCAAGTTGGCTGGCTGTTATTTTTCTGGGAACTCATTCGACAAATCTGTCGTCCCCTGGGTCTCGGCGAATCTCACTTTGGCTGGTATAAACAAACCGTTTCCTACGTGCGCAGAAACATTCGCTGGGTTATTTCTTTTTCAATCCCACTTCTGTTTGTCACGCTTTTATTACACGGAAAAGAAGTAGATCGGAACCAGGACTTTCTGGAACGTCTCTGCTTTTCCGCATTACTGGTGGTTTATACCGTTTTTGCCCGTCGGGTCTTCCACCCCCGCTCCGGTCTATTTCAGTCAATCCTGAATTACAATCAGGAGGTCTGGTATGACCGCTGCAAATTCATCATTTATTTTTTGACACTCGTCATACCCTGTTCCCTGATTCTGTTATCACTCATCGGTTTCTACTTTACGGCAATGAGTCTGTTTCATTTGATCTTCCTGACGCTCTGGTTATTTCTAGTCGTCATTTTATTCAGAGCATTACTGTTGCGCTGGATTCTGATCCATCATCGCCAACTCAGCTTTAAGCAGAATCAGGAACGCTTGCAGACGCTTCGCAAAGATGCTCAAGAACCGAGTACCGAAGCAACGATCGCAGGCATCACAGGAATTACCATTGAAGAGGAAAACCCCTCTGACCTCACAAAAATCTCAGCTCAGATCAAAAAACTGATCAACGCATCCATCAGCGTGATTCTGCTGGTCGGCATGTTCTGGATTTGGGGAGATACGCTGCCGGCCTTTAATCGACTGGACAGGTCTGAAAATAAAATCTGGTTCACCACAACTCAGACCCTGGAAGAAACCACTGATGAAAACGGGGAACTGAAATCGAAATACATCGAAAAACTCGAACCCGTCACCTACTATGATCTCGTAGTGGCCATCATTCTGGCCATCTTTGCTGTCATTGCCACAAGAAATATCCCGGGGCTATTGGAATTTCTTGTGCTGCAACGACTCCCTCTGGATACACCGGTGAAATATGCCATTACAAGCCTGGCCCGCTATTTTGTTGCCTTGATCGGAATTTTCATTGTCTTCTCTACGCTCGGCTTAGGCTGGTCAAAATTGCAATGGCTGGCAACCGCATTGACGTTCGGGCTGGCATTTGGTCTACAGGAGATCTTTGCCAACTTTATTTCCGGCCTGATCCTGCTGATCGAACGCCCGATTCGCGTAGGCGATATCATCACCGTTGATGAAGTCACTGGCGTCGTGTCCCGAATTCGGATGCGTGCCACGACAATTACTAACTGGGACCGCAAAGAATATATCGTTCCCAATCGCGAATTTATTACAGGTAAACTACTGAACTGGACCTTAACCGATTCTGTGAACCGAATCGCGATCACTGTAGGCGTTGCCTATGGCACCGATACAAATAAAGCGACTGATCTTACCATGAAGATTGTGGTCAATCACCCACTTGTGCTCTCAGACCCTGCTCCCAGTATCACATTCGAAGCCTTTGGAGACAGCACACTTAATTTGACTCTTCGGGCCTACCTTCCGAATCTGGAAAACCGGTTGAAAGTCATACATGAACTGCATACCACGATTCATGAAGAATTCAATAAAGCAGGGATTGAAATCGCATTTCCTCAGCGGGATGTGCACTTATTTTACGGCGATAAAGCACTCCAGCAGACCACTTTGAATTTGAATCCAGAACCGGGAAATTCTCAAGACAAACCAGAACAGAAGTAGCAGGTGATTTCAGGAAGTTTCCAGCCGCTTCGCCACAAAGGTACCTTTGATGACAGCAGCAACCTCGTCGTCTCTGGTCACGCGCGATTGTAGTTCAATACGAGCGCGTCCCTTGCGTTGTAATCGGGAATAAAATTGCTCCCAGACTTGATCGTCAGGAAAAGGGCATTCTCCTTGAAAGTCAGATTCAATCGGTCGTAGAAATTCCACTTCACTTTTCTGGATCACAATTTTGTAGCGGTGCCCGTCTGCTCTCAGCCGCAGATGAATCAACGTCCAACCCGCCAGAATACCCAGACTGGCAATGCTGCCGCCAAAGGCGGTTTCCTGATGATTCAGATTCGGAGCCAGTCGGGCACTTAACTTCAAGACGGCCTTCGCTTCCGGCAACACTTGGATTTGCATCGCTCGTGTGACTGGAATGTGCTGATGCAAATATGCCGTCACTTCCTCTGCATCAAACTCCATCCTGATGATCCTCCCAGCAAAACAATCGGCACATATACGAGATACGTATATCGAAAGTAGTCTGATGCATCATCTGGAAAAATACAAGCGTTGCCGGACCCTCATCATAAATTCGTCAAGCCGTCATCACCCGGCAGCAGGAGACGGCGGAAGAAATTCAGGCCCCTGCTGTGGAGGGACTGATCGATTGGGCGGAATCGCTGGAGGAAACACCGAAGGCGGCTTGCGTGATGGTTTCCAGCGGGAATCATACTCCGGCTGAATGGGATCAGGCTGAATTAGTCCAGGCTGACGAAGCGGCTGTAATGGCTGTTCCCGTTCTGTTTCAAAGGGCGCTCCTTGGCGAGGTACGGGAAACAATCTTCTTTCCGGCAGAACTTGTGGATGAGGCGAATACTGTGCCTGTAACAGATCAATCGAAAATTTCATCCCCTTGATCGTCTGATTCAACTCACGTAGATTTTGCTGCGGAATCATTCGGTAAGGAAATCCGTGGCATTGAAAACAGGGCTGCGGATAACCATTTCCCCCATAGAACTCATACCCATTCGGTCCCGTAGGTTTGATCACAGGGTCACGCAGAACCGGCAACCTTCCTGCCTGCAGTGATTGATCCAGATCGTCAACCAGCATGCTTAAATCTGCTAACGCCTGATCCATGCCCTGGACCGGCGCATTCAGAACAATCATCCTGTGAATATCGTCCGCGATTTCGTGTATTTCATAGGCCTTGGCAAACAGGCTGCGTTGCCCTCTGATTCCACGAAACTTCGTGCGAATCTCGCGGCACAGTGTAAAGGAATCGTGATTGAGCTTCCCCCCAACCACTTCCGGACTCATAACCTGATGCGCGTTCATACCCGGTTGCGCGTAGAGAGAACCATCCTGTACGACGACGATCATCAACAGCGCCACCATGCCCCCCCAGCGAATGTATCGTTGAAACATAACGTTCTCCCTTCATGTGGACAAAACCAGCACACACTTGGTGCCTCATCTTTGATAGACCTTTCATTTGCATGACTCCAACTAAGGCAAAGCACGTTCCTGAAATGCAACATGCCTTGTTTGTTGCCAATAAACGCTTTCCAAAAAAGAACTTAGTGCGTAAAATTGTTTGTCACACAATGAAAAAATGGCAACGGGCAAAAGCAATCTGATGTGATTTCGATGACAATCGTATCAATTTGATGCGGAACTACATGTAAACTTGACTCGTAGCCTCGACCACTCGATTGCCAAATTTCTCTTCGCACGACACAATAACCGGGTAAAGAAAAAACCACCTTAAACAGAGCCCCCATAAATACTTCGATAGATTCAGGATTCCATGCCTCTTACAACCAAAACAATTGGCCCTCTCAGTTGCCAGATTTATGATAAACTTCCCCCAGGACAGTCTCCGAAAATCATCACCATTATCAGTCATGGATTCGGCGCACCGGGAGATGATCTGGTCCCGTTGGGGTCAGAAGTACTCAGAAAATATCCTGCCTTAGCAGAACAGGTTCGCTTCGTCTTTCCTGCAGCGCCTCTCTCCTTAGTCGAGATGGGAATCCCCGGAGGTCGTGCCTGGTGGATGCTGGACGTGGCAGAGTTGAACGCCGCCATTGCATCGGGAAACATTCGGGACCAGAGAAATAAAACGCCCGATGGCCTATTAGAAGCGGCTCAAAAATTCCGTGAATTTGTTGATGCGCTACAAAAAGAATCTGGGTTACCCCTCTCTCAGTTTGTGCTGGCCGGGTTCTCGCAAGGTTCCATGATCTCAACCGAAGTCGCCCTGAACCTGCCTCAGCCACCGGCAGCACTGGTTCTCTGGTCGAGCACCCTATTATGTGAACAAAGATGGACATCTCTGGCAGAAAAAGCAGAAAAGTTTCCGATTCAGCAGAGCCACGGCACACAAGACCCCATACTCCCATTCGATGGGGCAATCTGGCTAAAAGACATGTTTGAGCAAAATCAATTTGCCGTCGATTTTTCCGAATTTATGGGTCCGCACACCATACCGGAAATTGCATTGGAGAAATTTGGTACCCTACTGACTGGTTTGACGGGCACAGACTGAATGAAGAACAGGTTAATCTGTGGAAACCCCTTATTTGTAAAGGCAATGCATTGAGACTGGTCTCTGCTCAAGACATAATACAAGATTATATTTTTGTTTTCATTCTATCGCTGCAATTCGGTCACATTTCGAATACAGAGCACACGGTCATTATCACAAACTGATTCCAGGATTTACGTTTATTTTAAAAAGACGGGATCAGAAAAGAAACGCATGAAATCATCTCTTATATTCCAATTCAATACGATCTTCTCATTGCTTCTGCTTGTGCTCCATGCCAGCCAGCCTGCTGTTGCAGCAGAAGAAACGCAACCCTTTGAAGTCAAACAAATTCATGTCGGATTTGATGGCCTCTACAAAGTAGGCCGCTGGGTTCCCATTGTTGTTGATCTCACGACAACCGCACCGCTGGAACTGCAACTCTCTATCGTCGCACTGTCACCAGACGGTAACCCGACGGAAGTTCCATCAAAAGTCTACTCACTCCCGAAACAGGGAGACTATCAGCTGTATGCACAATTCAAATCTGGTTTACTTGACAGCCCCTTAAAAATTCGGCTGCGAGATGTAAAAACACAGTCAATACTCCGTGAAATCTCATATTCACCCCAGTCATCTCGGAACAAATTTACGGCGATTGGCTTGAAGCAATCGGTAGAGCTCTGGGCACTGATCGGTGAGACTCCCGGATTCGATCCTGTTTCAGCAGAGACGCCGGATGCGATCGATAAAAACCGGAGCCAGTTCACCACATTGATTTCAGACAAGTCGATCCTGCCTGAGACCGCTTATGGATATGACTCGCTCGATTCGTTAATCATAGATGCAGATTATTCGGTCAGTGTTGAAAAAAATCGGGCCATTCGAAACTGGGTTGCCAACGGTGGGCACCTTGTTATCTGTGTTGGGAACAACGTGGAAGCCTATCAGAAAAGTGAATTTGCGAAATGGGTACCGGTAAAAGTCACCGGTAAGAATCGAGTACGTGAATTAAGCAGCCTGGAATTATTTGCCGCCGTTCGTTCTCGGATTCGTGGTGTCGCAACCGCTGCCCAAATTGAAATAGATGCCGGCGAGGTCCTGGCATCCTCCCTGAATGGACCGCTACTGGTTCGGGTTCCCTTTGGTCTGGGCGTTGTGACATTCCTCGCATTGGACTTGAACACCAGTCCCCTCGTCAACTGGGATGGTTTAACAAACCTCTGCCCAAAACTGGCGACCAGACTCAAACAGTCTGGTTCCAGCAATCAACAGAATGACGTCTTGGGCAAGCGGATTTCACAGACAGGAATTTCCGAATTGGAAACGCAAGTGTTTCATTCGCAGCAGAATTTCCCAGATGTCCAAAGACCCTCCCACTGGTGGGTGATGGGCCTGATTCTGTTTTATCTACTGCTGGTGGGACCGCTCGATTATTTCCTGGTCCACCGTATTCTAAACAAACCCCATGTCACTTGGATTACGTTCCCGACCCTGGTCTTGCTGGCTGTTGTCTGGGGAGTCACAACGGCGCAGAATGATAATGGCAATACACTGCAGTCAACCCAACTTAATCTCGTAGACTATGATGCCTCAACTGGCCAGCTGCGTGGTCGTTTTTATCTGAATTTATATAGTCCCGAAATGCGTCGATATCAGGTGAATGTTGCTTCAACTGTTCCGGGAACACAGAATTCGGCCGAGTACATTCCGACCCATCTCTGCTGGAATGGCCTACCGGAAACAACATTCGCAGGCATGTACCGGTCTGCGGAAGGGACAATCACAGGCCCCGCCTACCAGTTTGCTAAAGACTCCCAGTCCATCATAAATCTGCCAATATTAAAATGGGGAACGAAGAGCCTCAGAGCAGACTGGTCTCGTCAACAACCCGACTTAGTCGAATCTCGTCTGACAGGAAATAGTATAGGCCAGCTCTCCGGAACTCTCACACATCAGTTTTCGAGTCCCCTCAAAGAGTGGGTGATTGCTTACCGAAACCGGGTCTATCTACCGGTTGTGAATCCGGAACAGCTTGAAGACTCTTTCATTCCTGCCGGCCAGTCCTGGAATATTAATGCCCCCCGCATCGAATCGCGCAACATCAAGGGATACCTGACCCGTGCCGTCTCGCGCCGCATTGAACAAAAAGGGCAGCATAATGCGACCATCATTACCGTACAAACCGACTACGACCCGTTATCCAAAGACACATACGAAATACTGAAAATGCTGACTTTCCATGAAATGTCAGGAGGATTTGGTTACACCAGACTCACAAATCTCTCAGCAGAGCAACTGGACCTGACCGAACAATTACGTCTGGGGAGAGCCGTTTTATTTGCCAGACTGGATACTCCCCTCAGCCAGGTGCAACTTGATGATCAACAACTCGATCAGAAACAGCAAAGCACCTTTATCAGAGTGGTCATCCCCGTTAAGAAATCAACAGACATTCAATATGAATTACCTTCGGTGGAAAACAAAGACGATGATCAGCCGAAGGATCAGAAGGACACACCTTCCGGGAGCGATAAAGAGTGATTGAAACACGCAATTTAACCAAACGTTACGGCGACTTGATCGCTGTCAACAATATCAATCTGAGTCTGGGAGAAGGCGATGTCTTTGGGTTTATCGGTCCCAACGGCTCCGGCAAGACAACCACGATGCGAATGATTGCCACTCTGCTCAGCCCGGATTACGGCGAAGCTTATGTCTGTGGAAAATCGATCTATACGCATCCGGAAGAAATCCGAAGACTGGTCGGTTTCATGCCTGACTTCTTTGGTGTCTACGATGACATGACCGTGCTCGAATATCTTGAGTTTTTTGCATCCGCCTATCGAATCAAAGGTCCACAGCGTCGGAAAATCTGCGAAGAAAAGCTGGAATTGGTCGACATGACTTTCAAGCGGGACGCGATGGTCAATCAGTTATCCCGTGGCCAAACACAACGCATCGGACTGGCGCGCGTCCTGCTGCATGAGCCGCAAGTGCTTCTGCTGGATGAACCGGCCAGTGGTCTGGACCCACGCGCCCGAATCGAAATCCGCAACTTGCTGAAACGCCTGGGAGAACTCAAGAAAACCGTAATTGTCTCCAGTCACATCCTGCCCGAACTGGCTGATGTCTGTACGCGCGTCGGAATGATCGAAAAAGGCAATTTGATTGTTGACGATAACGTTGATGCAGTCATGAAAAAAGCAAGGCAGCGAATTCTGCTCTACGTTGGCGTGAGCGAAAACACAGAAAAAGCCGCTGCCCTGCTTGAATCTCATAATCTGGTATCAAATATTGACATCGAAAAGAATGTCATGCTGGTCACTCTGCAAAATGATGTCAAAGATTACACCTTCATTCCCTCGCTGTTGATCAATGAAGGGTTCCATTTGAGCTTATTCCGCGAAGAGGAAATCAACCTGGAAACGGCATTTATGGAATTGACCAAAGGTCTGGTTCAATAATCCCACTCCCACGTTAACTATTTCTTTTGGGCAGCGGCTCGTTTTGCTTTACGGGCTGCTTCCGCTTTTTCCTCTGCTGCTTTCACCTCTGATTCCGGCTTTCGCTTCTGCTGCAACAGCCATTCGTAGACTTTGGGATTATCATAAGTCTCCGTCCACGAATCGTGGCCCGCGTCCGGATAAATCGTGAACGAAACATCCGCATTCGCTTTTTTCAATACGTCCACCAGAGACTGGGAACGTTCCAGTGGCACCGCGCCATCTTTGGCTCCGTGAAACACCCAGATGGGTACGTGCTTGATTTTTTTTACCCAGAATTTTTCTCCACCGCCACAAATGGGAATGAGAGCAGCAAACCGGTAAGGAGTATGAGCAGCCAGTGCCCAGGTACCAAACCCGCCCATACTTAACCCGGTTACATAAATACGATCTTTATCAACGTGATACTTCTTTTCAATTTCATCTAGCAAGGCCGTTAACTCGACCGGTTGCCAGAGTTGACCTTTGGGGCATTGAGGCGAAACAACAATAAAAGGGAACGGTTTTCCATTTTTGACTAATTTCGGCGGCCCATGCACGGTGACCAGATCCAGATTGTCGCCTCGTTCCCCTGCACCATGCAGAAATAATACTAAAGGCCACTTTTCTTTTTGATCATAATCTTTCGGCAAATAAATGAGGTAGTCCATCTTCACAGGAACCCGTGTATTCAGTTCGGCTGCCACCTGTTTTCCTGATTGCGCTTTCTCTTCAGCCTGTACTGCTGACACACCAGCTAGAACAAACATGGCCAATAATCCTGATAGTAGATTCCGCAGCATCTGATTCAATCTCCCTCTATGAGAAATGTTGTTATTGAGAATTTAAACAAAATAGGACATGAGCATGACAGAGAATTTTCCAGACTTCAAGCCTATACAATCACATCAAAACTGCACCAAACCATATGTACACATCCCTGATTAAAAAAAATCACTCTATTCTAAGCTGAAATCAATCCAATCGGACTCGATTTTGAGTCACTTGCCTGAATCTGTTGCCGCTTTGGCTCACCCCGGCAGAATGCTCTTCTACCCCAACTCATTTTTTGATAAAGTTCGCCCCTCAACTCTCCCTTTCTCCCCTGTCGATATCTTTCACCACTTTCATCTCTCCCATGATTTCTACGTCCTATTGCAGAAATAGTTTACATCCGAAATCAGTCTCATTGAAAAGGCTCGTTCAGAGTCTGCTCCTGACTGGTTTGCTGCTCTGCTGCGCACTACCTTCTGGCTGCCAGAAAAGCCTGCTCCAGAATATGCGACAGACGCAGATGCCAATCACTATGAAAGAGAAAGTTGCCCCGGCAATCCCGGAGGAACTGGAAGGGCTCCACGTTTATCTATCCCAGGATTTGTGGAGCCGAAACGATCACTGGTCGGCCTTTCAAGAATGGAAAACACTTCAAACTCACGTCGCGAACAAGACCACAGCCCCGCTGGATGTACATCGTTGGGTGTTTGGATCATCCGAACCAGAGAACCTGTTGTCAGAAGCAGTGAAAGCAGAAACTCCACCGGCTTCTACCAAAGGCCCAAATATTGCAGATTCGAATGAGCCTGCAAAGCAAAATGCCCCAGAACAAAATGTCTCAGAGCATAATTTACCGAGGCAAACATCTCCGCCATCAGACAAACAGACTGCCGAAACGGCTACCCAAAAACAGGAACACTGGTCGTTTAATGCATTGCAAGATTTTTTCATCCGCACAGACTCTAAGAACTTGGAGACTGATTCCTCGCAATATTCAGAAAAATTTGCGAAACTAAAACTGCTTTCAGAGCAAGACTCTCTCGCGGGCTGGAATGCGGCTATTTTATGGGCAACGCTTTCTCCCGAAACAGCTATAGAAACCATCCCCATCCTGGAAAAACTCGCCTTCGAGCAAATAACATCTGATCCGCCTAAGAAAAAGAACACGCCTGCACAGCCTAAGCCACTTCCTCTCTCACCTGCCATGAGACATGCCGCCATCAATGGAATCTCGCTGGTGCTCTCCCATGCCGATGCAATTCCCCTCGACACAAAAAACAAACTAACCCAAGCATTGCAACGCCCCGACATCTCAATGGAAATTCGCTACGAATTATTTTGTGGTTTAGCACGATTTATGTCACCAGCGAATATTCCGACACTAGAACAATCATTGGACGTTGGCGACAATCAGAGACGCCTTCCCAAAACATTACGTCGCGCAGCCATGGATGCCTGCATTATCCATGGACTCTGGTTTTATGCAGATCAGAATCGATTCTCAATCCCAGGTCACTCTCAAAAAGAATCCCGATTATTTGAGCCTGCAGTATGGCCCACAAACATCACGCAGGTTCGCTGGGATTCTGATTCTCTAATGCGCACGAATTTTGGATATTGGGCTGCTTTGGTCCGTCACCCGGATGCAGAAGCGATTCTGACATCCCAATTGAAAGATGCTGACCTGCAGGTTCAAAATGAAGCACTGAAACACCTGGGAATCCTGGGAACGGAGACGGCACTGCAACAGTTGAAAGAACAGGCCAAGCGTCCTCAGGAAAGCTCTCGAATCTCAGCAGCCGTTGGATTGACTCCGTGGGGAGCCCAGTACCTGGCTCCTCTCAGCAAGGACACTGCTGCATCGGTTCGACTTGCAGCAACCAAAGGACTCGGACAGGTCGCATCCCCGGAAGCGGCGTTGTTATTGCGATCACTGCTGAATGACCGTAGTACGCATGTGCAAATAGCGGTGATAGATTCGATCAGCCAATGGCCGGATGAACTTGCAATCCCGCTGCTCCTCGAAGGAATTCAGGAAGGCGTTTATAAAACGCGTCGAAAAAGTATCATCCAGTTAACGAACCGTACGGGTATGGGAGGTTCAATATCAATCGAAGCTCCCAAAGCAGACCGTATTGCCGCAGTTAGAAAACTGATCCAATCGGAACAGGTTCCCGGCGCCTTGTGGAATCAGCTTTTACAGTCGGGTCTGCAAAAACCACGTGAGGTGAATCAAAGTCGAGCTGCAGAAATCCAAGCCTACTTCCAGGATCTCATCAATCAACCACGGGAATCAACACAATATCAGCAAGCGTTTCAGGAACTCGAAAATATCTCTTCCAATGAGCTGGAAATCCTGGAAAAATTGATTCTGGAAACCTCCATTGAACTACCCAAGGAAATCTACACCGAATTGCTCCCGGGACTGGAATCGAATTATGCCGCTTTAAACCAGTTATCGAGTTCGCATGTCACGGATCGCCGCAAAGGCGCACAACAGCTTCTGCTGAACTCACAAAACGTGTCTTTAAACCCCGTCCTGATAAAACGCCTCCGAAAACTAATGACTCATGAGCAAGACCGCCTTGTCTGGCGGATCGTCATGTCTGCGATTTCAAAAGACAATTATGATGAATCAGCGCAACTGGCATTGCTGGCGATCAACCATAACTGGTCTGACATCAGAATATTGGGATGTGAATACTTTGGCAAACACGGCTTACCACAGTATGCAGCCTGGCTACTCCCTCTCCTCAATGACAAAAATGAATCCGTTCAGCTTGCGGCCATGCATGCCCTTGGTCAGTGCCATAATCCCATTGCCATCACAGGAATTCAAAACACAGCACAGAACCAGCCTCCTGCACCATCCCTGAAGTCGAAGTTGACGCATTCAAATCACAGAGTCCGTTTTGAAGCCGTTGCCGCTCTGAGCCGCCTGGGTGACATTGAAGGCATGCAGGAACTGGTGCGACTTTCGAACGATACCAATAATTCCATTCGCAGTGATGCCGTTCGCGAAATGGGAGATTCCGGCCAGACACGATATGTCGAACCACTGATTCAAATGGCGTGGACGGAACGCAACCATTCGACTCTCAAAGAAATTCTCAGTAGTCTGGATAAACTGGTTCCCGACTCAGAGCAACCGGCAGAATTGGCTTCTCAGCTCAAACACTTTGAACAAGCGAAAATCTGGATGAACTGGTGGCAAACACACCACTCTGGCCCTTCTGCAAGACTGTTTACCGGCAGTTAAGTATGAAATCTTGTTTTTGAGGTACTTGAAGCCTGTTCTCCCTTCCTGGATAACAGTATTATGGGCAGAAATAATAAGATTTCTGTACCCATCGAATATTTTATTCACTGCGGAATTACTACATGACGAACTACCACGACGACTTTCAATTGGAATGGCATGGAAATACGGTCGTAATCATTCCAGCAAGTAATGTCGAGTCTATGAGTTGGGATCTGATTGAGCAGGCTGCCGACATCGTTATGGCTCCGTTGCAGGAAGTCGAAATTCCCATGGTCGTTTTTGACTTGAGTGATGTCAGCTATTTTGGTTCCGTATTTCTCGCACTCTTACTACGCTGCCATAAACATGTCCGGAGTAGAGGTGGTGAATTGGTTTTGTGCGGTGCCAGTAAAATGGCAAGTGAGTTATTGAGAATCACCGCATTAGATACACTATGGGCGATTTATGACACCAGAGATGAAGCTCTGGATGCCCTGATGGGTTAGGTAATATAACGAATTCAGCCTAACAACTCGACCAGTTGTGTTAAAGGATTAATAGATCATGTCGAGAAAATATCGAAAAACACGTCCCGAAGTCTCTGAATCAGACGTATTGCCAACAGAGCATAGCCCTGAGCTTTATTCGCCTGATTCCATCGTCGCCAGTATCAAAGAGACCGCCGATAAACTTCAAAAAGATCACGCAACGCGCGGTGACCTCAAGATCTTGGACCGTGCGCTAAAAGAACTCCGGTACGCCTTCAAAGTTTTCACCCCCTACCGTAAGCAGCGCAAAGTCACTGTTTTCGGATCTGCGAGAACGCTCCCCGATGACCCCGCTTATCAGCAGGCGCTGCAGTTTGGTCGCCGTATGGCCGAAGAAAAATGGATGACCGTGACCGGTGCCGGACCTGGAATCATGGAAGCAGCCCATGTCGGTGCGGGCACTGATATGTCCATGGGCGTCAATATCGTGCTCCCCTTCGAACAGGAGCCGAATTATGTCATTCATAAAAACGAAAAGCTGGTTAACTTAAACTACTTCTTCACCCGTAAACTACTCTTCGTGAAAGAAGTTCATGCCATCGTTTGCTGTGCCGGTGGTTTTGGAACATTAGACGAAGCATTCGAAACACTCACCCTGGTACAAACCGGGAAACGTGACCCTATGCCGATCGTCCTATTGGATGCACCGGGCAGTACCTACTGGAAAGAATGGGAGTCATTCCTGAAAAACAATCTGTTAAAACAGGAATTGATTTCAAAGGAAGATTTATCCCTGTTTTATGTCACGGATAACATTGAAGATGCCGTCGATGAAGTCATCGGTTTTTACAGCGTGTATAACAGTATGCGGTATGTAAAAGGCCGTCTGGTCCTGCGGTTGCATGTGGAACCAAGTGATGAATTTGTCGAACAGTTGAACAATGAATTCAGAGACATCCTCGAATCAGGCATTATCACGAAAGTAAAGGTACACGAGCTGGAAAAAGACGACGAACATCTGGCAGACCTGCCTCGTATTTCGTTGCTCTTCAATCGTAAGAATCTGGGACGGCTACGTCAGATGATTGACCGAATCAACGACGAACTGACACCCAATCACGACGAAGTCGAGGATGAGTAAGCATCCTTCTACTGCCCGAGCATGCTTTTGAATTCGTCTTCGTGTTTCAAGATCTCCTGCAACTTCACCATTGAGCGACTGACCATCACGCGCACGGCAACGTCGGATTTACCCAACTGGACGGCAATCTCTTTGGTCGGCAGACCTTCGACATACTTTAAACGAATCGCTTCCCGATTCTCTTCTGGTAAGCTTTCCAGCGCCAGTAATAACTTCATTTCCTTTGCGCCGCGCGAAAATGCCTGACTGGGACTGGTGATACTGGCAATCAGTAAATCCATAAACCCCTGCCCTTCACCATCACTGGCCAAGCGCTGTTTGACTTCCCGCCCGGCAGCCCGCTTTTGCACCTGGAAATATTTTCGATGATTATCGATAATCCGCCGTTCAGAGAGGTGGCAGAGCCAGTTAAAAGGCGTCTTTTGCTCAAAATCCATTTGAGACAATGACTCTACCGCATTGAGTGATACTTCCTGCAGAATATCGGTCGCTTCCACCTTGCCTTTTAACGCATCACTCATGTTTTTGTTGATAAAGGCCAATAACGGGGCGCGATGCGATTCGATAAATTCGAGCAAAGCCGGTTCGCTCCCTTGTTTAATTTGGCTAATCAATACTTCAATGTCAGTCGTCATGTCAACTTCACACTTCCTGCAATGAGTCATTCAAGACTGGCGCGTTCAAGTCTGGCGCGTTCTACTTTCCACATGAAGCAGCATCGGTTACTATGATGCCCATTCAGATGGATCGATTAGCCCTTTATACCATTGACGGGACGAGTCTTCTACTGAAATATTCACAGGAATTCGCGTAGAATTGCATTCAACATTTCAGGAGCACTCTGTTGTCGGAACCTTTGCCACATCTGGATACGACGGACAGCCACGACGATCTCTCTGCACTGACAGAAGTGATGGAACAGTTTGTCGACGATTGGGAATCACAGCAAGCTCCCCCCGAATTAAAACAATATCTTCCTGAAGCAGTGCCCATCAATCGCTTTCTTCTCATCGAGCTGATTAAAATTGATTTAGAATTTCGCTGGCAGCAATTTAATTTCCCGAAACGGATCGAAGAGTACCTGAAAGAATTTCCTCTACTTCTGGAAGAGACCGTACCCGTTGATCTGCTATATGAGGAGTACCATCTTCGTCGGCAGAATGGATTTGAAGTCGACCCTGCTGAATATCTCAGTTTTTTTCCAGATGCCAGCGCACAGTTGAATCAACTATTTGAATTAGACCATGCCTACAGCAGCACGAAAATGCTGAATCATTCCCTGCCACTGGCACTTCACAATTTTCAACCGGGGCATACGGTCGATGATTTTGAATTGCTGACTTTACTAGGCACAGGTGCGTTCGCCAAAGTTTATCAGGCACGTCAGAATTCAATGCAGCGTCTTGTCGCTTTGAAAATCTCAGAAGATTCCAGCGACGAACCACAAACATTAGCACAACTGGATCACGACAACATCGTACGTGTGTTTGATCAACGCCTGCTGCCAGATCAAAAAATCCGTCTGCTCTATATGCAATATCTTCCTGGCGGCACTCTGCAATCCGTCGTCGAAATGATTCGCAAAACAGCACCAGCAGAACGTGCAGGGAACATTCTCATTTCGGCCATTAATCAGTCTCTGGAATTACGCGGAGAGTCACGGCCTGCTGAATCTTTTACTTACCAGACATTGAATTCACTGTCTTGGCCAGAAACGATTTGCTGGCTGGGAATTCGTCTGGCAAACGCACTGGACTACGCACATAAGAAAGGTATTTTACACCGTGATATCAAGCCGGCCAATGTACTCCTGACGTCAGAGGGCGTTCCGAAACTGGCCGATTTCAATATCAGTTTCAGTTCGCACGTTACTGGCACCACGCCCGCAGCATACTTTGGTGGCAGCCTGGCATATATGTCTCCCGAACAACTGGAAGCCTACGATCCCACTCATAGCCGATCACCGGAAAGTCTCGACGAGCGCAGTGACCTTTATTCTCTAGGACTCATGTTATGGGAACTTCTTACAGGCATGCGGCCTTTTCAAGATACTGCAATCTCTTCTGGCTGGTCATCCTTGTTGAAACAGATGATCCAACAGCGTCAGTCGGGCTCTGACTTACAGAAAATGCCACAACACCTTCCTCCGGACTGCCCGGAACATCTGATAACAGTGCTCCAGAAATGCCTGGCTCCCGCTCCTGAAGCACGGTGGACCTCTGGCGCAGAACTTGCCAGCCAACTGAAACTGTGTTTGAATCCTCGCGCACAGCAGATCTTATTTCCCTCTTCAACAAGCTGGTTTGCCCGCTTGAAAGGCTGGGAAATTCCGCTTGTCATTCTGGTTGTTGCCCTCCCGAATATTCTGGCTGGATTATTCAATTTCTTCCACAACCAGAAACATATCGTAGAACACTTAAAAAATTCACAAGAAGCGTTTTGGCAAATCCAATCCACTATCAATCTCATCGCCTACCCTCTCGGACTGGGGCTGATTGGATGGATTACCTGGACCATCCTCCGTTTTCCTTCTGAGAAACAGGCCAGCAGCGATTCGAAGGATCAGAAATCCGCAAGCATAGAAAAACGCTGTTTACGTCTGGGCCACTATGCGGCTCTGATCTGTACGGCCGAATGGGTGATCGCCGGCATCGCCTATCCCATCAGCATGCACTATGCCATTGGCTCTTTATCCATCTCTGCGTACCTGCACTTCCTCGGATCACTTTTACTGTGCGGACTGATTGCTGCCAGCTATCCCTTTTTCGGTGTCACCTGGCTCAGCCTGCATCTGATCTACCCGCGTATTCATCAGGCCCATGATGCCGCCGGTCAGCAGGCTCCCGAAATCTACACACAAATCAAACGGCTGAGCTGGGTCTACCTGATGCTGGCTTTCCTGGTGCCAATGCTCAGTATTGCCTCGCTGGCGATGTTCAACATGGATGACAAAGTTGCTATTGGCATCCTCACAATTGCCGGAACTCTAGGCGCCATCAGCATTTTCCGCGTTTTCCAGGCACTGCAAGCCGACTTGGAAGCACTCGACGGGCTCTACTCACAAAAACAGGCCACAAACCAGTGAACGTTTGATGTTTCGTTTTTTTCTAAGAATTGCTGTAACAGATTCTGACCGTTCCCGCTTGGTGGGGTGTGAGACAACAAACTCAACACTCAATCAAACCAATAAGGAACGAAACGATGAAATTTTCAGCCACTCTCTTCGCATGCATTACTTTGAGCTTAGTTTTAGTCTCTGAAACCGCATCCGCCGGTAACAATCGTTCTTCAGGAAAATCCTCAGGGCGATCTTCAAATCGTTCATCGAGTCGCTCTTTCAACAATCGTAGCAATCACAATAGCAGCCGGAATTCGCACAATCGTAACTATAGTCAACACTCATCCTCTTCACAGCGAAATCGGACTTCTTCCACGCAACGAAATTCGTCTCTGAAGCGAGTCACCCCCAAACAGAACTACCGGACGCCTCAGACTCAGAAGTTCACCCCCCAACACAACAACCAGAAATATTTGAAAAACACAAAATATAATACGACAAAAAACAGCGGCTTCTCCAGAACAAACAATTACAAATTTTCTCCTACTCATAAGCAGACCGTTCCCAACAGAACACAGAAGTTCAACGGCAAACATCAATTCAACCAGCAGCACAAACCAACACAGCGCCCATTCAAAACAAATTTTAAACCAGTAAAACATAACAACCATCACAATGGCCATCACGGGCACCACAACAATCAACACCATGGTCACCATGTTAATCACAAAGGACATCATAACGGCCACCAACACTGGAATCGTCCCTGGTGTCACATTAACTACCGTCCCTCATGCCCCTCTGTATGTCGTCGCTGGTACCCCGTTGTTTGTGCAGATCCAATTGTAACTCCTTGTATGATCACTGCCTGTGCTCCTGTGTCTTACAATGAATTCAACGAGCCATTTGCTGCAGCTCCTGCCATTGCCGAAGAAGAAATCGTTGCTGCCACAGAAGCCACTCCAGAACAGACAGAACCACAGCGTCTGGAATTGGTAGCGGGACAAAAGTTTCAATTAAGTGCAGAAGGACTGGGAACAGAACAGGGAATGGTTGTTCTGGAAATCAATGACATGGGATTACCAGCCAAAATCGTAAAGTGGGAAGACACGGCACTCGGTTTCCAGACTCCCCAAATCGGGCTGAGCAAAGCAACCGAAGCCAAAATGCACATTATGAACAAAAAAGGTCAGTTACTGGCAACACTGGATATCAACCTGTTACCAGAAGGAAGTGCAGAAGCAACCCAAGTCGCTGCAAATTAGTTGCTCAGGAGACAAGCGAAATGAATCCACTATAAAAAGAGCCTCCGCAGAAATCGGAGGCTCTTTTTTTCGTTTAGTCATGACCTGCAATTGCGCTAGTGTTTCAAACTCGAAAAGATGCCGCCCCCGTGATAGCCGGCCCGGCCCGTCAATTGTTCTTCTAACCGGAGCAATTGATTATATTTCGCTAAGCGCTCGCTCCGCCCCACTGATCCCACTTTTAATTGACCTGCCCCCGTTGCGACAACAAGATCAGCTATCGTAGTGTCTTCCGTTTCTCCACTGCGGGCAGAGACCACAGGCCAGTACCCATGATCAATGGCCATTCGCAAGGTTTCCAACGTTTCAGAGAGCGTTCCAATCTGATTCAATTTTATCAGCACACTATTCGCAGTCTGACAGTCAATTCCCTGCTGCAACCGATGACGATTGGTCACAAACAAATCATCACCAATTAACTGCACACGATGCCCCAGTCGCTCGGTTAGTTTCTTCCAGCCTGCCCAATCATCTTCGGCCAACCCATCTTCGATACTGATAATCGGATACGTATCCACCCAGCGTTCCAGCATATCAATTACATCATCGGAAGAAAGCGCTTCGTCACCCGTCGCATTCAAATGATAGGTGCCTGTTTCCGCGTTATAAAAATGGGTGCTGGCTACATCCAGTCCAATCGAAACATCTTCGCCGGGAACTAAGCCAGCTGCTTCAATCGCCGCCACAACAAATTTGACGGCTTCACTATTACAGCTTAGTTTCGGCCCATACCCGCCTTCATCCCCAATCAAGGATCCTTCATGCCCCGTTTTGTTTAAGATCTGACCAAGCCGACGATAGATCGTCACAATCCATTCGAAAGCCTGCCGATAGGACGTTGCGCCAATTGGCAGGATCAGAAAATCCTGAAAATCAAGATTCCGCCCCGCATGCAGCCCTCCCGAAATCATGTTAACCATCGGCAGCGGGAGCAACATGGACTGTGCCAGCAAAGAGGTCCGCTGGGGAGAATCCGTACCGGGCTTCGCAGAAGCATATTCTGACCAGATTTCGGCAAATCGTTCGACGGGGGATTGTTGTTGCGCCTCAGCAGCCGCGTATGCCGTTGCCAGAGATGCCCCTAAAATCGCATTCGCCCCCAGTCGCGATTTATTTTCAGTCCCATCCAGCTCACACAATTGGGAATCGATGGCGCGTTGGTCGGAAGCATCCTGACCGATTAAGAGATCTGCAATCTCGCGTCGTACATTTTCAACTGCCAGAGTGACCCCCAGCCCGTCAAAACGCGCGGCATCCTGATCGCGCAGTTCCACCGCTTCAAATTTTCCGGTGCTGGCACCACTGGGAACAATGGCTCTCCCCGGACGGGAATTCGCACAACAAATCTCCACTTCCACCGTAGGATTGCCGCGGCTGTCAAAAACTTCCCGTGCTTGAACATATTCGATTTGGGTCATGACAGAACACACTCCCAGACTGTCGTTGTAATTAGTAAATGCATTCACGACTGATTCTATGATCTAACATAACAGAATTCGCGTGAACCGTCACCTGAGTTACATTCAGGAATTCAGCATCTCCCTCAATCGCAAATTTGCTTTTTGCAGTGATTCGGGCGGGTCCAGGATCAGCGAAAGTGCAAATGAACGTACCTGATCCTGCATCAAAGACTCAGTCAGATAATCAACCGTACTCTTACCATCGACTCGCGCCAGCATACACGCCGCCAGATGTCGAATGGTTCGTCGTCCCAACTCCTGTTCTTCCAGTTGTTTTAACAGAGAAGCGTCGCCTTTCGACAAAGGGGACTGATTACTGACGTATTGCTCCCAAAACGATTCTGCCAACCGGATACAAGCATCGTTCTCTTGTTGATAATGAATGGCCTTCAGCAACAGATGGCTCAGAAAAAAACCGAGGTCAAACGCAGGGTCGCCATAATGAGCGGTCTCAAAATCGACAAGATGAATTCGCTGGTCAGTAATCAAAATATTCTTGGGACTGAAGTCTGCCAATACGAGACAGATCTGATGGGCGGACATCTCCTCAATCAAATCATCGACCCAGTCTTTGATATCGGGATGTGCTTTCACAATGAATCGGTAAAAAGGATCGATCCGTAGCTGGTCGAAGATTTCCCAATCCCCCCACTGATCGCGATACTGATCATTCAAAAAACTCTGGCGATGGATCGTACTTAGATAGCTTCCCAACTCCTTCGCAATATTCAGATCGAATTTTCCATCTAATAATTCTGCTTTCCAGACTTTATGATCTGCATCAATGGCTTCCATCGCAAACAGATAATTCTCTCGATCTTCAAACAGAACTTGAGGCACCACTCCCGCTGGCAGGAGATGCTGCAACTCCTGCATCACTTCCATTTCACGCCAGATGCGATCAAGCTGGCTGAACCACTCTGCCTGCGTCCGCAATTGTTTTCTGGACTGCTTAATCACAAAGTCAGCCCCCGCCCCTCGATCTATACGAATGACTACGTTGGAAACACCCCATGCCAGTGCCTCTGCGGATGCGACCTCATCAGATTCCAGGTGGTCATGGGCCTTCAAATACGCAATTACATTTTCCGCAGCGATCTCCTGGAGCATGAATCTTTCCCTATAAGCACAAAAGTGTTAATGGTTGTTAACGCCTGCTGCTATCGCAGGTTAATCAGTTCCTGCCACCTGCCGCTGGTTTCTGACGATTCCAGCAAAATTATTACGCCCCGTTTCATGTTCTGCTACTGATATTTACCACATAATCGTCACAATCTGATGCGCCATCCGATTTACCTGACCGGTCCTACGTAAATAGCCGTCATGCTGACTTGTGAAAAAGTTGGTTTCAAGACAACTTTTTGTTGCCAGCACCATTTAATATGCTGTAAGATAGTAATAATGAGTTAGTTGTACCAAATAGCTATTTCAGGATTAACAACCGAATTCTTTTCTTACACCGCGCCTGCGTGGTAACCTCTTAGTGAACCACAGGAACAATTTCTATGTTGTCCACAAAACCTGCTTCCCGATTATTGATGTTTCTTTCAGTTGGCTGTCTGGCACTCTGCCTGAGCACCAGCGTCGAAGCCGCGAAGAAATCAATCAAGCCACAGAAATACGATCCTTCTGCTGAAAAGGTCGACGATCTTTTTACCGCGATGGAATCAGGTTTAGTCGACGTCAAAATTATTGCCAAGAGTTCTAAGGGCGGCAATGTTTTGATTACAAATAATAACGCCAAACCACTCAACGTAAAACTGCCTGAGACATTTCTTGCAGTTCAGGTCCTGAAACAAGGTGCCCTTGGCGGTGGCTTGGGTGGTGGTGGTCTTGGAGGCGGCCTCGGCGGTCAGGGCGGAGGCGGTGGTGGAGCTCAAACGACTGGCGGAGGTGGCGGTGGTGCTGGCGGTGGCTTAGGTGGCGGACTGGGCGGAGGCGGTGGTGCTGGCGGTGCCGGTGGTGGTTTCTTCTCAATCCCTCCTGAAAAAACGGTTTATGTTCCTTATACTTCGGTTTGCCTGGAACATGGAAAAGCAGAACCCGCAGCACGTATGCAATACCGCATGGTCAAGACAGAAGAAATGGTCAAAGACCCTGCTCTTCAGGAACTGCTCAGATTCGTGGCAACAGGTCGTGTTAATCAACAAGCTGGACAGGCTGCTGCCTGGCATCTGGCCGATAAAATGAGCTGGCAGGAACTGGCATCCAAATCAGTCAAACATTTGGGTGGTGCTCCTGCTACAGCTTATTTCAACCCGGCAGAATTGCAGTACGCTACGCAATTAGTCGGCATGGCACACGAACGTGCTCGCAACCGAACAGAAACAGCCAGTAACACAGAAGAAAAATCAAAAACCAGAACGGAAACAGCCCGTAATTTTTCGAACTAATCAAGACTCGAAAAAACACGTTTCCATTTGATACAACAAAATCAGGTTCGCTTCGGCGAGCCTTTTTTTGTGCGCAACACTACCACTTGGTCTTCAACTGAGGTAATTTGGAAGGAAGTTAAAATAATCATTCCGTCATTACCATCGGAGTAAAGGACCATGATGCGCAACTTCAAAAAACTAGCCTACCTCACACTCTTCCTCGTTTCGCCCCTCCTGTTTTCCACACCTTCCCTGCAAGCAGCAGACAAAGAGCCTTTACGTATTATCTGCTTTGGAGCCCACCCCGATGATGCAGAATACAAAAATGGTGGCACAGCCGCGCTTTGGGCGCAGCAAGGCCATAAGGTAAAACTGGTCTCCGTAACCAACGGCGATATTGGTCACTTTGAAATGGCCGGAGGCACTCTGGCACAAAGACGAGCGGCTGAAGTTAAAGCAGCCGGCAAAATCCTGGGCGTGGAATCTGAGGTTCTGGATATCCATGATGGAGAATTATTGCCCACACTCGAAAACCGAAAAAAAATTGTGAAGCTGATTCGCGAATGGAAAGCCGATCTGGTCATTTCACATCGTCCCTGGGACTATCATCCTGACCATCGCTATGTAGGAGTACTCGTTCAAGACGCCGCGTTTATGGTGACGGTCCCCTACTTCTGCCCTGACATTCCTCGCTTGAAAAAGAATCCCGTCTTTATGTATTCCAGTGACGGTTTCAAAAAGCCATATCCCTTTCGACCTGATGTGGTCGTTGCCGTTGATAACGTGTTTGATCAGAAATTGAAAGCCGTCGCCCAACTGGTTTCCCAATCACTGGAAGGGGGCGCTGGAGGCAACCCGGAACGCGCCGCGAAAGTACCACCGGCCAATCCACCGGAACTACGCGTTGAACATATCCGCCCTTCCTGGTCACGCAGACAATCTTCAGAAGCGAATAAGTACCGAACAGACCTGATTAGCATTTATGGCGAAGACATCGGGAAGCAAATCAAATATGCTGAAGCATTTGAACTGTGCGAATATGGTTCTCGTCCTAACAAAAAGATGCTCCTCAAACTATTTCCGATTGAAGCATCAATCCCAAAAACTGACAAATAAAACGCTGACCGGTTTTATTTGAAACGAATTCGGAATGAGTTGACTCACCAAACCTTGAG
Organism: uncultured Gimesia sp.; assembly: GCF_963976445.1. Taxonomy (GTDB): domain Bacteria; phylum Planctomycetota; class Planctomycetia; order Planctomycetales; family Planctomycetaceae; genus Gimesia. The sequence goes on along the minus strand of NZ_CAXBKP010000004.1, from coordinate 275,460 downwards.
AGATGATTCTGATGCATCTCTCAAGGTTTTTAGCATTATGGGCTGGTCAAATGCCGTCATGCTGGAAATAATTGACTTTAGTCGTATCTACCTATTAGTATGTACTACACAACGATCAGCCCGGGGACTTACCTGTTCTCCCCTGTTGCGGTGGCGCAGCAGTGGCCCTCCAGAGACGCACCCAGATCGTTGAATTGCCTGACAACAATGAAGGCAAGTAAATGAATCATAATTTTCTCCGCACTATCAGTTGGCTGTTCTTTCTATTCAGCCTGATTATCAATCCCTCTTACGTTTTCGCCAAAGACGCGAAAGCGGACTCTGCTAAAATCGATTTCGAGAAACAGATCAAACCCCTGTTTCAGGCCAAATGTTATTCCTGCCACGGTCGGGAAATGCAAGAAGGCGGTTTTCGGCTCGATCTGAAAAGTCGTGCTCTCGAGGGAGGCGACAGTGGCTTGGCAATCACACCCGGAAATAGTCAGAAAAGTGAATTCTATCACCGCATCGCGGGAACAGGTAATGGCGATAAAATGCCCCCGGAAGGGGAAGGTACGCCGCTCTCACCTGAAGAACTCGCACTCGTCAAACGCTGGATCGATCAAGGCGCAAAGTGGCCGGAGTCTGCGAACTCAAAAGACAAACTCCCTGGCTCAGACCACTGGGCATTCCAGCCAGTGAAAAAAGTAACTCTCCCTCAGGTCCAAAACAGTTCCTGGAGCAAAAATGGGATTGATGCGTTTATTCTTCGAAAACTGGAACAGGAAAAAGTACAACCCTCAGCGGAAGCAGATCGGAGTACCTTAATCAGACGCGTTTACCTGGATTTAACCGGGTTACCTCCTTCAATAGAAGAATGGGAACGCTGGACACAGGACACCGATCCCAACTGGTACGAAACACTGGTTGATCAACTTCTGGCATCACCCCATTACGGCGAACGCTGGAGCAGACACTGGCTGGATCTGGCGCGTTACGCCGACAGCGATGGATTTGAAAAGGATAGCAAACGCCCTCATGCCTGGCGCTGGCGTACCTGGGTCATCAATGCATTGAACGAAGACATGCCCTTCGATCAGTTTTCATTAGAACAACTGGCCGGTGATTTATTACCCAAACCGGCAACCAGTCAATTAGTGGCAACCGGATTTCATCGCAATACGTTAATCAACCGCGAAGGGGGAACCGATCCGGAAGAAGACCGTGTCAAACGCACGATTGATCGCACCAATACACTGGGATCGGTCTGGCTGGGAATCACGGTCGAATGCAGTCAATGCCATACACACAAATACGACCCGCTCACACAACGCGAATATTATCGACTGTATGCCTTCTTCAACTCGTTGACCGAACCCGATATTGGCGCGCCACTCCCCGAAGAACAAGCCACCTTCATAAAAGCAAACCAGATCTATCAAAAAGATCACCAACCACTTGTCAAAGCCATACGCGAGTATGAACAAAATCAACTTGCCAACGCTCTCGCGAACTGGGAAAAGCAAAACACTGAGAAAAAACTGATCTGGTCAGTTCTGCAACCTGAGACTGTAGACGCCAAACAAAACACAACGCTAAAGATTCTGCCTGATCGCTCCATTCTTGCTGCAGGCGAAAATCCCGGCCGCGCAGAAATCTATACAATTACCTTTAAAACAGACTTACAAAAAATCAGCGGCATCCGCCTGGAGGCACTAACCGACCCAAGCCTTCCAAAAAATGGACCTGGCCGCAGTCCCTCCGGTGATTTCGAATTAACCATGCTCACGGTTAAAACAACGTCTTTACAAGATCCTGCGGCAACCAAAGAGATCAAGTTACAAAAAGCACAGGCCAGCTTTGAAATGGCCGGGTATAAAGTAGACCGCGTGATCAATAACAGCCCGCACGCCGGCTGGTCGATCAGTCCTCAGCAGGGTAAGAAACAGAGCGCCACATTCGAAGCGAAAGAGGCATTCGGATTTGAAAAAGGCACGTTGATTACCGTCTCGTTACAACAGTCCTCAACACGGAAACTATACCATAATCTGGGACGCTTTCGTCTATCGCTCACAACGGGCTCCAAACCGCTCTCTCTGAACGGAATAACGGATTTAATTGTCGAGACTCTGAATATTCCCCAAGATCAACGAACCAGTGATCAACAACAGGAACTGTTGGAGTATTACCGCACAATCGATCCTCAGTTAAAGATACTGAAACAAGCTGAACTGGCACATCGTAAAAAAGCACCACGCAATCCCACTGAGACGACCAAGGCCCAGGTTGTCAATCACCTGAAAACACCTCGCAAAACCCGCTTACTGGTTCGTGGAGATTTTTTGAATCCGGCCGATGAAGTGAAACCGAACACACCAGCAATCCTGCCATCTCTCAAATCGAAAAATCCAAATCGTATCGATCTGGCCCGCTGGCTCTTCGATCCCAATAACCCGTTAACGGCACGTGTCACCGTGAATCGTATCTGGAGTCGCTATTTTGGGCGCGGTATTGTTTCCACGATAAATGATTTCGGCACACAAGGAGAACCCCCTTCGCATCCGGAACTTCTGGACTGGTTAGCCACACAATTTCGTGACCACAACTGGAGCCTCAAACAGCTCCACAAATTAATTGTGATGTCAGCCACGTATCGACAGTCCTCTCACACAAGACCAGAACTTGCAGAACGTGATCCTTACAATATCTGGCTGTCACATCAGAACCGCCTCCGTGTTGAATCCGAAATCATCCGAGATCAGGCTTTGAGCGTCAGTGGTTTAATCAAACACAAGGTTGGTGGACGGAGTGTCAATCCCCCCCAGCCCGAGGGGGTCGCCAGTCTGGGATATGCTAACTCTGTCAAATGGCCCACCAGTAAAGGCGATGATCGGTACCGACGCGGCTTATACACATTCTTCCAGAGAACAGTCCCCTACCCGATGTTGATGACATTCGACTCTCCTGATTCGAATTTAAGCTGTACCCGCAGAGAAAGATCAAACACCCCACTGCAGGCACTGACCATCTGGAACGATCCCGTGTTCTTTGAATGTTCACAGGTACTCGGAAAACGCATTGTTGAAGAAACACAGCAAAAGGATGCCAGCCTGACTGCCCGCATCAATCGTGCATTCCAACTCTGTCTGGCCCGGCAACCGTCTCAAGCAGAACGCACTATTATCACACAACTGTATGAGGAACAGATTCGATTCCTAAAGTCAGATCAGACTGCCGTCAGCGAGTTGACCAAGTCACAAAAGATCCCGGCTGGCAGTACCCCACAAGAAGTCGCCGCCTGGATCATCATTGGACGAGTTCTTTTGAATCTGGATGAATTCGTAACACGTGGTTAATTGCCTGAACGCCTTTTAAACCAAACAATTTTATAATATTCGGATCGAAGAAATGATGAATCCCTATTCTGATTCCTTAAATCTGGCTCGGCGTCGCTTCCTGATGAATTCCTCGTGCAGTGTTGCCAGTTTTGCACTCGCTGCGATGATGGAAAAAGAAGGCCTGCTGGCTTCAGAAACCAATCTAACTAACCCACTGGCACCGAAAGACTCTCATTTCCCGGGGACCGCTAAAAACTGTATTTTCATTTTCCTGGCAGGTGGTCCCAGTCAAATTGACTTGTATGATCCTAAACCCAAATTGCAGGAACTCAACGGACAACCGCTGCCGAAAGAACTGACTGATAAAGTTCGATTCGCTTTCATCAACAAAGAAACAGCGACCTTAAGTGGCTCGTCTCGGAAATTCACCAGGTACGGTGAATGCGGAACAGAATTCTCAGACGTGCTCCCCAAAATCGGCTCCTGCGCAGACGATATCGCACTGATTCGTTCCATGCACACAGAACAGTTTAATCATCATCCCGCGCAGCTCATGATGAACACCGGCGTTGGACGTTTTGGCCGCCCCAGTGTCGGTTCATGGCTGAATTACGGGCTGGGAAGTCAATCTAATAACCTGCCTGGCTATGTTGTACTGACGGCCGGACGCGGTGCCAGTGGTGGTGCCTCGCTCTGGTCAAGCGGTTCCTTGCCTTCCACTTATGCCGGCGTCTTATTCCGAAACAAAGGGGAACCGGTTCTTAACCTGAATAATCCTCCTGGCATCAATTCGGAAATTCAAAAATCAGGTTTGGAAGCGATCAAACAACTGAATCAAGAACATCTGACGAAAACAGGGGATGCAGAGATTGCCAGCCGGATTGCCAGCTACGAACTTGCATTTCAAATGCAATCATCGGCTCCGGAACTCATCGATTTATCCAGCGAAACGAAAGAAACACAAGAAGCTTACGGCGTGAATCGTAAAGGCGACAGCAAAAAGGGAAAACGCGGTGGAGGCTCAGGTACAGAAGGGGCATTTGGCCGCAACTGTCTTCTGGCGCGCAGACTGGTTGAACGAGGAGTACGCTTTATCAATCTGTATCATGCCTCATGGGACCACCATAGCGGCTTGGACGCGGGAATATCCAGAAATGCTGGCATTGTCGATCAGCCAGTCGCAGCACTACTCAAAGATCTCAAACAACGCGGGTTGCTTGACTCCACACTTGTCGTAATGGCAGGTGAATTTGGGCGAACTCCTCTCGGTGAAAATCGAACAGGCTCAAAAGCCGTCACCGGACGCGATCATCACCCGGGTGCATTCAGTCTCTGGATGGCCGGAGGTGGCGTGAAAGGCGGACAAGTGATCGGAAAGACTACCGAACTGGGTTGGTCTGTTGAAGAAGACCCGGTCCACATCAATGATTTCCATGCCACTCTGCTGCACTTGTTTGGCTTAAATCATCTCAAGCTGGCGCAAAAATTTGGTGGGCTGGATATCCGTCTAACAAATGTCGGAGGAAAAGTTGTTGATAAACTCATCGCCTGAAAGAGACTGACCTCTCAAAATACAACGATCAATCTTATGGCAATCTGATTTCACCGCCGATGACTAGACCGTGTAGTTTGTAGCTATCAAGACTGTTCTGAGCCTGCAGTGAAACACCAGTGGTAGGATTCGCACTCGAAGTATTGTAATAGATAATCGAATCGGGGCGGGCAATCTGACTTGCCCACAAGAAATTGTACCCCACGTTAAATGTGAAGTTTTCACTCAGATGAAATCGAGCATTCAACCCAAATTCGAATGTGGGTGAAAATCTTCTTTTCGAAATGTGGGTCACGTGAGTGGGATCTGTTGCATCCAGGAATTGATCCGTTAAAACACTTCCCTCGTAGTTATTTATACCAAACCCAACTTTAGGCTGTGCCGAAATGGTAAACCAGGGATGCACAAATTCCATCCGAATCCCTGCCTGGGGAACATACAGTTTATTATTAGTAGTAGAATTGACCGTCGATTCAAACAGACTAACAGGAACAGTCAGAGTCAAGTCTTCAAATGATCCGCGAATATTCATCTCTTCCCCGATTTTCAAATAACGAAAACCAACCAAAGGGCGAATCTGTAAACCACCTGCTCCATAGTAGGTTCGGAAGAAAAGGCTTTCTGTATTAATTACGTAGTTACTTTCCACGCCCCAGGCCTGTGTCTGATAAGTCGCAGAAAACGTTTGATTAAAATTTCGACCAGTCGAAGCAGCCAATTGCCCGTCTAAAAATGTCTGAATCGAAATCATGTCTGTCTGCCCAAAGGTTGGACCTAACAAATCATTGGGCTCATAAGAGACCGAACTACTATCGGACTTCATTCCAAAGAAAACCGTTTCAAACGTGCCACCATTGAAATCAATTCCAAACGTTCCTCGAATTCCATTTGCACCGTTCGCACCGATCGAATTCAGATCTGCTTCTTTTGTCGAAAACAAGCGTCCGTCGGCATCAGTAAACGTATAAGAATTTCGCGGATCATTCCCAGATGTCGTCTCTGTACCAATTAACTGATTTCCGGGTGGCGCTTTCCAGAGCAGATACTCGAGTCTCATCCAGCTGTTTTGCGCTAGATTTTTAAACAAGCCATCCATCGGATGATCATAGGCCCACCCTCGATCAACGGGTAATGCCCGAGAAATCATCTCGGACTGATCTGCCCCGCCATAATAATCGGATTGATATTGATTCACAGTTTGGTAATCTACTGGCCCCTGTTCGTAATTCATGGGAGCCTGATTACCAGGATGATAGCCAGCTTGTGAAAAAACAGCCCCTGGTGAAACAGGTGAAGCAGCACGTCCATACTGAGCCTGCGCAGAACGGAATCCCACCCCTGACAGGAGAACAATCATTCCAAGCATTAATCGGTAGACCGGGTTTACCATGTTGTACTTCAATCTCATTATAAAGAAGTCTACAAGCCGGAGACTCTACAAAATAGCCTTGAAAACAAGGCTGATCCAGCAAACAACGCCTCTGCAGCGCAAGATTTTCTGCGTGAAGAGTATTAGATATATCAAAGATATCGGTTATGTGGGTTATTCGACTTGTAGGAATCCTGCGTTCTTGGGCAGAAAGTTGGGATCCCGACCAGGAACCAACCACAAAACAGGAAAGATAGGAACGCAAGGGAACACAGACAGCGTTGCTGTAAGATTTACAACGCAGAAAGAGCTCGAGAAGACGCGTCAGGCTTGTTTCAACGCCTGTTTTAATTTGGCGCGCTTACCAGAACGATAGAGCACCAAAAGCGGAATCACGCCAGATAAGAGCAAGACCGCCCCGAACACGGGCCTGGCGACCATCCAGACAGCTGACATCAGAATCAGAGTGAGGCTCAAAGAACTGAGTAGCGCAAATAGGGTAATGCCACGTCCCACGAAATTACTCAGCAGGGGAATTTTTTCAACCAGCACAACCAACGGTTTAAAAAGAGTTGCCAGTCCCAGAAACAGAATAACCCAACCCGCCATCCGAAATCCCCAATTCCACCCCGTTGTCGACTGCAGGTTTTGAGTTCCAACGGGAGTTTCTGCTTCATTCTCAGACGATTTTTTCTGTGTTTCCGAGATCACAGACTGTGCCTGTTCAATATTGAGCTCACGATCCAGAATCGTGGTTTCGTTATGCCATAATAAAAACAGCCCCGCAATCATAAACACGATCCCCACACCGAGATTTTTTAAAGCGGTTTTGAAGCGTTTACTGAAGGAATTCGCTGAATTGGTCTCAGTTTTCTGGTTCATTAGATCTGACTTAAGAACGGGGAATGGGAACATCACCGCGTTTTCAATTACGATGCCGGCGGTTGACTGGAGAGACTCTCCAGCACTTCTTGTGTTCTGATAATCTGCTCGGGAGTCACAGTCAAATAGTGCTGCTTTCCCTTAGGATCAGCTGAATATTCAAGCTTTCCCTGCGCGTTGATCCTAAATTTCCCAGGTGCCGATAGCCCGAAATAGTTCCGATCGGGTCTCACTGCATAAAGAACACTTGTTAAATCATACGTTGGACGATCATAGGGCATTTGATGCCATAATTCATATCCGATTTTGACAGGATGATGTTTTATATAGTTGTAATCATTCAGAATACTCGTCGCGCGATTTTGAATCGCACGACCGACTTCCCAACCACTAACGACGACCGGAATCTTGTCCGGCCACAATTCATACAATGAGCGTGCCGCGGGAACATCAACTCTGACATTATATTCATGGAACGAATCAGGCTTTCCCTTATCAAAACGGCCCATCATTTGTGATAGTAATTTGACCTTTTGCGCTACTAATTCCTGACCCGAAAGGGGGCTGAACTCGTCACCGGGAGATTGTAGCAGACGCATAATATTGGTCGAAAATCCAACCACAACCAGAACCACGGACTGATCTGCTTGTGCAGCCAATGTTTTTCGTAATACGCTTACAGCTTCGGGAATTTCCTCTGCACGTTGAAATTGACGAGGAAAGACCGGTTTGCCATTCTCAGAATATTCAACTACCTTTCGCACATAAGAACCATCCTTAGGTGTAACTCCCTTCTGAACACGTCCTAGAGGAATTTCAGGGCGGCCGTAAAACGTGTTAACCACATCACAATACAGTGCTGAATAGGGATTGTCTTTACTACTGGTGACGGCCAACAATTCACATTCGCCCCGCGACTGCAGCGCATGGAGCACTGCCAGAGCCAGGGCATCATCAATATCATTCCCGATATCGGTATCAAATATCAGCTTCACCGGCTCTCCTGCTATCACAGAGGGCTGAAGCACAGAAATACTTAAAACAAGGGATAAACACACCAGAATCGTTCGCATAACCAATTGTTTCTCGAATAATATGAGGATTTCGGAAATGGTTTTATTCAAGTCAGGATAGAGTCTCATTCTGAAAATGACAATCATTCAGATAGATGATTCCATGATCTGGAATTCTTTACAGGGGGACAACCGGTATGCAATGAAATTCCAATGAAGTTTTTGTATTATGAGTTTCAACATAATCATTTTCATATAGCATTTCAGGAATAGTTTTCGGACGACAAGGGTTTTTAAATGCCAGAGCAGTGTTTTTTGGGAGTCGATTTAGGCGCTGAGAGCGGTCGCGTATTAGCAGGAATTCTGGAAGACAAACAGATTCGCCTCGAAGAAATCTATCGCTTCAGCAATGGTCCTGTTCCCGTGGCAGGAACGCGCCGATGGAATGTGATCGGACTCTGGTCTTCCATTCTCAAAGGCCTGTCATTGGCGGCTCAAAAGTATGGAGACCGGATCATTTCAGTCGGCGTCGATACCTGGGGAGTTGATTATGTACTACTTTCACAGAAACAGGAGCTCCTGGGACAACCGTACCACTATCGAGATCCCCGCACAGAAGGCATGTTGAATCTGGCAACGTCTCGCGTACCTCAGCAGGAAATCTTTGATGCCACCGGCCTGCAGTTTATGGAGATCAATACACTCTATCAATTGTTGTCGATGCAGCAGACCGACCCGGAATTATTAAAACAGGCAGAGACATTTCTATTGATGCCTGATTTCTTCCACTGGCTGCTCTCGGGTAGTCAAGTCGTGGAATTCACCAACGCGACCACCACCCAATGTCTGAATCCGGAAACGGGAGACTGGGCAAACGATTTATTAAGGCAGCTCGAAATCCCGACTGGTATGTTCCCCAAAGTTGTTCCGCCGGGAACGAAGCTTGGCACGCTTCGTGCTGAAGTCATGCAACAGACGGGGCTCGGGAAAATTGATGTCATTGCACCGGCCACACATGATACCGCTTCAGCAGTCGCAGCCATTCCGACATCTCACACCGGAAATCCAGACTGGGCCTACATCAGTTCCGGGACCTGGTCTTTAATGGGAGTCGAAGTCAATTCTGCCGTTCTCGGCAAACGGGCATTTGAGTTGAATTTCACGAATGAAGGAGGCATTGACGGAACCTATCGGCTGCTGAAAAACATTATGGGGCTCTGGTTAGTCCAGGAATGTAGACGTGCCTACGAACGTCGGGGGAAGACACTGGACTACTCTGAGTTAGCTAAGGCAGCTGCGTCCGCAGACGCCTTTCGCTCACTTGTAGATCCGGATGATCCACGATTCCTCAATCCTGACGATATGCTGGAAGCAATCAAAAGCTACTGTGAAGAAACCAGTCAACCGGTCCCGGAAACCGAAGGCCAGTTCATTCGCTGTGCCCTGGAAAGTCTCGCCCTCAAGTACTGCAAAGTTCTCGGTTGGCTGGAAGAACTGACAGGCACTCCGATCGAAATCATTCATATCGTCGGCGGTGGTACAAAAAATGAATTATTAAACCAGTTCACAGCGAACTCCTGTCAGGTTCCTGTCGTGACAGGCCCGGTGGAAGCCACCGGATTCGGAAACGTCTTAGTCCAGGCCAGAGCAGCAGGTTCGGTAAGTTCGCTTGCAGAAATCCGAGAAATTGTCAGGAACTCCACTGAAACGAAAAGATATGAACCGTCTGACAAGGATCTCTGGGAGCAGGCAAATCAACGATTTGACATCATCCTGAATGCCAAACAGTAAACAAACAGGGCAAATGGTGATCGCCAGCAGAATGCTTGCCGTCTGTATCAGAAACCTATATCATCCCGGTCTGGAATTATTTTTAATTACGACTTTCATCCAGCTTCATACAGTTAGAGAGTAGAATAATGGGTCTGTTTGACCGCTTAAAACGTGGATTGCAAAAAACAAAAGAAGTCTTGCGAACTGATGTCCGTGACTTATTCAAAGCGGGCGAAATCCTGGATGACCAGAAGATCGAAGAATTCGAGGCTCGCCTCATCAAAACCGATATGGGTGTGGCTGCCTCTTCTGCCATCTGTGACGAAATTCGTACAAAACATGGCGGCCGAACTGTCATTCTTGAAGAAATTGAAGAAACAGTCAAAGAGAAGCTGAGATCCTTACTTGAAGGGGAAGGTGACACCAAGTGGGATCTTGAAGACCCTCTGTCGCCACTGAATAAAAACCCCGATGGAATCACTGTTATTCTTGTAGCGGGCGTGAATGGAGCGGGAAAAACCACGTCCATCGCCAAGCTGGCTAACCTGATTCTAAAACAAAACAAAACGGTTTTATTAGCGGCAGGAGATACGTTCCGCGCTGCTGCTGTCGAGCAACTCACAATGTGGGCGAACAGACTGGGCTGCGATATTGTAACGCGACCAGATGGAACCGATCCTGCCAGTGTCGCCTACTCCGGTTGTGAACGCGCTCTGGAAACCGGCGTTGATTATTTAATTATTGACACGGCTGGACGCTTACAGACTCATACAAATTTAATGGAAGAATTGCAAAAAATTAAACGTGTGATCAGCAAAAAAATTCCCAATGCACCACACGAAAGCCTTTTGGTTCTGGATGCGACGACCGGACAAAATGGAATCAGTCAGGCAGAGAATTTTACGAAAGCTGTCGAGTGCACCGGGCTAATTTTAGCAAAATTAGATGGCACTGCTCGTGGCGGAGTCACTGTTGCGATCCGCCAGAAGATGGGTATCCCCGTCAAGTACGTCGGCGTTGGTGAGCAAATAGATGACCTGGAACTCTTTAATTCGCAGGGATTTGTCGACGCTCTTTTCGCCTAATGCCTTGAAAACAGGCTCGCCTTAAAACCTTACGCAATTGCCATTTCTTCTTCATTTCCCACTCAGTATTTTCTGATGTGCTCGAAATACGCGCATCTTAAATGACATTTACCATTTGGTAAAATATACTGCTCCCGAAATATAGCGAACCATGTATGACCCTCCCGATCATACAAGATTTGCTTGACGTATCTCTTTTCATCAAAACCACTACGGAAAATTCCGATATTCCGAGTTAGAGCCATCGTTTTGTTAGCGCTCAATGTTTCGACCATAACAGGTCAACTAATTCTAACGATGGATGACTGATTAGACCGTCAGTATGGCTTCCACTACGAAATGTTTTGGAACGCATATACGCCTCCCTTCTGACGGTATGGAGACCAAGCACCTTACACGTGTACTCAGGAGTAAATAAAATGCAAAAGTTGAAAGAATTGAAGAGAAAAGCCAGACTGACTGGGCTCCTTTTAAGTGGGCTGGGTCTCATGGCTGTATCACCTGCATTTGGCGGTGATGCCAGTTGTGCCCCTTCTTGCACACCAGCACAGCCCAAAGCTTGCTGCACGAAAGTGTATGAAGAAGCTGGAGACAAGCTGGCTGTAGAACTCGAACGGTTAACAGCAGAATGCTGTGCCCCCAAGACCTGTACTGATCCCAACACCTGCTGCGGAGAAGAAGCATCCAGCGATGATGGCGATTGCTGCAGTGGACGTCTCACTCGTCTGTTCGATGACTGTGATGGCTGTGGTAATTTCCTGGACGATAATGGCTGGAAACTCAGCGGTTGGTTGGAATTCGGTATTACCTTCAATGGCAACCGTCCTCAAAACGATTTGAACACACCGGGTGTGGGATTCAACCAGGCTGACAGTCAGTTCATGTTGAACCAGCTCTACTTCGTTCTGGAAAAAGACGCTGCTGCCAACGAAGACTGCTTCGGTTGGGGTGGTCGTGTTGACCTGCTCGTCGGTTCTGATGCTGCCGATACTGCAGTATTCGGTGGTCCAAATAACACACCTAACTTCGATGGAACATGGTCTGGCAACAACACTGCAACAGCCAACCAGATCGGGCTGGCGATGCCTCAGTTGTATGCATCGTTATATGCTCCTATCGGAAATGGTGTGACATTGAATGTTGGTCACTTCTACACCGTCATCGGATACGAAGTGGTTCCAGCTCCCGATAACTTCTTCTACTCGCATGCCTATACCATGCAGTACGATGAACCATTTACCCACACTGGTGCTCTAGCCAGTACAGACCTGAGCGACAACGTCTCGCTGACTGGTGGTATTACAACCGGTTGGGACGATTTCGATAATCAGAACAACGAATGGAGTTTCCTCGGTTCTATTGGCTGGACCAGTGACAGTGAAGATACTTCACTCACGTTTGCCATCAGCTCTGGTGGTGAAAATGACGCATTTGGTGGAACATCAAACTTGACGGTCTTCAGTATTGTTGCACAACAAAAACTGAGCGACAACATGTCTTACGTGTTCCAGCATGACCACATGTTCTACAAAAACGGTGACATCAATGACCCTGGTCAGAATGCTGAATCTTACGGCATCAACCAGTACCTGTTCTACGAAATGAGTGAATGTGCTCAGGCAGGGGTCCGTGCTGAATGGTGGCGTGACCACAACGGTACTCAGCTCGGAACAGCAGGAGCAAACTATTACGAAGTCACAGCAGGTTTGAACTACAAACTGAACTCCTGCTTGCGAATTCGTCCTGAAGTTCGCTGGGACTGGTCTGACAATGCTTCTCCTTGGACAAATTCCAGTGGAGCTGCTAAAAACAGTCAGTTCACAGTTGGTACAGACGTCATTCTCGTCTTCTAAGACCAAAGGGTAATCAACCACCCAACTCAATCAGAGAAACCTGGTTGAGTATGCCATAATAAAAGAAGCCTTCTTCAAACTTTGAAGAAGGCTTCTTTAATTTTGTGTCTGCAGCATGGATCAATGTTTGAAATGCCGACGACCAGTGAAGACCATAGCAATCTGATGCTCATTGCAGGCTTCAATCACTTCTTCATCGCGGACGGAACCTCCCGGCTGAATGATCGCAGTAACACCGGCCTTAGCGGCTTCGTCAACGCCATCGCGAAACGGGAAGAAGGCATCCGAGGCTACAATGGCCCCTTTGCTTCGTTCACCGGCCTTGTAGGCAGCGATATAGGAAGAATCCAGCCGACTCATCTGACCAGCGCCGACACCAAGCAGCATTTCATCTTTTGCCAGAATAATCGCATTCGATTTGACATGACGGCACACGATCCAGCCAAAAGCTAAATCATGTAATTCCTGTGCCGTTGGTTCACGTTTTGTGACGACCTTCCAGTCAGTACTGTCATCTCGAAGTTCATCTTTCTCCTGGACCAGTAAGCCTCCCGAAACTCGTCGATAATCGAGACTGGCAACCTGAGGAGGTTCCATCATTGGACACTTCATCAAACGTACATTTTTTTTCCACTTCGGCTTCGTAGTCAATAACTCAAACGCTTCCGGATCAAAATCGGGAGCAATAATCGCTTCGATAAACCGGTTTGGTTCGCATAGTTTTTCTGCGGTCTCCCGATCTATGGGACGATTAAAACTCATGATGGAACCAAACGCACTGACTGGATCGCCGGCATAGGCTTTCTCAAATGCATCTGCAAGCGACTCTGCAGTTGCACATCCACAAGGATTTGTATGCTTGATCACAACGGCAGCCGGTTTGTCAAAATCACTGGCAATCTGTAAGGCCGCATCCAGATCCAGGAAATTATTATAAGAGAGTTCTTTTCCGTTTAATTGCTTAGCCTGTGCCACGCTCGCAGCAGGAGGTTGTTTTTCAACATAAAAAGCAGCACTCTGATGAGGGTTCTCCCCATATCGCAATTGATCTCTACGAACGAGATTAATACTAATCTGCTCGGCGAACCGAGAGTCTGTACCTTCCTGTGCCGGTAACACAGAAGACATATAATTCGCAACGGCACGATCATAACAGGCCGTCATTTCAAATGCTGCTGCTGAAAGTTCGAGGCGAAACTCCGATGTCAAAGGGCCTGCCTGTAACGTATTCAACACACGACTGTATTGCCCCTCGGAAGTAACAACCCCTACGTAAGCATGATTTTTGGCAGCGGATCGCACCATACTCGGGCCGCCGATGTCAATCTGCTCAATGGCTTCTGTTATCGTCACATCAGGTTTGGCAATCGTTGCTTCAAATGGATAAAGATTACAGACGACTAACTCGAAAGGCACAATCTCGAACTCTTTGATCGCAGCGGCATCACCGGGTAAGTCCGGTCGACCTAGAATTGCGCCATGCACTTTTGGATGCAGGGTCTTAACACGTCCATCCATGATTTCAGGAAAGCCCGTGTACTCAGAGATGTCGATGACATTTACCCCCTGCTCTTCCAGATAGCGGCGGGTGCCTCCTGTTGATATAAACTCAAAGCCTAATTCAGCGAGACCTTTCGCAAAAACATCAAGGCCTGATTTATCACTGACACTCACTAAAGCACGACGCGGATGCGAATTACTCATTTGTTTCTTAATCAATCGCCTGAGAATGTAGAAAAACCATTGCCTTTCTACGGAGTATAGAATTGCCCTGAGTGCTGAAGAAGCTGATTTTGCTTCGAATTGACAGGCATAATGCCACCAGACACTCAACGAAAAGTCAGTTTAGCTGCAAAGCAGTCAGAAAACAAACCTGCAGAAGCTGACGTTAATGAAAGCGAACGCCTCTTTATTATTCAGTATTTGCATCCGCTGGAGCCGCCGCTGCTGCTCCCTCTGCCTTGCTTGTCTCGGGAGCGATTTCGGGCAAAATAGGATAGCGATCCTGGTGTTTAAACCGAATCGGAAAGGGCAGATCATTTTGCCTTAAGCACATAATTAAGCCTGATTCTGAACAACAAAAAATACGATCTGTCCGTTCATTCATCAATTTTATCTTGTATTTTCGCAGAGGAACAGCGGAAAGCACTGCACCATCGGTACGGGAAAGAATCAGCAAATTTCCAATCTCGTCTGTGGCATACAGGCGGGTTGGTGAGAGCGACACAAAACTGGAACCGAGTGGCTGCCACCATCGTTCCTGACCCGTTTCGGCCGAAAGTTGAAATAGCCCTTTCTTTCGAGATGAAAGATAGACTTCATTATCAAGTACTGTTACTGGCTTCAGGATCGGAAACGAAGTACGAATTCTCCAGCGCACAATACCGTTTAAAATATTCAAACAATACAGATTCTGATCTTCAGAGGCGAGAAAAACGCTCTTCTCATTCTCAGCTAAACTGGCCGAGATAGGGGCATCTGTCTCAAATTGAAACGTGAGCTGACGACTATTCAACGTGACCGAATAAAGCGACCCGTCCTGGCTGGCAAACAAGAGTGTACGGTTAGTAACAACCGGAGGTGTTGTGATCCTATCACCAGTCTGATAAGTCCAGCGAATCGCACTTTGCCGCCAGGCAGGAAGCTTTGATTCATTACTCAACTCATTCAATTTCCTCAAATCCCAGGCATAGACCCGCCCACTTAAGGTTCCTACATAAACAGTGTCATCATCAACTGTGGGACTGGTGGATGCAGAACCGGGAAGTTGCAGTTCCCAGTCGATTTCACCACTCAACCTGTCAATGGAGTAAAGTTTAATACCTACTGTAATAAAGACATATTTTGAATTGGAGACCGGAGGATAGCTGACATTATTACCGCGTCCCAGTTGAGTGGCCCACAGTTTTTTACCGGTCTCATTGTTGAAAGCAGTGATGATTCCCGCTGTCGAAAGTGCATATAAATTGATTTCATCCAGGGACAGATGAACGATTCGATCTCGCTGCGGATCAACAGTCGCCTGCCCCCACCACACACGATCCAAATCGTATTGCACTAATTCCCGTGGTGAAAGTAGAGAGATGCCTACTGAAGATTCATTGAATCGCTGAGCTAAAAGACAGTCATTCATAGAGACTGTCAGCAATAACACCAGACAACTAATCGTCAACTTCTTCCAAACAGACATATGATGTTCTTTTCAAGTTTGATTCAGGAAACAGAGTATTATTGAGGAACGGGACGGCCTCAATGACTGAAACCACAGTACGGAATTCGCTCTTTTGAAGTTTACAACACGAACGCGCCCTATTCGAATTCTGTCTTTATAAACAGACTTAGAATGCGGAGCCCGTCCTGCTGAGCATGGCTCACTCCACCCATTCTACCCACTCATCCATTCCGGAATCCAGCTTTGTTCGGGATAGATTTCGAGAATTTCCAGTACCAAGACTGAACATTTCAGTGTTATTCTCACCATTTATAGATTCACAAGCGAATAATTTCACGAAACTGCTTTTTAAGAACGGGGTATTATTCTGCAAATTTAGAATCACCGGTAAAATTGGATCCCTTCATTTTAGGTACTTCCGAATCCTGAATCTAAAGTCTACAATAGACAAGCCTGATAAATCATTTTCGATTCCACCTCAAACAGCCGATTTGTATCAGTGGAAATCAATTCGAATACCAACAATTTTAAAAGTGAACTGGTATGAGAACAAACATCACAAACGCTGACTCATCCTGCAAAACATTTTTCGACTCAATTGTGATTTTCGGCCTATGTATGAGTGCTAATGCTTTTGCCTGCACTCCTGCCCGGGCTGATCTAATCAAGCTCAAAAACGGTGGTGAGATCCGGGGAAAGCTCTTAAGAACAACGTCGGGATCGACAGTGACCCGCGTGATTCAAACTCTCTCAGGGGGATCGATTACCATCGATTCTCAAAATATTGAATTCATCACCAACCGTTCGCTTTCGATTGAGGAATATGATTCTCGGTCCAAAGAAATTGAGGATACGATCGAAGCGCATCTCAAACTCGCTGACTGGAGTTTAAAGAATCATCTGAATTCACAACGTCTTGAGCAATTGGAAAAAGTAATTCAACTCGATCCTGAGCATACCAAGGCCCGTGCGGCACTGGGATATACAAAGCGGGACGGAGAATGGATGACGCGAGATGAGGCAATGCGCAAGAATGGTTACATCAAATACAAAGGCCGTTATGTTTCCTCTGCAGAACTCGAACTACTCGAGAAAAATCAAGCAGATCTGGAAGCAGAACGAAAGTGGATCAAGAAAGTAAAACTCTGGCTGATTTGGATTAATGGCAATGATTTGCTGCAACAGCAGGAGGGCATAAAAAATTTCCAGGCTATTCATGATCCGCATGCGGTTGCAGCCCTGGCGCGTTTGATGGGAAAGCATCAACACATCGCCATTCGGTCGCTGCTGATCACAACCCTCGACCAGATTCCTGGTGATCAACCACTTCGACCGCTGTCCGAACTGGTTCTGACGGATCCAATCCAGATAATTCGTAATGCTGCCCTTGAAGTACTCACGAAACGGGATGCGACTCGTGCAATCGCCTATTTTATTGAGGGTCTGAAAAACAAATCGAACATAATTGTCCAGCGCGCAGGCCAGGGACTGGAAGAGATCGGAAACCGAACAGTCGTCCCTGATCTAATCGCAGCTTTAACCACGAATCATACTTATCGTGTCAGGGTTCCCGACACGACATCTACATACAGCTACAATACGAACGGCACATTCGGCGGCTCGGGTGTGATTCTACCTCCGGATATTGAAGCAGGTTTATTAGCAGGCCGCTATCCGAATGGAGTGATCGTACTTCCGTCCCGACAACCCAAAGTACAAATGCGAACAGTCTCAGTAAAGCATGTGCATCAGAACGAAGCTGTTCTGCTCGCATTACAAAATATCACTCAACAAAATTTTGGCTACAATGAGAGGCTCTGGCGACTCTGGTGGGCTTCAACCCAGAATCAGACGGGGGTGGTTCCCATCATTCAATAAATCCCGGGAACTGACTTTTGGTAAAGCTCGTGCCAGATCAATGTGCCAGATCAATGTGCCAGATCAGTTTTCGGCAAATTCTAAAGCATCGCGCAACCCGTCGAGATGCGAATCGTAGTTTTTCCAGCGATCCAGACCGGAACGATTCATCGGACGGCGGACTTGCCAGTTACTTGCTGTCGTGACTGGTCGATTGTTGTCTTGAAAGTTTAAGCAACGGTCATCCCAATCGACATCGATATAATCGATCAGCTTTCTGGAGACATCCTCCTGGTTCTCAACCAGATCAGAATAATGTAACTCAAACGGTGCAACCGGCAAAACGTCCTTCCAATGCTGCATCAGCCGTTCGTATTCACGGTAGTAGAGCCCCAGATGTGTTAGATCAAACGAGTAATCGTGCCCGCGACGGAAACGCTGAAAATAGCAGGAAAGGCAAGTATCAAGTGGATGCCTTTGACTATGAATGATTTTTGCCTCAGGCAACATCATGGCAATCAATCCGAGATAGAGAAAATTGCCAGGCATTTTATCGATAATACGAACAGCCGAATGGTCAAATGTCCGTAAACGACGCAAATAAGCATCTGCAAAACCAGAGAAGATCTGTTCTGGAATATGAGCGAGGTATTCCGGATAATCGACTTTCTGTGTCGCATGCTGCCTCATTGTGCCAGCGATACTGGCAATGTCCGGTAGCTCCCCTGCCCCATGCACTTCGGGATGACTGGACAATATCTGCTCTACCAGTGTCGTGCCGGTACGTGGCATTCCCACGATAAACACCGGAACGTTACTGGGATTTCCTACTGAAGCTAATCGCTGGATCATCTCAGCAGAAAATACGGAAATTACGCGGTCGATTTCCATTCTGAATTGATCAATGTCAAACGGAGTTTTCTTGAAGCGATTTCCTATTTCATAAAACGAAAACGCTTTTTCGTAGTCCTTAATATCGTTAAAGATTTTCCCAGCTGCAAACCCCAGAAAGCAGCGATCCGCGTCAGACAGATCTGAACGCGCTGCCTGCTGCTCGAGCATTGAAATAATAGGATCATCGGTTTTGAATTTTCGGGCTGCTGAATAATTGAAATACGCT
Organism: uncultured Gimesia sp.; assembly: GCF_963976445.1. Classification (GTDB taxonomy): domain Bacteria; phylum Planctomycetota; class Planctomycetia; order Planctomycetales; family Planctomycetaceae; genus Gimesia. The sequence goes on along the minus strand of NZ_CAXBKP010000004.1, from coordinate 256,467 downwards.
TCAGCATAATCGGGCTTTAATTCCAAAGCCGTCAGATAATGTTGCTCGGAAAGTTCGAAGTCTCCCACCAGACGATAGACTGCAGCCAGATTGTGATGAATTTCGGCAACCTGCGGCTTGAGTGCAATTGCTTTCTTCAGTCGTTCGATGCCCGTCGCATACTCGCCGCTGTTCGAAGCCGCCAGGCCATAGAAATGCAGAAAATTAGCATTATTGACATTTGCCGGGTAAAACGGCGTTAATAGATCTTCTGCTTTTTTTGCCTGATTGGCTTGAAGCAATTTGATTGCTTCAGCGAGGAGTTTAGCCATATTTTCCTTGATACTGCAACGAGACAAATTGAGAAAGAATCTTGAGAGAAATCGATCAGAGGCGGAAATGGAATGTTTTGCGGAAATAACGCCATAACCATTGTCCCGTTGTTAACTGACTGACCAGAAATCGGGCCTTGCCTCGCATATTCGCACGAAATAAGACCACATCTTCACTAAGCGGGACAATCGCCTGATAGGCCGTGCTGGTTAACTTTTCCCGTCCATCTTTATCTGTCACTGTTGGTAATTCTCCCCCCATTTTATTGGAGAGAGTCGGTGGAACATAATCAAGATGGCCATGTGCAACACGTTCTATTTTTGACTGATAGGTTTTATCCGGTAAATGTTCCAGCTTGAGTTCGACTGTCTGCTCCACATTGAAATCATTCCGGTACTCCTGATCGATAAACAAGACCGCCTGAAAACGGGTACCGGGAGCAATACTCAGCATGTGGGTCCGCTCTTCGAGATAACAGTTGGCATTTTTAGCATCGAGAGGCGATCCAAACCAACGTGACAATTGCTTTTTGGAATCAGATAATTTGGGTTCTGGTTGACTTGCCGGCGCGACCACAGTTCCACTAATCGGGGCAATCACTTTCATATTACTCAGGTGCTCTTGAATTTCTGCAATTCTTTCTTCGATCGTTTCTAATTCCTCTTTTGAAACTTTCACACCTGCCAAGTCATCTAAGGCCATATATTTCTTGATCTCATCTTCTTGAACCTGACGCGCGTTTTTTAACCTGTTGAGCTCATCTTCCTTTTCGAGATTCACAATGCTCGCCAGAAGCTGACCTTTCTTCACATGCTGTCCTGGTTCAACGTAGACTTGATCCAATCTACCACTCTCAGTTGTATAAACATGCTTAACGTCATAGCCCTCTACGATGAAAGGAGCTTCAAAATGCATGGGAACTGGGATTAGGAGAATTCCAAGAATCACAGCGGCAAAGACTGTCAATGTCGCTGATACTTTCCAGTAATTCATGGGTTCGGTCCTCGGTGCAGAAATAATTTTGTAAATGTTGGAGACAATACCCCAAACAAATGTCACGATGGAAATCACAGCGAGTGTGATACCAATACTCTGTAAATCATATGGTTTCAGAACGGTATAAAGAAAAAGCGTAATACCGAACATAATGAACCAGCGATATATCGATGCAGATAATGCATAAACGATAAACCAGAATTTTCCGGTTTCTGGCATAAACGGATCTTTCTGAGACTCGATTCCCAGACAAAACCAGGCAAATGTATCGCGAAGATGTTTATCTGCTTTTTGCCTTAAATTGGGAATTTCCAGCAAATCGCTCATCATATAGTAGCCATCAAACCGCATCAGCGGGTTGGCATTAAAGATCACGGTTGTCACCGTGGAAACGAAAAACAGATTCAATGCCAGATGGTTCAGCAGACCTGGTTTTGTAAACCACCAGATCCAGACAGCGACCGCCGACATAATCACTTCGATATACATCCCCGCGCCGCCAATAATAATCCTCTGCCATTTATTTCGCAGCATCCAGGAATCGGATACGTCACAATACAGACAGGGACTGAAAACCAGGAACATAATCCCCATCCCGTGACACTCACCACCATAGTGCTTGCACGATATACCATGCCCAAACTCGTGAACGACTTTCGCAGCACCGAGTACAAACCACATGTAAATCAAGTTGGGCCAGCCAAAGAATTGCTGAAATTCGGGCAATCGACTGCGAAACGCTTCAAATTGCACGCCGATCAATATCCAGGAAGAGACAATGAGCAAAGTAAACATTGTCGTTGCCCCGGAACGCCACATCCATTTCACATAGGGGTATAACCATTGCAGCGTCGTTTCCGGGTCCCAACCAGGGAGTCTGAGATACATCAGATTTTTAAAGGTGGTAACTAATTTCTTACTATGCTCTTCACGACGCTGCTTGATCAGCGTCACACCTTGCCCCGGTCGTCCGCTGGTCAACAGGCCTTTGCGATATAAGTCCGAAATCAATTGCTGAATTTCTGAAATGGAAAGCAATAATGTTGGATATTGCCGGTGCACTTCATCCTTGATCTCATCGGGATTCCGCTCTCCATTTAACAGATTCAGAATATAGAACTGCTCAGGATGAAGACGTGTGTACTTGAGGGAGACCGGATCTTTGATAACCCAGTATCCCAAACCTTTGTAGTGAATCCACTTGCTGATTAAATCATCGCGCACGCTCAACGGAATAGGCCGTTCGGTTGAGGATGTCATGGATTCGCTTAAAGTGCTCATATGCTGTGAATGTCTTTAACGGGAAAGAATACTTGAACGTGACGGTGAAACAGTAACTTTAATATGCCTATTTTTTGACTGAAGTTTCTGCTGCAACTTTGTTGTTCGATTTATCAGGTAGAATTTTCATCGTCGCCATATATCCGGCTTTCAAGATATTTTCGGGGTTTTCCACTTCGGCCCAGACGCGAATCGACTTTCCATGAATGGGCTCGACTTCGACATCAATATAAATGATCCGCCCGTTATATTTCTTATCTTCAATCGGCAGACGAATTCCGGGAATGTCTAATTGAACTTCAACCGGTGTTCCCACCTGAAACTTCCAGGTATCGTCGATGTTAACATTACATTCCACTTTGACACGTTTGGTACTGACGAGCTCTATTACTTCATCGCCGTGTCGGACAACTTCACCGGTTGAGCGGAATTTTTTTGTGACAACCCCATCAAAGGGAGCCACAATTTTAGTCTCTTCTATCTGGGCATCAATTTCTTCAAGCTGTAACTTGCTCATCTCTAACTCAAGCTCAGCCTGTTCAATTTGCAGATCACTTTTTTCCGCGTTGAGCTGCAACCGTTTAATGTCCAGCTTCGAAATCGCATTCGATACACGTTTATTGATATCCAGATTCATCTCCAGTTCAACATAAGCGGTGTCTCGTGCTTTTGTGGAATAACGAACCTCGATATCATTGGATGACCGCTTTTCGGCCGTCTTGCGTGATGCCTTTAATGCATCGCTCTTTAAAGCCGCAATCACCTGGCCTTTTTTGACCTGTTCGCCTTCATTCGGTTCGACAAATTCGAGCACACCTGGGCGGTCACTTCCCAAAATCACACGATCAATCAATTTAATACGACACTCATTGACGATAATCTCAGACCCTGGATTGGATGACGTGGTTTTTTCTTTCGCTTGATCGCCTGCATCAAGACTTCCTTCAGCCAGAATCAGGCTAGCTCCGATCATCAAAATCACGCAGAAAAAAGTATTCACTAAGCTTAACTTCATTTCTTCACCCTCAAATTGAATCCGATATTTTAGTGAAAGCGGAAATTTCTTCCCGGTCCGTCGATCTGTCAACAATCTTTGGCAGATATAAATATAGACACTTCTGAGCCTCATATCTAACGCTCGCCTCCCCCCGCTGACAAGCGATTTTCCACAATCCAATCATGAATTTTAAGAGGGAGGTTGGAACATAACGCCAGGTTGTAACAGGACACCCCGGCGGCACATACGTCATATTTCACCTATTTACACCATCCAACCAGAATCCCGACGTTCATTACAAACTCATTCGATATGAGATCCATCGTAAATCTATATCAGCTTTAGAATTATACCAGTTCTCATTATACGCATGTTATACTTTAAATATTTGACCGTCTCTTATGGTATCAGGCCATTTGTAGGAATCTTCCCCCTTAAACCGGTTAGACAAACCTTCCGTTTCAAATACGCAACATAGGGAAAAAATTAAGTTTACGACAAATTCCTTTTTTGCAAACGCCCTCACTCCCGAATAAAATCAGAGTATGTAAAATTGTCCAGACAATGAAAATTGATGTGACAACACACTAAAAACCATTTTTTCTGGCAGTCTTACCGTATAATTTCCAGAAGGCATCTGTCTTTAGAAATTTGAGAACCGGTTAATAAACAGACCAAACAGGTAACTTATCTAGATGACAAGTACTCAATCACCCACCCAGACCCGTGAACGTGTTATTCGTATTGCACGGGAAATCGAAGAATTCGCTCATTCAAATGTGGCAGCGGAGACGTTTTTTCGTGAATTCCTCAGAAGAGTGGTAGCCGGCCTGGGAGCCACGGCAGGAGCAGCCTGGTTAATCGACGAAAGTGGACGGCTTGCCATCAAAAGTGAAGTGAACCTGGCTGATACCGGTTTTTATGAAGAACCGGAAGCCATTCTTAAAAACCAGCGATTGTTATCCGACGTCTTATCGACAGCGGAAGCACGGATCTTCGCTGCAGACAATGAGAGCGACGTCCATTTACCGACTGATAACCTCATCGTTGTCGCTGCATTAACCATCCGAAAAAAGCCGGTTGGCGTCATTGAAATCTTTCAACGATCAAATTCTCCTAAACAAGCCCACTCAGGTTATCTGCAATTCGTTGAGCAGATGTCAGGCTATGCTTCGCACTATCTGGCAGAACGCGAAAAAGCCAGTAAAACGGATTCTTCACTCGAAGTCTGGGAAGAAGTCGATCAATTCGTACAACAAATCCATCGTAGCCTCGATCTAGCAGAAGTCTCTGCCACCGTTGTCAACGATGGCAGACAACTGCTTGATGCAGACCGAGTCAGTCTGGCGATGCAACACGGCAAGAAAACCGTCATTGAAGCCATCAATGGTCAGGATAAAGTAAATAAGCGCGCCAACACGGTACGGCTACTTTCCAATCTATCCAACAAAGTACTTTCCATGCGGGAGACATTCATTTATTCGGGGGCAGTTGAATCCATCCCGCCTCAGATTGAAGAACCGCTGGCAGATTATCTGCAGGAAAGTGGAACCCGAATGATCATGATCGTCCCTCTGTTTGAGCCCGAGAAGGTCATCAAGAACGACGAGGAAGCACTGGGAGGCCGCAAAAAAGATGTCCCCAAAAAACTGATCGGTGGTTTGATTATTGAGCAAATTACAGACAGTCAACCAAGACCACACTTAGAAAAACGTGCAGATCTGCTCGCCGGTCATATTGCCAGCGGTATTGCGAATTCTCGCAATCATGAAAGTATTTTCCTGATGCCTTTCTGGCGGTTCATTGGTCGTTGCTTTGCGGCATTAAGAGGAAAGACCCTTGTCAAAACCCTGGTCATTACAGCGATCATCGTAGCGGCAGGGATTGCTCTTGCTTTAGTCCCCTATGATTACCGTGTTACCTGTGATGGCAGACTCATGCCCACAATTCAACGGGAAGTATTCACGAACTGGGAAGGTGAAGTCGTCGCAATTCATGTTGAAAGTGGTCAACGGGTGAAAAAAGGGGACCTGCTGATCGAGATTCGCAATGAAGACTTAAAAGCTCAAGCACTGGAAACACAAAACAAGTTAAATGAACTTCGCTTGTCCATGTTGGCCGTCAATGCAAAACTCCAAGCCGGTAACAATAATAAACGTCCCACAGAGGATATTATCAATCTGCAAGGGAAATTAAATGAAACGCGCACACAGATTTTCGGCGTGGAAAAACTTTTGGAAATCTTAAAGGACCGTATGGAAAAGCTGAATGTCAAAGCGCCCATTGATGGCGTAGTCACAACCTTCCAGATCGAGCAACTTCTGATTAACCGCCCTGTACAACGTGGAGAATTACTGCTGGAAATCATGGATCCGACAGGTCCCTGGCAATTAGAACTTGACGTCGAAGAAAAACGAATGGGACATATTCTTAGAGCCACTGAGAAAAAAGGCAGCATCGACTTGCCAGTCGAATTTATTCTGGCCACCTCGAACGAACTAACTTACGAAGGTGAAGTCACCGAAATCTCAACGCGTGCCAATTCCTCTGAAGAGAGCGGCAGTGTCGTGGAAACCTATGCCACCTTCAACAAAGAAGAACTGCCAATGCTGCGTATCGGTGCAGAAGTTAGCGCAAAGATTGACTGTGGAGAACGCAGCTTATTCTATGTGCTGTTTGGTGATGTCGTCGAAACCTGCCGACGCTTCTTCTGGTTATAAGACACATTGATTCAACGAAACCTGAAATAAAAACAGCTCCCTTGTTCCACGAACAAGGGAGCTGTTTTATTAAACGAGTGCAAACTCGGAACTAATTCTTGTCTACTGGCTTTGTCTCTTCTTTCTTAGCTTCCGTTTTCGCAGGCGCTGCCTTGGCAGCATCTGCTTTCTTGATTTCTGCTTTTTCATCGTGTTTATGATCGTCGTGATCATGACCTTCATGACCTTCATGACCTTCATGACCTTCATGACCTTCATGTTCGAGGTCAACGTGGAAATGATCATCGCCCACGTCCAGATGAAAATGACCGTTCAAATCTGATTCGGCTTTAACCGATTCAGGAATCGCTTTTCCTGCTGCGACAAAACGCGAAGACTTGCCATCTTTTTCGCCCTCTAATGGTTTCGCAGCCAGTGGAATCTCATGCTCCTTGTCACCAACTTCCATATCAAAATCGATGCTTTCGCCTTCAATGGGGAATGGTGTTTTGGCATCCGGGCCTAAAATAAACGCCGTCATAGTACGGTTCTTGCCATCAAAAACCACTTCCATATGATATTGTTCTTCGCCGACTTCCAACAGATGTCCGCCATTCGGCCCGTGTTCATGAGCGTGACCATGATCATGTTCGGCTTCAGAAGAGGCCACTGAGTCTTTATCGTCAAATGTACGAGTATCCTCTTTGGATGAACATCCCACAAATAATGCCAAACCAAGACCACAAACCGCCACCCGAAACGATTGAGAAAAACGCATATTCCATTCCTTATTTAAGCGTAGAAAACTTCTGAATGATTGTGAAACCATTTTGCCCCCGCAGCCACTTACTGCTACTAGCAAATCATAGCAAAATCGAACATAAAAAAAAGTCTTTTGCAATAGAATTGTAAAAGCTTATTGAATCCCCTCTTCCTGAGCCTGTGCGGCATTGGGTTCTTCATCTTGGATGTAAGTTTTTCCGCGATAAAACCGGGCCACGAAAACAAACAGGATCGCCGCGACAAACATCAGACCAGAGAAGAACCAAAAATAGGCAGCTCCTTCCAACCGCGAAGTCTTTTCATCAATCATGATAAATTCATTCACGCCAGATGTGAGCAAATTCCCCACAGTTACTGAGAGCAAATAGAGCGACATGATAAACGACTTCATCGATTTGGGAGCCTGCGTGTAGGCAAATTCGAGACAAGTAATAGAAATCATGACTTCGCCTGCTGTGATCACCAGATACGGAACTGCCTGCCACAGCATATAGGGGGGATTGTCTGGAGAACGATCAATGGCGAGCTGAATCAATGCGACAATGGCAAAGGAAGCCGCTGTCAAAAAGAAACCAATCGAAACTTTCCTCAAGGGAGTCAGAGGAAAGACTTTATCGATGAGTGGATAAACGACATAGTTAAATGTCGGCACCAGAACTAAAATGAAAAAAGGGTTGAACGCCTGAATCTGAGCCGCTTTTAATTCATACCCTCCGATAGAAACGGTTTTCATCTGAGTCGCTTGAATCACCCATGTTGATCCCGTCTGGTCGAATAATGCCCAGAAGATCGGCACAAACACGTAAAACAGTACGGAAAGATTGAGTATGGCTTGTAAACCTTCTTTTCCAAGCGTCTCTGTACGAAATTTTTTCCAGCCCGAGGGTGGTATATGTACGAACTGATTCCTCCCCATCCAAAACAGAATTGTCGCGATCAACATCAATACCCCAGGCAAGCCAAAAGCATAATGTGGTCCATAATTGATCAGTACGACGGGTATCAGTAGCGAAGAAACGAATGCGCCCAGATTAATCGCGATGTAAAACCAGCCGAAGATTTTACTCAAAAGATGCTGGTTCTGCTTGCCAAATTGATCTCCCACGTGTGCCGAGACACAGGGTTTAATCCCCCCGGATCCGATGGCAATCAGCATCAAGCCTAGAAAGAGCCCCAGCCGCGTCTCGTCAATGGCAAGTGCAAGATGCCCGAGACAGTAGACGATGGAGAGCAGCATAATTGTTTTATATTTACCCCAGAAGACATCTGAAAGAATCGAGCCTAACAGGGGGAAAAAATAAGCCGAAGCGACGAAGTAATGAAACACAGCGGTCGCTTCATTGCCCGACATATGATCCATTTCACCGCTGGCATTCAACATGTATTGCGTCATAAATACAACCAGGATGCCCCGCATCCCGTAAAAGCTGAACCGTTCGGCCGTTTCGTTCCCCACAATATAAGGAATCCCGGAGGGCATTTTGTTCGTGGGTACGGGAGCCGTCTGATAATTTGCCTGTGCCATTGTTTTATAAAGTCCTTCCACAAAGGTGCGGCGCTTGAATTTGGTTATTCATCTCTCTGCCAGTCGGTTTCGATGCGCTGCGTCTGAACGCCATCTTTAGTCGGGGTAAACTGATAAATGCAATCCGCATAGCGTTCAAACGTAGATGGATCATGATGACTGATCATAATAATCTGAAAACCGAGAGCCTGTCCCGCCTCGTGAATAATTTTGACTAAGCGAGGCACCAGATCCGGCCGTAACCAGCAATCCTGTTCATCCAGAACTAAAACGCGTCGGTGCTCTGATTCATCCAGAGTCATCAGAGCAAACATCCGCAAACCCACCGACAAAACATTCGCTACCGAGCCTCCCTGGCCGCGCATGATATCTTCTATGTTTCCCTCACGTTCGATCTGAAATTCGACGGTGGCTGCGTTGCGTTTCCATTCTGCCACTGCTTTCAATTTGAGAGGCTGCTCCAGCACTTCCTGCAGCGCGATAGTCAATTTTTCCTGAATCAACTGCAGTTCCTGCTCAAACAGCTGCCCGCTCAAGGTTTCCAACGCTTCCGTCACCTGCTCGGAAATCGCAATATACGTTTCCGTTTTCTGCATTTGCTCAGCCAGCTGGGACGCTTCTTTGCTTTTCTGCTTACGCACGGCCGCCAACTCCCAGCATTTACGTTGTAAATGGATAGGCGAGCGCAACTCCCCTTGGGAAGAAGTGGGATCCTGGTTGGAAAATGCCTCAGTCATGAATTCAGTTCAAATCCGCTCTCATAAGTTTCAGGAGGCATCCGTCGCGTGATGCTCTGTTTCAATTTTTGCCAGATCGGCTTCAATTTTTTCCAGCGTCTGATGGTACTCCGCACGCTTGCGTTCATTTTCCGCCTTGATCTGTTTCAGTTTTTCCTTCAACTCATCCAGCTGATCTGTTCCATACTCGTCTTGCGCCTGCTGTTTGAGTTCATTCAGATTTTTTTCGGCATTGACCAGATCGCGTTCTGACTCGATTTTGCGTTTATTCAGCTTCTGGAACTGATCCGTCAAAGCTTCGATATCAGGTATAAACTCTTGATTATTGGACGACATCTTTCGAAACCTCACTTGCTAATTTTCTGACTTCTTCTGCAACGGATGGTTCAAATTGCTCCAGATTTTTCGTCAGGAACAGCTGTAATCCCGCTCCCGTGTCAGTCTTTCGCGACTGTAAATCTGCCAACCCGGAAATAAAGGCGGAAGGAATTCCCTCTTCTGTTTCCTCCAAGACCTCTTCGTAAAATACTTCATCAAACACCTGATGCGGAACTTCAATTACGGAACGTTCCCAACCCTTAGCTGTTACTTCCAGTTTCAACACAGAAGGAACATGAGACCGCGAGGCATCACTGCGCGATCTGCGAATAATATTTCCAGGAGTCACCCACGTCGTCTGCCCTTTGACCACATCTTCCAGTGTGCGATGAATATGGCCGTTAATGACAAAATCAACTCCTTCGATTTCGTACGGCTTAAAATGCCCCTGCTCTTCATAACCGGGAACGATCAGATCGTGATGAGAAACCCAGATCACCAGTGGTTTCTCTTCACTCTCATTATATTCAATTGACTTCGGCAGTTTTCTCCCCCAGGAAGTCCCGCCGATGATCACAGAACGCCCCGCCATTCTCCCCCGCCAAGGTGTCTCTTCTGAAAGCAGACGATATTTGTCCGCCTGGATGAGAATGCTCAGCGTATCGTGTTCATTCAGCTGATTTTCCCTGCAATCATGGTTCCCATAGATTCCATACACGGGAGATTCAAACAGTGCCAGCAACTCATAGAGCAACCAGTTCTGATTGTCACGGGGTACATGAAACAGGTCGCCGAGAATAACCGGCAGTAACTTCTGTTTTTCCGCGGTCTGCAGGCACCACCGTAGTTTCTCCAGGACCACCTGAGGATATTCGTCTTTACGAAAACCGGGAACCCGTCCCTCGATGTGTGGATCGCCAATCAGCAGCACACCGCAATATTCATCACGTTCCATGAGTGTGCCCCTTCAGTCCCGTTTCCGCAGTCTGAATAAATTGCTCCGGCTCCATTTCGGCCCCACAAGTCGGACAGCTCGGATTTGCCTTCACCCAGTCAACCAGTTCCGCGCGAACTGATTCATGCTCTGCTTCACATTCTTGAGAAACTTTCTGTAACTGATTGAACTGAGCTTGAGCCTCCTCCCATTGCTGGCAGATCTGTTCGACCATGAGCATATCAGCCATTTCGGGTGGCGGGGTGCAGTTTTCTAAAACCAGAGATTCGATACGGTCGAGCCTCATTCTTTCTTCGGCAGCATGCAGCTTCTCGATCAATTTCTGGAGTTGGTCTGTCTCCCTCAACTGAGGTGGCTCGTTTAAGTCATGCAGACATTCACCTGTTGCACTGGCCCGTTCACAACTCTGTTCCTGAGACCGAATTTCCTCTATCAATGCGCTCAGTAAACGCTCATCGACTAATTCAGGTGGTTCATCTAAATCCGATAGAGTTGATACATTGCATCGCGTTTGCTTTACCTGCTGTTCAGCGACCCTTAATCGCCGTGCCAAGAGCTCCAAAGGTTTCTCTGGAACCTGGTTGAGTTCCTCGGGCAACAAGCTCAAGGCGGCTACATTTTGTTCCAGTTTCACGACATGCTGCGCAGATTGCTGCAAGCTCTGAATCGAGCGTTCCAACTCTTGAATTTGTTGATCTGCCGCGCGTAACGCTTCATATGTTTTGCCAAGCTGCTCCAGCTTCGATTCCAGATCGGGAATCGGAGTCAGAATTTCCAGGGTCGTTGCAATCTGCTTTGACTCAGCCTGTTGACGCTGAAAGTCCTGCTGGGCAGACTTTACCTTACCACGATGCAACTTCTGCATTTCGATCAGAATAGAGGCATCAGAAGATGAAGCGAAGAAACGGGCCGCCCGACTGCCTCGTTCACCGAGTAAGAAAATGGGCGATTTCTGTTCGCCGAAATGGACGTCGAACTCATCACTATCTCCCGCTTTGACTTTTGAAAGTCTAAGGACCTCTTGTAATTGATCAGGAGTTTTTCGATGAATGTCTATTCCATCAATACAATAACTGGCGTTTTTCTTCTTCCGTTTCCACTCGATGGTATGACCATCGTCCGTTTCCACAATCACGCGGCACTCTTTGGCACCATGCCTGATCATGTAATTACCTTTGGTATTCTCTGCCAGGTTTTGTAGTGCAGAGATAAAGGCAGACTTACCGCAATTATTGGGTCCTGTCAGAACGGTCAGGCCGGGCGACAGATCAATCACGGTATGTGAGTGGCTCATGAAATTATGTAATGTGATCCGCTTTAACATGGCTGTAAGTATAATCTCCGCCGATCAGAAATCACAGGATCGGCATACCTGGTATTTCAGATCCCCCTGATAATCAGACCATTGCTTTTCCCTGTGAATTCGATTCAAATAAATAGTACCGGTGGGCAGGCCCCTGAATTTCCTGCCCTCTTCCTGCACTCTATTTAATGATCGAATTAAGGTTCGTCTATGATCACCTCATACAAATGCCTGTTGGCGATTGCTATTATGCTCAGTCTCTCATTTCCAACTCAGTCAACATCGGCTGCAGATCAATTCTGGGTCTACGTCGGCACCTATACTCGTGGTAGCGATAGCCAGGGGATTTATCAGCTGCTGATGGATGCCAAGACTGGCAAGCTGACGCATGTAAAAACCACCAAAAATGTGGATAACCCCTCGTTTCTCGCAATTCACCCCAATCAGAAAACCCTGTTTGCTGTCAACGAAATCGGTGATTTTCAAGGCCAGAAAGCTGGTGCCGTCAGTTCTTTCGCCATCAATGCCAAAACGGGAGAATTAACATTTCTCAATCAGCAATCTTCCAAAGGCGCAGCCCCCTGCCATCTTGTTGTTGATGCCACTGGAAAATATGTACTGGTCGCCAATTATACAGGGGGAAATATCTGTTCGCTGCCCATTCGCAAGAACGGAAAACTGAAAGCGAGCGCTGCGTTTGTTCAACACACCGGCTCCAGCGTCAACTCAGCCAGGCAGAAAGCGCCTCACGCCCACTCAATCAACTTAGACAAACAGAATCAACACGCGATTGTCGCTGATCTGGGAATTGATCAACTGCTGGTCTATCAATTTGACTCTGAGGATGGCTCTTTGAAAGCGAATACCATCCCGAGCATCAAAATGCCTCCCGGAGCGGGACCACGGCACTTCGCCTTTCATCCCACTGGAAAATGGGGCTATGTGATCAATGAATTAAATCGAACGATCACTGCAATGGACTACGACGCTAAAAATGGTTCGTTTCAGGAAATCCAGACGATCTCGACTGTACCGGCAGGAACAGCTGCAAAAGGGAACTCAACCGCTGAAGTTCAGGTTCACCCTTCTGGTAAATTTCTGTACGGCTCAAATCGGGGTCCGAACACACTGGCAATGTACCGCATAGACGAGCAGACCGGTAAATTGACCTCCCTCGGTTTCCAATCAACGGGTGGCGCAATCCCGCGGAATTTCAAAATCGATCCGACCGGAAATTTCTTACTGGCTGCGAATCAGGAGACAAACAATATCGTGGTCTTCAGAATCAATCAGCAAACCGGAGTACTGGAAGAAACGGAACATGAAATTCAGGTTCCCAAACCGGTCTGTATCAAATTCCTGCCTGTACCATCTACACCTTAGGGCTGAAGCAGTCTATAATTAAAACAGTTTCATCAGAGATTGAGATTTCCCATCAGGGTGGATGTGCCCCAAACAGGCATACGACATCACGAGATGGTTGATTATATAAGACTTCTAAGCAGAGTACTCAAATCGATGTGGGTTAAAATTTGCGGGATTCAAGATCCCAACACGGCTTGCATGGTCGCAGACCTTGGCGCTTCGGCGCTGGGGCTGAATTTTTATGCGCCCTCGCCGCGCTCGATTGATGTCCCTCAAGCGCTCGAGATCAAAGCAGCAGTCGCCGACAGAAAAGTCACACTGGTCGGGCTGTTCGTAAAACATTCTCTAAGCGAGGTGAAATCGGCCTGCGAAGATCTCGCTTTCAATATGATCCAACTGCACGGCGATGAGTCTCCTGATTTTTTAGCAGAATTAGCACAAGCACTTCCCGAACTTGCGATCATTCGTGCCTTTCGTGCCCAGGGTTCTGACCTATCTGCTCTGTCTGACTTTCTGACCGAATGTGATCAGTGCGGAAAGCGTCCCGACTATGTGTTAATCGACGCTTATTCACCTCAAGCCTACGGAGGGACAGGACAAGTGGCCCCCTGGAAGATGATCCAGGAGCAATTTCGGGAACAAGAATGGCCCCCCCTGATCCTGGCTGGGGGATTAACCCCACAAAATGTGGCTGAGGCCATTCAAACGGTGAAACCGTTTGGCGTCGACACTGCCAGTGGAGTCGAAGAGACACCTGGTATCAAAAGTCAACTTAAGGTCCAAGAGTTTCTGATTCAGACACAAAAAGTGTGAAAATACTTCGCTAAAGCCGGTATAATAGCACACAGCCAGAGATTGAAAGAAGAAGAATCAAGACAGTTTTATATAACTGCCTTGAGAATCGTGGGATAGACTCATACCATATACCCGAGACAGGAATGTCTGAGTATGTGATAGTGAGTCACTAGCAAACTACAGGTGAGGTGAGGAACAAGTTGTTTCTCCAGGGAATACAAAAATATGTCAACCGACTATAAAATTTTATTGATCGAAGATGACCGCGAGATTTCCAGTACACTGAGTGGTGTCATCAAATCAGCGGGGTACAACATCATTGTGGCCCCTAATGGACTGGAAGGCCAAAGACTCGCCCAAACAGAGAATCCCGATCTGGTCATTACCGATATGATGATGCCCAAAATGGGCGGTTTTCCGGTATTGGAAACTTTGAAAGCACTGCCTTCCCCCCCCAGAGTCATTATGATTACTGCCAATGAAGGTGGTCGGCACAAAGCCTATGCAGAAATGCTGGGAGTCGATGACTATCTGAGAAAACCATTTGCGATGGATATCTTTCTGGATGCAATCGCCCGCGTGCTTGCCAAAGATAAAGACAGTGATAAGGCAGAGAAGCCTGCCAAGGGACCGGTTAGTCGCGCACGCAAGAAATCCTGACCCGCATACTCTTCTCGTTTTCATGTGCTGATTACGAAAGCCACGTAGTACCAGTACAGTCCCGTCAATGATGTTAACGTAATATCAATTGTAGAAATCCAGCCCAGTTTTTTATGCAGGCTGCTATGCGCGCAGGGTGCGGGGGGATTTGGAATTCGCTTCAATGCCAGAAACAGAGTCGTCGCCCAGAAGATCGGCGTCGTGACCGCAAATACCAGGTGGACATAGAGTACATTTTTTACGTAGCCCAACTGTTCTGGCGTTAGAGGAGTTTCACGCTGGTTGACAATATTTTGCCAGCCTCCATGCATGATCTGCACATCAATTTCAAAAGCAGCAACTGCCACCAGCAAAACCGCTCCGAGCAAAATCTGCAGTTTTTTATGCAGCGTAAAGTTGCGTTTGATTTTGACGGTATACAGACTGAACAACAATAATGGCACGATCAGGATGAGTGCTGAGACGACGAAATCCAACATAAATGTTGAGCGATAGCCTAAGAATCCGTGCTCCATCTGAGAATCCTGTCATAATTGGGGGTTGGTTTCTAACCTGTTAACATCGAACAATATCAGAACATTCAAACCTCTCCAAGATCAGCCTGTATAATGTCAGATTTCCATGACTGAAAAGATTACTTGAGCGAATACTCTAGTTTTCGTTGTCCTCCGCTTGAAGTGGCAGACTGACTGTTGATAAATTGGGCCTGTTAAAGAGTTATTGAATTGAGCCGTTCATCAGGAAACACAGGAGGTGTTCACGTGCAAGTGTGCGGCGTGATTCCAGCGAGACTGCAATCATCCCGTCTTCCCAAAAAATTATTACTGAATGAGACCGGAAAATCTCTGATTCAGCATACATGGGAAGCGGCAGCAAGCTCGGAAAAATTAGACCGTTTGATCGTGGCCACCGACAGCCTGGAGATTATGGAAACGGTTCACGGTTTTGGAGGGAAAGCCGTCCTGACCGGTGAGCATCCCAGCGGTACGGATCGAATTGCCGAAGTCGCCATCAAAGAACTCTTTGATGCCGAGATTCTGGTCAACATTCAGGGGGATGAACCTGAAATATCTCCGCAGTTTATCGACCAGTTAATCGAACTGCTCATCCAGTCGCCCCAGGCGGAGATGGCGACGTTAGCAACTCCAATTCGCAATCTTGAACAATTACAGGACTCATCCTGTACTAAAGTTGTCTGTCGCACTGATGGATCGGCGATGTACTTCAGTCGTCTGCCAATACCTTACACGAGAGATATCGAGCCGGAAAGTTTGTTACCCGACCAGAGCCCCTGGTTATTGCATTTAGGTATCTATGCGTACCGTAGACCGTTTTTGCTGGATTTAACGAAAATCCCTCCCACTCCGATGGAACAGCTGGAAAAATTAGAACAACTACGTGCCTTGGAGACAGGTGCCACGATTCAAGTCGCTCAAGTTGCACATCCTTCTGTAGGGATTGATACTCCGGAGGATTACGCTCAGTTTGTAACACGCTATAATCAAGAAAATTTATAGCCAACGAACACTGACATTGGATAAAATAGTTCATCGCTCAATTTGGAACGATGATGAAATCATTGAAACGCGTAATCCGGCACGCATTGACCATTCCAAACAAAAGAAGAATCTCGACTTAGTTAGCAGATAGTGAAATGACCAAACATACGACCAAACACATTTTTGTCACCGGAGGCGTTGTCAGTTCTTTAGGAAAGGGGCTCACTTCCGCCTCAATCGGACTGCTTCTGGAACAACGCGGGTTACGAGTTCGCATGCAAAAGCTCGACCCGTACATCAACATTGATCCCGGAACAATGAATCCCTATGAGCACGGCGAAGTCTATGTGCTGGATGACGGCTCAGAAACCGATCTGGACCTTGGTCACTACGAGCGTTTCACGAACAGCCCCCTCTCTCGCAAATCGAATTATACAACCGGTCAAATCTACCAGCGTGTGATTGACAAAGAACGCCGTGGCGAATATCTGGGTGCCACCGTTCAAGTCATTCCCCACATCACCGACGAAATCAAACAGTCGATTTTCAATCTGGATAGTTCCGACGTCGATGTCGTCATCACGGAACTTGGAGGAACCGTAGGTGATATTGAAGGGTTACCGTTCCTCGAAGCGATCCGACAGATTCCCCTTGATATCGGCAAGGAAAACTGTCTGTTCATCCATTTAACGCTAGTTCCCTACATCAAAGCGGCGGGAGAAATGAAAACCAAACCGACACAGCACAGTGTTGGTTTATTGCGACAGATTGGTATTCAGCCCGATGTTTTGATCGTGCGAACCGAACGCCCCATGGATCAAGATCACGCAGACAAAATTGCTCTGTTCTGCAATCTGGAAAAAAATGCTGTGATTGAGGAAGTGGATACGGAATTTTCAATTTACGAAGTGCCTGAAGGCTTGGCCAACGACGGACTCGATAAACTGATCATTAGCAAATTACAATTGGATGCAGAACCACTGGATCTTTCTAATTGGCTAACCCTGCTGAATCGAGTCAAAAACCCGGAACACGAAGTGACCATCGCCGTTGTGGGAAAATACATCGATCACAAAGATGCCTACAAATCAGTTTATGAATCACTGTTCCATGCTGGCTTCCATCACTCCACACGGATACTTCTTAAACGGATTGAAGCTGAAGAAGTCGAACGCCAAGGCGCTGACACGCTACTTGCAAACGTCGATGGACTTCTTGTTCCCGGCGGATTTGGAAAACGTGGGATTGAAGGAAAAATTGCCAGCGTAAAGTATGCTCGTGAAAACAAAATCCCTTACTTCGGAATCTGCCTGGGAATGCAATGTGCGGTGATTGAATTTGCACGTAATGTGTTGGGTTTACCTGACGCACACAGCACCGAGTTTAACAGTGAAACCAATGCCCCTGTGATTTGCTTGCTGGAAGAGCAAAAAGAAATCACAGAAAAAGGCGGTACGATGCGTCTGGGAGCACAGGATTGCATCATTACCAAAGATTCCAAGTCCCATACCTGTTACGGCGCCGATTCGATCAGTGAGCGGCACCGCCATCGGTACGAGTTCAATCCGGAATATAAAACGCAGATGATTGACGCCGGCATGATACCGACTGGCTCCAGCCCGAACGGCAACTTGGTCGAGATCGTGGAAATCCCCGATCACCCCTGGTATCTCGCCGTGCAGTTTCACCCGGAATTCAAATCCAAGCCCGTCAGTCCGCATCCACTGTTTGCCGGATTTGTCGCAGCGGCCTTGAATTACCACCAACAAAAGGTCCGCGTCACTGTTTAACGCGCTGATGTCTGTGCTGGAACGCACCAGGAAAATGAAAACATTCCCCAATGAGTTCCAAGAAAATTGAAACTGGCCTGAACTTAACCGGCTTGCTGAATCTCCATAAACCGCCTGGCATCACCTCGCGCCAGGTGGTGAATCAGATCCAGAAGCAGATCAAACCGGTAAAAGTCGGACACGCCGGCACGTTGGACCCTCTGGCGACTGGCGTATTAGTGGCCTGCATTGGCTCGGCGACTCGATTGATACGTTTCGTGCAGGATCAACCCAAAGAATATATCGGCGAATTCTTACTGGGAAAACGCAGTGACACCGATGATATTTCCGGGAACGTGATTGAGACACCAGACTGCCCCCCCATCACGCGAGAGCAATTAGAAAGCTGTCTACCAGACTTTCTTGGACAAATTGAACAGGTTCCGCCTCAATACTCGGCGGTACATATCGATGGGCGGCGTGCCTATGACCGGGCGCGGGGGGGAGAGACTTTTGAAATTCAGCCCCGAACGGTTGAAGTCTACGAAATTGAATTAACGGCATTTCAGTTTCCCATGTTTCAACTTCGAATCGTCTGCGGTTCGGGAACCTACATTCGATCCATCGGACGTGATCTGGGAGAGCAACTGGGAACAGGCGCAACGATGTCATCTCTCGTACGGACGCGGATTGGCCAGTTCCACCTAAACTCCGCAATGAAACTGGATGAAGACCTCTCACTGGAATCGATCACCCAACATTTGCAACCCGCGACATTAGCAGTCACGAATCTGCCTCAGTATCAATGCAATGAACAGGAACTCCTGTTTCTCAGCCAGGGACGCAAGCTCAAATGCCATTCGGATCGTTTTCCTGATACGAATCAGATTACAGAAATTGCAGTAATGACTCAGGATGGCACACTCGCCGCCATCGCCGAGTGGGACCAATCCATTCATCAACTGTCACCCAGACAGGTCTATTACCAACGCTCATCATAAGCGGTTTAGAAACCACAAAGTCTGGTGAATCAATCCACCGGCGGAGTCATCTATGAAACTGATCCTGGCCAGCACATCCGCCTATCGCGCCGAACAATTGAAACGGCTGGGGCTTGATTTCGAAGCCCATGACCCACAAGTTGACGAAGCATTGTTTAAGCAGGCAGGGTTCACCCCCGAGACGCTGGCCGAGGTACTGGCTCTGGAAAAAGCCAAACAGGTCTCTCAACAATTTCCTGATGCGATTGTGATCGGAGGGGACCAGTTGGTCTCGTTTGAGAATACAATCCTGGGGAAACCAGGCTCAGTACAGGCTGCCATAGATCAGTTAATGTCAATGCAAGGTCAATCGCACACCTTGATCACGGCCATCGCAGTCACAGGGCCAGGCTTTATGGAAACCCACATTAACCGCACGGTCCTCAAGATGCGGCAACTGGATAAGGACACCATCAAACGGTACGTTCAATTCGATCAGCCGTTAGACTGCGCGGGAGCCTACAAGCTGGAAAGCCGCGGAATCACATTGTTTGAAGAAATCCAATCAACAGATCACTCCGCCATCACCGGCATTCCTCTCATCGCCTTGACGGACCTATTGATCAAGGCCGGAATGACACTCCCCTGATCGAGTGTTTCGCGATTGAATACCAAGATAGAACATCCTTCTGCCCCAAAAACACAAAGCCCACAGAAGTTTCCTTCTGCAGGCTTTGCTGATTCAACAAAAACTAATTTTACTCAGACGGACTGCAAGTCCACCAGAGCTTCCCGCAGACGATTTCGTGCGGTGTGCAGTCGACGCTTGATCGTACCGATCGGACGATCAAATTCGTGACTCATTTCTTTCAAAGACTGTCCTTTGAAATAAAATGAGATCAACGTTTCACGGTCAACTTCACCCAGCTGTTCCAGGCCACCGCGTAATTCAGTAGCCCGTTCACTTTCCAGCATTTTGTCCAAAGGACTTTCTGGTTCATTGTCCAGGACGATGAATGTATCAGGGCTCTGAATGCACTCGTTAGGCCGACGAACAGCTCGGTTAATCGACATCCGAACTGCAATCTGACGCAACCATCCACCGAATCGTTCCGGTGCATTCAGCTGAGACAGCTTTCGCATTGCCTGAATGAAAATATCCTGCGTCACTTCACTGGCTTCAGCGTGATTTCGCAATCGCTTCATCACAATTGCATAGACAGTCGATTCAAATTGAACAACAAGTGAACCAAATGCGTCCCGGTCTCCGTTCTGAGCGGCAGTAACTAATCGAATTAAGTGCTGATCTTCCATTGTATTTTCTCTTCTCTGTCCTTGTTAAAGGACTCTGGTTCATAGATGTTCAAAGTGGTCGCTCTAATCACATTTGAAATGAGAACAAAACAACATACGAGTCAGCCGTGAGACCAGAGAAAGAGTTTGACTCTTCCAGCCAGAAATTCAGGTGTCCTACGTAAGGCTCTCGCCATCAAACATGGCATAGTCAGCTAAAACCTGATGGGTTTTAACCAACCACTTTGAGTAAACGATTTTCTGCTAAAAAGCAGGGAAAGGAGGCTGCTTATGAAGCAGTTCCGGTCACAGTGGTCCTGGTTCCCGTTATCTGCATATCTCTTTGATATTGCAGATGCATCGATGGTTGATGTTGACAACAACTATGCCAACTCATCGAGGGGGTCCCCGGCATACCACCGGATTCCGACAATCGTTCTCCATATAGAAGGTCTAACGCATCTAGACGGAGGGCTGCACGGACGACATCGATGGCTTTCACGACAGCTGCTGTTTTCACAAACGCGCTATTGTTAATTGCTTTGACGACGATACGACGATTCTGTTTAGAAAAAATCATCAGTGCACCTCCTGCGTAAAACCGCAGAGAAAGAGACTAAAAAAGAGAGGCTGATGCCTCATAAATAAAAAACGGATTCAATCCGTTCACAAAATAAACTGTCGAGATTCTCAGATTGATAGTCAAGAACCTCTCTACATCAACTAGACAGCTACAGTCTGTCTTTGGTTCGCGTACTTTTGACAGTTTTCGGTAAAATACCGATTATTTCAAGAGATCTTTCGTGAAATCGCTAAATATTCTTCACCAACCGCGAAAAACACGGCAGACCCAATTTTTCATAAACCGTTTAAAAATAGTCACTTAAAGAAGTAGATCTACTTTACAACTACCCGTAACATATTTTCAGTTATTTTTCAGCTACGGGATCAGATCTCGCTATTTTTGACTGGAAAGAACAGTGAAGACTTTGAAACCACTTTTTAAATTCTGGACGGGCACAAAGGTCTTGGTCGTCAGCGATTGAGAACCGGTAGCTAGACTGAATGTCAGATACGAAGCCGCGATCTCCTGCTTTTTCACTAGTTCTGGTGAGAAGGGCGGCTCTTTCTGCTGGCTTTCCGCCAGTATATTGTAGATTTTCAAGGTCGTTGTCGGCACATCAATCAGAGCCAGGAGATTTGCCTTACTTAGTCCCTTTTCACGTGCCGCTTTAAACGCTGGCTGATTTTGCGCAAGCTGTTTTGAATCAGCCGGTGCATTGAGGGCTGAGAGGAACTTCTTCATGGAAGCAGTTGCTCCCATCGCCTGCAGGACTTTTCCTTCCGGATACGCCATCCGATTGGTGATCCCTGTGGGACCATAAAGAACTTCCAGCATCCGTTTTTGAATCTGCAACGGATCGGAGTCTGGGTCGATCTCCTGTTTGATTACTGTCAGATCGACTGTGACATCACCAACTTTTTCGGCATCGGGCGTGATCGTCACATGCGGTTGCATGCCGGGAAGTGAAATGTTTTTCATCAATGACATCATCTCGCGCGTATATTTTCGCATTTGTTCAGAAGGACTGACTTCTGAAATCGTATAGGCATTCAGGATTCCTTCTGAAAGTTTGCCTAATTCAAATGAAAAATAGTAACTGCCAAATTTCAAATTACGAATCTCTTTGACAATCGTTTCGAATTTCGCCTTGGCTGCGGCATTCTGCTTGGTCTCATCGAACATCTGAGCCGTAATGTTCATGCCCCAGGTAATCAACGCATCCGTATTCCCCGCGCCGGAAAAATAGGCCAATTGGTCTGCTGGGAATTTTCCAAGTTGTGCAAACTCCTGAGGTCGATTTGTCTGAAATAATAGATCGGTTATCGAATTTTCGTTGACTTCAAACAGGCTTTCCACACCAATACCGGAAGAATTGAAATGGAATGCCGTGGTATAACTTTGAGAGTCCTGAACTGCCTGCAAGGCTCCTTTTGCTAATGCCGAATACATTGCCATCATGGGCTTCACATTAACGCCAGGAGCAGTATTGACGGATGCAGAAAGTTGATCCAGCCTTTGATCAATTTGTTGCCCCGCAAGGCTAAGTTGTGACTGGTAGATTTGAACCAGTTTTTTTGAATTCACGTAAATGGATAGATCTCCCTTCGCAAAGAGATCCCGAGAGGGCGTACTCAATTGAGAAGAAAAATTCTGATCACGGCTCGTTAACAGAGAAACCGCTTGATCAACCAGCGCCTGATCTTCACTGTAAATAATCCATTTCTCATGAACAGCACTATGATAGCTTTTCCCCAGTGCTTCCTTAGCTGCTTTCTGATCCGTAGCGGGGATCACGTATAGTAATCCCGGTTGCTTTGCCGGACTGAGGAACACGCCCACATACATATCACGAGAAGTATCGACTCCGGCCAGAGTCGGATTAGAAATAGAACGTCCCAGAAACGTAGGTAAGTTCCCGGCCAGGACCCCGCTGAGAGTCTCATCAACCTGGTTCAGTAAGCCGGTTATGTTCTCCTGAGTTTTCTTAGGCTGCTTGAGTCGAATCACAATACCAGCATCGGAGGAAATGGCAGATTCGGGATCAGTGGCTGCGGAAGTAAACGCAATGGGAAAGAAAAGCAAAACAGACGTCAGAAAAGTCTTCCAGTTCACAAACATCAATCAACACTCCATTTATTCAAATCTATGTGGCCCGTAATTTGAGTCTCCATTATATACCCTGTTGATGAACGAGAGGACTGTTTGCCAGTGAGAAAGTCTGACATTTTTAAACCTTTTACAGAGAAAGAGTTAAGTCTATTTCGTCTATAAAGCTTCAACATATCCCAGATTGTGCTCTACACACCCGACGTAAACATAGGAGCCTTGGGACCCTTGGCAAGTTTTTTATAGTTACCGAATCGATGACAATTAAAACAATTGCACCAATCACACTCCACATGACTCCCCCAAGTACTAGCAAAATCTGAATCCAGACTTGTGACAGAATTTGTTCTTTACCGATGAGAAGAGAGTAAACTACGTTCTATTTGCGAAAACGATCAGCTTCCCACCCTTTTTGGCTGGGAACCCAAAGCGAGTTTTTCGCATCATACTTTTTTAAAAACGACAAAGATCTCGTTGAAGGATCACACAGAGCATCAATGTCTACTGGATTTGCTGGCTCGCGTTCCATGGATGAACGGCGGCGTCGAAGATTGGCATCGGAATCGTCAGAATCACTCGATGATTCGAACGAGGATTCTGCATCTCAAACAATTGCGCGGACCCATCGCTTTGCCGCAGGGCAATTTCCGCTCCGTTCCTTAATCTTCTCCAGACGCTGGAAGCTGTGCTTCTATTATCTGCCCATCTTTTTATGTTTTGCAGGATTGATTGCAGCAGACTTTTATCGGCCCGAGTTCTTAGAATCCGACTCTGCCCTGTTCCACTACTTCTCTCTGGAACAAGGTCCGTTATCTCGTTACCTGAGTGGTGGTCTCCTGTTTGTCTCAGGACAGATTGCTCTGCTGATTGCGGCTCTACGCACGCAGAGCCTGCATGATTTTTCAGGCAGGTATCGCTTGTGGAAATTGGTTGCCGGCGGCCTCTTTCTGTTTGCCTTGTGCACCACCACCCAAGTACATCAGGTATGGGCATCAACGGTGATAGAACAGAGTCTATTTGACTGGGGACCTCAAACTCAACTTCTGGCCTGGCTGGTTCCCGCATTAGTCTTTGGCTTAGGCGTCTCAATTATGACGTATATTGAAATGCGGGGAGACCGTGCGGGCTTAAACTTCACGATCATGGCAGCCGCCACGTACGTTGTCAGCCTGACGTTTATGCTGACAGGAAATCTGATTCCCTGGGAAGCATATCATCATTTAATCTCTGCAGGCATTTTATACTTCGCACATTGGTGTTTATTTACCAGTTTGCTCCTGCATGTGCATCACCTTCTCTACCAGTCCATCGATTTACCAGAGAAAGCCCCTTCCCGCCTTAAACAGGTCTGCACAACATATCTGCATCGCCGCCGTATCAAACGAAAAGCAAAACGGGTTGTGAAGGCAATCAAACAAAAAGAACAATTGGCTGAAAAAGCCAGACATCTGGAAGCACAAAAAGCTTCTGCCGAGGAAAATCTATCACATTCAAATCAAAAACCTTCTGACACTCGGACTACCACAAAAGCGGTCGCAACGCCGAAAACAACCGCTAAGGAGACCGTTGATCCCCAAACGGAGTCAACGACGGCACCTGTTTCCAAAAACAAAACTGCTAATAAGCCCCCCGAAAAACAGCAACCGAAACCTGAGAAAAAGAATATCCGGGTTGACTCTGCACATGATCCGGAACTGCTGAAAGGACTCAGTAAACGTGAAAGGCGAAAGTTGCAGAAGCAATGGAAAGAGGAAGAGCGGCTCAACGCTCTGCAGAACGAAGAAGATTTTGCATAATTCTCAGAATTTTTTGAACCGGTTTTGAATTTCGCTCGTTTCTTAAGAGATTTCGTTATAGACTTGCGCTGTTCAGAGCGAGATGCTTCTCTGAATGCAAAGTTCTTACTTACCCATACTCTGTATGCTCATTTCAATCCACACGTTTGGAAAAGGTGAATAGCACAATGTCAGATGATAACTTTTACTCTGAAGAGAATGACTCTCAGCCCGATGAGTTTTCTGCCCAACCTAAGCAGGGAATGAGTACGGGGGTAAAAGTCCTGCTGATTTTTCTCGGCGTGGGAGGGATCTGCTTACTGTTATGCTGTGGTGGTCTGTATTATGCGTTCAGAAGTACTGAATTCAAAATGACAGAAAAAAAAGAAGATATCATTGAGATTCAGAATGACATCACTGAAATTACCATCCCCGACTCATTCAAGCCTCAGGCAGGCATGTCAATGAAAATTGTCGGGATGGAAATGAGAATGGCCGTCTATGAAGAGAAAGCAAAACAGGGCGCGATCGTCTTAATGAGTATCAGTACGCCCGACGATGGCATGGTCGATCTGGAAAAAGAGTTCCAGAAAAACATGCGACAGAATAATCAGAATCAGCGGGATCTCAAGATAACAAAAGAAGAGACACGGGAATTCACCATCAAAGGGAAAAAAGTCGACTTTAACTTCTCGGAAGGAACCGACCCAAAGGGAAAGGAGTTCCACCAGATATCAGGTGTCTTCTCTGGCAAGAAAGGCCCGGCATTCCTGTTTATTCAGCTCTCATCTGAAACATATAACGAAGAAGAAATCGTGAAGATGATTGAGTCGATTAAATAATCAGCACCCCATCATTCGACAGAGACAAAAAAGCTGGCCGTGAATTCAATTCACGGCCAGCTTTTTCTCTAACGATACCGTTCCGCTTTTTGACTAGCGTTCTGGAACAATTTTGATCATCGGAGGATCTGCGTAATCTTCCCACAAACGTTGATCCACTTTGGCACTCGGTTTCCCATCATGCACATAGAAGCGATAGCGTGAGACATATGGCTTTCCGGGTTCAATCTGAAATGCATCTACGGCAGCGACTGCAAAACAGAAATAAGGCATTTTAGGATGCAGTCTGACCGGTTGGGGAAACCGATAATTCCCCGGATGACTCAAAATTGTGACGCCAGCTGTTTCACCTGCTAACGGACCATACAGTTCCACCCACTGGGGACGTGACTGGTTCCCGTTTTCTTTGTTTTTCCCTTCACTGGTGAGATAATCATAAGCATGATCGTCGTGCCAGTCGGCATGGCCACGAATGGTCATCCCGCCATAATGAATTTTATCAATTGTGACCGGCTCTTTCGTGGCGCAGTTTTGTGTCGATTTGATATCAAAAAGAAATTGATCATCCAATGCGTACACTCGTACCTGCCAGAGTTCTTTCAGCATCGTAACCGGACCGGATTTATTGGTCAGATCAACATGATCAATGGTTGTCGTAAATGAACCAAAAACAGGGCCACTGGTAAATGAATCGACCTTATTATGCGCGACCTTACCGAGTTGTGACTTCTGGTCCCAGCCATTATTCGCTCTGCCTTCGAAGATCACCTTTCGCCAGGAAAGCATGATTCCATGCTGATGTGCATGATTCGGATTGAAGTCGTCCGTAATCACCTTACCGGATGGAGTATACAACGGGTGAATGTATCCGCTTTTATCATAATACGCTTCATCTCGTCGGGGCGCTTTGACTACGGCATGATTATAAGTCAGCACTGGTTTGCCATCGACTTTGATATTCAAATGCGTTCCATCATCTGCCACAGTGACATGATCAGGTTGTTCCTCAATACTCTTCCTGGCAAAGAGACGGTATTGTCGTGTCCCACCTTCCGGTAAGGGTTTGTGAAGAATCCAGACGACCTTCTGTTGACCTTCTGATAGATCAATTTGAATCGGAATTTCGGCCCCGTCCTCAATCCGAACCAGACTTAAACCCTGCCGTTCCAGCTGTTGGGGTACAGGTAGGGAAACAACACAATTCTGCCGTGTCTGCTTCCCCGCTGAGACTTCAAGTAACACGGCGGAGCCCGCAAGTGAGACTGAGAGCATGCTTGTCAGCATCGCACTCAGAACAACACAACAGGAAATCATCCCTTGTCGGATATGCGGAAATGTTTTTTGCTTGGTTTGTCTTCTCATTTTAGAGTGTCCACCCCTTACGGTATTCGCGTTGAATGTATTGTGCTGCTGCGGTTGTGTTTGACGCTTTCATTTTTTCTGCGTTCCACTCGATCTTTTCCCCGACACGAAACGCCAGATTTCCCAATAGAATTGTTTCCGTCAAAGGAGCGGCATAATCAAAGTGGCATTGTGATTCCCCGTTCCCCTTACAGGCTTCAACCCATTCCATTCGATGGTTGCCAATCGCATCCGGGATCGTTCTCTCCGGTGGTTTGAATCCGTTGAATTTCTCTTCTGGTAACAGGACCCGTTTATTGTAATCGGCGGCCAGCATCCCCTGCTCGCCTACAAATAATATCCCGGCTGCCCACTTGGGTCCTCCCAGATCCAGCACCCGTTGCGGTGTATCCCGTCCGTGATACCAGACGACTTCTACCGGTGGTTGAGATTCCCGCGCGGGAAACTGCCAATGACAGTCGAGCCAGAACGGCGTTGAATCTGGATGCAATTCTGGCCCTTTTGTTTCTACCATCTCTGGATATTTCAATTTCAAGGACCAGAAAATCAGATCCATATAATGACAGCCCATATTTCCGAGCGTGCCATTTCCAAAATCCCACCAGTAATGCCAGTCATGTGGGTGATAGCAGGGATGAAAATTCTGCATCGGCGCGGGACCTACCCATAAATCCCAATTGAGTGTCTTCGGAATCGGCTGTGGTTGCTTCGGACGATCCACTACACGCTGAAAACGTCGCCAGCCTCCAGGACGTCCAAACCAGACGTGAACCTGCTTGACGCCACCGATGGCCCCTGATTGAATCAGTTCCACTGTCCGACGATAATTATCGCCAGCATGATTCTGGGTCCCCATTTGAGTGACCACATTTTGTTCCCGGGCAACCCGCTGCATCTCGCGGACTTCATGAATCGAATGTGCGAGCGGCTTTTCACAGTAGCAATGCTTCCCGCGTTTCATCGCATCAATGGCAATCGTCGCATGCGTATGATTGGGAGTCGTAATCACCACGGCATCGATGTCCTGATCCATCTGATCCAACATCACACGAAAATCAGCAAACGTTTTCGCTTGGGGATAAAGGGCCTGATATTTGTCAGTCCGGGCGCTGTCAACATCACACAGTGCCACGATATTCTGACTGGAAACCAATCCCAGATTCGCATTCCCCTGATTGCCCAGTCCGATACAGGCAATATTCAGTTTTTCGTTCGGCGAACGACTCTCTGCCAACGCAGAACGCCCGCCTAACCAAAGTCCTGCACCACGTAACACCGAATTTTTGAGCATGCCTCTGCGTGTCATGTTGAATGACGAACTCATCGTTTCAAATCCTCTCACTTGTTGAAACAGCTTAATATGGCAACTCTCATCTCTGGAAACCGCCTTAAATGATCTTACAATAAAACACGATCGGGTTGATCAGCCCTGTGTCAAATTTCTGATTCTAAGCCCCAGCTGTCTGCAAGTATGGTCGAACCTGACACGCTGCTCTGACTCCTCAAGTTCACCTGACCAGATTGAGTGTTAACTGAAAATAACCCCCTTGACGCCAACCCGACGTTCGCCATGATTCCCCCCGTTGTGTGTCGCGCGCGTGAGCACTACAGGTTCAGCTGAAGAACCGGAACCGCTGAAAAAACCAGCACTACAAAAACCGCTTGTTTTAGCCACATTTGACATAAACAAGCCTCGAAAAGTGATGCGGGTCGACACACACTGCCACACAACCGCCCCCCTTCCAACCAGGCCCAGCACAACACCAACACACATCTGCACTCCCTCGCCAACCAAATCGTTTTGCTTTCCCTTGACCGCCCCACGCACATCCCGAAAATAGTCCATCATTTCATACCAGAAAATAGTAGGGTGCGGACCTATGTGTCCGCCCGCCTGACGATGTCCCCTCCAAAATAAGAATCGGAAGGGAACAATATCAAACAAAACATGCACCCCAATCATGACTGGCCGAGCATAGTAAGCAGGAAGTCTCAGTGAAAACAAATAAACCAGCATCACATCATCCCTGACAAAAAATTTTGGTGTAGCACTGTTGGCTGGCCAACAGTGAGCGAGTTATCGAAAGCCCACCCACCATGAGCGGATCGGCCCTAGCCGCCGTTTTCACCCACCAGGAATAAACAGACTCCCACGCGAAAGAAATCCTACCAGATACCACCGCCCCCACGCAGATAAACATCCCGCACTGAAATCCACAATCTTAAGTGATGAAGATGGACCATTTAGAGGTTTGATTGCTTTTATGATCCAAACGCTGCCCCTGCGGGCTGACACATGGGTCAGCCCCTACCGCAACGCGCGCCCCGCGTTCATTGATCTCATACATTCACCGTTGGCCAGCCAACGGTGCCACCCGATAGTATGAAGAGTCACGTCCCGACTCGCGTTCACAGACCAGATGACAACGTCAGATTCAGTTCTTGACGCACCACGAAAAAAGGCAGACAAGAATGAACTTGTCTGCCTTTTGTTTTTCTTCAGTCTTCCTGAATCGGAATCAGGAAACTTTCATTGCTTCCGCAAGAATCTTGGAAGTACTTTCCCGCATGATACGCGGATCGACCAATTCGCCTTCCTGCAGTGTGGCGCGAACCTGTTTTCCAGAGATGAAAACTGGTTTTTCTTCTGAGTGGTTTTCCATCAGATCAACACGGCCCAGTGATTCATAATAGGCGGCGAAGCCTACATTAACCGGCTCGATCAACAGTTCGCCGGCCAGGTTATTGAAAATTTCCTGAGCATCGAAGTCACCCCAGATGGCAGTTCCATCAGCGTAAGGAGCATCAGCGTGTTTACGACCGATAACGATGTTGGTGTAACCCATATTCTGACGGTAGATCCCGTGCATGACTGCTTCTTTGGGTCCGCCGTAGAACATTTTGATATCCAGACCGAGCAATGCGACACGATCAGGAGGCGTGTCGTCCCGTGGTCCCCACAGTTCGGGATCACTGTCACCATCGCCGAGTTCGCGGTTCTCGATCAATTTTTCATATGTCTGCATTCGGATTTCCGCACTGACGTCATCGCTCTTGGTTTCGCCGATCAGCGGATTCAAGACAGCACCTGCGTTTTTGCCTGCTCGCAGTAATGTTTCGAGTCCGTAGACCAGAGCGTATTCGTGAGCACGGTGCAGCGGGTTACGAGTCTGAAATGCAACAACAGCATCCCAGCCTTTATCCGCGATCAGAGCACGTACTTCGCGCGGTGTGAGCACATACTTGCCGAACTCGCTATTTTTTGGTTGAGGTAAAACACGGATTTCTCCACCCAGCAGGTGAGAGTTGTCGGCATCACCTTCCAGAACCATCGCGGCTCCTGGATGATCAGTGCGTTCGGTCTGATAGACACTCTTGATATACTTGGGTTTATCCCATTCGAAGACATCTTTAATATCCAGAGTTGCAACGATGTCGCCAGCAGGATTGGTGAGCGCAACTTTTTGACCGCTGGACAATGTGGCTGCCAATTCTGAAGTCACAGGCAGAGACAGAGGAATGGTCCAGGCATACTGCTTGCCATCCACTTCAATGCAGGCTTCATCCAGGACACGATTGAAAACGTCTCCCGTCATTGGCCCTGTCAGTGGGCTGAGTGTGCCATCTCCCAGACGGTATACGGTTGATAAATCTGCTGCAGAAACAGGAACTTGGGGAAGTGTTGCTGCTTCGGCTTTGAAGCTTTCAATTTCCGCCGCAGGAACTGTACAACAGACAGGTTCGCTCAAACCTCCATGAGGGGCAATTAGGTCAGCCATCGTTTGAATTCTCAATATTGACAAAAGGGTGTTAGATCTAACGCCAACCTTATGGCGTCTCTATTAGCGAAATTAGGGAAACCCATGGAAAACTTCAAGCAACAGACGGGGGGATTCGCCGAATTCAAAAAACTCTCCCATTTCAGATCGATTTCAGCCGTGTCAACCTCTCAAACCCGCCTTTTGCATCAGAGAATTCGTCGATTCGTAAGCATCCCGGACCCATTCCTCTATTTTGTCTGGCTCGGGTGAATATTCCAATTCCAGGGAAATCGCTCCCGGGATGTTCAATTTTTTGATCTCGTGCAAATACGGTTCAAAATCAACGACTCCCCTGCCCGGAGGCAAATCGCCGTGCACTTTGCCATCACAGTCAGAAATGTGCACGTGAATCGCTTTGCCTGCCAATTTGCTGAGTTCTTCTGCCTTCACATCCGCTAACAGTAAATGAGACACATCGATATTCGCTTTCAAGGCAGGATGATTCACTTCATCCACAAACCGAACCATTGAATCGACACTATTTAACAACGAAAGCGGAAACGGTTCGAGCTCCAGGGCAATTTCCAGCCCCAGTGACTCTGCATAGCTGGCGAGGACCTGACATTGCTTGACTCCCAGTTCCCATTGTTCTTCCGGCGGGATCACTTCCCGGTTCCAGATATATTCGCCGAGTACCAGCAACAGATTTTGAGCCTCGTATTCATAACACAGATCCAAATATTCCTTCACCCGTTGCAGATGAAAACGTTGCACACTCGGATTGAAATCAATCAAGCCCACTGCAACACAGCAGACAGAGACAATCGGAAGATCCAGACGATCGCAGGTATCCTTCACCAGTTTTCGTTCGCGAATATCTGCATCGAGCGGATCAATAAAAATATCGACGCAATCAAAGCCGATCTCTTTTGTCTTCTCTAAACCCCAGGCAGTATCTCGGCCCGATTGCGACCAGGCTGAGTTAATCATTCCGAGTTTCATTGTATACCTCTCCCGTCTGCGACTGATCTGCTTCTTTTTCCTTTTATATAAAGATACCAACCCGCTTGCAGAGGGAAAAGCCATTGATCAGAATGAAAGCTCTCTGAATTCAAGCGATCCCATTTTAAAGCAGGATAAATCAAGTCATGGACCTCAATTTAGCAGGCGCTTCTGTTGTGATTACAGGCGGAGCGAGTGGCATTGGCCTCGTGACAGCGAGAACATTTGCAGAAGAAGGCGCCCAGCCCATCCTCTGGGACCAGACCGATCAGGTACAGCAAATTGCCGCGCAGTTGACCAAAGAAACCGGACAGACGGCCCTCGGGTTTCAGGTTGATATTACCGATTTCTCAGCGGTTCAAGAAACGACACAACAAACTCTCAATCAGGTTTCTGGTATCGATCACTTGGTCCATGCAGCTGCAATTGGTTCGGGAAAGTTTGGCTTTCCGTTTACGAACCTCACTCCTGCCGACTGGCCTCGGGTGTTTGCTGTGAACATGCAGGGCATGGTCCATGTCGCCCATGCTGTGGCACCGGTGATGCAACAGGCAGAAGCGGGCAGCATGACATTCATCAGTTCGATTGCCGGACAAATCGGCTCACAGACCGACCCGCCTTACAGTGCATCTAAAGCAGCGAACATCAACTTCGCGCAATGTATGGCGAAGGATTTAGCGGCTCAAGGAATTCGCGTCAATTCGGTCTGCCCGGGAATGGTTCAGACCCCTTTGAATCAATCGGTCTGGCAGGCGTGGAATGAGCGCCAGCCAAAAGAAAACCAGAAAACCTATGAGCAATGGGCGGGAGAAAAGATCAAACAACTGGTCCCGCTACAACGCTGGCAGACTCCCGAAGACATCGCCAATATGATTGTATTTCTCAGCTCAGACCGCGCTGCGCAAGTGACGGGACAAACCATCAATGTGGATGGCGGGTTCGTGATGCATTGGTAAAAGCTGGCTGCTATAAAAAAATCAAGCCCCGTGTAAATCACTCTGTGAAAACAGAATCCATTACGAGGGGCTGTTATTTTTGCCTGAGAGTTATCGACTACTCAGCAGTTGCTTTATTCGCAGATTTTGCCAGTCGAGACTTGGTCCGAGCGGCGGCTTTCTTATGAATGATGCCTTTCGAAGCGGCCTGATCGATTTTCTTCGCAGCGGCCTGCAGTGCTTTGGCAGCAGCCTGAGCATCCTCGCCGGTGATGGCAACACGCGCAGTTTTAATGGTATTTCTTAATTCCGAACGGGTGGAACGATTACGAAGACGGCGAACCTCACTTTTTCGTAACGCTGTTTTGGCACTTTTTGAATTTGGCATTTTTCGACTTAAGTATTTTCTGAGTAACTGTTTACAATATAACACGACATCTGCCTACTAAGACAGTCGCCACTATAAAATCTCAGGCAGAAAGGAAGCTTAACAACCTCGAACCCGTTATTCCAGCCATTCTGAGTTGCTAAAAGCAGCTTTTTTCCGGAATTATTGGAAACTGCCGCATAATTAGCTATTGTCTGATTTAAAGTGCTTCTAAGCGTTCACGCGCATCCCGATAATCATAATCGACCGCTAGAATTTCGCTGTAATGATCTTCAGCTTTCTCCTTCTCCTTCGATTCCTCATATAATCGGGCAAGCAGATAGTGGGCTTCTTTATAAATTTCCGGTTTGTCATCGGGCGAAAGACTCGGAAGCGCTTTCTCAAATTGCCGTTTCGCGAGCTCTTTCTTGCTTTCGGCATAGAAGCACTTGCCTAAAGCGACTAACGCATCCGAACTGATACGCGTATCTTTCACTGATTGCTGCAATAATGAGATCGCTGATCCCCATTTTTTCAATCGAATAAATCGTTGTGCCAACTCATACTTGATCCGCATGTCAGCGGGATAGCGTTCCACTCGCCTGGTGAAAATATCAATTTCACGTTTAATCAAAGCTTTGCTGATTAAGGTAACCCGCTTCTTTGCTTCTTCGTTTTGGCGATCACGGTTAAACTCCTCTTTGGCGACGGTCAGTTTTTCTTTTAACTGTTCCAGCTCGATATCTTCAACCTGCTCTCCGATGTTGAAATCTTTCCCGGAGAGTTCGTAGGCTTTCTCGTAGTGTTCCCTGGCTTCAACCAGCTTCCCTTCGCGACGATAAAAGTCACCCAGTTTCAGATAATGATCCTTATTTTCAGGTTCTTTTCGAATAGAACGCTGGAGGTCGGCTTCCACCGATTGTCCGGGACCATCGGGGGCATTTCCCTTTTGAGCTTGGTGCCGTTGTTCGCGTGTCGCGCGACCTTCATCATAGGCAGATTGCTTCTTGACGCCACTCGAGTTCTCGGCTCCTTCATAGCCACCTCGAACACGGGTCTCAGTTGCCATCAATGCGGTTACTTTGGAACGCGCTTCGCCATCCATGGAATCGAGTTTGAATACCATCTCCCAGCATTCTCTCGCATGTTTGAACTCCCCTTTTTCTTCCAGTAACAGCCCCAAATTCCTGTAATAGCCTTTATTGACCTTGTCATTTTCAATGGCCATTTTGAAACCAAAAATAGCCGGATCATCATAACCCAGATTTTGACAGGCTTCCGCCATATCTGCATTCAAACCGGAGTCCCAGGGATTGATCGTTAACCCCTCTTCAGCATACTGATCCACGGAGGCCCAATCCTTTTTGCGGCGGGAATTTTTGATTTTCGTTTTCACCCCCGCTAATTTGAGTACTCCCATTTTCGAGCCGGAATTGTTATCGCCATATTTTTTTCGCTCAGCCCCCCGTTTTGTCTGGCGGTAGAGCAGCGCTTCAGGATCTAGCTTGACAGCAGTGGTAAACATCTCAATGGAATAATCCCAGTTCTCTTTGGACAAGGCTTCGTTTCCTCGTCGCCAGCAATCTGCCGCAATCTTTTTGTTTCTGTCAGATGTCATAAAGCTCTTCCGATGTTATCCAATGCTCAAAATCAATTGTTGAATGGGCCTACTACTTGAGAGTCCGCCAATAGAGCAGGCTCATATCCCTTGCCTGCACCTGCGATCTTCATTCTTTCATACGCTCCAGTTTTATATCTTACAAAATTTATTAACACCCTACCATCACAAGTTTTAGTTAATTCCAATATACACAAGTACCGCAACATTCAGAAACCTTTGCTGCTGTGCTTGCATCTCTGATCGACGATTCCCACAATGAGAATAAAGTTCGGACGTCCTATGAGCTTCGAACAACGTCAATTACTGATCTACAATTTTACACTCAAACATCTCTTGGGAGAACCAAAATGAAGCAGTTCCTGATGTGCGCTCTGTTAAGCTGCTATGCACTTTTCGCTCTTACCCCATGCAGTTATGCAGACTCGAAATCACCCAAATGGGCTGCAACAAGTGTCGAGGAAGCGGGCCCCGATTTCCAGATCCAGGGAGAATATTCCGGAATTTTAGGTGAGGGTAGTAACGATCCGCTTAAGTACGGAGCGCAAGTCATCGCATTAGGAGACGAGACGTTTCGAGCGGTCGGTTACCCCGGAGGTTTGCCCGGCGATGGTTGGAATCAGGAAAAGAAAACCACAACGGAAGGAAAAAAATCTGGAAATGTCATCAGCTTTGAATCTGAAGACGGCCGTGGTGATCTCGAAGACGGAAAAATCACAATCTTTGATGCTGAAGGCAACAAAGTCGGCGTCCTCAAAAAAGTGACACGAAAAAGCCCGACGCTCGGCAAAAAAGCCCCCAAAGGTGCCACCGTCCTGTTCGACTCAAATCAGGCCAAGCAGACCGTCAAGAACTTCAAAAACGGTCGCATCACCGAAGACGGACTCTTAAAAGAAGGAGTCACCAGCAATAAAACATTCAAAGACGGACACTTACACCTGGAATTCCAACTCCCCTTCATGCCACAGGCACGCGGACAGGGAAGAAGCAATAGTGGCTGCTATGTACTGGGACGCTATGAAGTACAGATCCTGGACTCCTTCGGACTGGAAGGCAAAGACAACGAATGCGGCGGCATCTACAAACTAGGCGCCCCTGACGTGAATATGTGCTTGCCCCCCCTGGCATGGCAGACCTACGACATCGACTTCCAATCTGCCAAGTACGACAAATCCGGAAACAAAACCGCCAAGGCGCGAATCACTGTCAAACATAACGGTGTCACCGTTCATAATAATCGTGAAATTAACGAGCCAACTCCGGGCGGAACAAATAAAGACGAAGCGATCGCAGGTCCTCTGTTCCTGCAGGACCACTCAAATCCTGTTCGCTTTAGAAATATCTGGGTACTTGAAAAATAATCAACCAGTGAAACTCTAATCAGTCCCGATATTCCATGCTGAAGGCCCGACTCTGATGACGGATGCAGACAGTCTGAGTGCAGACAGTACAGAGAAGTCTCTCAAATTGAGACTCTACCTGATGATGTTTCTCCAGTACTTTGTGCAGGGGTGTTATTTACCCATCATCACTCTGTATCTATTTGATGCACTCGGCTTCTCTGCGTTGCAGGTCGGCGTGTTTGGTGCGGCACTGGCCGTAGGACCTTTACTGGCCCCTTTTGTATTTGGACAGATTGTCGACCGTCACTATGCGACAGAACGCGTACTCTCGTTCTGTCATTTTTCAGGCGGCGTGATCATGCTGGCCCTCTTTTTTCAAAACAGTTTCTGGCCAGTGGTCATCCTGGGCGTGCTCTATTCCGTTCTGTATGTCCCCACCATGATGCTCACCAACTCCTTAACCTTTCAACATTTGAAAGACAGTGACAAAGAGTTTCCCTTGATTCGTTTATGGGGAACGATTGGCTTTGTGGTTCCCGCCTGGGTGGCAGAAGGCCTGTTTCTCGCGCATCTGAAAGGGGATGAGTTAAATACCGGACGTGGTATTGTCCTGGCAATGGCAGGCGTCGCAGGATTACTCATGGCCGCCTATTGTTTAACACTACCCCACACCCCTCCGGTGAAGAGTGACAAAAAAGACCTGGCTCCCGG
Source organism: uncultured Gimesia sp. (assembly GCF_963976445.1). Classification (GTDB taxonomy): domain Bacteria; phylum Planctomycetota; class Planctomycetia; order Planctomycetales; family Planctomycetaceae; genus Gimesia. The sequence continues at coordinate 219,813 of NZ_CAXBKP010000004.1, read as the reverse complement.
CAAAGTATTGAAGATGCTCAAATACCGGCACTTTTTGATTCTGGTTTTGGTCGCCTTTATCATCTCGATTGTCCACAAATTTTACTTTCAGTGGAACAGTCCTTTTATCAGTGCGATTCTCAAACAGGGAAATGTGACCGGCGCCTGGGAACAGCGTATCAGTTCGATCGGACAGGTTTTCGAAGTCATCGTAATGGCGGTCCTCGGATTCGGCATCAAAAAATACGGTTTTAAAACAGTCATGCTGGTCGGCTTATTATCATATTTCGTCCGCAGCCTGGTCTTTGCCTACGCATCGACCATTGGTGACGTATTCTCCGTGTCTTTGCTGCTGACCTGTTTCGGGCAGGCGATGCATGGGCTCTGCTTTGGTTGCTTTCTGGCGGCCGCTTATATCTATGTCGATAAGGTCGCGCCCCTTGATGTGCGTGGGACAATGCAAACATTTTTCGGGACCTTCGTATTCGGCCTGGGAATGTTTGCCGGAGGATTCATTAGTGGCAGTATCGGCGACTTTTTCACCTCGAAAGGAACAGACGCCTTGCAGCGTGCGCAATGGAACGTTCAATCACAGATAGGCGTTCTGGAATTCACCCAGAAAAACCTTGATGGGGAAACGCTGACTTTATTGCGCGACTGGCCTGGTATCTGGTTAAGCAGCGCCGCGATTGCGCTGTTTGCGACGTTTTTATTCTGGTCACTATTCCCAAAATTCGATACCTCACAGCGTCTCCCTCACTCTGAAGAAACAACATAAATGCCCTTTCATCTCTCAGAAAATGAACTCATCGGCGGTTCCGTTCTGATCCTCTCTCTTTTGGGATTGTGGAAAGATCAATGGTTTCTGGCGAATACGAAAAAAGGACAACGCCTGACGAAGTGGTTCGGGCCCGTCCGCGCAATCTGGGTTCTCCGCATCATTTTTCTCGTTGGTATGATTTTTGGTGCACTCCTGGCATCCGACATCATTCAGCCAATCCAATGGGAATAAACGTTCTTGCCTCAGTGTTGTCCCAACATTCAGGCTGCCAGAATGGCACGATCACCCCCTCATATTTAGGCCCGATTCTCATGCCAGATTGACATCCCCATCGATCTCCTTACTGACTCTACCTCAGCCAAGCCAATATAAGGTCTATAATCTCAGACACTTACAGCACACTTCATTGATTTTATCGAAGTCACTCTCAATGGTATGGCCTTTGCATATTCAATCATTCACAATCTTTGGTTTTAAAGTGTGAGGTAAATGGAAAATGCCGATTTTTCGCTGGGAACAATCATGGAATCCGCTCAGGGATTTGGAACGTGAAGTCGACCGTCTAATTCAAGGCGTCGAATTCTCGGTACAGGGCATTCGTATGCCCCGCCAGTACCCAGCCGTCAATATCTTTGAACTGGAGCATGAGTTTCTGATTACGGCAGAACTTCCAGGGATGCAGGTTCAGGATCTGGAATTGACCATCGCCAATAGTGTGCTCACCCTGAAAGGCCACCGAAATCCTCCCGTGATTGAGGATGGCGAAATCCCCGAAGAACGCTTCCGCCGCCAGGAAAGGCCGTTCGGAGAATGGCAGCGATCGATTAGTATTCCAGATCGTATTTCTGAAGAATATCTTTCAGCGGAGTTCAACGAAGGTGTGTTAAAGATACACCTTCCCAAGTTGGAAGAAGAACTTCCCCGTCAGATCCCAGTCAGTTCGGGGGAATAGGATACCAGATATGAATAGACCGCATAATGACGAAGAACCGCGTGAAATTGCTCATCCCGAGCAATATGTGTTTACGCCACCAATTGATATCTACGAGACCGAGCAGGGTCTGGTACTCTATGCAGATCTTCCAGGTGTTTCCGTCAATTTACTTGAATTGCAGGTACAGGATAACAAACTGACGTTGCTAGGCCGGGTCGAACCCCAAATTCCCGAAGGAGCTAGTCCGCTGCACAAAGAATATGAAGTGGGCAATTTTCTGCGTTCCTTCATCTTAAGCGGTGAGATCATACATAGCGAAATTGAAGCCAAGTTGGCCAACGGCGTGCTGCGAATCTTTCTTCCCAAAGCCCCCAAAGCGGAACCTCGCAGAATCCAGGTCAACACTGGCTGAGCCCGGCCTGTCTCGATTCGGTTAACGTTCCAGTTTGGATTGCGTTTTTTCAACAGACTCGCTCTGTAATGAGGATGGCTTTAAGTCTTCTTCTTTGATCAGCGACTGATTTTCTCTTTGTAACTGTAGTGCTTCCTCTCGCTTCCCGATCAAACCGGCGGCACGCGCTAATGCGGAAATGTAGCGGCGGTCAGTTTGATGTTCTGCATAAAGTGGTTTCAGCAAATCATACGCCTGTTGACCTGCGCGCTGATAGATGAGCAGGTCTGACTTTAGCAGCAGGCTTTCGAAATCCTGTGGATCAACCTGCAATGCATGTTCGACATGCGAACCTGCTTCTTCTATATTCCCTTGATTGCGATCGATTAATGCCAAATAACGCAACGCAATACTTGAAACCGGCCGCTGTTCCAGACACCAGTTCGCTTCCCGTTCCGCAGTTTTCAAATCCCCCGAATAAAGCGCAGCAAATGCCAGGTTCAAATGTGCCTCATACAATCCTGGCTCTAAATAGAGTGTCTGCTTGAGCGGCCCCACCATTTCACTCGTTCTTCCTGCTTGCCGCAGAATGTCAGCAACCAACAGATAATCCGCAGCCTGATTCGCTCCCAGCTCAATGCTGCGTTTGGCATATTTGAGTGCACGGTCATATTTACCAGCACTGAAAAACAGTCGCGCTAACTGCTTTTGAAAGCGACTCTCTTCAGGATACTCCCGAATCAGAAGCATTAATGCCGGCTTTGCTTTGTCAGGCAAGTCTTGCTCTAGCGCAATATCGGCGACGGCTTCAATCGCTTCATAATATCTCGGGTGGCGGTCGGTCACATGCGAATAATTTTCCAGCGCCTGAAACGGAGCACGATTCCGGATCAGTTGCCCCAATTGAAAATGCGCAAATTCATCGTCCGGATGCTGCTGCAGATAGGCAATTAACTCTTTCCGTCTCGCTTTCTCCGCCTGCTCTTCCGATCTTTGATTCTCCTTCGCCTGTTCCGATATCTTCTCTGTCGATTCGTCACGACCACTCGAGAAATAATAGAGCAGCAATGCCAGCAGCCCCACTCCTGCCACGATCAGACTGCTCGAAAATGAAATGCCGTTTTCCGGTTTGGGAAACGGCTTGGTCAGATTGTCAGGTTCCGGCTGGCTATTCATATTCATCGCTTGTTGGGAAACAGTTTTTGGGAAGCACTTGTTCCTTCTATCAATGTATAATGACTCCCCGGTCGTAATCCAGACCAGATTTCGGTTTTCCCTGCTGGCCATCTGACTTTGACTGCTACCGGTGTCGACATGTTTCCTAAACCTACTAAAACCTGACCTTCGTCCGTCGAAAGATAGCTGCTGCTTCCCCGTCGATATCGTGTCAACTTTTGGGAATCGGTAATAATCTCAACCAAGGCACCGATGGCACTGCGATTGGAACTCGTGCCAATTAACTCCAGAGAAAGACTCTGGTTAGGCGTCACGCTCCGATTCTCCAACAGCACCAGTTTCGCATTCAGATGGGAAACGGCGAGATCAGCCAATCCATCCCGATTAAAATCGGCAACAGCAGAACCTCGTCCTACTTTTTTCGTCTGAAAGAATGAGCCAGCCCGCGCTGAAATATCGCGAAACCGAGTACCATCCTGATTTAAGAACACCTGCGGTTCCTGCTCGTAAGGCTCATTTTTCCCCAACTGTGACAACCGATCATGCACATGACCATTGGTCACAAACAGGTCTTCCCAGCCATCATTGTCACCATCCAGAAAAGAAGCTCCAAAACCGAGTCGCACCCGACTGGCTGTCGCGAGACCTGTCTCATCTGTGACATCCAGAAAAAAAAGAGAACCCTCATTGCGATATAACGTATTTGTTTCACCAAAGTAGTTCGTCACAAACAAATCCAGCAGGCCATCGCCGTTATAGTCTGCTCCCGCCAGCCCCATCCCTGCCTCGCGGTCTCCGGAACGATTGAAAGCGACACCAGCAATCAATGCTTGATCTGTGAAAACACCCTGACCATTATTCACCCATAACTGGTTGGCCACAGAATCGTTGGCGACATAAATATCCATGTCCCCGTCATGGTCATAATCAGCAGCAAATACGCCTAACCCCTGCCTGGCGGGCTCGCTGTGAAGCCCCGCTTTTTGTGACATATTCAGAAAGTTACCATTTCCCAAATTCCGATACACCACGTCATATCCCCCGTTCACATAGCGGGGATGACAGATAAAATAAACGCGCGCCCCATCGACCTTGCGGCTGCAAATCGGATAGTCTTTCCGGTCAATTGCCAGATAGTTCACCACATACAGATCAAGCAATCCATCACCATTCAGGTCAGCCCAGGTACAACTGGCCCCATAGCCCGGATCATCCACGTGTGCTGATTGTGACTTATTTGAAAACGTGCCATCTCCATTATTACAGTACAACTGATTCCGGCCGAATTCGCTGACATACAGGTCATCAAATCCATCGTGATTATAATCTCCGACGGCAATTCCCATCGAGTAACCAAAGTCAACTAATCCCGCCTGCCTTGTCACATCCTCAAATTGACTGCGCCCCCGGTTCTGAAACAAACGGTTCGATAATGCCACATCGGTAACGTCCGCTTGCTTTCTCTTTGCGCTGCGCCACTCTTCCCCCTGTGCACAATACAAATCGGGAAAGCCGTCGTGGTCATAATCAATCCAGCCGACCCCCGATCCCATCATCAAATGCAAGTGATGCTTGACCGTCAAAGGAGACCGATGCTCAAACTGAAGTTGTGAGGCGGTCGTGATATCCTGAAACAATATCGCAGGCTGCTGTGCCTCGGCATCATAGACGGAGTCACAAAAGCATATTGCCAGTATGGTGATGCAGAATCTGTACTTCATGATTCTATTAGAAAGGAAATTGATCATCCAATTTCGCCTCAGAGAGTTCAACCAGAAATTGTGACAACCGCTCGACGAGAATCTGCATCAGCTTCTCCCCCTTCTCGGCAGTTGCCTGATGCGGATTTCCCGATCCCGAATTGGTCGTCAACAAATGCCATGGACGAGTAATACTGACCCAACCTTCATTTACCCCGGAGAACCGCGTTGAGTTCGTCGCGCCCTCGTCGGCGTTCAAGGCGCCTGTTTCTGGATTTCGGTTCACCAGATGGGGAAAATATGCCAGTGCGAGTGATGTTTCCATCTCGCCTGCATGGTCATCCGGGTTTTCAAAGATCTCTGCTTTGACATCAGCCGAGGTACCTCGAAACCAGTCCGCTAGAAAGATTTGCACCGGTGTCGAGCCATGCAATTCCCGCAACAACGGTTTAAAATCGTTGCCGCCATGGCTGTTCAGAATCAGCAGTTTATGCACCCCATGATTGGCCAGAGAATCAACAAGGTCCGCGATAATCTGGCCCAGTGTGGAAGGATTCACATTCATGGACAGGGGAAAGGCACTCTGGTTGGTTTCCGTCCCATACGGAATCGGCGGGAGCATGACCACTTTCGCCCCCCGCTGATGAGCGGCTTCACAAACGCGTGAACTGATCGCGTCTGCCTCATAGGTGTCTGTTCCGTAAGGCAGATGTAAATTATGTGGCTCCGTGGCCCCCATCGGCAACACGGCCACTTGATACGGATTCTCTTTCACATAGGCATAATTCGTTTCGGATAAAATCCAGGGACGCATCGCAGGTTCAGACGTCACTCACTCATCTCCTTACCCAGTAGATTGTATTAAACAAATTTGCAGAACTCGGCTTTCATTCTAACAGGTTCGTGTCCATAGCTCATTCGATGATTAACGGATATTTAAATTATATACATTCTTATCCTGTGTTACTCTGTATTCCAGTAAATCCGCGCGGTATGCTGATTGGTGGAATCCCTGGTCCAAACAAGGAGCGCCTCATGGCAAACTGGTATGTAAAACGCGGTAGTCAAACGGCAGGCCCCTTGACGCAGGAACGTTTAAAAGAGCTTGCCATTCAAGGCAATGTTCAGGAGTCCGACCTTGTCAAAAAAGGTGAAAATGGAAATTTTATACCAGCAGGCCAGATCCCCGGCCTACTCCCTGATTCCGACGACGGGGACGAATTCGAAACGAACACGCAATCACAATCTGAATCAGCAGCTCCGAAAAAAAACAATACGGTTCTGATTGTTGTGCTCGCGATAGTGGGAGGGGGAGGAGGTCTCCTGCTAATCCTGCTCCTGGTGGCATTACTCTTGCCTGCCATCCAAGGGGCGCGTAACGCAGCACGTTACTCTCAATCAAAAAACAACATGAAACTGATTGGCCTTGCACTATATAACTATCATGACTCATATAGCATGTTTCCTCCCGGCGGAACCACCACGACCGAGGGGAAACCTTACCATAGCTGGCAGGCATCGATTCTTCCTTTTATCGATCAGGCTCCGCTTTACAATGAGATTGATTTTGATAAACCCTGGGATGATCCCGTCAATCAATTCGTGTTTCAGCAGATAATCCCCCCCTATCTAAACCCGGCAATTGAAGACAAAGTTTCCCCTGACGGATACGGCCTCTCGCATTATGTCGGCAATCAACGGGTGATGAAAAAGAATATCGGAATTCGTTTTCGGGATATCACGGATGGCACGTCAAACACAATCCTGGCAGTTGAAACCGGTCAAAACTTCAAACCCTGGGGAGATCCGACCAGCATCGCAGATCCAAGCACGATCATGGGCCGTGACAAGAAAACGGCCTACAGAGGTGGAAACCATGTCTTGCTGGGTGACGGCAGCGTGCGGTTCATTTCTAAAAACGTTGACCCAAAAACATTAAAACAATTGAGTATCCCCGATGACGGGCAGATCGTTGGAGAGTTTTAAACAACACGAGATCCAGATCAATTTTGAATCAGCTCTCAAAGTAAGTACAAACAGGAAAAGAGAATCACATGGCCCATTGGTATGTAAAACGCGGCGATCAGACAGCAGGCCCCTTGACACAGGAACGATTAAAAGAACTGGCGACTCAAGGCAAAGTCCAAAAGTCCGATCTTGTCAGAAAAGGTGAGGATGGCAATTTTGTACCAGCAGGTCGGATTCCCGGCCTGATTCCCGATACGGATTCAGATGTCTGGGAAGAAGACTTTCAAGAGACAGCCTCTTCGCAATCGAAACCTGCCAAGAAAAGCAATTCCACTCTGATTATTGTACTTGCCGTTTTGGGAGGCGGGGGAGTTTTTGTGGTTGTGATCCTGCTGGCATTACTCTTGCCCGCCATTCAGCAGGCCCGCGAAGCAGCGCGCCGCTCTCAATCAAAAAATAATTTGAAGCAGATCGGCCTGGCGCTGCATAACTATCATGAGACACATCGCGTCTTTCCTCCAGGGGGAACTGAGACAACTGATGGCGAACCCTATCATAGTTGGCAGACTTACATCCTGCCCTTTATGGATCATGCCAGCCTCTATAATCAGATCGATTTTCAACAACCATGGTCTGTCCCGGAGAATCAACCGTTGTTCACTCAAGAAATCCCCGCCTACTTACACCCCTCGATTGAAGAAAAGGTTTCCCCTGAGGGACTCGGCCTGTCTCACTATGTTGGAAATAAACTCTTTATGAAGACCAATGGTAACATCAGAATGCGCAACATCACGGATGGCACATCAAATACCATCATGGCAATTGAAACTGGTGAGAACTTCAAACCCTGGGGCGACCCAACCAATATCGCAGACCCCGTCAACATCATGGGAGCCGGCAAAAAATCGTCTATGCTCGGCGGGAATCACGTTCTGATGGGAGATGGCGCCATACGCTTCGTCTCAGAAAATATTGATCCCGCGGTATTAAAAGCATTAAGTACTCCTAACGGTGGAGAAGTCATTGGTGAATTCTAAATCTGCCCTCTTCGTTTAGAGATGCAAGGAATGTTGCATGCGAAACTGGTATCTCAAACAGGAAAATGAAATCACAGGCCCCTTTACCGATCAACAACTCAAAAAATTAGTCGCCCGAAAGAAAATCGCTGTAACGGACCTGGTAAGAGAAGGCGAAGCCGGAAAATGGAGTCCCTTACAGGATGTTCCCAACCTGCTGACTGAACCATCACGATCTATGCATCCCCTCCTCTTCTGGACGATTTTCTTTGTCGGTTTTTCAATCGTCTTCGCTCTCTTAATACCATTTCAGATATTATCACTATTTATGCCAGTCGCCAGTCGGGAAGCAGCAAGACGCTCCACATCCAAAAACAACCTGCTACAGATCGCCCTGGCCCTCCACAGCTACCATGAGACGAATGACTTCTTCCCTCCAGGCGGCACCACAACCACCGAGGGAAAACCTGACCATAATTGGCAGACATCGATTCTGCCTTATCTGGATCAGAGACCACTATTCAATCAGGTCAATTTTGAGCAGCCTTGGAATGCAACGGAGAATCAACCGGCTTTTCACACCGTAATCCCTACGTATCTGAACCCGGTCATCGGCGTTCTCCACCCGGAGCAGGATAAAACCACGTCGTCTGAAGGCTATGGACTGTCCCATTATGCAGGCAATGAACTCGTGCTGAAACAGAATCAGGGATCTCAAATTCGTGACATCAAAGATGGCATGTCCCTGACCATCTTTGCCATGGAAATCGGCGAGGACTTCAAACCCTGGGGCGATCCGTCCTCATCTGTCAAACCGTTCCAGGTTTTGGGCTCCGGCAAAAAGACTTCACAAAAGGGAGGTAACTATATTCTCATGGGAGATGGTGCAGTTCGATTTATTGCAAAAGATGTCGATCCTGCGATTTTGAAAGCGCTTAGTACCCCCAGCAGTGGTGAAGAAGTAAGAGAATTTTTAAAACATTCCAGCAGGTAAGACTGAAAGCACTCAGCATCAAAAGACGATCCAGGACGCGAGCTAAGGAGAATTCTGAATTGGAAAGTAAGCGACCTGAAACGAGATCCCGTAGATCTCTCGGCCTATTGCTGTCAGTTCTCGGTTCTTTAATACTGGTGGGCGTTGGATTACCAATCTATCACGAAGCCCGCTTTCGCTTTCAAGACCGAAGTCGCTCTCTCACCAAAAATAACATGAAACAGATCGGTCTGGCACTGCATAATTACCACGAGACGTATCAGACACTCCCTCGGGGCAAAATTCTCAGCGAGAGTGGGCGCCCCGAGCATTGTTGGCAGACATTGATTCTTCCCTTTCTAGATCAGCAATTTCTCTTCAGACAGATTGATTTCACAACCCCCTGGGATGCCTCTGCCAATCAGGAAGCGTTCCAGCAGGAAGTCCCCGTCTATCTCAACCCAAAATCGAAATCGAAAACTTCTCCTGATGGTTATGCACTCTCCCATTTTGTCGGGAACAAGCTGGTTCTGAAATCAGGTACCGACATCAGTTTCAAAGAAATGCACGACGGCACATCCAATACCATCATGGCCATGGAAATCGGCGAGCACTTCAAACCGTGGGGCGATCCGACATCATTGACTGAACCAGTCAACGTCATCGGCCCTGATAAGAAAACGCTCTCTGAAGGCAGAAGCTTCATCTTAATGGGAGATGGGAGAGTTCGATTTATCAATAAAAATATTGCCCCAGCGATCTTAAAAGCACTCAGCACACCTGCGGGAGGCGAAGAAGTCGGCGAGTATTAGGTCACATCCCATTTAATCATAGCAGCTCTCATTAGATGAGATTCGGTCCAATTGGTGCTGGAGAGACGCTACAGTAAACCTGGATACAGGTTAGTGCCGGGCTTCGTAAAGCTGGACAACCACCCCGTCCAGAAAACTGCCCAGTCTCGTAGCCGCCCGTGAGGCATCGCCGCGCATCTTCCACATTTCCTTGATGCTTTCGGGGCGTTTGAAAACAGCTCCCAGAGCGGCCCCTGCCCGGACGGCACCGGTTTCACCCAAAATGGACATCACCTCTGAGGGTAGATCCGCCGAGCAATCATCGCTGATCACTCGAATCGCCATGAAACCTTTGTTAGCAGCCTGGCAGACTTGCGCCACCGCCAGACTTTCCAGATCCACGGCCAGCGCATCATACTTTTCAGCCAGTTGCAACTTTTCCTCTACCGTGCGGACAATTTCATCCGTGTTCAGAATCCGCCCTACATGCAGCCCGTTTTCTGGATCTTCGGGAAAATGCACATCGTTCTTCAACTCCTGACCATGCAGGTCACACACCGAAGTCGCGACGACAATATCGCCCACTTTCATCTTGGGTTTTAACGCACCCGAAAACCCAACCGAAAGCACCCACGGCGGGGAATGAGCATCGACCAACGCCTGTGTTGCTGCACGGGCGCGGGCAAAACCCACTCCCGTTTGCACAACCGCGACTTTGATCTGCCCCAGAAATCCCCCCCGAAACACATACGAACCGCCGGTATATTTCTTGACGTGCTCACAGCGATCCAAAAATGGCTGGATCTCCATCGGCAGAGCACAAACCAGCCCTATATCCGCATGCGCTTTATCGGGTTCGGGTGGATTCAAGAGGCATGGTCCTTTTCGAACTGAGTCATCATTTCAATTAACTTATCAACGCCCGCTTCCGGAAACGCATTATAAATGCTGGCACGCATGCCACCAACACTGCGGTGACCTTTCAGGCCATCCAGTCCGGCAGCAGTCGCCTGTGCGATAAACTTCGCATCCAGATCGGCATCGCCAGTCACAAAAGTGACATTCATCTGCGAACGGTCCTGCTTCGCAGCCGTCGGCTTGAACAGCGAACTCTGATCCAGATAATCATACAGCTTACCCGCTTTGGCCTGATTTTTCTGCTGAATGCCTTCAAGTCCGCCTTGACCTTTCAACCATTGCAAAACTTGTCCCAGCACATAGATCCCGAACGTAGGCGGCGTATTAAACATCGACCCCGCTTCAGAATGCGTCCGGTACTGCAGCATCGTGGGAACGTCGGTCGGTCCCTGCTCGATCAGATCATCGCGGATAATCACCAGAGTGACACCGCTCGGTCCCAGATTCTTCTGGGCACCGGCATAGACAATGCCATATTTGGAAATGTCGATGGGTCGGGAGAAAATATCGCTACTGGCGTCACAAATCAGCGGAACACCGGCTGGTACAGCTGGTTCTGAAGTGAATTCAGTTCCGTAAATTGTATTATTCGAGGTATAATGCACATACGCCGGTTTCTCACTCAGAGAAACTTCTTCGGGAATATAAGAAAAATTCTTGTCTTCACTGCTGCAGGCAACATTCACGTTCCCGAATAATTTCGCCTCTTTGACGGCTTTTTTAGACCAGGAACCAGTGACCAGATAGTCGGCCGTCTGATCCTTTGAAAGCAGGTTCATCGGAATCATGCTAAATTGTGTTGAAGCCCCCCCCTGCAGGAACAGGACTTTATAATTATCGGGAATTCCAGCCAGTTCCCGGCACAAAGCTTGAGCTGCTTCATAAACGGCGATGAAAGCTTTACTACGATGCGAGTGCTCCATAACGCCGATTCCAGTGTCGCCCAGTGAAATCAGATCTTTCTGTGCCTGTTCCAGAACGGGTAAGGGAAGTGCCGCGGGGCCTGCTGAAAAGTTGTAAATTCTTTCTGTCATTTTAGATATCTCAACATCTTTTGCAGGCTGAGAAATAGATTCAGCCCTGAGTAACCTGTTTGGTGTCAATAATACGGACGTGATCGAAGCTCTTAGAAACATCCTTGAGGATATTGGTAAGCGTTCGCTTGTTTTGCTATACAGCATCGATATTATGGAGTCTGCTTTTCTTCATAAATGGAGTAGAGCGAAATTATCCAGAATTCCCAAGAATAGTAATGTTTTCCGGCAAGTAATTGCCCCCTTTGATTGATCTGTTAATTAATGCCTAGTTCTCCAAATCCGCTTTCCAGAGGACCCCGCGTCCAGTCCTTTCAACCGCCTCAAGGCGACCTGACCATCATGGCAGGTTCAGGAAATCCATTGCTGGCGCAAGCCATCGCAGATGAGCTGGGCATCCGTTTGACACCGTGTGAAGCGCACCAGTTCAGCGAAGGCAATATTTTTGTTCGAATTCTGGAAAATGTGCGAGGCCGCGATGTCTATCTGATTCAAGGCGTCCATTCTCCTGTGAATGACAATTTTGTTGAACTTTTGTTCTGGATCGACGCGCTCAAACGGGCCAGTGCCCAGCAGGTCACCGCAGTCATCCCGTTTTTCAGTTACGCCAAGGGGGATAAAAAAGACGAACCCCGTGTCTCAATCCGGGCACGCGTCTGTGCCGATGCAATCGAAGTCGCCGGTGCAAATCGCGTCTTGACGATGGACCTGCACAGCCCCCAGATCCAGGGATTCTTCAGCGTCCCCGTCGATCACCTTTACGGACGGCATGTCATTAGTGACCATATCCGAAAAATGAATATCGAGAATCTGGTCGTTTGCAGTCCGGACGTTGGTTTTGCTAAAGAAGCTTCCGACTTTGCCAAGCTGTTAGGCACGCCTGTCGTCATCGGCAATAAAATGCGCAAGGACCATTCCGAAACGGTGGAAGTTCTGGAAGTGATTGGTGAAGTCAAAGGCAAAAACGTGATCCTTGTTGACGACTTTACCATTACAGGACGCACCTTGATCAGCATGGCCGAAGTTCTGAAAAAGAAGGGGGCTAATGACATCTATGCCGCCGTAACACACGGCGTGTTGTCAAAAGGAGCAGCCGAACGGATCGGCAACAGCCCTTTGAAAAAAATGTTTATGACCGATACGATCGAAACGCAGATTGATCCTCTGCCGGATAATATCGAAGTCATTTCGGTTGCACACTCCTTTGCTGCCGCCATCCGGTCCATTCATGACCGTACCAGTGTCAGCACACTGTTTCCGGAAAAGAGACCGAAGAAGTAATCACTTTTTTACCATTTGCTTTATGCCAAAATAAAACGCCAAAATAAAACAACGCAGAGAAATATCAGGACGCATGACAAAGACCGGCAAGAAGCTGACCCCGATGATGGAGCGGTATCTGGAAGTCAAAAGCCAGAATCCGGGAACACTGTTATTATTTCGCATGGGCGATTTCTACGAGCTGTTTCACGAAGACGCCGAAATTGCAGCCCGTGTTCTGGGAATCACTCTCACCAGTCGCGATAAGACTTCCAGCAATCCCGTCCCGATGGCCGGCTTCCCACATCATTCGCTGGACAGTTATCTTTATAAACTGATTCACGCCGGCTATCGCGCCTCAATCTGTGATCAGGTCGAAGACCCCAAAAAAGCCAAGGGAATGGTCAAACGCGAAGTCACCCGCGTGGTGACTCCCGGCACACTGACCGATGACGCCCTGCTTGATCCGCATGAAAATAATTTCCTGGCCAGTATCTATTTCGGCAAATCCAATATCGGGCTGGCCTGGCTGGAACTTTCAACAGGCCGGTTTCTGACCTCAAATACAACCGCCGAACATCTGGTCGACGAACTGGCTCGTATTCACCCGGCCGAATGTATTTTCGCGGAAGGCAACACCGCGCTCCAGAACGCCATCGGTCATCTGGATACCATGCTGACAGAACGGCCTTCCTGGTCCTTCGCACAGGACGAATGCGAAAGCCTTCTGCTAGAACATTTCGGCACCAAAACACTGGAAGGATTCAACCTGGAACGGGGAACGCCATCCATTACCGCCGCTGGTGCCCTGCTGGAATACATCCAGGACACCCAGAAGAGTTCGATTCCACATATCAATCATATTGAACCGTATGAACGCGGCGATCGACTGCTCATCGACGAAGCCACCCGCCGCAGTCTGGAGTTGACGCGTACCATTCGCGAAGGCAAACGCGAGGGCAGCCTGATTTCCGTCCTCGATGAAACCGTGACTTCGATGGGCGCCCGCCTGCTGACAGACTGGATTGCCAATCCACTCACAAGTTTACCTGAAATTCAGCGGCGGCACGATTCGGTTGAAGAGCTTTCTCAAAATCCGGTCCTCTGTTCCGAAGTCCGTGAGCAACTGGCAAAAACCTACGACCTGCAGCGGCTCACCGCACGCATCGCAACCGGCAGAGCCAGCGCCCGTGACCTGAGTTTCCTTGCCCAGACTCTGACACTGCTTCCCATGCTGAAAGCCAAACTCTCGGGGCGTAAATCGGCTCTGCTCCAGCAACTGGAAGCCGACATCGATCTCTGTGCCGAGGTTCGCTCGGATATCGAAAGCATGATCATTGAAGATCCGCCACTGACGCTGAATGAAGGAGGCGTGATTCGCCCCGGATTCAGTGAAGAGCTGGACGAAATGCGGCTACTTTCCAAGGGGGGCAAAGAATGGATCGCCGGGTACCGCAATGAAGAAGCGGAACGGACCGGCATCCCCCATCTGAAAGTCGGCTATAACAGAGTCTTCGGCTATTATCTCGAAGTATCAGCCGCTCATGCTGCGAAAGTTCCCGAACACTATATCCGTAAACAGACGCTGAAAAATCAGGAACGGTACATTACCCCGGAACTGAAAGAGTACGAAGAAAAAGTCCTCAAAGCAGAAGAACGGGCCGTTGAACTGGAACAGACCATGTTCAATGATCTGCGAGAACGCGTTGCCAAAGAGGCTCCACGCACTCAAAAAACAGCGGAAATCCTGGCACAAATCGATGTCCTCTTCGGTCTGGCACATCTCGCCATGCATGCAGGTTATACCCGACCGGAGATGACGGAAGATCCCGTGCTCGATATCAGAGAGAGCCGGCATCCCGTGCTCGACCGCCTGCAGCCTACAGGCGAATTTGTACCCAATGATGTCTTGCTCGGCGATCCTTACGGACGCGTGCAAATCATCACCGGCCCCAACATGGCGGGAAAGAGTACTTACATCCGCCAGGCAGCACTGTTGACTCTGATGGCACAGATCGGCTCCTTTATTCCCGCGAGCGAAGCACGGATCGGAATTGCCGATCGGATCTTTGCCCGCGTCGGAGCCAGTGACGAATTGAGTAAAGGTCAGAGTACCTTCATGGTCGAAATGACCGAAGCCGCCCGTATTCTGAACTCGGCTTCAGAACGCAGCCTGGTGATTCTGGATGAAATTGGCCGCGGCACCAGCACATATGATGGCATCTCCCTTGCCTGGTCAATGACGGAATTCCTGCATGATCAGATTAAAGCCCGGACCCTGTTCGCCACCCATTACCATGAACTCACCGAGCTGACACAAACCCTCAAGCAGGCCAGCAACTGGAATGTCGCCGTGCATGAGCAGGACGGCGAGATTGTATTCCTGCATAAAATTGTGGAAGGCTCCGCGAATAAGAGCTACGGCATCCATGTCGCCCGACTCGCTGGCATTCCCGATCAGGTGATTCAAAGAGCCAATCAAATTCTTTCCACTCTGGAAAAAGACCACATCGACGATAGCGGTCAAACCACGATCCCGCCGCGACCACAAAAAAAATCATCGCACCAGCAACTCTCCCTGTTTGGCGCTACCTCGCATCCAGTATTGGATGAAATCCGAGATTTGAATGTCGATGAAATGACACCTCTGGCGGCTCTGGAAGAACTTTATCGAATCCGAGAACAACTGAACTAATTGACATATTTCTCAAATTTACACTCCCATACAGTTGAAACCTAAAATACCGCCCGTACACAATAATATACAAGTGTGGCAAATCGGTGCCATAGTTTGTTCCAGGTTTATTTATTGTACAGGAGATACCATGTTTCAACAGAAAGCTATGAGATTTTTTGTCGTGTTGTTCACAGGGATCGCACTCACCGTTTGTACCGTCGATTCATTACCCGCCCAGAAGAAAGAAGCAAGTCCTGCCAAAACGAATGCAAAAGAGACCAAAACGACGAGTAAGAAATCAAAGGGACGCGTTCCTCCTCACTATGGCAAGCTGGATCTGACTCAAGAACAAAAAGACAAAATTTACTCCATCAAGGCCAACTACAAATCTCAGATCGACAGTCTGAAAAAACAACTGGCAGAATTGAACAAAAAACAGAAAACAGAATGTGAAACCGTGCTGACCTCCGAACAAAAAACGAAGCTGGCAAAAATCCTGACGGATGTAGCCAACAAGAGAACAGCCCAAAAAACAGCCAAAAAGTAAGACTGGCTTACCAGTTTCTGTTTGAATGGAAAACATCTGAAAGGGCGTGGTTGACTATTGAACCACGCCCTTTCTTTTCCTTGATCACCCCCGTTATACTTTTTAAAAAGACTGGAATCAAAATCAGTCGTTGAAAGTACCTCTGGTCCCAGACATTCAGAAATCACAATCACCTCATGGATTCGGAAAACCAATCTTCGCCACGGCCAGCTACCGATTTGCCGCCGAATCGATCCAGGAACTCCCGCTGGATTCCACTGATCCATCTGTTGTTCATCCTCGCGCTGCTCGCAATTCTTACTCCCTATGAATGGGATCGGGTGCAATCTGAAAATCAGCAACTCCCCTGGCTGACGCGTTTCTTGCTCCATGTGAATGTCGATACGACCCCGTATTTGATCTTGTTACTACTCAGTCCCCTCTGCTGGTTCTTACGCCCTCCGATTCATTCTCAATTTTTCTCAAATGTGATTCGTCCCAGACTCACTGCAAAATGGGTCCGCGAAAAACAAGCCTCAAAACAACGAGATCATTTCGCATGCGTGTTGAGCATACTCATTGCCGTCAGTTCATTCCTGATGAGCGTCTGGACTGCTTCCCACATTGTCAATGAAGAACACAACATTGCACTGGGGGACATCCCCCCTGCCTATCACGATGAATATAGCTACCTGTTTCAGGCCAATACCTTTCTGGGCGGGCAGACTTCGTTTCCCAGCCATCCCGCTGCGCCTGAAATTTTCGATCAGGTTCATGTACTGAATGAAGGCAAGCTCGCCAGCCGCTATTTTCCGGGAACCGGTCTCTGGCTGGCCCCCTTTGTCTCCTGGGGGCACCCGTATTGGGGATATTGGCTCGCCGGTGCAATCACTGCGTTTTTCATCTTCTGGTCCGGTCGAGAACTGGCGGGCAATGGTGTCGGACTCCTGGCCGGTCTGATTGTCGCCCTCTCTCCAGGCATGGCAATCTTCAGCAATCTGCTATTAGCGCATCACCCCACACTCGTTGGACTCTCCTTCTTCCTTTGGGCCTTTTTGCGGATGCAGCGCACACGCTCATTCCGCGATGCAATCTTGGCAGGATTGGGACTCTCGTTTGCTATGCTCTGTCGCCCGATGACCGCCGCCGGCTTTGCACTCCCCTTTGGTATTTGGCTGGCAATCGAATTCGTCCGCTACTATGTCGCGCGAAAGTCAGAAAAAACGGCTTCCGGCGAACCTGTCATATCTGTATTCCCTCTGGTCGCAGGTCTGGCAATTCCCCTTGGTTGCGGTTTGATCGGTCTCTTTTGTTATAACCAGTCCATCACCGGCAGCGGCTGGAAAATGCCTTACCAACTCTACACCGACATCTACACACCGCGCCACGTCTATGGCTTCAACAATGTGATTCGGGGAGAACAGAAACTCGGTCCAAAAGTATTAGACAATTATGACAAATGGGCTAAAAACCTGACGCCGGCCCTCGCAGCCCGCAACGTGCAGAACCGCATTCTGGCCAGTCTGCAGTGGACGCTGGGGATCATCCCACTGGGACTCGCCGGACTGATTTTTCTGATCACCGAATTCAAAAGGTGGAGCCGCTGGTGGCTCGTCTTTGCTTCCATCATCTCACTGCATGTCGCCCATATCCCTTACTGGTACGATGGCATCATGCATTGGCATTATGTGTTTGAGACCGGGCCACTCTGGGCTCTGATTTTTGCCCGAGTAACACAAAGCCTGTTTCGAATCTGGCACAACATTGACCGGCCATTAATGAGCTGGCTCTGGGCCTGCCTGACTCTGGTCGCGGTGCTCACCAATCTGACAGCGATCCCCCCCTTCTGGTCGGTCTCTAAACTGGAAATCGTCGTCAATAATGTTGCCTTTTCCAAATTCAAACACTATCAGTTTCAACAAATGATCCACCAGCATCCGCAGATTAAACAGCCGGCGTTGGTTCTGGTAAAACACGATCCCGCGGATCGGCACATCGATTATATCATCAATGCCCCTCAGTTAGACCAGGCAGTACTGACTGGCAGAGATCGCCCTGACCTCTACCCACCGGCAGAGCTGCAAACCATCTTTCCAGAGCGGAATCTGTATCTGTTTGATGCGGCACAGAATCGGCTCAGCAGATGGAACGGTTCCTTCTGGGAGCCGATCTGATTTGATCAATCGCTGATCTTCACTTTGATTTCATCAGAGTTGGCTTTGAGTTCTGGTGCATACATGCCGTAACCTTTCGTCGGTAATCCGCTGAAATGTCCTGGAATTTCCGCACGCATGCGATACTTCAGATTGTGTTTTCCACGCGGCAACTGCCGAATATAAAACACCGCCCGATCATCGCGGAATTCCTGATAAGCGCCCAATCCGTCCCAGCTATAGCCGCTGCGCAAATCAACCACTTCCATGCCGGCTGCTCGAAAATCTTCAAAGACCAGATATTCGTAATCATTCTTACTATCGAATACGAGCTCGACTTCCACCAGATCACCACTTTTGAGAATGGTATCTGACAGAATCTCCTGACGCTGATACTTTTCAACTCGCTGTTCAACGGCCTGACCGCGCGAACCGGCTGCTTTGACTGAAGCCTCTTCCGGAATGAGCTGATAGTACTTCCGTTGAACTTTGATCTCGAGACCTGCTGCAGTGATGAAATTCTCTTTGGTGAAGTAAGTCACGTAAGCATTATAATACATAGGTCCCTCGCCCTGCTTGCGAATTTCCAGTCGATGGGCGCCCGACGTTAAAGCGTCGCCTTCCAGCACGAACTTGTTATCAAAGGTAAACAGGTTCTCGGCCGTAATCTTGACCTCTTTCTGTTTTTGCCCGTCGAGAATAATCTCTAACGTCAGGTCAGGTTGATCTTCGCCGCTTGCCGACCAGTATTCGGCCAGTGCTTCGACAGCGATCGCGGTATCCGATACTGAATTCCAGTACGTTGCATGCTTGCGATTATTGAGCAGATACTTCACCAGCTGCGCCGCTTTGGGATTTTTGGGATCGGCCTTTGAGAGTAGTTTCAGATAATAGGCATTCGCTTCGACCTCGCTGCCGTACCAGTGCCACCACCAGTTTCCTTCCGGCAGATTCAGATACGCAGTCTGATTTTCAGGATCTTGAACCAGATACTGATCCATATTGGTCATGATCATCGCCAGTCGATCCTGTCGCTGTATCTCATGCGAAGCCAGCCCCAGCATTCCCAGAGCATAAACCGACAGTTTCGTTCGATCCCGATAGAGGAAATCGTACATTTTTTCGTCGACGACCTTCTGATTCACCAGCACCATAAACACATAGGCATCCAGATTGGAAGCCCTCTCTTTATAAGGCTTCTTCTTACCGGGGGCATTCAACAGTTTTTGCAGTTCCTGCTGCTGGTAGTTCTTGAGCCATTCCACACCCCGCTCCAATGTGCCGGGTACCAGCGCGACGCCATTCTGTTTCGCCAGACTCAATCCCTGCACAATCCGCGCGGTAAAATAAGGAGAAGATCGTTCCTGCCAGCCGGAGAACCAGCCCCAGCCTCCGTCCGACAGCTGCATGCTAGTCAAATCAGCCACGCCCTGCTTCACAATTTGATCGACTTTCGATTGACTGAAGACCGGGTTTTGACCGTAGCGTTTCCACTGCTCTGCTCGTTCCTTGTCGTCTCCGATTTCCTGTGCATTCAGATTCGTCCGCTTCTGTTCAATCTCCTTCAGATTCAGTCCCATTCGTTTCAGAATGTTCTGCGTCATCACGGTTGGCAGAAAACGATTTAGCGTGCCGTCGGTCGTTTTATGTGGTGAATAAACCAGATACGGCAGTGCATCGACCATCGCTCCTGCAAGTGAAGGCGAATAACGCAGTTCCAGACGACTCTCTTCGGTCTTCCGTTGATTGGGAATCTGGAAACTTATTTGCGCCCCATTACCGCTGGAGGGAATCATTCCCGTATAGGACTCGGTTTTCAAAATACCATGCACCTTGACCGGAAAGGTCATCTGCATCGCGTCCGACTCTTCATCCGTGAGCGCTTTCATACGAATCACAGCGAATCCAGCACGCACCGCTTTGACCCGCCAGTCGATGCGTTGTTCGCCGTTCGCGGCGATTTCAACGGTCTGTGTCAGCTCATCTAAAGGCTGTAAGGTATCGCCGTCCAGTTCCAGAACGACCTTTACCTTTTTGGATGTCTTCAGGTAATTATGCACGTTCGCACTCAGCACCACTTCATCGGTTTCGACAAAGAACCGTGGCGCCTGCAGACGGATGATCAAATTCTTTCGGGTCACAACTTCTTGCTCTCCCTCGCCAACACGAGTTCCCTGTCCCATGGCCCAGCTGCGAATCTTCCAACTCGTCAGGTTTTCTGGCATCTTAAACGACACTTCTGCTCGGCCTTCCGCATCGGTCAAGATCGCGGCGTTCCAGTAAGCAGTATCAGCAAACTTCTGCCTGACCACCGGTTCCACAACGGCAGACGAACCACCGGGCGCACTTGCTGCATCTGCTACCATTGATCGAGCCGCTGGTCCTATCGGCGTTCCCGTGACAGCACCTGCGGCCATGGGCATGGCCATTCCCCGTCGTTTAGTGGAATTCACCGCTCTCCCCCCAAACGCTCCGCCTCCCATCTCCATACTTGATGCTTCCACCATCAAATGCCCAAACGTTCCAATCGCACGCATGGCCGTTTCTTTAGGCCGTAATAGAATATTAAACGTTCTGCTGAGATTGTCAGACGTTGCAGGATGATGCGAACGTTTCCACTTCCAGAAAAAGTCTTTGATATCACGTACATTCGAACCGCCACTGATGTACTCCACGCTTTTGTCATACACACTGACCACCAGAGAACCCTCGATCGGCTCTCCTGCTGCATCAGTTGCTTTCAGTTTGACGGTCGCCTCCTCTCCGGGCAGATATTCCGTTTCTGATGGTTCCACTTCAAGATTGACCACTCGTTGTTCCGGCGGCACCGCAATTTCACGGGCGACCGTATGCACTTTGCCCTGATGAACCGTCACTGCCTCGACAAACAGGTTCGGCAGATCTTTGCGGGTCAGGTCCAGTTCATAAACGGTGCTCTTACCCGCCAGATTCAGCACATGCGGTGCAGAATAAATCCCGTTGACCGGTCTGACAAACAGCAGCACCGTACTTCCCGGCTGATTCGTATTGATCAACAGACGCACTTTTTCATTTGGCTGATAATGCTTCTTCTCAACAACGATTTCCAGATCGTTAAAGCGATACTCTTTCCCGTCAAAACCTTCGCCACGAATCGAAAACAGGTAGCCTCCTTCGATCTGCTTTCCTTTTTGATCAGTCACTGTGTAGGCAACGCGATACTGTCCTGCCTGCGTTGCTGCCATCTTTTGGGATGCTGTACCGTCTTCTCCCGGGTTGAGATCCCATTCCTGGACGGCAGTCTCGTTTCGTTCGCCCTGTTGATCGTAAGTCACGCGATACAGCGTCAGCTTCCCTGTTCCCGTCACCGGCTTGGAATCCAGTGTCTGAGCTTTGAATGATGCGGTCATCGTATCGCCAACCTGATAGTAACCCCGATTCATCCACGCAAAGACCTTGAACGGCTTGCGCGCCACCAGGACCGAACCCTTGCCAATAATCGTGCGGCGGGATTCATCAACAACTTCCGCTGTAATCTCATACTTATGATCCTGATCGCCGTGAATGGCTTTGGCCAGCGCTGTATCAATTTTGATTTCCACTTCACCATCAGAGCCGATATCGACAGTATTGGAAAGTACGACTTCCGGCGGGCCGGGCCGGGAATGAATCCACCAGGGACCGGGAGCGATGCAGCCCCATTTTCCCCAGCCGGGATACCAATTGTAATCGCCGACAAACCACCAGTAGCCCGAGCCATAGAGCCAGTCCCAACGATCGGCGGGATACCAGCGCTGATTGTAGGAAGTCCGGGTGACTGTATATTTCACCTGCCCCTTCGTTACTGGGCTGCCAAAATAATACTTGGCTTTGATCTTTGCCGTGATCGTATCGCCGAGCGCCACCGGCTCATCTGGTGCCTGGACCAGTACCTCGAATTCCGGCTTTTTATATTCTTCAACACGAAATGAGATCAAATGTGAGACAGTTTTTGCATTTTTACTTGGAAGTCGACGATCAGGATACTCGACTGTCACGCGGAACTGATACGTGCCCAGGTCTGCTCCTTCGGGTATTTCCCAGACTCCATTGCCACCACCATATTCATCTGTGGTGATTGATTTCTCAAAGATGACTTTACCATCTTTTCCAACGAGCGTGAGATTCACATCATGATTGGCAAACTGAGACTCTTGTTCTTTCGTTAAGTCATACCCTACATTCCGCACCCAGAACTTATAATCCACTTTTTGTCCGGGACGATACACGGGGCGATCGGTGATACCATAGATTTTGTGTGCATGATACGTATCGGACTGTGACCGGGAATACCAGAAGCGATCAAAACCAGTATAAGCAAAGCGGCCCTCTTTGGTGCGGGCAATCGTAATCCATTGATACCGCTGTTTTAATAATTGATCGTCCGGAAATGCCTGGCCATTTTCGTCAGTCTGTTCGGCGAAATTCTCTGTCATAATTTGATACTGATTGCGATCAATGCGTTTTTGATCATACCCAAAGAATTCCAAGTTGGCCCCGGCAACAGGCTTTCCGGTGCGGGCATCTGCCACAAAATAATATGTTTTGTCAGCCATTCGCTTATGAATAATCGCTGTGTCATCCAGCCAGACAATAATTCGACTGGTATTTCCGTTTTTCATCTTGGCGATGAGCAAATAAGCGCCCGCATTCTGTAACGGCGTCGTCACTGTAATTTGCCGATCACGATGACCGTCGAGTGGTTTCAGATCCAGGTTCCAACGCGAAACTAGCTTGCCCTGATATTTTTTCTGCTGTTCATGAACCAGCCGATACCCGATATTGGAGATGTTAACCTTGTTCCAATCCAGTTTCTCCGGATGCGACTTCAAATAAGTTTTCACGTCGTCCAGCAATTGATCGACATGAACTTCGTATGCTTCAAACTCCACATGATTACCGTTTCGAAAACGGTAATCGACTTTCGCACCCTGACCGGCAACCTGAGTATGATTCGGCTCAAACTGCCCCCAGTCACCAATGATCTGATTCAATTGTTCTTTCTTATTTTGGTGAGAATCTCCATACGTTTGAATGCTCTGTTGTAAATACTTCGCTGCTTCAGGGTACTGTCGACGATTCTCAAACAGACTGGTAAGTTGCGCTAATGCCGTTTCGGCAACCGCACTTTTCTTCAACTCGACAATTTTCTGATACAGGCGAATATAATTCACATCGTCCGGCAGGTTAAACCGCTTGATCCCCGTCGCCAGCCGCGCCATTGTCTCGGTCTGTTTTAGACTTTCCAGTGAAAATGGATTGACCTGTTCTTCTTCCTGATCTCCCTGAACCACTCTCCGCCTTGAAAAATAAGGCATATAATTCTGCAGTGTCTGCACACCAAATTGACTCCGGTTAAATTCGGCCACTTCCAGAATGACGTCCTGCTGCCGTTTTGAATTGAGTTGTGCAGACTCTTCCAGCATCCACCGCCAGCGCTGACCATCATCGGCGGCTGTTTCATACGATTGCGGAACACGGTAATATATCGGATCGCCCGCTTCATCAACGGGCGCCCCTTCAGGCCCCTCAACCGGTGCCCCATACATTCTGCTTCCAAAGCCATGTCCAAATCCGCCACCCGACGTCCCCTGAAGGTTTTCGTAATCGGGAACCTGATTCAAATCAGTCAACACCTGTAGCTTCCAGGCATTCCTGTCCTCGCGGCCGTTCATCAAATACGCGGCATAATCATAAGAGACACTGGAAGCCAGCCCTGTATCATCGCGGTCCTTCAACAGGGCCACAGCCTGATTCATCAACCGCAGGGCACTCAGGCGATCCAGTTCCTGAGTATTCACATAGCGGCCGACTCCTCTGTGATTTCCCCGTATAAATTTTCCATCAAGGATATAACCATAATGTGGCCCCTGAATATAACTTTCCGCCATCTTCCATAACACACGTGGTTGAGTGGCATGAACTTTCAATACGGATTCGCGGAAGGCATCGATCTCGTTCACACGATTGAGCTGTTGCAGGCATTGAATGCCCTCCTGAACATCGTGTACGACCTCCTGACCGCTATTATTTTTCTGCAGCGCCAATTTCTGATAGAGCTGCCAGGCATCCCGATAATTGCCCTCTTTCTGATACTTTTGGGCAACAGCCCGTTCCTCAGACAGACTTTTCTCAGCGGCAAAGAGATAGACTCCCACGAACGCAAAGGAAACCAGAACGAACAACCATTGCGCATTTTTCTTCATGCTGAAGTGCAACATCATAGAACCTGTATTACTTAAGAAGGGACTGGTATTTCAAATTTCAGACGGGATCATACTGCTTTACGCCTGTTTGACGAAATGAATTTGCCTTCTGTTCCCGGAATTCCCGGATTTTTCACGATCTCGATAAATCAAGGTAGGAGAACCGCGCTAATTCCGGCATAATCGGAATTCTTTTATCACTTACTGAATTTTATCACACCGATTATAGATAAAGAGACGCTTCTATGGATTGGCTGACAGCAGCTTTAACGCTCTGTGGTTACCTGATAACTCTAGCCCTGATTCCCACGATCCTGCTGCAAAAGAAACGCCACCCGGTTTCAACGGTCTCCTGGATTTTGAGTATTATGCTGTTACCCGGTCTGGGAGGCATCATCTATCTGTTCTTCGGGATTAACCGTGTTCAGAGACGTTCGCTTTCCAAAGAAAAAGCCAACCAGTCGCTCGCGCCCAAGCTTCCGCAGGTCATACAAAATCAGCTGCTCTCTCGGGAAAACTATCTGCCCATCAACCAGAATCTGATGCGGCTAGCCCAGAACATCGCGCATACAGTGCCCACTTTTGGAAACCAGATAGAACTCTTAAATGATACGAATCGCACACTGGGGCTGATCAAACAGGCGATTATGAACGCCGAACAATCTCTGCACCTGGAGTACTATATCTGGCAGCCGGATCGCTCCGGAACGATGGTGCGTGACTTGCTCATTGAAAAAGCAAAAGCAGGAGTCGAAGTGCGATTTCTGTATGACGGCTTTGGTTCATTGAATTTGCGAAATCGTTTTTTCAAACCGATGCTGGCGGCGGGAATTCAAGTGGCCCCGTTTCTTCCCGGTGCCAGCTTTCGCGAAAGATGGTCATTCAACTTACGGAATCACCGAAAACTTGTCATCGTTGATGGAAAGATCGCCTTTACCGGCGGCATGAATATCGGTGATGAATACCTGGGACAGGATGCCCAGCTGGGCTTTTGGCGGGATACGCATCTCAAAATCGAAGGCCCCGAGGCGCTACAGTTACAACAGGTATTTGCCGAAGACTGGTTTTTTGCAACGGGCGAAGCGTTAACTCAGCCACAGTACTTTCCTCATCCCCCAACAACAGGCAACCTTACCGCGCAAACGCTCTCTTCGGGTCCCGAAAAAAATGCTGACGTCTTTTTGACACTGTTCTTCGCCGCGATTAATGAAGCACGTGAAAGCATCCTGCTCGCAACTTCGTATTTTGTTCCGCCGGAATCCCTGACAACAGCTCTGGAATCAGCTGCCCAACGGGGAGTGCGGGTCAAGCTGCTAGTGGCTGGTAAATCAGCCAACCCAACAACCGTGTATGCAGGGCGTTCCTATTACGACTCACTCCTCGACGCCGGTGTGGAAATCTATGAATACAACAAAGGCATCATTCACTCAAAAACGATTACCATTGATGGCTGCTGGTCGCTGGTTGGCACCGCTAACTTTGACTTCCGGAGCTTAATCCTCAACTTTGAGGTCGGTCTGGCGGTCTATGATCGGAAATTCGCGGGTCGACTGAAAGAATCAATTGAGAACGATCTCCTGAGTGCCGTCAAAATCACGGAAGAAGATTGGGACAAACGCAGTAAACTGGTCATTTTGAGACAGAATCTGTGTCGGCTGTTTGCTCCAGTCATGTAGCACCACACACATGCTGTCAGCTGCAATTAACGAGTGGTATGCCGATAGACCTCTGAAGCGCCCTCTGGTAAGGTCGTCAAATATCCGAATAACTGGATCGCCTCTTCTTTGGTCAACAGATTCAACAGTCCTTCTGGCATCGAGGATTTCTTGACGGGAATGATCTCTTCCACGTCTTTTTTATTAATCAGCTGTTTGGTCCCTTCGCTCGTTAGCAGCATAATCTGATCCGGACCAGCCGCCCCCATCATGCCCGTCAATGCTTTTCCAGCCTCGGTAATAATGGTGAACGTCGGATACTCTTCAGCTACAAAATGCGAGGGAAAGATCGTGGCTTGCATAATTTCCTTCTGCTGTAACCTGCGACTGACGTGCGTCAGATCCGGGCCTACTTTTTCTCCCTGCTTTCCATAACGATGACACTTGATGCACGTCGCTTTTACAAACGCTTTCTCTCCCAATTTCAAATCAAACGTCTTTTTTGATCGCTTCCGCAAATCGTTCTGTAAATCCTGATATTTCCAGCGGCTGTCGGCTGCTTCGACCGGCAGAACGGCAGGCAGTTCGTCCGGGTATTTTTCCGCAAACCATTTCTGCCAGGCTAATATCGGAGCTTGCTTTTCAGCAGTCAGTTGTTTTAATTTCTTTCCCGTCCAATGTTCTAACAGATCTGAAGCAATCTGCTGCCCTTCGGCATCCTGTTCCAGCCCGACCAGAATCGCTTGACGAATCCATTGTCCCTTATTGGAACGACGATGAAACTTCGTCAGCATTCTCATCACCGCTTTCGCCTGCTCGCCTTCCACTACATTCAGAGAGCGAACCATGATTCGCCAGTCGGCATCCCGTCGTTGATTTTCCCTGGCATACCAACTGATTGCTTCGGCAACATCGTTCCGACGCTCCGGATAGGACTCGTACAATTCATGCAGATAGATCAGCGTTGGTTCGTCGGCGCTTCGTGCCATCGCGATCAACAAGGCGTTGATCGTGCGGTCTGATCGTTTTTCACGAATATTTTTGTTCTGTAATTTGATTTCCATATTGCGTAATGCAGGAAATTCAGCCCCCGTTATTCGATCCAGCGGTTGACCTTCGATAAGAATGTAATAATCACCCGGAGCCACTTCTTCCAGAACGGCGTTTTCCAAGCCCTCAATCGGCAGCGGTAGAGCAGACTCCTTCGCCACCACCTGCGACAGAAGGCTAACAAACAGCGATAAAACCACCGCTCTGACGATGTTGAATCTGTTCCCGGTGATCATACTTCAAATCCTGTCTATGCCAGCGCCCCGGCGTTCTCATGAGGAAACTAAACCTGATTACTAATCTTACTGAAGATAGCACGTCGCACACTATGTTCATTTCCCGTTTTTGTTTAATATTTAGTCAGGTATACTCGAAAGAGAACGATCGTCGAGTGACTGGATCACAACCAAACTGAGCGGTACGGCGCTAGCCGCCGTTTTCGTATTCCCTAACGGTGGCTAGCGCCATTCCGCTCAGAAGTGATCCATCACGAAAGTCTTTCTCCACAGAGCAACTCCGGTGTTTAATTTACTTCAAAACTTCAGGGACGAAACATGATCTCAACACATTCCACCTGCAGAAACGGTTTCCAGGTCTCACTCGTATTATCGCTGCTCTTGCTGTCTGTCAGTTGTTCCTCAAACGAGGAATCAAAACCAGCCAGCACAAAAACAGAGGAACCGAGTCAGATCGCAGCAGTTGCCCCTGCTGAAGAAATCAAACCGGAAAAAACCACCGAGATCACACTGATCCTGTCCGATGCCAAAGGATTTCAGGATATCCTGGAGCAACAAAAAGGCAAAGTCGTGCTGGTCGATTTCTGGGCCACCTGGTGCGTTCCTTGTGTGAAGAATTTTCATCACAGTGTAGAGTGGAACAAAAAGTTCGCCGACCAGGGTTTGACGGTTATTTCTGTCAGCATGGATGAATCAGACGAAGAAACCCAAAAAGCGGTCTTAAAATTTCTGGAATCACAGCATGCTCAATTCATCAACATCCTGGCGACCGCGGCCAACGATCAGGACCCGATGGAAACATATGGCATCGATGGCGGAGCTCTGCCGCATTATCGCATTTACGACCGCGCAGGGAAACTGGCCAACAAGTTTTCCTTCGCTGACCCGAACAAATCGTTCACACAGGCAGATATCGAAACGGCTTTAGAGACAACTCTAAAACAGAAATCAGAATAAGCGGACACCTCGCTGAAGAATTAAAATATGATTCGTAAACTCTGGTCGACTTGCGTGGATGAGGTTCTAGGATTTTATCTCCTGCATCGGTTTTTCTATTACAGGAAACAACCACTGATTGTTTCTAACGCAGGAGAATCATCGCCCGAACTACATAGCGGCGATCTGGCCACATTCTTTTCACCAGTTCCACTAGCGGC
Source organism: uncultured Gimesia sp. (assembly GCF_963976445.1). Lineage (GTDB taxonomy): Bacteria > Planctomycetota > Planctomycetia > Planctomycetales > Planctomycetaceae > Gimesia. The sequence goes on along the minus strand of NZ_CAXBKP010000004.1, from coordinate 191,214 downwards.
TCAACTCAAATACCAACCCCGCTTAAGGCCTGCATCAAAGATTACATTTGAAGCGGCCGAGGTTGAGGATTTTTCCTTTCGCAGTTCGATTCAAACCACGTTTCCAGAAAATGATCTGGCGAAAGGCCGGCATTGGAAATCGACGGCCACTTCTCGCAAAACGGGGTCATCACCCCGATACACTGTAATCGCCATCGATGGAATCGTACAAATGGGCGTACGCAGTTTTAATCTATTAGCGCAGCGTCTCACTCCCTGTGGAGTCGACGTCGTCATGCTGGACAGCCCGTTTAATTATCGACGTACACCAGCCGGATATCGCCCCGGACAACTGATTGCCGGCGGAAATCTGGATCATCAGTTAACCGTTGCGCGGCAAGGCATCCTGGATCTCTGGAGCCTGATCCTTACCTTGCAGAACCAGGGACATCAAATCGGTCTGATGGGGATCAGCCACGGCGCCTGGATGACCCTGACTGCTGCGTTGCTGATCGACCAGCTTGAATTCGTCATGGCGATCACTCCGCCGGTCGACCTGTTTCACATTCTGGAAGAAGGGGGAACAGTTGTAAACGCAATTCGTCGCGGCATCGAGCATGATCCCACAGACCTGGAACATCTGGAGCAACTGACTCGCCCCCTGGTGGTCGCAAACTGGAAGCCGCGGCTTAACACTGCTTCCATCCACCTGCACGTCGCCGACTTTGATCGGTTTGTCCCTTCATTTCGTATTGATTCGCTGGCAGAACAATGGCAGGCAAAATCCTCCCATCATCGACTAGGCCACATCGAAGCCACCACAGGCCCGAAAGTTGTCACTCAAGTCGCGGAGGACATCCTCTATTTCTGGAACCTGAAATCACATTAACATTATCTCAGCGCTCAAAATACAACTGCCACCAGCCATAAATCACATCGCGGTCATCCACTCAAAAACCAACCGTCATAATCTGTATGACTAGTACCGATTCACTAACGTTTCTATTTTTCTATCCAGATTTTGTTGATTAAATGCATCATGTTGTCGCTTTGCAACTTATTCTTTGAGCATAGCCTCAATCGCAGAATTCTTTGTTTGTCTTCTGCTCTGTTGAAGCTTTCAGCGGGCCCGCTTTTTTATCTACCTGTTAGATAAAAGAATTAACTTCGTCTTTATAGTAAACCTTTTTGATTGAGTTCAAAAACGGAAGCTGCCAAGGAAGCAACTATGCAGGTACGAGTTCGCGATTTAATGACAGTAAACCCGGTCAGTGTACTGACGGGAACAAGTCTCCAGGAAGCGGCGACGCAAATGATCCTGGCAGAGTCTGCTGAGATCTATGTGATCAATCAGCGAATGAGGCTCATCGGGATCGTACCCGATTATGAAATCCTCAAGCACAAACTGATGCATCAGCATCTGGACGATCCGATCGACTCGATTATGCATGTGCAGCTCGAGTCGCTCTCCCCCGAAGATGACGCACTGCAACTCGCTCATCTCTTTCGGGATCGTCGCAATAGCTGTATGGCTGTTACGGAACACGGGCAGCTTGTAGGCAAACTGAGCTGCAGAGACCTGTTCCGAACCATCTTGACGCTGGAATCGATTGAATCCACAGAAGAACAGGCCGCGGAACCAGACTCACAAGTCGCAGCAGAAACGAATTCAGCCGTTTCTTCAATCAATCCGCCTCACCTCAGCAGATATAACCTGAGGAAAGAAATGCTCCAGCTAAACGGTCCTAAGAGCGAATAATCACGGCCCCTGACCTATCAGCTCATCGCCTTTAAATTAATCCCCATGTCTTCAAACAGGTAAATCATGTCTTCCCAGACATTCTTCTTTGCGGAGGGGTTTCTCAGCAAATAGGAGGGGTGATAGGTGCAAACGACTCGCGCCCGGCCGTACTCATAAAACTGTCCCCGCATTTTCCCAATCGGCAACGCTGAATGCAGTAGATTCTTCGCTGCCACCGAGCCCCAGCAGACGATGTAATCGGGATCGACGATCTCAATTTGGGCATCCAGAAATCCACGACAGTTCGACGCTTCTTCATCCGTCGGGTTCCGGTTTCCCGGCGGCCGACAACGGAGTATATTCGCGATGTAAATATCGCTGCGTTTTATCTGGCAGGCTTCGATAATCTTATCCATCAACTTACCTGCCCGACCAACGAACGGCTCCCCCTGCTTATCTTCGTCTGCACCGGGTGCTTCGCCGATAAACATGATTTTCGCACGGGGATTCCCCACACCAAACACCGTTTGTGTTCGCGTCGAAGCCAACTCAGGGCATTTTTGACATTTGGCAACCTTACCGGCAATGATCTCCAACTCCGCCTGCCGATCGGCCTTTGTCAATTTCGATTTTGTTGTTCGAGCCACACTCATTTCCTTTCGAGGGGTTTCGGTCTCGTTTACGACCTCACTGGGAGGAATCTCGGCCGGCGCCAACGGCATCGGTAATTCCGCATTCACCGCCGGCTGCGTTTCTACCCGAACCGGAGAGGGCGCAGGTGGAACGGGATCAACAGGCGCGGGTGTCTGAATCACCGGAGCTGCTTCTGCCGGTGGCAGGTCAACCGGAACTACACGCTTCAAATGCGTGACCCCCGCACGTTGCCAGCTTTCGATTAATTGGCGGGCAGCCCGCTGCGAACGTCGATTCGCGTTATCTTCCATCACGCCAGAACCTGCATCTATCGCTTCACCTTACAGCCCGGTACCGCGGCTTTAAACTTTTCGACTCCCTCATCAGTCACTTGAGAGAAGCTGAGCTGAAGTTCTTTGAGGTTTTTCAAAGCAGTCAGCTTTTCCAGCCCTTCATCACCGATTTCCGTTTTACTCAAGTTCAAATATTCGAGTTCTTTGAGAGGCAATAGAGACTCCAGACCACCATTCGTGATCTGTGTCCCTTCCAGATTGAGACGGTTCAGCTCGGTGAAACCGGAAACCACTTTTAAGCCTTCATCTGTGGTTTCTGTTCCCCACAACCCCAGACGCGTCAGGTTTTTCAAATCTTTGATCTGTTCCAGCCCTTGATCGCCGATCATCGATTCATCCAGATCGAGATACGTCAGACCCGTTAAGCCGGACAAATACTTCATCCCCTCATCAGTCACCACAGTATCGCGTAAATGCAGAGTCTGGAGTTTTTTCATGTCCTTGATATTCTCAATCCCAGGATTGCCCACAAAGTCACGCCGCAAATGCAGCGACTCCATGTTGGTCATTCCTTTGAGATGTTTCATGCCCTCATCGGAAATCTCAGTATCATCCAGTTCCAGAGAAACCAGGTTTTTATCCTTAAGTAGCGCCAGCGTCTTATCTGATATATTACGTCCCCAGGTATTCAGTCGCTGCAGGTTGGGAAGTTCCGCGATGTCTTTCATGCCTTTATCGGTTACCTGAGTCGCCTGCACTTTGAGTACTTTCAGGTTCTTCATCCCTTTAATCAACGGCATGCCTTCATCGTTGATTTCTTTATTGAACCGTAAATCGAGATCTTTCATCTTCGGAAACGCGGCGACTACTTTGAGAGCATCATTCGTAATATTCGTAGCCCGCAGTGAGAGCACTTGCAGGTCTTGCAAATCAGCAAGATTTTTGACTCCAGCATCACCGATGGCCGTCGCTTCCAGGTTTAAGAACCACAGTTTTTTCTTCTTGCTGATCTCTTCAGTGGCGACATCAGTGAAGCCTGGCCCCCAGATCGTCAATCGCTCCAGCGAAGGCAGACCAGCCAGATGCTTCAGGTCCTCATCTTTGGCGTTCGTGCCTTTCAAATCCAGAATCAGCACGCGACCATCATCCGACAGGACCATCTTGGCGTCCAAATCTTTAAATGCTTGAACGGCTTCAGGAGAATCGGGTTCGACTGCCGGTTTCTGCTTTGTATCTTTCGCCTGTTCACCCGCTCCGCTTGAAGTCGAATTTTCCTGAGAGGCAGGCGTCGGGGGCGCGCTCGAACTGGGACACCCCGTTAACAGACATAATCCTACCAGAGAAAGAATCGCTTTCATTTTCATACTAACATCCCTTGTTGTGCTCGATTCGGCTCGTTAATTCAGACATCAACTCATGATGAGAGAGCATACCTGATTCTTAATTGTTTTTCAGCTTCCAGCCGGAAAGCCGACCAACATCAAAGTTTCATAGAACCCTCTTACTATACTAACAATGATCCCCAAAATAGACCGCTTGAAGAAACATTGCAATTCAAAGCATCCCTTTTCTGCAACTACTTGCGATTCCACACCCAAACTGAGTATACTCAATATGCATAAATGCCCCCCTATACATCAGCTTGGACACAGACCTGTTTACCAGCCCGGATTTCATTCCGACGCCAATGAATAAAGGATCTACAAGTGAAACATTACCTCTCCCTCTCCCCCCTACGGTTATTGAGCCTGAGCTTAATCCTCTGTCTGTTCTGTCAGCAGGTTCCCGCAAAGGATTGGCCCACCTATCTGGTCGACAAAGAACGTACCGGTGCCACTTCAGATACCTTCCAGGTTCCGTTAACACCAGCCTGGAAATACGCTGCCCCTGCTGCTCCGAAAAAAAGTCAGACCGATCCAGGTGATCGCGTCATGGAAGGACACGATCTCGAATCACGCGTTGATTTTGACGATGCCTTCCACGTCGCACTGGCACAAGGCAAGGCCTACTTCGGTACGTCCGTCGATCATCAGATGCGTTGTGTCGACTTGAAATCCGGCAAGGTGCTCTGGCGGTTCTTTACGGGAGGTCCGATCCGCCTGGCCCCCACATATTACAACTCCAAAATTTACTTCGGTTCGGACGATGGTTTTGCGTATTGCCTGGATGCCGCAACCGGTAAAGTCGTTTGGAAATTACGAGCCGGGCTCAACGAAGAAATGATCATCGCCCGGGGAGAAATGGTTTCACGCTGGCCCGTCAGAACGAGTATTCTGATTGATGATGGCATCGCCTACTTTGGAGCCGGCATCTTCCCCCATGAAAATATTTACCTTTACGCCGTCAATGCCGACTCCGGCAAAGTCGTCTGGAAAATCGACAATCTCAGCCAGACCAGTGCCGGCCGTAATGAACTATCACCACAGGGTTACCTGCTCGCAAACAAAGAATTTCTGTTCATTCCCTCCGGTCGCTCTCTGCCAGCTGCCTTTAATAAGAAAACAGGAGAGCAGGAACACAAGCGTTCTTTCAGCTGGAGAAGCACTGCCGGCGGTGTGGTCGGCGGCACGCAGGCATTACTTGCTGACGGTCAGATCTATTCTATGGGAGCACACCACATCCTGGCATTAACCCAGGATGAAGGAGACGTCGGTTTTGCCTGGCTCAACGGTCAGCAAATGGCCGTCCAGGGAGACTTCGCCTATCTCGCTACCGGGAGTGAAGTCCTCAAAGTCAATCGGAACGAACATGCGGTTGGCTCACAGAAATCACACAAAAACGACATGGCCATCAAAAAACTGTTTTCCAAACTGCGAAGCCTCAAAGGCGAAAAGGCCAAAGCGGCCCGCGCGGAAATCAAAACCCTACAGGAAGAAAACAAAAAATACGCCAAAGCAGGTTTGATCTGGGAACAGGCAACACCCGCTCGCGATGCACTGATTGTCGCCGGTGACAAAGTCGTCGTCGGTGGTCAGGACCAGGTCGTCATTCTCGATGACAAATCAGGCAAGGTCATCGAAACACTGAAAGTCAAAGGACAAGCACGCGGCCTGGCGGTCTCAGACGGTCAACTTGTCGTCAGCACATCAGCCGGAGAGATTATCGCCTTTCATACCGCGACGAATTCAAAATCTGCCGAACAGCAAATCGACGCTGTCACTCTCAAAACGCCCTACCCCGAAGACGAATTCACATCCCTGTATGAACAAGCTGCCAAAGATATTTTGGCCCACACCAATGTGAAAGATGGCTTCTGTCTGGTACTTGGAAATGAAGATGGCAGACTCGCCTATGAATTGGCGCGTAACAGTGACCTGAAATTTTACTGTATCGACGCCGACAGTAACAAAGTCGCAGCCGCTCGTCAGAAACTGAGCCAGGCCGGTTATTACGGACACCGGATTACAGTCCACCAGACGGAGCTGTCACCGCTCCCCTATTCGCGCTACTTCGCAAACCTAATCGTTTCCGACACCTTACTTAGAACCGGTCAGATTCCGGGAATTCCCAAAGATATCGCCACGCACGTCAAACCACTCGGCGGAATCATTTGTCTGGGTGCACCTGCGAATCCCAAGTCAAAAACAGCCGCTTCTTCTAAATTGACTGATTGGCTCAAGCAGACCAAGCTCGGTGAGACATCCCAAATTAAGGATCTGGGTAACTATGCCCTGCTCACGCGGGGTGGATTACCGGGAGCCGGAAGCTGGTCCCATCAATATGGAGACCCGGGCAATACCGCCAGCAGTAAAGATCAGTTGGTTCGAGGCGGACTCGGTGTGCTCTGGTTTGGTGATCCCGGTGAAAAGAAAATGGTCAACCGCCATGAAGGAGCCGTCGGCCCCCTCGCGATTAACGGCCGCCTGTTCATTCAAGGCGAAAGTACCATCATGGCGTTCGACGCCTATAACGGCCTGTTCCTCTGGGAACGCGAAAATCCCCAAGCCATTCGAACCGGCGTATTTCAGAATCAGAACCCCGGAAACCTGGTCGCCAGCGACGATAGCCTGTTCTTCATGATGAAAGAAAGCTGTTACCAGTTGGATGCAGCGACCGGCAAAACAGTCGCCAAAATCGCACTTCCAGAAAAACTCAATGACGGAAAGCACGAGTGGGGTTATCTCGCGTATCAGGATGGTCTGATTTTTGGAACCGCCACCACGCGAAATGAACTCGAAGCCCGTCTCAAGCGACGTGGACGTAAAACCGATGATTCCACCGACGCCCTGTTTGCCATCGATGTCAAAACCGGTAAGCCGGTCTGGAGCTACCAGGGAAAAAACATCGCCCATCATACCATCGCCATCGGCCCCGAAGCCGCTTATTTCATCGACAGCTCCATCACCAGTGAGCAACGTGCTGATATCCTGCGCCAGGATAAATCACACCTCAAAGAGCTGACCGGCAAAGAACGTGAAATCGCCGAAGATCGCCTGAAAAAACAGGACCTGCGACTCGCCGTTGCACTCGACATCAAAACCGGAAAGAAACTCTGGTCGACCCCCGTGGATGTCACAGACTGCAGTGAAATTGGCATCGGGGGCGGTAAATTATCCCTGCTCTATCAAAACAATGTATTGATTATCTGTGGTGCCAATGCGAACGGGCACTATTGGAAACAGTTCATCGCCGGCGATTTCTCCCGCCGCCGTCTGGTGGCGCTCAATGCCGCCGATGGTGCCAAACTCTGGAAGAAAGACGCCAACTATCGGCACCGTCCCATTATTGTCGGTGATAAAATCATCGCTGAGCCCTGGTCCTACGACCTTTATACCGGAATTCAGCATACACGCAAACATCCCCTGACCGGGCAGCAGGTTCCCTGGAGTATCATGCGAGAAGGTCATCACTGCGGAATGCTGGCGGCATCGGAAAACTTGTTGATGTTCCGTTCCGGCTTCACCGGATTTTATGACCTTGAAAAAGATGGGGGCACGCGGCACTTCGCCGGTCATCGTACCGGATGCTGGATCAACGCCATTCCCGCCAACGGTCTGGTGATGATTCCTGAATCCAGTGCGGGCTGTGTTTGCCTGTTTTCGATTTCCTCAACGATTGTGCTGGAGCCACGCGAAGAACGAACTCACTGGACCATCTTCAGTTCAGTGGGACCGAAAACGCCCGTGCAACATATGGCACTCAACATGGGAGCCCCCGGCGACCGACGCGATGCCCATGGTACCGTCTGGATGGCATATCCCCGTCCACGTCCCAGTCGGGAAACAGGCCTCGACTTCAAGTTTGATATTAAACCCAAATTCGCTGCGGGGGGTGGATACAACAGTCTCAATGAAATCACACACCCCGTCAAAGAAGCAGAACCTCCCTGGGTTTATACTTCCTGGGCACGCGGTTTGAAAGAATGCACCATCCCACTCTTAGGAAAGAACGATGCTCCCGCGACTTATACAGTGGAACTTTCATTCTCAGATCTGGAACCGGTCGCTTTGAAAGATCAACAGGAACCACCTCTGTTTGAGATCAAACTGCAGGGAAAAGTGGTCCAAAAAGATTTCAATCCTCACGCGGCAAAATCAATTCAGATACAAAAGTTTGAAGGCGTCTCTGTGAAAGACAATCTGCAACTGGAGTTCGTTCCACAAAATGAAAGCGCAAAACAAATGCCGCCTGCACTCAGTGGAATTGAAATTATCCGCTCAGATTCATAGACTGGCACACAGATTCCGATCTAGTACCAGTTCTCTCTTTCAAGCGAGATAATGTGAATTATTCTCTTAATTGCAAACGAGCCTGTCTCTGCCTGACTTTTATTTTGTTCAGTTTCAGCGGGTTGGCTTCAGCCCATGCGCTGGAGCTGACGCTCGAGCCACCTGGAGATCGTGAATTCGTTCGCGATCTCGCAGGCATGCTGGACGAAAATACCACCAAGCAGATCAAAGAACTCTGTGACAAACTGCTCACCGATAAAGCCACGCCGATCATTGTCGTCACCATCGACTCGATGGCCCAATACGGCGGGGCCGACATGCGAATTGAAACCTTCGCGACGATTCTATTCAATCAATGGCAAATCGGTCATGCCAAACTGGGAGATCAGGATTGGAACACGGGAATCCTGCTGCTGGTTTCCAAAGATGACCGCAAAGCCAGAATCGAACTCGGTGCGGGCTGGGGACATCGCGAGGATAAGCTGTGTCAGGAAATCATGGACGATTATATCATCCCTAACTTCAAACAGGGAAAGTTCGATGCAGGCATCCTGGCGGGTGTTGAAGCGCTCGACAAAATGGCGCGGAAGCTGGAACTGCCTACGAAACCGGTTTCGCCGTGGACTTATGTCATTATCGCGGTCGCCATCGGTCTGGTCATTTTCACTGTCGTCTCACTCATCCGTCGCGGCTCCAGTGGTTGGGCCTGGTTAATGTGGGGCGTCGTCTTTGCCGTCATTGGCACGATCCTGTATCAGATGTTAAATAATCGAGGTGGCGGGGGAGGCTTTGGCGGCGGCTCATTTGGAGGTGGCTTCTCTGGAGGCGGCGGGGCATCTGGTTCCTGGTAACGACTGTCCGCTCTCACACAATATTGAAAGTATCAACTCATGCAGAGTGCATTTAACTATTTAACCGAAGCGCAACAGAAACAGGTCGAACAGGCAGTCGTCGAGGCAGAAAAACAGACGTCCTGTGAAATTGTCCCTGTTCTGGCGACTTCCTCGGGCCGCTATGACCGACCCGAAGATATCGTCGGACTCTGGCTGACAGTCATTACCGCACTCACTCTCTGGTTCTTATTTCCCAGAACTGCTGGACAGACGGGAGACTGGGGAGGCATGCCCGTTTTCATCGAACTGATCCTGGCGGCACTCTTATTGATCCTTGCATTCATCATCGGCGCCGTCGCCGGCAGCAGGATTGGCTGGCTCAGACGCCTCTTCACGCCTCGCCAGCAGATGCAGGATGAAGTCGCCGCCCGGGCACGCGAGATCTTTTTCGACAAACGCGTGCACCATACCGAAGGGGGAACCGGCATCCTGATCTACATCTCCCTGTTTGAACACACAGCGGTGGCACTTGCCGACCAGACGGTCATCGATAAACTCGGACAATCCTTCCTGGATCAAGTCTGTCAGAAACTAACGGAAGGACTGCATTCAGGCGATGAAACGACCGCAATTTGTAATGTCATTCAGGAGATCGGCGAACAGGCATCCACACCACTGCCCCGCGCAGAAGATGATCAGAATGAACTACACGATGTGCTGGTATTAATCGACTGAGCTCTCTCAAACGGGAGCGAGTCGGATTCAAACGATTTCTGAATTTCTGCGACTCGCTTCTTTATATTTGCACATGCGGTAAAATGCGTTTTCAACCCATCTCCGCATTAAAAAAACAACACAGAACGCTCCCTCTGCTCACGCAACCCACCTGTCTTTACGCAAAACCGTGCCGAATCTTCACTAAATAAACACAATTTTGTGCCAAAACGCGTCCTATCAACGACCATTCACACCACAATCAAGCACGATCGCAACCGGTTCACACCTCTTCACGCTGCCTTCGCTCGCGTTCACACATAGGAAACATTCGGCACTCATTCCCTCTTCACAGTCGCATTCATTCACGCATGTCACAGTTTCAGCACAGTTTTGTGCCGCATAAAACTGTTTGGTTTCAGATTCTCACTACTGTCGACTTTCTCAGTCGTTTGGTATAATGAACACATTGACGAACTGTCGATCTCAGCACTGAAATCACTCAGCTGAATAAAGCGAACTTATTCCCCTCTTTAAATAAAGGAAGACATCATGACCAACCGCAACCGGCTGGACGAACTGATCAGCGCACTGGAACAACAGCGCGATGAACTCGCATTAAAAATTCACCTCGGCAAACAGGAAGCCAAAGACGAATGGGAGCAAGTCACAAAAAAACTGGACGCGCTCCAGGACGACTACAAGCCCGTCAAAGACGCTGTCAAAGATTCTGCATCCGGCGTGATTGATGCTCTGAGTCTGGTCGCCGGCGAAATTCAAGAAGGCTTTCACCGTATTCGAAAGTCACTCTGACCATCGATCCGTCTGACTTATTTTGTCGGCAGCGCTTTCAGCCAGATTGAGTTCAATCGCAGTCCCTTGATACCACCTGCGTTGGCTGCTTGAATAGTGAGTGTCTGCTGGCCCGCTTTGAGGTCCAGTGTACCCGCTGATTGTTTGACGAACACATTTTGACTCGGACTCATCGGCAAGTCGCAGGTAAGTTTCGTGTCGCTCACCGAAACTTCAAGCGGCCCCGCGGCAGGCGATGCATCGCGATAGCCATAACTTAATTCCACCGTATACCGGCCTGGCTGCAGTACATCCAACTGCCAGGTCGCGGTGCCTGTGTTTGATTTCCAGCCATCAATCGTATCCCAGTCATATCCGTCAAACGAATATTCCAGTCCGTCCCCTTTAAGAATCGCCCAGCTCGGTTGCAGTTCAACATCAGGTTCCTGAGGATCACCAATCGGGATCGCCGCCGGCGCATAGACCTGCCCCTCAGTCACATCATCAAACCAGCGCAGGAATTCATTCCTCAGACGCGACGCTACTTCAGGATATTTTCGCGAGACATCTTTCGTCTCTCCCGGATCCGCCTGCAGATCATACAACTGCCCCGCCGGCTCCTGCTGTTTCTTTCTCCCTTGAGGATCATGGCCCACCAGCTTAAACCGCTCGCCGTGAATCGACCAGCGATGCCACGGGTTCGGCGTATAACGGTCCCATGTGTGGTACAAATACTCATGCGGCGATTTTCCGACCCCCTGTTCCATCAGCGGAAGAATCGATTTCCCATCCAGCTTGATTCCTTCGGGAACCTTCACCCCCGCCAGTTGACAGAACGTCGGAAACAGATCCGTTTGTGCCACCATCGCATCGGTGGATTTGCCTGCGGGAAAATGGCCCGGCAAACGTACCACAAACGGCACGCGCGTCCCGCCTTCATAAGCACTCGCTTTACTTCCCTTTAAACCAGCTTTATACGCGCGGCTCACCCCGCCATTGTCGCTGGTAAATATCACAACCGTCTCCTGATCCAGTCCCAGCTTCTTGACCGACTGTAATAAACGGTTCAGATTCTGATCGATCCGTTCGACCATCGCATAGATCCGCGCTTCGCGTAACGGCAACCCTTTCGCCAGATATTTTTCAATCAGCTTATCCCCTTCCGGCTGACCGAAATGCGACGTATCCAGCAAAAATGGCGAATGCGGTGCGTTATAGGCAACGTAACAAAAGAATGGCTGTGCTTTGTAACGCGTCATGAAATCAATGGCTGCATCCGTAAACAGATCGGTTACATAACCTCGCGTTTCGACCGGCGTGCCATTCACGACCACCTGATCCGGGTTCGTATAACGTTCAATGTGCCCGTGATAATGACCGAAGAAATGATCAAAGCCCCGCCGGTGCGGCTGATACTGTGCGTAGCGGCCCAGATGCCATTTGCCAAACAACCCCGTCTTGTAACCAGCCGACTGCAAGACCTGCGCAATCGTCGTCTCTTGCTGTCCCAGCGTATCGCCGCCAAACCGCGTGTTGTACAAGCCGGTTCGCAGATAATGCCGTCCCGTCATCAGCCCGGCCCGCGTCGGCGCACAAACCATATTCGCATAGAATCGAGTAAACGTGACACCTTCCGCCGCCATCCGATCAAGGGTCGGCGTTTCAATCAGAGTGTTCCCCGAAATACCGGTATCCCAATAGCCCTGATCGTCGGTCATCACGAGAATGATATTCGGCTGCCGTGATTTTTCCTTCGCTTGCAGAGACTGCCCGCGATCGCAAATCAGGCTGCAGGCAAATAATACGATAACAGTCAGAATCTTACTGCGCGCGTTCATGATCTGCTTCACCTCAACTCATTGAGAAAAGACGGGAGTCTGCCTACGATCAAGCCTGCTTCAGGCAGTTTTCCAGATACGCACGCGACCGATTAATCTCCGCAGTCACCTGATCGGCGGTCGGTAATATCGGAATGCCGCGTGGCACCGGATGCATGAATATTTCCGTCCGCCCTTGATAGTTGATCTTCTTCAGTGCCGCTAAGATCGGCACGAAATTCAAATCGCCGCGGCCCGGCAGTTGTAACAGTTCCTGTTCCTTGGGCAGTTTCTTGGTGCAGCCCATGCCATGCTGCCAGCCTTGAAAATGCACGAGCCGCTCATCCAGATCCGTAATCAGTTGCCCAATCATCTCCGGGTCTTGCTCCAGGTGATAGGGTGCCAGCGCGATTCCGAAATTCTTTGCTGGCAGTGCATCCATCAGCCACCGCTGTGTATCCGGATCATTGATCAGACCGCCGCCATGATTTTCCAGACCAACGATCACGCCCTTCTCGGCAGCAGTATCAACGTGCGGCTTCAGTTTTTCAGCAAACTTCTTAATCGCTGCCTTCAGTTCGGCCCCTTTCAGTCCCTTCGGGCCACCACTGTTGCAGATCACCATGTCACCGCCCAGCTGCTGAACCAGATCCATCTCCCCACGCATGTTAAACAGGCCATACTTGAAACAGGTGAAGCTGCCCAGCTTGACATTGTGCTTGTCAAACAGCTGCTTTGTTTTTTCGACACCCAAGGTTTCAATCTGCTCGCGCTGATTGCCGTGCCGCTCTGCCCAGACCTCCAGATACGCGGCCCCCGTTTTAGGGACTTCCTGCAGAATCGTCTCCAGCGGCAGCTTCCCATACATACAGGACGCGACAATGTAATTCAGCTGAAACGGTTTCGGAGTACTTTCCGTACCCGCGGCCAATACATTCCCGAGTAGCCCCACAGAGCACGCGCTCCCCAGAAGCTGTTTATTGAAATCACGACGATTGAGCTGTTCGAACATGCGACTGTCTCTTTCTAAAGTAGTCTGTCTGATCTCGAATTAAGAAACGACCTTTTCCCCATCCTTCAAGAACGGAACCACCAGATGTTTTGGCTGCCCGGTTTCAGGGTCAATGATTGGTGCGGGAGAATACTGTGTGACATAAGCCCGCCGCATCTTGTCCGTCGTATTGGCACCGCTGCGATGAAAGGTCAGCGAACTGAAAACTGCCAGACTACCGGCGGGAACGACAGCAGTCACCCCCGGTTCCTTGCCAAAGTAACCGGTCTTGTCTCCCGTCTCCGGGTCCTGAATGTGTTCCACCAGCGATTTCACACCGATGGTCGAATAAGGCAGCACATCCACCGTGCCATTCTCAACCGTCATATCATCGACGGCCGCCCAGCAGGTGACATACGGGCGATGCCGAAACCCGAGATAACCCGAATCCTGATGCCAGGAAAACTTAATCCCCTTCTCCGCTGCCTTGACGACATACTGATCGTAAAACAGATACGCGGTCTCACCAATGGTTGCTTTACAGATTTCCGCCATCAGATCGCCTAACACATACTCTTCCAGGCGGGGCGCCTGATCGTATTTCTTGGCGATGTGATACCGTTTGCCACGGTGACTGATATGAATGTGATCGGTCCCGAGACGATCCATTTCCTGATGCATCAAATCAATCAGATGCGCACACGAATCGCGGATGATCTGCAGGTGTTCGTCCGAAATCACCTTTTCCAGAATGAAATAACCTTCTTCCTGAAACTGCTTTTTATGAGCTTCGGTAATGATCCCCGTCGAGACAGTCATCGTTTCTCCTGACAGCAAAAGAAAGTAGCAAAGCAATAAAGATCAACTGAAATCAAATATTCGCTTACGAATCTTTGATCTCATAACCGGCCCGCTGTTCGCGTTTGAGCCAGGTATTCGCTTCGGCGTCGCCGACAAACTGTTCCTGCTCCGGATCCCAGGTCAGTTTGCGACCCAGACGTTGCGAGATATTACCGATATGACACACACTCACCGAACGGTGCTGGTTCTCGACGCTGGAGATGGGCGTTTCCCGTGTTTCTATACAGTCGAAGAAGTTCCCCATATGATTCACAATCGCATCCAGCTTGCCCATGCGAGGCGGACGCGAAAGATTGTCATGGCCATACACATTGAACGATTCACGCGACAATGGTTTTTTCGCGAGGTCTTCGACTGGTTTGCCGGCGATTGTTCCCCGGTTGACAAACAGCCGGCCCTGATCTCCCTCAAACATCAAACCGGTGCGCCCGGTGTCGTTGACTTCCAGAATCACGCCGTTCGCGTAACGGGCCTTCAAGTGATAATCGAGGGCCACATTATAGCCGTTTTCGACGTTCGGAAACGTTGCCGTGCCTTCGAACTCGACCGGACCGGAATCCTGCATGCCGGCCCCCCATTGTGCGATATCAATATGATGCGCACCCCAGTCGGTCATCTGACCGCCCGAATATTCATACCACCAGCGGAACGTATAGTGACTGCGTTCTTTGATGTAAGGCACCTCGGGAGTCTGTCCCTGCCACATGTCCCAGTTCAAAACCGAAGGCACAGGCTCTGGTTTAAACGAACCGCTGGTTTTGTTTTTACTCAGCGTGACGGTCACTTTTTTCAAGTTCCCAATGCGACCATCGTGTACCATTTCGACTGCCTGACGAAAACGGTGATCGCTTCGCTGCCAGGTTCCAACCTGCACGACGGCTTTCGTATCCTTAACAACCTTGTTGAGAATTTTGCCTTCGTCGACCGTCAGCGTGAGCGGCTTCTCGCAGTACACATCCTTGCCGGCGCGACAGGCATCGATCAGCATTTTAGTATGCCAGTGATCGGGAGCACCAATCGTCACCACATCAATATCCGCCTGCTCCAGCATTTCACGATAGTCTTCGAACAGCGTCGCTTTCCCGCCAAACTGCTTGCGAGCTTTCTCCGCGATTTCCCGATCCACATCCGCAATGGCCACAATGTCGCCATACTCTTGCGATTTGTCGGCGATGACCGACCCCTGATACCGCATGCCGATCGAACCAATTTTCAATCGTTCATTTGCGTTACGAGGCTTGGCCGCGCCACGCGCGGTATTCACGAAAACCCCTGGTGCAATACACGCCAATGGAAGTCCGGCCATTGCTGTTTTGACAAAGGTCCGGCGAGATAGTTTCTGTGAAGTCATCGCTCTCTCCTGTTTATGTGAAATAGTATCAAAGGCTACTTTTTAATATTGCTCTCGTGCTTCATCCAGCAGCTTCATCCACGGGCCGATATATTGGCCATGATCATGATAGGTACGACCGCTGACCATGTTCCCATCAATCACGCACGGTGCATTGACAAAGATCCCGCCGCAGACTTCCAGGTCAAACTGGCATTTCGGCACGGTCGCCATCCGGCGGCCCTTCACGCAATCCGCGCGGGCTGGAATTTCTACGCCGTGACAGACTGAGGCTATGGGTTTATTTTTTTCGAAGAAATGCTGCGTAATCCGAATCAAGTCTTCATCGTCACGAATATATTCTGGTGCACGGCCGCCGCTGAAGAAGATTCCCAGGTATTCTTCCTCGTTGATATCCTTAAACGCGATATCTGCCTGAATCGTGTACCCTTCCCACTCTTTGGTGATTGTCCAACCCGGTTTCACTTCATGCAGTACCATCTGATACAGTCGCTTCTCCGGAGCCGCCACAACCGGTTCGTAGCCCCCTTCAATCAATCGATAATAGGGGTAAAGTGTGTCTACGGTTTCAGTTGCATCGCCAACGATGATTAACACCTTGTTCATTCAAACCATTCCTTCTACGTAAAATTCAGCATTACATTGGATTCCATTCTACAATCGAATCCAGACCAGTCATTACGGATTTCCATAAAGATTATCATGTTTTGCGTACATTTTCAGCGTCGATCGTACGCAATACCACTGTTTTCGCACTTTTAAGACAAGCCTGCGACTAATGCATTTTCGCCCGAAACTCGCCCGGCGTTTCACCGATTTTTCCTTTGAACATCGTACTGAAATGTTGCGCGTGGCGAAAACCAATTTTCTGCGTAATCTGTGCCAGGGACAGATCCGTCGACGCGAGCAACTCCTTGGCCCGCTCCAACTGGGTTCTGATAATTTCCGATTTGGGAGAACGCCCGATGGCTGCTTTCATCTGTCGTTCCAGTGCCGTTCGCGACAGTGGAACCGATTTCAGAATATCCGTCACCTGAATTCCCTTGCAGGCATTTTCCCGAATAAACCGCAGGGCGAGCGCCAATTCAGGATTATCAACGGCCATCACATCCGAGGACTGTCGCGTGACAATCCCCAGTGGATTAATCAGATACGGCTCTTTAGGAATCGGCTCCCCTTTCATTAACCGACTCAACAGCGCCGCCGCCTCGTAGCCAATGCGTGTTGAGTTAAACGCCACACTTGATAATGGCGGTCGCGCCATCATGCACAGGATCTCATCATTCTCCACTCCGACCACGGCCACTTCATCAGGCACCGAAATCCCCGCCCGTTCGCAGGCATCCAACAGCCAGAATCCCAACTGATCCGTACACGCCATGACCCCCACCGGCTTAGGTAATCCCCGCAGCCAGTTTGCCATCTGCTCCTGATGTTTTTCCCATTCGCGAGGCGTTTCGGAATCTTCAGAAGCCGAAAGCACACTGACTTCGTAGCCAGCATTCTGGATCGTTTGCACGTAATTATCGCGCCGCTCTTCAAAATAGACTTCGATCCCGATTTCATACACGCCAAAGTGACGTATTCCACGTTCCAGAAAATGCTCCGCCACCAACTGCCCCATGGCCCGGTTATCAATCCCCAGAAACGGAAACTCATGTTTGAGCTTCGTCGACCGCAATTCGACCGTAGGAATTCCAGAGGCAGTAATCGCATCAGCCATTTCCTGGCTAATTGTACGGCTCAGAATGCCGTCCCCTTTCCAGCGCGAAATCCATTCGGGCACCTGTGAGTCCAGTGATCGTGGCATCATGAATACAGACCATTCCTCATTCTCAGCAATGAACTGCCGAATGCCGTTCAGTAAACCCCGCCCGTGGGAACGAGACGTTTCAATCAATAAGGCAACGTGGGGAATCGACGAGCGGGTCATGGAGGGAACCAATGCGAATTCAGCAACAGAGTAGCAAAGCGAGGCGGGAGCTTCCGCAGTTTTCAATTATTCTTTTACCGCAAGTTCGTTTTCTGTTCAATCATGATCGAAACCGATCTCATGAGTTCGTACAATACAAGTCAACACTCTGCCTCTGGCTATCTATGATAAGAATTGACTATGAAAGGCTTTCGTGGATTACTTGATCAAACAGGCTTTACCCGAAGATTTTCTGGCAATCGCGGCGCTGGATCGCATGGCCTGGCCTGAAGAACCAGACACCTTTATCCCCGATGGCGAACACGCCTGGCGGCTCTGGTGTGAATACGCCACCGTATTAATCGCTGTTGCAAACAATGAAAAGCAAGGACAGACAGTCGCGGGAGCACTGCTGATGTTTCCCACAAATACGAGTGAAACATTCCTGCATAAAATTATGGTGCACTCCGATTTTCGGGGACAGGGAATCGGATCAGCCTTGATGAAACAGGCTTTGCAGACCGCAAATCAGGTTGTATTACTCACGGTCAACCCGGACAATACACCGGCCGTCCGACTCTATGAAAGTTTTGGATTTCAGACCAGAACCCGAATCGAAGGCTACTACCGCCCTCACGAACATCGGCTGTTAATGGAATTCCTGCCCGCGATATAATTTTTGATATGGAAATGCACGATGAAACAACCACAGCGGGTTTTAATCCTGGGCGCAGGCATCAATGGCGTCGCCATCGCGCGTGAATTACTCCAGAATGGCATTCCCGTCTGCATCATCGATCAGGGTGATCTCTCGCAGGGCGCAACATCAAAATCCTCACGCCTGATTCATGGCGGCTTGCGCTACCTCGAGTACGGTGACTTTTCTCTGGTGAAAGAATCTGTTCAGGAACGAGGTATTCTGCTCGATCTCGCGCCGCACCTTGTGAAACCACTACGACTTGCCATTCCGGTCGCCCATCGCGCCTCCGGTGTTACCTCATCCGGTCTCCGGTTTTTGAGTGGGTTCCGCGTGCCGGGAACACATTGGCTCTCCACCCGCTTCTCCTTCTCTTCCGAACGCGGCCTGTATCTGGTCGACATGGGTTTGTCCATTTACGACTGGTTCGCTTCGAAAGGAAATCTGCCCCGTCATTCGGTGCATGATGTGGGTGATGCCGATTTGCCCCAGATCAATACCGACAAGTTTCGCTGGATGGCCTGCTACTCAGATGCCCAAATGCGGTTCCCCGAACGGTTCGTCGTCGCATTGCTGCACGACTGCCAAAGAATCGCCAACGAAAAGCAACTTTCCTTTGAGCTCTCTACCTATCAGCAACTGAAAGTTAACGGCAGAACGGCCCGAATCTCCTCAATCCATGATCCCGATCAGATTCATGAAGAATTCGAGCCGACTGTGATCGTTAACGCGTCCGGTGCCTGTGGAGACTTAACACTCCAGCAGGTCGAAATCCCATCGGAACGTTTAATGGGTGGCACTAAAGGCAGCCATATTGTCACCTTCAATCAAAAGCTCAGCGACGCACTCGGCAGTAAAGCGATCTACTCCGAAGCCAGCGACGGCAGACTCGTCTTCATTCTCCCTTTCGAAAACAGCACACTCATCGGCACCACCGATGTTCGCGTTCATGGAAATCCACTTGACGTCACGGCGACTCCCGATGAACTGGAATATCTGGTCGGCATGGTCAATATGGTCTTCCCCCAGGTCGGCTTGACGACCGACGATATCAATTTGCACTACAGCGGCGTCCGTCCTTTACCCTATCAACCGAAAGGCAAAGCCGCTTCAATCTCTCGTGATCACTCCATCAAAGAATACGAAGGGCCCTCAGGCTGGATTGTAACGCTTGTCGGCGGCAAACTCACTTCGTGGCGTGCCTTTGCAGAAAAAGTAACAGGTGGCATTCTGAAGAAACTCGGCAAGACTTATTTCTCGGAATCGAAAACACGCCTGATCCCAGGCGCTGAAGGATACCCCCAAACGGAGGATATTCTAAAAGCAGAACAGGATCGGCTCAGCCAGAAATATCAGCTTTCGCTGGAGAGCATCCAAGCGCTGTGGAGTCTGCAGGGCACACTGTTTGAAGAGATCCTGGATTCTCTGCCCGACTTTTCAACCGAACTGATCACAGGAACCACACTGCCCCGCCAATATGTACTCTGGACCATTCAACACGAATGGGTCGAGACGCTGGGCGACCTCGTCGAACGGCGTCTGATGCTGATCTTTGACGAGACGCTCGAGGAAGCCACCCTCAAAGACCTGGCCGATTGCCTCGTGGAAACAGGCAAGCTCACCGCCGAGCAAATTCCTGATCAGATCCAGGCTTATAAAAAACACCTCGATTACTTTTATGGGAAAGCTGTTGTCTGACCGTTTTCAGTCGGCGTTGACTTCGCGCACAATGCGAAACGCGCCGCGCGATGGAGAATTGGGATTTCCATGACCGCGGACATAAGAATTCAACTGGTCCGAACCAAGTTGAAATCCACCGCCGCGACGAACGCGTTCGCTTCCCTGCTCGGGACCAGTTGGATTTTCCAGGGGTGAGTGTGCGTAATAATTATCAGCGTAGTAATCCTGGCACCACTCCCATTCGTTGCCATACAGATCGTAAAGCCCAAAGGGGTTCGGCTGTTTCTGCTTGGCCGGATAAACCTGGCCTTCCGAATTATCCAGGAACCATGCATGGTCCTCCAGCTCGTCCGAATTCGTTCCAAAGAACCACGGTCCCTTGCTTCCCGCACGACACGCATATTCCCATTCGGCTTCGGTAGGCAGGCGGTAAACCTCTCCCGTTTTTTTCGAGAGCCAGTCACAGAACGCGACCGCATCGTTCCAACTGATATTCACAACCGGTGCCTGATCTCGCACAGGCAGGTCTCCGAGGTGATTCCAATAATAGGCATCGGACTTCCCCCAGCTCCCACCTGTCACCCCAAATCCGCCACTACGCTCCGCCACTGTTTGATGCTGCGTCTCCTCTACAAAACGGCGAAACTGCTCGTTCGTAATTTCGGTGGCTCCCATATAAAACGGCTGCGTGAGTTTCACCGGATGCACGGAGACATCAGAGGCAGCCTCTGCACTGGAACCGTCTCCCATCAGAAACTCTCCCGAAGGAATCAACATCAATTCCAGTTCAGGCCCCTTCCCCTGTGCGCCAAGTGGCACATTCGTACTCACAGGCAGATTCACCTTCTGCGCATACTCCGTCTGAACTGCTTTCGCATCACTTGAGCCAGATTGACCAAGTTGTGAATCTTGATTTTGCGCACCCGTTCCCGGATCCTGTTGGAAGGGATTCCAGAACAACACGCCTCCCAGAATGAGGGCAGCGACAGCAACGCCTCCCCACACCAGACGCGGCTGGCTTGATGAATGGGCTTTTTGTTTCTCCTGTTGAGTGGCTGCTGACATCACAGTGAATTCCGATGCCACCGGTTGAATTTCGGTCGGTGCACTCGCCCAGTTCTCTTGAACCGGCTCACTCTCAAGCGTCTCTTTTACCGGCAACGTAAAAGTCTGATCCTGTAAAAATTCGGTGTTGAATTGATCGAGATCGCTGAATAATTCACTCGCCGTCTGATAACGTTCTTCAGGATCTTTCGCCAGCATCTTTGTAAAGATGTGATCGAACTCAACAGGGATCTGGGGCAAGGTTGCCGATAAACGCGGAATCGGCTGTTCTTTATGCGCTAGAATTCGTTCCACCGTCGTCCCGCCACCATAAACGGGCTTTGCCGTCAACAGGAAATAGAGCGTACAACCCAGGCTGTAAATATCAGAGCGATGATCGGCCAGTTTCGTATTCCGGGCCTGCTCGGGAGCCATATAATCGATGGTTCCCATAAAAAACTGACTCGAAGTCAATTCGGTCTGTGATTCCGATCCTAAAATGTCATCAGAGGCTTGCAGTCGGGCCAGCCCCATATCCAGAATCTTGAGATCGCCTTGATCGTCGACCAGAATATTTGCCGGCTTGATGTCGCGATGAATCACGCCTCGACCGTGCGCATATTCTAATCCCTGCGTTACTTGGAGCACACAACTCACAGCGTCTGGAAAATCAAGCGGGCCAGAATCACGAACCAACTGCGTCAGACTCTCGCCATCGATATACTCGCAGATCAGATAATGAACGCCCTGATGTTCTCCCGCATCATAGGCGGTGACAATATTTGGATGTGATAACCGCGCCGCCGCCTGCACTTCCCGTTCAAATCGCTTCAGACGATCGAGAACATGATCCAGATCAGAACGAATTACTTTCAAAGCCACGATCCGTTTCATGCGCTGATGCATGGCTTTGTAAACCGTCCCCATGCCTCCCGAGCCGATGGGTTCCAGAATCAGATAATCGCCGATTAATAGCGGACGGGCTTCTGACGAAGAGAGTGCGTGGCTCTGATACTCCGTCAGCGTTCCCAACTGAAGTAATATTTCAGCAAGTGCAGCTGCGGACTGTGGTCGCTGATCCTGTTCCAGATTCTCAATCAATTCCGTCAGTTCGCGCTCAGACAGAATGCCGGCATCCACAACCCGAGAGCAGAATTGATCCAGCGAATATTCGTCGAACTCATGGGGACCATCCTCGGGCGAACTGCTAACCGAAGCAGCCGGGTATGCGGCACGAGCCGATCCGATGACTGACGACAGCCACTCCTGATCCAGTATGGGAAACTGGTGGAGATAGTCACTCGACTCCGGAGTTTCTCCCTGTTGACAGCGATGCTCCACATCCAACGGGATCAACTCTTTGAGGATGACCTCTCGATAATCAACGGCGACATCATCCAGATAAGCATTGATCGAAGGCAGATCTCCCTGTCTCAACTCAGATTCATACCGATCACATAATTGATTAATTTTCAGCATCAAGTCTGAAGGGAGCTGATCGAAATCTGTTTCGTTTGGCGATTTCACAAATTGCAATCCTCTTGCCACAGACGGGTAATCAACTGAAGTTTTCGTTCAACGGTTCGGCGAGCGCAGCCCAGACTTTGCGCAATTTCAGTAGTAGTTTCACCTTCCATTTTGGCCAATGCAACCTGTCTTAACGCCGAATCCCCGGTTTTATCCAATAAATTAAGTAACCGCTCCAGTTCTTCAGCTAACTGCACAGCAAATTCCGGAGAGGGTTCCTGCTGAATGATTTGTTCAAAATCGATCGGCATGGACGTTTGCCTATGGCGTTCCGCGTCGCTGTCACTCTTTCCAGTGCCTCCCCGTTTTTGTCGATTTTCGCTTCGAATCAAATCCACTGATTTATTTGAGGTGATCGCCACCAGCAAAGGCCATAAATTTTCTCGATCGGTAATTTGGGAAAACCGACCATTTTGTGCCCCCAGACAGAAACTTTTAAACGCGCTTAAGGCCACATCTTCTTCGTCTGCCATCGCACGAGGTGCGCCGTGCAATTTACGCCGCGCCACCTCCACCATTTCTTGAAAATACGATTCCCATAATCGCTGCGCAGCGCGGGCATCACCAGTTTTCACCTGATCAATCCACTGCGTTACTGTCTCTTCAATTGAAGACATTCAACGTCGCTTTCCAGAAAGTCATGCCCGCCCGTCAGTATTTCTATTATATCGTAGAGTCTTTTCATTCAACAGGTTAGAGCGATTTTCGAGCAAAGTATATTTTTTTCAGTATATTTGTCGCAAATTAACATTCCCTGACGAATTACGTGAGGCAGGGGCTGTTCATTTTCCGTACCAGAGCCCTGCCCCTGAACAAACCATCTGACCACAGAAAGCGTAAGACCATGCAGCATCTTCGATTCTCATTAAAATGCTCTCTCCTGCTGTGCCTGTTCGTTTTAACTGGCGGATCAGGGGGGGTCACAAATTCGGTCAACGCCCAGGACCGTATTCGCAGACAGGATGACTTAAATTCACTCAGCGACGAGTTTGAGGATGCTGCGACCCTGAAACAATGGTCACGTATTTATCAGACAGAAAAAACCAACGCCGATCAACTGGAAAAATTCGATATCGCCCAAACCCGTCCCGGCTGGATGGTGATGATGCCTTACAGCAGCACCTGGTACATGGATTATCGTGGCGTTCTCGTCTACAAAATGGTCAAAGGCGATTTTGTTGTCACTTCAAATATTCGTGTCGCCCGTCGCAACGGCGATGGCGCCCCGCGCAGCAATTATTCACTCGCAGGACTGATGATCCGCACGCCACGCGACGTCACACCGCAAACCTGGCAACCGGGGGGTGAAAATTACATCTTTCTCTCTCTCGGCTCTGCTAAACAGCCTGGAACATTTCAATTTGAAGTGAAAACCACGCTCAACAGCCGCTCTCAACTAGCGGTTACGGATGCCGGGACTCCCACAGCGCAGATTCAAATCGCCCGCATCGGGAACGATTTCATCCTCTTGAAAAAAACGCCCAGCGGCAACTGGAACATCCATCAACGTTATCGCCGCGTTGATATGCCGCAAGAATTACAGGTTGGCTTAACCGTTTATACCGATTACAGCACCGCCTCCCGCATGCAGCCAGCACAACAAAATACGCAGGTCATCAAAAATGGACGCCCCGATCTGGTAGCTGGCTTCGACTTTGTCCGCTTCAACCGCCCCCAGGTTCCTGCGCGCCTCACCGGGAAAACATTTTCTAATCCCAACGATGTTTCTGACAGGGATCTACTGCAGTTTCTTGGCGACAAAGCCCATTAATTAAGAATCTTGCGTAAGAGACTGCAAGCACGAATCCCAGACCTCCCTGTTTGCATTTGATTCCACACCGGGTTTATAATCCATTCAGGCGACAATCGGATTCATTCTGATCTGTTTTGCCGTCTTGATTTGATAGATTATGTACCCTAAGAGAATCGATGACAGGAGTCAGAGAGTATGCGTTTTACTTCCAGATTGTTTTATATCCTCGCCGGACTGGCGATCACCGTGCTCTCCTCTGACTGCATTGCCGCAACAAAACCCACAGTCGGTGTACTGATCGAAGCAGAGAGTTTCGATAAACAAGGCGGTTGGAAGTTGGACACCCAGTTTATCAACAGCATGGGCTCGCCTTACTTACTGGCTCATGGTCTGGGACAACCTGTTGCTGATGCAGAAACAACGGTGAAATTTCCTTCGACGGGCAAATACCGTGTTTTCGTTCGCACCAAGGATTGGGTCGCCCCCTGGAAAGCCTCTGGAACTCCTGGTCGCTTTCAATTAGCCATTGATGGCAAACCGTTAAGCGAAACCTTTGGGACAAAAAGTGCCCATTGGTTCTGGCACGATGGTGGTACTGTTGAAATCACGAAGCCCGAAATCAAACTCTCACTCCACGATCTAACCGGCTTCGAAGGCCGATGCGATGCGATCCTGTTTACTAAAGATCTATCCTACTCTCCACCAAATGAGATGGCACCGATGGACCAATGGCGCAAAGCCATGCTGGGTCTTCCCGCTCAACCGGAAAAAACAAAACCGTATGACCTCGTTGTCGTAGGTGGTGGATACGCCGGCTTGGGCGCTGCGATCTCGGCTGCTCGGATGGGCTGTAAAGTCGCGTTGGTCCAGAACCGTCCCGTTCTCGGCGGGAATGGTAGTTCCGAAGTGCGCGTCTGGGCGAAAGGTTTGGTACGTCGGGGAAAGTATCCACACATTGGTGAAATCATTGCTGAATTTGCTGACTCAGCATCAGCCTCTCCCGGCACCTATGAGGAATTCGGTGACAATGTCAAAGAAGCAACTGTCCGGGCAGAGAAGAATATCGATTTATTCTTGAACACCCATGCCTACGCCGTCAAAAAAGAGGGGGACGCGATTCAAAGCGTGACCGCCTTCAATACCAAAACAGGCAAGCAAACGGAATTTCAGGGAGCCCTGTTTGCCGACTGTACCGGCCATGGTGAAATCGGATTTCTTGCTGGGGCCGACTACTACACCCAAGAAAAAGGCCACATGGGCATGAGCAACATGTGGACCTGGAAAGAAGCCGAAAAAGCACAATCATTCCCCAACGTTCCCTGGGCACTCGACCTGACGATGGACGATTTCCCTTATCCCAAACGCTTTCACGGCGAATGGTTCTGGGAAAGTGGCTTCGATAAAGATCCGATCAAAGATCTGGAATCGATGCGTGACTGGAACTTCAGAGCCGTCTATGGTGCCTGGAATACCATGAAAAACAAAGATGGCAAAGACAAACACGGCAATGCGGCCTTGACCTGGATGGCTTATATCGGCGGACCACGCGAATCCCGTATGTTGCGCGGCGATGTGATTCTCCGCAGAAAAGACATCGTCAATAAAGTTGAGTTTCCCGATGGCTGTGTCCCCAGTACCTGGTCGATCGACTTACATTACCCCAAAAAACAATACATGAAAAAGTATCCGGAAGATCCGTTTATCTCGCAGGCGGTTTTTGATCGTAGCGTCGATCGCAAACGCGGCTATCCCGTGCCCTATCGTTGCTTCTACTCTCGAAACGTTCCAAATCTGTTTATGGCGGGCCGATGTGTCAGCGTGACACACGAAGCACTGGGGACCGTCCGAGTCATGAAAACTGGTGGCATGATGGGCGAAGTTGTTGGTAAAGCGGCCGCGGTCTGCACAGATAAAAAATGCAGTCCTCGTGCTGTCTACACCGATTATTACAAAGATCTCGATCGCTTAATGTCACTCAAAGGTGCCTTACGACGTGACACAATCGCCGACGATTTTTATACCCCGAAAGACGCCAAACAATTACCTCCCATTGTTGACGCATATATCGACCCTGCCACACTACCGGGACTGGTCATCGACAACGAAAACAATAACGTCCAGTTCATTGGCAAATGGACTAAAGGAGAAGGCCTTAAAGGTTATATCGGCAATCATTATGTGTACCACGGGAAAGGGAAAAAGGCAGAAATCCACTTCAATTTCCAAGTTGATAAAACCGGAAAATATGAAGTACGACTGGCCTATGGTCATCATGAAAATCGTGCTACCAATACTCCTGTCACAATTCGCTCTGCAAAGGAAACGAAAACCGTTAAAATCAATCAGCGCATCAAGCCACCACTGCCTCACGGCTTTATCTCGCTGGGAACATTTCAGTTTGAAAAAGACCAGCCCATCGAAGTGGTCATGTCAAATACGGACGTGGATGGCAATGTGCATGCCGATGCGATTCAAGTCCTGCCGGCTAAATAAAGATAATAACGACCTCCCTCTGATTTCCACTAAGCAACCGATCCAGAGCAATTTGTTCAAAATAGAGCTGCCTCAAACAAAGTTCCGCTTTGTTTGAGGCGTTGAGAGAAGGATGACAGAGTTACCGCTAGTTCCCCTGCCTCCGAAATCACCGAGACCGGCAAATTTTCTAAGATCCGTCTCGTTAAAAATCTATCGCATAGCCGTTCTGGTACTGATCGTCTTCCTGATCCGGGATTATTATGTCCGCGTACGCGTGCAGGGAAACGCTCCGGTTCAGTTACCCGAAGTACAGGCGATTCTCCCCGAGGCACATTCGCTGCGCGTCGATCACTCGACGCGCAGCGGGCTGTTTATTCTGAATCAGGAACAGCAACCAATCGGTTATGCCGTCCGCACCTCGCCGATCTCAGATGACATCATCGGCTACTGTGGTCCGTCCGATACTCTGATTGTTTTCGATCAAGCCACGGGAAAAATCACTGGTTTAACAATTCGAAGTAGTGGCGACACCACATCACACGTGAACGATGTTCGCGATGATCGTTACTACATGAATTTGTGGACCCAGTACTCATGGGATGATCTGGCAAAGCTGGATCTCCAGCAAGGTGATATCGAAGGTGTCTCTGGAGCAACTATGACCAGCATGGGAATCGCCCATGCGATTGCCCATCGGATCCAGCATTCCCAACAGCAGTCGCAAGCGATTCAACCCTTTCAGTTCCGAACCAGCGATGCCATCCTGTTTCTGTTTGGCATCGGAGCCGCGCTGATTACCTTTACCCGTCTCAAACGCGTGCATCGACTGCGTACACTGTTTAAAATTTCCGCGTTCCTCTATCTGGGTTTTGTGAGTGGTGACCTGCTGGCTGAATCCCTGTTTGCAGGCTGGGCGAAGTATGCGGTTCCCTGGAGACAATTGTCTGGTCTAGTCGCATTAGCAGTGCTCGCGATATTGGTTCCCTGGACAACACGCAGAAATCTCTATTGTCAAAGTATCTGCCCGCATGGAACCGCACAGGAATTCCTGGGAAAACTCATTCCCGCTAAACGCAAATGGAAAATCAGACCTGATGTCAAACGGGCATTACGTTGGATTCCCGTATTATTACTGATACTGATCCTCTGCATCATTTTTTTAGACTTGCCGATTGACCTGGCGGAACTGGAAGCGTTTGATGCATACCTGCTGACTTCCGCAGGCATCGTCTCAATTTGTATTGCCGTCACCGGGCTGGTCGCGTCGTTCTTCATCCCACAGGCATACTGCCATTATGGTTGTCCGACGGGAACCATCTTTGAATTTGTCCGCTCACATGGCAGAGCGGATCGTTTCGGAAAAAGTGATTTCGTTGCAGGTTTGCTACTGCTACTGACGTTTGTGTTGAATCAGTATGCTGAGGTTTTCAAACAGTACCTCATTCAATGATAAAACCCATTACTTAAAACGGTTCGTTGAATCATTGTGAATTTGATGCCGCAATAATGCCTTACTCACCATATTCACCAGCTTTTGTGGCTTGTATGGTTTTTTCAGGAAGTGCAGAATTTTAGAGCCTTCCATTTGATCAGAAATATCCATTTCACTCAGCCCGCTCGTAAGGATCACGGGAATATCAATCCCTTTGTCTTTGAGCAACTCATATGTTTCCACACCACTTAATCCCGGCATGGTCATATCCAATAGTATCACACTGATACCATCACGGTTCTTCTCATATATTTCGATTCCCTCACTCCCGGAATTCGCAACCATCACAGAAAAACCGAATCGATTTAACACGTGATTGACCACATTACAGACGGCTTTGTCATCGTCAATCACTAACACAAACCCTGCGTCTGCAGGCACAATGGTATCGACACTGCTGTCACTCTCGATCTTTTCTTCAGCCTCAGTCGCCACTGGCAAAATCACACGAAAACAGGAACCATGTTCCACCGCCGATTCAACAAACAACCCGCCATTATGTCCCCGGATGATTCCGGAAACCCCTGCCAGACCAAGCCCTCGACCTGTAAATTTTGTGGTAAAAAACGGATCGAACATTTTTGACTGGCAATCTTCATCCATCCCGCTCCCGGTATCCTCGATCTCGAAGTACACAAATTGACCGGGGCTGATATTCTCACAGAAAAAGTAGTTGGTACTATTCTCCGAAGTCAACGTCATGATCCCCGTACGAATATGGATGACACCCGTTTCTTTTTGACTCTGTATCGCTTCAGACGCATTCGTCAACAGATTTAGAACCACCTGTTCAACCTGGCCCATATCACCGTGCACCAGCAATTTATCATTTGACAATTCCAATACAATATCTGCATTGGGAGAAACAATGGTCTTTAAGATCTCAACGGTTTCCTGAATAATCTGATTCAGATTGAAGGTTGTTGTTACAAACGTCCGCCGACCGGAATACGCCAGGAGACGTTCGCAGATTTTTGTCGCATGTCGTGCGGCTATTTCAATATTCTTTACATTTTCAATGACTGGAGAATTGTCTCCCAGTTCCATCTGCGCCAAATTCGTATTGCCCAGAATTGCCAGCAATAAATTGTTGAAATCGTGTGCAATCCCACCGGCAAGGACCCCCAGGCTTTCCAACTTCTGAGCATGTAGCATCTGAGCGTGTAGTTGGTCTTTTTCCTCTTCAATCTGGATCCGGTCGGTAATATCTCGAATCACCTGAATATAACCGGTGATTTGATTATCAGAACGCCGCAACGGAGTCACAATTGTCTCACCCTGGAACTGGGTGCCGTCCGCACGTAGATATTCCACTATGAATGGTTTTAACACCCGGGAATTGGGGTAAGAGACACGCAGATATTCATCATCAAACTGATCCCCTGAGGTAATAATTTCCCGAATCGGCCTCCCCAGCAGATCGGCCTCTTGACAACGGAAATGGATCTGAATCGACTCATTACACATCACAATATTATGACTGCGGTCGGTCACAATCATCGCATCTGTGACCGAATGGAAAATCGTCTGCAATAAAATCCGCTGGCGATTTAATTGTTCGATTGTCTTCTTGCGGACAGTCACATCGATCGCCAGACCAATACAACCGATGATGACATCATTTGAATTCCGCAGTGGCTCAATATGAATATCCAGAATCGTATTTTGTAACTGCTGCTCAAATCGGACAGATTCGCCTTTTAAAGTCCGCTCATGCATCGCCACCATATTCTTTGAGGCATCCGGTGTGTCTTGAAAATCAAAAATGGCCTGTCCGACCGGTTCATTGGGTTGAATCCCTAACAGATTGAGCCCTGCCCCGACAATCGATGTGTACTGATTATCATAATCGGTCGTCCAGAGAATAGCAGGAATTTGATCCATTATGATTCGCAAACGCGCTTCGTTTTCCAAGCGAATTTGTTGAGAACGTTTCAGGTCATCAATATCAATATGAGTACCAATGATTTGTATGGGATTAAACTGTGGATCGTAAGTCGATATTTTCCCCCGCGTAAATAGCCACTTCCAGCCTCCATTTTTTTCTCTAATACGTATTTCGATATCATAAGAATTACTTCGGCCAGATATATAATCATCCAGCATTTTTACTGCTGGCAGTAAATCATCCGAATGTATCAGTTCTGTCCACGCTGGATCTAAATCAGGCAGTAGTGCTTCAGGATTTGCCAGTCCCTCTCGGGTTGCAAAGATTTCCGGCAATTCTCCCTGTTCATAACCCAACATTAAATGCCAGTGGTCATCAAACTGGATCTGTCCCGTGCTAAGGTCATAATCCCAAAATCCGATATCAGAGCCGCGCGCCGCCATTTTGACACGAAGTTCACTCTCTTGTAAGCGTCTTTCAGCCTGCTCTCGACTGACCTCTGTCGCAGCCCGAAATGTATAGTTTTGAATCGCAGGAATTTCACACAAATTCTCATAAATCGGACGATCACTTAGTAACACCAGGTGCCCTTGAATCTCCCCTTTGCGATTAATCATGGGAACACCAAAATAAGCTTCCAATTTATTGTCAGCCAGAAATTGATCATCAGGGAATCGCTTCGCAACATCACTATGAACCACATAGGAGTTCTGCCCCGTGATATGCACACAAGGCGATCCCTCTGCTTCATATTCAAAATCAGGGATCAGTTGCCCATCGAAACAAGCGCCGATTGTCTGGCACTTTTTGATTTTCTGATCAACGTATCGATGCCGAACCAGAAAGACACATTTCAGTTTTAATGCGTCAGCCAGTTCTTTGACCAGACGCTTAAAAAACTCTTCGCCGGTGACACCACTGGTTGCATTGGACAGTAAATGCAGCAACCGTTCATTTTGTCTTTGCGCTGTAATATCATTGATCAGCCAAAGTTCCTGTTCTGAATTATTCGGCAGAGTCACTTCACATAAATGCTGTCTGCCATCACCGCGCGCGAACCAGATCTCTGCATGCTGGGACTGCTCTTGTAAACTCTCAGTCGGGGAATTCTCAGCCGGTTGTAAACTGGTTTTTAATTGAAATAACTGTGATAGATTTTCCTGAAAGACCAAGGGATGCTCTTCTGAACCCCCTAATAGCTCATCGGCCCGATGATTTACGAACAGCACTCCCTCCGTATAGAGAACCACACCGGCAGGAATACTTTCGATAATTAATTTAATAGCTGCAGAGTCTGTCTCCTTCGGGTAAAATTCTTTTAGCGAATCCTTTACGTTTTGCGTAGAATCTATACGAAATTGTTTTATTTTCGTTCTGGACGAACTTAAATTAGATTCCATTCAAACTGACTCCCTGGTGGATTACTGATCTGCAAAAGACTAGACTATGCCTTCGCCTCACGTCCTTGATTTGACATAAGTAGCTATATGCTACAAAATCATAGTACCGATCGGTATCCCAAATGCTGAATCCTGATGATTTGACTCACAAATAAGCCCTCTGGGTCTCCTGCCTTTTTTGCCTATTATTAAGAAAGCCCACTGCAGTGAAGAAACCTCTCCAACTTGCCTTGTGCATGATCTCAGCGACCCTCTTTGCAGCCTCCAATAGCCAGGCCAAAGCAGAACAGCAGCACCTGGAATTGAAACCACATGACCATATCGTGTTTATTGGAAATACATTCCCTGAACGAATGCAGGACGCAGGATACTTTGAAACACTGCTTCACAGCCGCTTTCCCGATAAAGAACTGGTTGTTCGCAATTTAGGCTGGTCGGCCGACGAGTTGACACTGCGTCCTCGATCCAAAGATTTCCAGGATCATGGGCACAACCTGGAAGACCACAAAGCCGATGTCATCATCGCCTGTTTCGGGTTCAACGAATCATTCGCCGGCAAAAAAGGACTCGCCAAATTCGAGACCGACTTAAAGAACTTCATCGACACCACACTCAAGGCCAAATATAACGGAAAATCTCATCCCCGCCTGGTACTCTTCTCACCAATCGCCAATGAAAACCTGAAGCGGCCCGGATTAACGATCGGCAAAGAAAATAATCAACGCATTCAGCTCTACACTGAGGCTATGCGAAAAATTGCCAAAGAGAAGAACGTTGTTTTTGTCGACCTGTTTACTCCCAGCAAAAAACTGATGGAATCAGGAAAACGCCCTTTAACATTCAACGGAATTCATCTAACCGATTATGGCTATCAGAAACTGGCCCCTTTCATTGACGAAGCATTGTTCGGCGCGGCAACGAAAAAAGGTTCAACAGTTGATCTAAAATTACTGCGTGCAGAAGTTCTGGAAAAGAACAAACAATTCTGGTATGACTATCGCTCCGTCAACGGATATTACATCTACGGCGGCCGTAAAGCACCATTCGGCATCGTCAACTTTCCCGCCGAATTTGCAAAACTTCGTAAAATGATTGCAAACCGCGACAAACGCATTTGGGCTGTCGCACAAGGCAAGAGCGTACCCACGAAAATTGATGACAGCCAGACCGGTGAATTTGCAGGCATCAAAACGAACGTCAAAGATCTGTCTTCGATTAAAATCACATCACCGCAGGAATCGCAAAAGAAATTCGAATTGCCAGAAGGTTTCGAAATCAATCTGTTCGCTTCCGAACAGGAATTTCCCGAACTGCAAAACCCGGTTCAATTCGCCTTCGATAGCAAAGGACGACTCTGGGTCTGCACCATGGAGTCTTACCCCCAATATCTGCCAGGCAAAGATGTTGATGATAAAATTTTGATTTTGGAAGACACTAACGGAGATGGCCGTGCTGATAAACAGACCGTATTTGCCGACGGCCTGCACCTGCCAACAGGCATCGAACTGGGTGACGGTGGTGCCTATGTCGCCCAGCAACCCAACCTGGTCTTCTTGAAAGACACAGATGGAGACGGTCACGCAGATCATAGAGAAATCGTGCTGCACGGCTTCGATTCTGCAGACTCGCACCACTCGATCAGTGCCTTTACCTGGGGACCCGGCGGAGACCTCTACTTCCAGGAAGGAACCTTCCATCACTCTCAAGTTGAAACTCCATACGGACCGCGCCGGCTTAAAAACGCCGGTATCTTCCGCTATGAACCCCGCACGGAAAAATTCGATGTCTTTGTGTCTTACAGTTATGCCAATCCCTGGGGTCATACTTTTGACCGTTGGGGACAGAACTTCGTCGCCGATGCTTCCGGTGGTGCCAACTACTACGGCACCGCCTTCTCAGGAGACCTCGACTATCCGCGCAAACACGCCGGCATGAAACAGTTCCTGAAAAAACAATGGCGTCCGACCGCGGGTTGCGAATTCGTTTCCAGTCGACAATTTCCGGAAGAGATGCAGGGGAACTACCTGCTCAATAACTGCATCGGATTTCACGGCGTTCTGCAGTACAAAATGAAAGAAGACGGTTCCGGATTCGCCGCGGATCCGGCTGAACCTCTCGTGAAATCGACAGACACCAACTTCCGCCCTGTTGACCTGCAATTCGGACCTGATGGTGCTCTGTACCTGATTGACTGGTTCAATCCACTTGTCGGTCACATGCAACACTCGATTCGCGACCCCAATCGAGACGCACAGCACGGTCGGATCTGGCGAGTGACTTACAATAAGAAGCCTTTGCTGAAAGATCCGAATATTGCCGATGCTTCGATTCCGGAACTGCTCGACCTACTGAAAACCTATGAAGATCAGGTTCGCTACCGTGTTCGACGTGAATTACGAGTTCGTGATACAGACGAAGTCATTGCAGCCGTCAATAAATGGGTTGCCGGGCTGGATTCCAAAGATAAAGATTATCAGCACAACCTGCTGGAAGCACTTTGGGTTCATCAGAACCTGGACGTGGTCGACGTGGACTTCCTGAAAAAGATGCTGAGTTCTCCCGAACCGAAAGCACGGGCCGCCGCCACACGCGTTTTATGTTACTGGCGTGACCGCGTTGACAATTCGCTCGACCTGCTCCAGGTCCAAGTGAATGACGAGCATCCCCGGGTCAGACTGGAAGCAGTACGGGCGCTGAGTTTTTATCATGATCCCAAAGCACTCGAAATTGCGGTGGAATCACTGATTCACCCTCAGGATTATTATCTTGAGTACACCTTAAAAGAGACCATGGATACACTCGAAAAACGCATGGAAGCCAATTAAGTTTTCGAGTGCTTCAATTATATTTTCGAAATCCGATCCAGGGGGACATCATTCTTCCCCCTGGATCGTTTCAATCTCACCCTCAAGCCATTTCACAGACAGCCACCAGACGGCTTGAGTAACTAATACCAAAAGATCTTTGTGCAGAGTTAGTTTCATAATGAGAAATCCATCACGTTTTTTGTCTGTCCTGCTCCTCTCAACGACCGCCTTGTTATTCTGCAACGACTCTGCAGAACAGGCTCATGCCCAATCTAAAAGCAGAGTCGCTTCCTTAATGAAGCTTTTAAAAAGTGGCCGCATCCCTGCACAACGACAGGGAACGATCATTGAACTGATCTGCCGCAAAGGGAATCAAGACGATCTTGGCTATATCTGGGAGCAAATCGTCACAGGCGCAATAAAAGGTGAACTGAAAGAAAAATCGCTGCTTTCACTCAAGGAAGCATTTCAGAACCGCAAGATCATTCCCGCCGGTTCACTTGCTGGAATCTCGGTTCTGATCGATGAACAGCCGCCGATTAATCGGGCCGCCGTCGAGCTAGCCGGCTTGTGGAAGGTGTCCGCGGCTGCAGAGAAACTTCAGCAACTGGCTTTATCAAAACAAACAGATAAAAAACTCCGCACCGCCGCCATCGATGCACTGGTTTCGATTGGTGGCGACGCCAGCATCAAAGCGATGCAGCAACTGACCGGAGACCACTCTCCACAGGATATCCGCTACCAGGGCGCCGCCGCTCTGGTAGCACTCGAATTGAAACTGGCGATTGCCGACGGCATCAAGATCATGTCTTCCGGCAAAGACGGCGATCCCACTCCTTTTATCGCCGCAATTCTGGACAATCAGGGGGCCGCAGATCAACTGGCAACAGCCATCTCTTCACAGAAGATTCCCGAAGACGTCGCCAAAAAGCTCCTGCGGTATATGTATTCCGTCGGACGCAGCGATAAAACATTAAGCGATGCTCTCAGTAAAGCCGCCGGTATGTCGGGCGAAGAAAAGAAACTCACCGAAGCCGAATTCAAACAGCTCGTCGCAGACGTCATCGCCAACGGCAATGCAGAACGCGGCGAACAAATCTTCCGTCGCCCCGAACTCAGTTGTATGAAATGTCATTCCGTCAGCAAGGCCGGCGGTGAAGTGGGACCAGACTTAAGCCCCATCGGTGCCAGTTCCCCCGTTGATTACCTGGTCCGCTCAATTCTGTATCCCAATCAGGCGGTGAAAGAAGCCTACCAGAC
The DNA here is from genome assembly GCF_963976445.1 of uncultured Gimesia sp. Lineage (GTDB taxonomy): Bacteria > Planctomycetota > Planctomycetia > Planctomycetales > Planctomycetaceae > Gimesia. The sequence goes on along the minus strand of NZ_CAXBKP010000004.1, from coordinate 155,605 downwards.
AGTTGTCATCCTTACGATTGAAGGCAAAATCCTTCGTGGCATCGTTGTTGATCGGAATGAAGAACGTATCATCCTGAAAGACGCCAATGGCAAAGAAATCGTGATTCCCGCAGATGACATTGATGATGAAACGGAAGGCGGCTCACTGATGCCTCAGGGCTTGACGAAGTTTCTGACGCGGGATGAACTGGTAGACGTAGTCAAATATCTCTCAGCGTTGGGCAGACCTGGTCCCTATGCGGTCCGCTCCAAACCAACGGTCCAACGCTGGTTGGTAATGCAAGAAATCCCCAACCTGTTGCTCACAAATGAAAACCCCGATGAGGAACTGTTTGAAGAACATGTCCTGCGTGCACCAGCAACTGCCTGGACTCCCCAATATGCGATGGTGGCAGGGTTACTTCCTTTTGCAGAACTGAAAAGTCTCGCCACCGATTCACTGATTCTCTTACAGGCGGAAATCAAAGTGACCGAACCCGGAGCCGTCGGCTTCCGTATCAATTCTGCAGACAACACGAAGCTCTGGATTGACGCCCAACAACTAAAACCGGAGTCAGAAAATCAGTTTGATCTAACAAAAGGCGTCCATAAACTGACGCTGCTGATCAATCTGGAACACCGAACCGACCAAGGCATCCAGGCGGAATTCTTTAAACCCGCCGGCTCCAAAGCATCATTCACCGTCGTCGGCGGAAAATAGGCATAGGCTTGCGTTCCCCGACTTCGTGCCCCTACAGCGTTGGCTTAGGGGCTTCGATCGCGCCGTTATCTGCCTTGACTTCAGGAACATACGGATGCGTCTTCTGCCACTCTTTCCAGAACTTGGCTGAATGTGTGTTGCGCCATAGCGCCAACGCATTTCCCACATGGCTGTAAAACGTATACTTTTGCAGAATTTCGTCTTCCGTGTGGCTGGTGGTATTTTTAATAACCCATTTCGCCGCTTTCACAATCTGCTCATGCGGCGGATGGAGTTCCTTGGGAGCAATCGCCAGCCATTCCAGATGATGCCCTGTCGCGATCACATTTTTATACTCGGGAATCTCCTGAGGATTCGTCAATGCCGTCTTCCCATCCATCCAGTTCGCTGGCCAGTGTCCATCCTCAAACTGACACACACTAATCAGATCGCGCACACGTTCCAGATATGCATACGCATTGGCTCGCGCCCGATCAGACAGAATATCAAACTCATCATCCAGACGAATCAGTAACATCAGGGAATACACGCGGTGTGTTCCCACACAGACACCAAATTTCTTATCCCCTCGAATGAGTCGTTGTACAAGCTGGTCGAATGAGACAGTACGACCGTCGGTCGTCTGCCACTGTTTGACAGGAGGAATCCACAAACCAAAGGCCATCGCCGACCATTCCACTTCTCGCTCATCCAACCGGAAATCGCGTAGTGACTGCTGAATCACATCGTTTACATCCATATCACGTCTGGAGGGAGCAAACACCGGTTCATCTAGATGAATCCCGGCTTCGGTCAACGACGCCAACCAGTGATCATGGTGCACCGAGCCCCCCACTTGACTACCCCAGCGAATCGAAATCCCGACCGGCTCATCAACCAATAATGGAGAGGCTTCATCACCCCAGGAAGCCAGAAATCGGGCATGGTCGATCAAAAAATCACGCATTTCAATACCCGAGACAATACTCGGATCTTCAAATGTCGACCGGATACTCCAGGTGCGCAGTGCATGCTCCACATGATTCGGCTTCATATGTTTCCGGGGAAACTTAGGACGTACCTGCTTGAGCACAGCCGCCAGTTCTTCATCAGTCACGACCGAAGGATCGTCATACAATGGCTCCACATATAGTGGCACCTTGCGATCAATTTTCACTTCAGGATACGTTGTCTGATTGAGAAACACACCATTGAAAGCCTGGCGTGAATCGCGAGAGCCCATGGTATAGGCACCACAAAAAGCAACCACAACCAGAATTTGTACGGTAATCAACGTTTTCGATGACAATTTACGTGACTTCATGACTCATCTCTTACACTAAATATGAACTAGATCAACGACTGTTTCAATGACAGACATAAATTATTGAATCGGCTTATTTCTTAGCAGGACCACCGAACGGCCATCTTTGTAGCCCACACGCCATTCGCCATCACGTTCTAATCGACGCATCAGATTGTTTCGGCGGGGCAAATCCAGTACGACGGTATTGACTCCGTAACGCTTCAACAATTCTTCCGCCTCACTGCTAAGATTGATCACCCGCAGATAATGATCCCAGACCTCGTGCGGCAGTAAATGCACATGGGAATTCGCAAACACGGAGAGATCTCCTGGCCCATCCCACAGCAGATAATCGCCGAGTTCCATGGAATTGAAGACCTGCCCTTTGATCTGCTTTTCCTTCAGATAATTCACGGCACCAATGGGCGTGGCGCTTGAAACACTCTTCGCAAAATCAACCTGTTTGCCGTGCAATATTTGTGACCCGATCGGCGTAATCGCAAAACAGATCCAAATCACGCCTACGGTAACGATCGTCCATTTCCCGGCATAGTGCATGGCATGTGATTCGTCATCATCAGTTAGTCGCTGTAATTTCTGTCCCCAGATCGCGGCACCGTGCAATGCCAGATAATAGGTGGCGACCGGTGCCCACCAGATAATCATGCGAGAGCTCCACATCGCCGCTGTTCCCAGCCCTACCAGAAGCAGGACTTCCGTCGTCGAAATTCTTCGAGGCGTGAACCGGCAAGCGATCACCAATAACAGCGCTAAGACGGCTGCTGCTTTTCCTTGATACATGCGTAAGGTCAACGGATTCCACTCTATCAAATCAGCCAGATTGGGGTTCGATGAGAAAGAAAACACCTCTGTATATAATTGTAAACCATAAGGGTTGATCAGCACGGCGACAGCCGCGAGTTCCAGTAAAACAAAGAACCGGCGCGTCACACTATCTCGGAACATGGCTTTCCATGCCCCTGATTTGCGGCCCACATCAACGGCTCGTCCCACCAGAAAACATCCGATCAAGCCCAGCCCGATAGGAAACGAACCATGCAGATTCGCCCATAACACAAACAGCCCCGGAATCAGATACCAATACGATTTCCGCCACTGTCGCGCATTCAGAAGCGTAAACAGCATCACAAAACAGAGTAAGCCTGCCAACTGCGGCCGCACAATTCCAAGTTGCTTCCAGTCGCACAATAAAAATCCGGAAACACAAACCAGACTCCAGATAAAACTGTCTGTCCGTTTTTGAACTCGAAACAATAACAGTCCCATGCAAGCGGTAATCGCAGCCGCATACAGAAATTTAATTCCCGCCACACCAAACTGCTGAAATGTCTGAAACCCAAGCAATTGGCTCAACCAGGCAGTGTCGATAAAGGGAACCCCCGAAGCAAGCGGAACCAATGGCTCGAACGCCGGAATGCTTCCGGTTTCCCAGATCAATTTCCCATACGCCAGATGCCCCCAGATATCGGTATGCCATAACGGGAGTGAGCTGAATAATAAAAAAGAGAGCGAAAGTATACAAACCGAGAAGAAGGTAAACCGCGAAAGTCGAAGCGCTTCCGGAAAGCGATCGACGAGCACCGCATCCTCAGAGAACTCTTCGCTGGACTCTTCAACAGGGTTCTCATTTGTAGATTCGTTTTGGTTTTCCAAAGCAGTGGCCATAATAAACAGATCGAGATGAGAGGTAAGTGTAAAACATCATATGCTGTTTCGCAGAGTCAGACGAGAGGGATCAAACGATTCCCCTCTGTTTTGGCTTGAATCAGAGTCTGTCTCACGTTTCAAACCATTGACCGCGCAGCATCACGACAAATTTGTTTACCTACAGCCTAGTTCAAGCTCTGTCGCGGTGTAAAATTCACTTACAGGATTCGCCTCTGATGCTAAAAAACAACAATTGCTCGTAAGGTTTCGAGCAGATGTTGCCGTTTTAACGATTCTCCCGGTCTTGCCAGCTGGTCAAAGCGTAACGCCTTCTGCAGCACTCTGAGGCGATCGAGGGTCAACGGGTGGCGCAGATAAATCGCGGGGACGGATCGGCTTCGTCTCTGGAACCGTCTCTCCCCCAAAAAGTAATTCGCTTCCCGAAGCGTTATCTGATTCCGGCATCGGCACCTCTGCCTGCGCAATTGACGCCTGATCTAACTGCAAGCGTTCAAACCAGGCCTCCGATTCATCACCAAAGACATCGGTAACAATTTCTAACGCTTTCGATTTTTGCGGTTCCGAACCAAACTGTTTCCAGATCAGCCGTGCGATTTCCACTCCCTTGTCATATGACCGGTTCCGTTTCAGTGACTGCAGAATGATCTCCCAGGAACGGAATGGGTCTCCTTCCGTGCGATACAGGCTCAACGCCAGCTCTGCCCCAATTTTCGGTTCACCGGGAGCGAGCGCCATCCCCTTCCGGAGATACTCGATCCGTTGGTCCAGGTCATCCTCGTGCCGCGCCAGATACCAATAGTATTTTCCATTCCAAACTGGATGGCAAATCAAATACGTACAGGGAATCAGTAACAGCTGCGCAAGCACAAACGAAACGCGCATTAAGCTGGCAAACCGAGAGCGATTGATCAAAACCACACCGGCTAGTAAGCCGTATAGAAATCCTGACACATGCGCGGCATTCGCAATGTTTAGAAATCCCAAATAGGTAAACACAAAACACAAAATCAGCCACCCCAGGCCCCAGGTGATTTCTCGCTCCGTGAATTCATCCACCAGACCAGGATCGGTTTTCCTGAGCATCATCAATAATCCAAACATCGCAAACGCGCCGCCCGATAATCCCACGGGATAATGCTCGAAATAGTATTCTGGAAGCAGCGAAATAAACGTCGCCAAAATCAGAAAGGCGGCATACATCCAGGAACGCATCCGAGGCTCGATCAGTCGGCCCAGATAACCGATGGCGATACAATTCATCAGCAGATGCAGCAGATCCCCGTGATGAAAACCACTGACCAGAATCCGCCACCATTCTCCCGCCCATAGATCAAATGGACCACCGGTGGGAAAACTGTCTTCTTTAATTAAGGGGTGGTCATACACAAACACCAGCGGCTGCACGGCCCCCAGTTTCCATAATGCTGTATCAAAGACACTATCAGCGGGGGTCCCCTGTTTGATTCGAACTACCTGAACTGCCAGAAACAGACCGACGGCCACCGCGATATAGGCAGCGGTGATCGGATATCTAGAACAGATTTTTCTCAAATTCTGAAACATAAATGGGAATTCAAACTACGGTCGAAAAGGGTTTCTGCCGCCAAAGAATAGCTGATTTGCACGCGTTTGACACCATATAAAGGAACACAACACACAGGAAGTTCATGAAAAAAGATCTCTCTTTCCCAATCTGCCATTTTTCGTTACAAAACGTATCTGGATTTCTTCATAAATCATTTGATAGACAACGGTATGATTCATTCAGGCTTTCGTCGTATTCCCTGGTCCATTCTCTGCTGCATTCTCATTCTCATGGGATGCGGCCTGGCTGGTATCGCGCGCGGAGACGAACTTGCAGGTCAGGGACATTATTTTCAGAAACAATGTGTCTGGATTTTGATTTCCCTCCTGGCGCTGGGTGGCACGATTCTGTTCCCGTATCGAAACTTGCGGGGCGTCAGTTATCCCCTGTTTCTCGGAACGCTCCTATTACTGATTGCGGTCTTTTTCATCCCCGCCGTCAATGGTTCACGGCGCTGGATCCCACTCGGTTTTTTCAAATTTCAGCCATCGGAACTGGCCAAAATCACTTACATCCTCGCTTTGGCACACTATCTGATGCACCGCCAGAATTACAGACGAATTCCGGGCCTGATCGTCCCCTTCATTTTAACATGTGTGCCGGTCTTCTTGATATTACGCGAACCGGACTTGGGAACATCGCTCTTATTCTTTCCGATTCTGTTCGCCATGCTGTTCTCCGCCGGTGCCCGACCGCGGCATCTCATCACCATTGTCATGTTGGGAATCTGCACATTGCCCGTCCTCTGGCTGGAAATGAACCCAGAACAAAAATCCAGAATCGTGGCCTTATTCACACAACAGGATGGAGGAGAACTTCCCAAGGGAGACGGATATCATCTTTACCAGTCGAAACAAATGCTCGCACTAGGCGGTGTCTGGGGCAGCGAAATTGCCGGCATGCCCGTGGATGACCCCGCCGCTTACCATCTTCCCGCCGGGAGAACCGACTTTATCTTCTGCCTGGTTGGTGAACGCTTCGGAATCATGGGCTGCCTGTTTATCTTGTCAGTCTTTATCTTCCTCTTTTTCCGTGGCTTACAAATCGCCACCGCCACACGCGAACCGTTCGGCAGACTCGTGGCCGTTGGTATCGTCACGCTACTGGCCTCGCAGACGATGATCAATACCGGGATGACGGTCGGCTTAATGCCGATTACAGGTATGACTCTGCCTCTCATGAGCTACGGCGGCACCAGTATGTTGAGTACCTGCCTGGCACTTGGCCTGCTGATGAATATCTGCATGCACCCCGGCTACGAAATGAACGCCGAACCATTTCGATTTTAGACACTCTATCACTGCATCAGACAATCTTTAATCAGACGACTCTTTTTCTAATTGCCAATATTAAAATAGTCACGCGTACATGTTTCCTGGTTATTGAAAGCAGATACAATAAACGTTGATTCGCAGCACTTTCAGCTATAATGCTGTATCCCACTTTCGCATGTAGCAAGAACCTCCGATGACCATCACAGATTCAGAATTAGCGGCAGCACGATCTAGAATTGAAGCCGCCTATGCTCCTGATTTACTGGCTGCCGCAAGCCTGAAGTTCTCCGAATTAATCACAACCCACGCACGGTCAATTCAGAGCGAAAACGGCAACGTCTTAAACTGGAATCATCCGGTCGACAATATCGAATTAGCGCGACAGCATCTACACACGCACGACAGCTTAGATACAGATCCCACACCAGCGGACCTCTCCCAGCAAGACACGGGTCCCCAGCAAGACACGGGGCCCCAGCAAGACACAGTTCAGGAATTCCAGCAACTGATGCAGTTGATGCTGGATCGAGGACACAACTTACAGAACCCCCGCTACATCGGCCATCAGGTTCCCGCTTCGTTACCGCTGGCCGGATTATTCGATGCTATCACATCTGTCACAAACCAGGTCATGGCCGTCTATGAAATCGGCCCCTGGGCCACTGCCGTCGAGTTGGCTTTAATCGAAATGATCGGCAAAGAAATCGGCTTCACCCCCGGTACGTTTTCCGGTCTGGTCACGCACGGCGGTTCCCTGGCCAATCTGACCGGACTGCTGGCTGCACGGAATCTGGCTTGTCCCGAGTTCTGGACACAGGGCACACAGTCACAATTCGAATCAACGCCCGTACTACTGGTCTCCAGCGACGCACATTACAGCGTAACACGTTCTGCCGGCATCCTGGGGATCGGCGCAGACAACATCATCAAAGTCCCCCTTGATGAACAACGCAGAATGCAGCCGGTCGCTTTGAAAGAGTTGATCTTAAAATCCCAGAGTGAAAATCAAAACATCATCGCCGTCATCGCCTGCGCCTGTGCCACCCCGATTGGTGCCTTTGATCCTCTGAATGATATTGCCGATTTGTGTGAACAATATCAACTCTGGTTGCACGTCGACGCCGCCCACGGGGGACCGACCTGTTTTTCCAAACAGCATCAGCACCTCACAGCAGGTCTCTGCCGCGCAGATAGTGTCGTCTTCGATGCACACAAAATGATGTTCATGCCTGCCTTGAGCGCCTTTCTGTTTTTCAAAAATAAAGCGCACCAGTTCTCCGCTTTCCAACAGCAGGCCCCTTACCTGTTTGATCCCTCTGCTCCCGAAATCGCAGAATACGACCTTGGCTTAAGAACCATTGAGTGCACCAAACGCGCGAACAGCTACGCACTTTGGGGCATCTGGTCACTGTTTGGCAAAGGTCTGTTTGCCGATCTCGTGGATATCACGTTCGAAACGGCCCAGATTTTTTATTCGCTGCTCCTGCAAACGACTGACTTTAAACCATTGCATAAACCCGAATGTAATATCGTCGTATTCCGCTATCAGCCAGCATGGGTACAGGCGCTGCCGCTCGAACAGCAGAATCTGTTTCATTTTCAATTACGCAGACAACTGATCGAATCGGGCGAGTTTTACATTGTGCATTCCGTTCTGGATGGACAGGCGGCCTTTCGCATCACAGTCATGAATCCGCTCACAACCAAAGCCCATCTAGAGAGGCTTCTGGAAACGATTCGTCACAAAGCCAGCACGCTGCAGCATGCTTTTCCCGTCACTCAACAGACAGATCATTGCGAACAGACTTGACAATTAAGTCTGAGATCGAAAGAATCATCGCTCAGAAAAGACAATTGCCTTATTAATTGGTTATACTACAACAACATCGTTACGAAATACGTTTCATTTGAAGTTACCGTCAGGTGAATTCAAATACTGAACGGAGAAGAGAGATTATGAGCGGCCCAATAGTGCGTACTGGTACAACACCACAGTTCTGGGAAAATTACGATAACATTTTTGGTAAACCTGCAAAAAAAGGCGCTAAAAAGAAAGCGGCTTCTAAAAAAGGAAGCACCAAAAAGAAAGCGGCTGCCAAAACAACAACCGCCAAAAAGTCTCCAGCGAAAAAATCTCCAGCCAAAAAGTCTTCTGCGAAAAAGTCCCCTGCGAAGAAATCGCCCGCCAAAAAAGTGACGGCAAAGAAAACAGCGAAAAAGAAAACGAAGAAAAAGTAGACTCCTGATCGGACGCGTTCTCTCCCAACCACCGTCTCTTCCGGTTTAACTTTTAAGGCTTAACAAGGTGCTCAAGTTCAGTGAATCCTGAATCCACAGCTTCTAAATTAACACCTCAAGCCATTCTCCTGATTCTGTTGATCGGCGGCTCCTTTGCCGCCGATTCGTTTCTGCGGTTCCCCATTCCCGGAACCAATGAACCACACTACCTCTGCAAAGCCAAACACTACTGGAATCCTCAATGGTGTGCAGGGGACTTTTTCCTCGAATCTTCCAACGCGCATTCCGTCTTTTATCAGGTCGTCGGCCTGCTGACCCAATGGCTCTCGCTACCTGCCACAGCGATCCTCGGTCGACTGGCAGGTTTCCTGTTACTTGCGATCGGCTGGTATCGACTCTTCCGGGTTTTAACGCCGGGGGTCTGGTCTCCTTTAATCTCTGTATGGATTTATCTGGGAATTGCCGCGGTCGGCAATTTTTCGGGTGAATGGATCATTGGTGGCATTGAGTCCAAGGTGTTTGCCTATGGGTTTCTTTTTTTATCACTGGCCAACGCCAGCGAACAGCGCTGGAACCGCGCTGCCATTTATGCCGGCCTGACCATCAGCTGGCATCCCGTTGTCGGAGTCTGGTCGCTGCTGTGTGGCGTTTTTGCACTTGCCTGTTTTTGGTTCCTGCAACAGAAGTCACCAACTCATACCACACCCCGGGAAGTGATCTCAAAAGCAATCCCCGCAACGGGGCTACTTATCCTTTGCGCACTTCCTGGTTTGATTCCTGCGATCAGCCTGCTGCTTTATAGTGATTCACGCGCCAACTTTGCAGCCAATTATATTCAAGTCTTCTACCGCATTAAGCATCACCTCGATCCCATGGATTTTCATACCTTCAGCTATTTGCTGTATGCGGGGCTCCTGGGACTCTGGCTGATTCTGAGACGAAAACAAAATATTACGTTTGCAAATCGCTTTTTTCAATGTTTCATCCTCGGAACTCTGGGACTGGCCTGCATCGGCTTTTTACTGGGAGTCGGACCGCGACCTGCTACGGAAATGCCCTATTATGCATTTCGTATGTCACTCTTGAAATTTTATCCGTTCCGTTTGTTTGATGCGCTGCTACCACTGGCTGTCACAATTGCGATTATCAATTCGGTTTACCAACGACTCTTTGAATCCAAACAGCCAGGCGAAGAACCGTCGTCCGCTTCACGCTCCTCGCTCAAAACCGCGATCGCGGTTTTGAGCCTGAGCATCTTTACAGCCGTACTCTATTCCGCCTGGACATTCCCCCCGATCCACAAAATGGCTTCCACACAACGCCAGGACTGGATCGACGCCTGCCTCTGGATCAAACAAAACACGCCCGAAACGACTCTGTTTCTGACACCGGCCCGCGAATCGGACTTTAAATGGTACGCTCAGCGGCCCGAGTATGTTACCGTGAAAGACTGTCCCCAGGACGCCCCCGGCGTGATAGAATGGAATCGACGCCTGAGATACCTTCGAAAATGGGGCCAAGAGTATTATAATAAAGGCTTCGATGACCGCGCACTGCAAGCCCTTAAAGATAACTCCAACATCACACACCTGCTGGTCAAACGACTCGGCCCCTTTAAAACAATCAAACCCGTTTATCAAAACCAAACCTATAAAATCTACGAGCTTCCCTGATCACCCGCCTATGAATGGTTAATCTCATGCATAATTTAGACAAGTTCCTTGATCACCGAATTCAAAAATGGTTCATGTCCCTGAGCCTGGTAGCAACACTGCTGTTAACTCTGACATTACCAATCCCACAGACTGGTCATTTCGATTCAGAACTTCATGCACAATCGCCGTCCGTAAAACCGGGTGACTGGCCTTACTTTCTGGGTCCGCGACAGACGGGAATTTCTCCTGAGACAAATCTGCTCGACAAGTTCCCCGAGCAAGGACCTCCCTTGCTGTGGGAGAAAAAAATCGGAACCGGATATAGTGCCCCTTCGATCCTGGGTAGCAAACTGGTGATTCATCATCGACCTGATGGTAACCGTGAAGGCAAAGAAGTCATTGAATGCGTGGATGCAAGTACCGGCAAGGAACTGTGGAAGTACGAATACGCGTCCGATTTCCGCGACCCCTACGGATACAACAATGGCCCCCGCTGCTCTCCTCTGCTGACATCGAAACACTGTTACACATTCGGCGCACAGGGAAAACTATATTGCCTGAATCTCGAAGACGGCAAACTCGTCTGGCACATCGATTGTATGAAAGAGTTTAACGTTCCCCCCGGATTTTTCGGCGTGGGTTCCACGCCCATTCTGGAAGGAAACAAGCTGATCGTCATGGTCGGCGGCAAACCCAATTCCGGCATGGTTGCCTTCGATGCACTCACCGGGAAAAAACTCTGGGAAAATGTCGGTAAGGATGTCTGGAACGGAACATCCACTGGCTGGGAGCGACTCCCCGTTTATAAATGGCGCGGCAATGAAAAGATTTCCAGCTACTCGTCCCCTCTCGCCGTCACAATCCACGGCAAACGTCATCTGCTCTGCCTGATGCGTCAGGGACTCGTTTCCCTTGATCCTCAGGACGGTTCCGTCAATTTCAAATACTGGTTCCGTTCCATGATTAACGATTCTGTCAACGCTGCCCGCCCCGTTGTGGTGGACGACAAGATTTTCCTTTCCGCTGCATATCAGGTCGGTTCTGCCTTGCTGCAAGTGACACCAGATGGCAAAAGCTACAAAGAACTCTGGCGTAATCCGACCAATATGTTGACGCACTGGTCAACCACCATTGATCACGACGGATACCTTTACGGTTTCAGTGGACGCCATGAACGCGGCGCGACGATGCGCAGCGTCCGGCTCTCCGACGGAAAAGTCATGTGGGAAACAGACGGCACCGAGCCCGTCATCGGCAAGGTAAAACGCAATCAATTAACAGGGCAATACCAGTGGGTTGATTCCGGCAAAACAGCCCCCTGGCCCTTCTATGGACGCGGCTCTGCAATTCTGGCGGATAACAAATTCATCGTGCTGGGCGAACGTGGTACACTGGCGATTGTGAAAGTCGACCCCGAACATTTCACCGAAATCTGCCGGACGTCCTTCCCGCAAATTAAATATCCAGCATGGGCTGCGCCGGTACTCGCCCACAAAAAGCTGTATCTCCGCAGTGAATCGCATTTAATCTGTCTGGACTTTGAGAAAAAGCCAGCTGAAAAAGAATAAATGAACTGCTTAAGAATCTGACGGCTTCGGTTGCTGCGCAAGTTTGTCACTGGAACTCTGGTTCCAGTGCGGCCCGGTCATCGCATCCAGCAGTTCCGAATAGCTGGGTCGGCTTTCGCCATCGGTCAGTTTCAGACTCTCGGGCATATTTTTGGGCTCGTCTTTCACTCGACGGACATTGGCGCCTAATGTGATCAGCTTCTCTTCCAGCTTTTCGTATCCGCGATCCAGATGGTAAATCCGACGAATCACGGTTTCACCTTCCGCCGCCAGTCCCGCTAATACCAAAGCAGCACTGGCTCTTAAATCGGATGCCATTACACAGGCGCCACTTAACGGGGAGTCGCCGTTCAGAATCGCGCTGGCGGATTCACGACGGATATTCGCTCCCATCCGCGCTAATTCCGACGCATGCATAAATCGATCCGGAAACACTTTGTCCGTCACAATGCTGATTCCGGGAACACTCGCCAACAGCGACATCAACTGCGCCTGCACATCAGTGGGAATTCCGGGATACGGTAACGCAATGCAATCGACCGACTTAAGAGGCTGCGTGACGCGAATAAAAATAGACTGTTTTTTGGCAGGCTGCTCGGGAAACTCCAGATTAATCGTCACGCCGATTTCCCGGAGCTTCTCAATCACCGCAGTAATATGATCGGGGCGCACCCGGTTTAACTGGACATCACCGCGCGTAATCGCAGCAGCAATCATCAAGGTTGCCGCTTCAATCCGATCGGGAATTACTTCATGTTCGATTCCGTTGAGTTGTTCCACACCTTCGATAGTCAAAAACGGAGTTCCCAATCCCTCAATCTGAGCACCAGCCGCGTTCAAGAAATTGCCAACGTCCACCACTTCCGGTTCACATGCGGCCGATTCAATGGTCGTCGTTCCTTTGGCCAGGGCCGCCGCAATCATCACATTACAGGTCCCGGTCACGGTACTTCCAAATGCACCGCCCAGAAAGATATTGGCACCACGCAAGCGATCGGCACGCGCGATGACATAACCGCGGTCAACACGAATTTGTGCGCCTAAAGCAGACAGTCCTTTCAGATGCAGGTCGATTGGTCGATCACCAATGTTGCAACCGCCGGGCAATGAAACACACGCCATCCGGCGTTTCGCCAGCAAGGGCCCCAACACGCACACACTGGCCCGCATTCGCCTCACCAGATCATAGTCGGCAATGCACGATGTTTCATCAACGGTCTTCAAACGCAGCGCGCCCGATGTATCACGATCCACCTGCATGCCCAGCGAACCGAGGACTTGAGACTGGGTGGTCACATCCACCAGATTGGGGATGGAATGCAGAACCGTTTCACCTTCACAGGCCAAAGCAGCCGCCATCAGTGGCAATGCCGAATTCTTGGCACCACTGACTGAAACGCAACCTGAAAGCCGCTCGCCTCCGCGAACGAGAAACATATCCATCCCTGGATCTCCTGAAGTTGTGTAACCAGAATTGCTAAGCAGGAAGTATAGAAAATCTGTTTATTTTAAGATAGGCAACTTTTGGCTGATCATCACCCGCGCACGGCCTGCCAGATCTGCTTTCACACGCACATCACCGTATTCACCTGACTCTTCGAACAGTGCTTTTAACGACGTTTCCTGCTCGGGAGAGAATTCCAGCATTAAAACCCCCGCTTCTTTTAAATACCGTGGGGCCTCAGCAATGATTTTGCGATAAAAGTCCAATCCATCCGTGCCCCCGGCCAATGCAAGCCGTGGTTCATGTTGCCTCACATCAGCGTCCAATGATTCGATTTCGGCATCGGGAATATAAGGCGGATTGCTGACGATAATATCAAACACGGTCCCTGCCGGTAATTTTTCAAAACAATCACTCAACAGGAACTGAATCTTGTCTGAGAGTGTATTGCTCTCGGCATTTTTTTGTGCGATCTCTAAAGCACGTTCGCTGATATCGGTCGCCAGAAATGAGGCTTTTGCACAATTCCTAGCCGCCGCAATGGCAATGCAACCACTGCCTGTGCACAAATCGAGAATGGAAGGGGAAGGGAGTTTTTGTGCCTCATCCACCAGTTCCATCACCAGCGTTTCCGTATCCGGTCGTGGTACCAGAACATTGGAATCGACATAAAAATCCAGCCCGAAGAATTCGCGATTCCCCACGAGATACGCCACCGGTTCCGACTTCGCACGCCGTTGAACCAGCGCCCGCATTAAGCTGCGTTCCTGCTCAGATACTTCATCTTGATAGTTTGTATAGAGACGAATCCGCTCGCAATTTCGCGCGTATGACAACAGCACTTCTGCATCCAGACGAGGAGAATCACTTCCATGTTTCGTCAGATGGGCCGTCGTCCAGTCCAGAATACGACGTACGGTCCACGACTCTGCTGCAGCATCTGAAGCGGGCTCCGATGAGGGTGAATTATCTTTCACAGCACGATCCGTCGAAATAACAGTCAAAAGTGAAATAGCAGGCGTGGCGTTTAACTCTTAGCGCCATCACCGAGCAGTCGCTCTTCACGATCAAACTGCAACAAGGCTTCAACCAGCTCATCCAAGCTTCCCTGCATGATCTGATCAATTTTATAAAGTGAAAGGTTGATGCGGTGGTCAGTCACACGACCTTGTGGAAAATTATAGGTTCGAATTCGCTGGCTGCGATCGCCGGAACCAATCAGAGTTCGACGCTGATCGGCCCGCTCGTCAGCTGCCTTCTGCTGCATCTTCTCCAGTACACGACTGCGGAGCACACGCATCGCTTTGGCTTTATTTTTATGCTGGCTCTTTTCATCCTGACATTGCACGACCGTCCCTGTCGCCAAGTGAGTGATCCGCACAGCGCTTTCCGTCTTATTCACTTTCTGCCCGCCTGGACCACTGGCATGAAACGTGTCGAGTCGAATGTCGTCCGGTTTGATATCGACTTCAATTTCGCTCGCTTCCGGCAAAACGGCGACGGTCGCAGCACTTGTATGCACGCGGCCCTGCGTTTCGGTTTCGGGAACACGCTGTACCCGATGACCGCCACTTTCAAACTGCAATCGGTGAAACGCCCCTTCACCGGCAATCGAAAATGTGACTTCTTTGATTCCCCCAAGCTCTGTCGCGCTCAGGTTCAGCACTTCCGTTTTCCAGCCTTTTTGTGCTTCAACGTAATGCTGGTACATGTCGAATAATTCACGAGCAAACAAAGCGGCTTCATCCCCGCCGGCGCCCGCGCGAATTTCCATGATCAAGCCACCACGCGTGATCGAATCGCCGGCGACAACCAGGTCTTCGAGGTCTTTCGTGTGTTTCTCGTGCTCTTCGCACAGCTCGTCAAGTTCCTTCTGTGCGTAGGCCTTTGCATCAGGGTCGGTCTCTTCAGCCAGCATCTCACGCGCCACTTCAATATCCTCGGCGCGGGCATTGAACAACCGGAGTTCTTGAGACACTTTGGAAAGACCGCCATACTCCCGTTGAACCTCAACGAGCTTGGTATTATTTGTCAGAACCTCTGGATCCTGAAGCTGTTTTTCCAACTCTTCAAATCGTACCAGTTTTGCCTGCAGGGTGGGAAACTTCATTTGCCCAAATCCACGAAGAAGCCTGTCTAATCGCCTTCTTATTTCGCCGGGAAGTGAATTCGACCCGAAAAACCAAAAGGGACCAGACGTAAAAAAAAAGACATGACCATGCACTAAACGAGGCTCATACGGAATTATTCTCCGTAGAGCCTCATTGATAGACTATTCGTAAATTTGCTAAGCGTCTTCTTTCTTGGCATCCTCTGCTTCGGTGTTGCGCTTGTCCCAGTTGTATTTCTTCTGGAACTTTTCGACCCGACCAGCACTGTCGACAAACTTCATCTTACCGGTGTAGTAAGGATGAGATCTGGAACTGATTTCCACAGAAACCAGTGGGTAGGTGTTGCCATCTTCCCATTCGACTGTCGCTTTGGAAGTCGCCGTTGACTGGATCATAAACGAATCACCTGTCGAAGTATCCTTAAATACGACAGGATGATAATCTGGATGAATGTCTTTTTTCATTTTACTAAGCTTCTTTGTTACCTAATAACCTTGTCGATCTTACGGATTGTCTGCTGCCAATCCTCTCTGTGGGGGATTCTGAAAGTCCATCTTACCAGATGAAACCCCGTTTCGTTTTATCGCTACTGCCAGTAGCAAGGCGTCGTTTTGCACAAGAAACCACTCAAACAGATGAGACTGTCTGCGGGATCATTTCCTAAAATCAGGAGGCAAAACAGCTTATCGTCATACCTGTTTCACGGAACGTCACAGTTTACGTTCCGACGTACCAATGAGCAAGCGCAAAGGCCATCACCACTAAATAAACGCAAACCACTTCGAGATATAGACATACAACTAATTTGCACACCAGATTTGAGAACAAATCAAGCAATTTTTCGCATTTTCTCTGCCTGTCACTGATTTTCAGTAAGCCACACTCGAAAATGGGCAGGTGAATGATGCCTGCGAAACAGGCCAGCGAACAAAGACAGGCACTTTGTTTCTAATTTTTTCGGGACTCTGTATCTGTTTTGAAAATCAAATGTTAAGTAACTTGGACTCCTGCTGTCGACCGTTTAGAGTTAATGCGAAACAGAGTCAGCAAATCAAAACTTATCTTTTCACCTACCAGGAATCCCATTGATGGAACAGGCACTGAATTGGAATAGTCAAAACTTGACGCACGGTTGGCAGCGGGGAGTGACCGCCTTTTATTACGGGCTCGGCTTTTCTGATGAAGATTTTGACAAGGCTCAGATCGGAATCGGCGTCCCATTACTCGATGGCAACCTGTGTAATGTTCATGCTTACGAACTGGCAAAAGAGATCGCCGAGGGATGTAAATCGACCGAGATGATCGGCCTTCCCTTTGGTGTTCCTGCCGTCAGCGACAATATCACCCAGGGTCAGGAAGGCGGAAATGCCAGTCTTCCTTCACGCAATATGATCGCCAATGCGGCAGAATGTGTCGTTAGTGCTCACTCTTACGATGCACTGATTGGGCTGCATAACTGCGATAAAAACGGTCCCGGCTTTGCCATGGCTCTGGCGCGGCTGAACTATCCGGGCTTAGTCGTGAGTGGCGGGAGCATCATGCCCGGCTGCCATAAAGGTCAGGATATTTCCATTCTGGATGTCTACGATTCGCAAGCCGCAGCCGCCGTTGGCGCCATGGAAGAAGCAGAAGCTGAGCAGATCCTCAAAACCGCTTGCCCCGGTCCGGGCGGATGTGGAATTGCTGCTTCATTCAACACTTGGGGCATCGCCTTGGAAGCCATCGGTTTGATGCTGCCTTTCAGCAGTTCTACCCCCGCCATTGATAGTGCCAAAAAAACAGAATGCCTGAATGTAGCATCCGCGGTAAAAAATCTGCTGAAACAAAACATTCGCCCACGCGATATTCTTACAAAGAAAGCGTTCGAAAACGCAGCAGCTACAATTGCGGCTGCCGGCGGGTCCACAAACGGTGTCCTGCATCTGCTCGCTCTCGCGAGAGAAGCCGATGTCGATTTCCATCTGCAAGACATTCAAGAAATCCTCAGAAAAACCCCTGTCCTCTGCAGCTTTGCACCACGGGGTAAAAAGACGATGGTCGATCTTCACCATCTGGGAGGAACTCCCATGCTGCTGAAACATCTGCTCAAAGCAGGCATCATTGACGGCAGTTGTCTGACCGTTACCGGTAAAACAATTGCGGAAAACCTGGCGGAGATCGGCGACGTTCCCACCGATCAGGATCTGATCGCACCGCTGGACCAACCGTTTAAAGAATATGCAGATATGCAGGTCTGCTTCGGCAACCTTGCTCCCGGAGGGATCGTCTTCAAAGTTTCCAGCATGCCGGAATCGCATTTTACTGGCACGGCCTGTTGTTTTGATGATGCCAAAGAAGTCGCCGATGCGGTCGAAGCCGGAAAGATCAAACCGGGCAACATCATTGTCTTAAGATATCTGGGCCCTGTTGCGTCTGGAATGCCCGAAGTCCTTGTGGCAACGGCCGCGCTCGCCGTGCCGGAACTGGATGGAAAAGTCGCCTTCATTTCGGACACACGTGTTTCAGGAGTGTCACACGGTGCGATCGGCGTGCATTGCTCTCCCGAAGCCGTCGTCGGCGGACCGATTGGTCTGGTTCAGGACGGAGATCAAATTTCGTTTGACCTGCTCAAAGGAACGATCCAACTCGAAATCAGCGATCAGGAATTAGAGCAACGTCGGGCTAACTGGACTCCGAATCCGGTGAAACATACGCGAGGATATCTAGCCGACTTTTCAGCCACAACCTCTCAAGCACATCATGGCTGCGTGAGTAAAGCACTGCTCCCTGAATGCGACTGAATGAATGCAACTGAACGGGAGCCTTAAACCGATACTACCAGGGAACCAGATAAGCATGAATTTATCCAAGTCCTTTCCCGAGGATCTTTATCACAAGTTGGAACAACACCAGCAAACGCAACTGTTGCACTGGTGGGATGACCTGAATGATCAACAGCGGACAGAATTAACGGGTCAAATCCAACAAATCAATTTTGAGCAGATCCAACGCCTCTATTCTTCCAAGGGTTCATCGACAACAGAAGAATCACCGGCACAGAAAGCAGAACGTGCGACCCGTCCCGGGACCGTCGTTCGACTGCAGGATCGAACCTCTTCTGCTGCGGAATCGAAGAGCCCCATTCAAGCGGGTAACCAGTTGCTCTCAGAAGGAAAAGTCGGTGCGATCCTTGTCGCTGGCGGCCAGGGTTCGCGGCTGGGTTTCAGCCATCCTAAAGGCATGTATCCCGTTGGCCCGGTCAAACAGACGTCTTTATTCCAGATGCTTGTCGAGCAGTTGATTGCCCGTGCAGACAAAGCGGGCAAACCGATCTGCTATTTCATCATGACCAGCGACGCCACGCACGATGAAACGGTGGAGTACTTCCAACAGCACCAGAACTTTGGATTGGCGGAAGAGAATCTGCATTTCTTTAAACAGGGAACCATGCCGGCCGTCGATGCGAAGTCGGGCGAGATTCTGCTCGAAGAAAAGCACCGCATCGCCGTGAGTCCAGACGGACATGGTGGGACGCTGGCCGCCCTCAAAAACTCAGGAATGTTTGAGGTGATGCAAGCGCAAGGGATCGACACGCTCTATTACCACCAGGTTGATAACCCCACCGCCATTGTCTGCGATCCGGAGTTCCTCGGTTATCATTTGCAGCGCAATGCCGAGGTGTCCGTCAAAGTCGTTTCCAAACGTTCGCCTGAAGAAAAAATGGGCATCGTATGTGACGTCGATCAGAAAACACAGATCATCGAATACAGTGATCTCCCGGTACCCATCGCAGAGCAAACCGACGAGGAAGGAAACTTATTGCACTGGGCCGGCAGCACTGCCATTCATGTTTTCAATCGTACATTCCTGGAGCAAATCGCCAATAATGACGACCTGCTGCCGTTTCATCAGGCTAATAAAAAAGTCCCATACATTGATTCCTCAGGTGCGCAGGTTTCCCCCACGGAGCCCAACGCGATTAAATTTGAACGGTTTATCTTTGACGTCCTGCCGGTCGCCGATACCGTTTTGGTTTATGAAATCGATCGTCAGCGTGAATTTAACCCACTCAAAAACGCAGACGGAGCCGATTCGCCCGAGACAGTGCACGCCGCACTCTGCCGAATTTATTCCGAGTGGCTTGCTGACTGTGGCGTCGAGATTCCGGAGGGAACAGACGTCGAAATCAGCCCACTGTTTGCGTTAGATGAAACGGAATTAAAAACTAAAATTGCTTCCGATGCGCAATTTACATTCCCCCTCTATCTCGGAGAATGAATCGTATGCTTCACACGGTTGTCATGGCGGGGGGAAGTGGTACTCGATTCTGGCCTCAAAGCCGAAAATCAATGCCCAAACAACTGCTGAAACTCGTGGGTGACCACACCATGATTCAGGATACTGTCACCCGCTGCACGCAGCTCACGAATCACCAACAGATCTGGATTGCCACCAATCACAGGCTGGCACAGGAAACCCACCGCCAGTTACCCGATGTTCCACAAGACCAGATTCTGATCGAGCCTGCACCTAGAAATACGGCCCCCTGCATCGGACTGGCGGCGATCCACCTCTTAAAATCCGATCCTGAAGCGGTCATGCTCGTCGTCTCTTCAGATCACATCATTCAGCCCGATGCGGGTTTCATCAATACAGTCAATCAGGCAAACACGCTCATCGATGCAAAGCCAGATTCCCTGGTCTTGATTGGTGTTCCCCCGACGTATCCGGCCACCGGCTATGGATACATTCAGTGTGGTCCCACATTAGATTCCGATATCGTCCACGGATTTCAAGTAGCAGAGTTCAGAGAAAAGCCCGATTCCGAAACAGCACAACACTATTGTGACAGCGGGAACTACCTTTGGAATTGTGGCATCTTTGTCTGGAAAGCGCGCACGATTCTCGATGCCCTCGCCCGGTTTGAACCGGAAATGCACACACAGTTGCTGCAAATTTCCGACGCGATTGGAACTTCGCAATACGAAACCGTGCTCAATCAGGTTTTCCCGGCGATGAAATCAGAGTCGATTGATTATGCCGTTCTGGAACATGCGAAATCGAACCTTGCTGTGATTCCCGCCGAGTTTGAATGGGATGATGTAGGGAACTGGAATACGCTGCAGAAGTATTTCCCCGCCGATGCAAACGGCAATACCGTCATCGGACTGCACTGCGGACTGGAAACGTCAGATAATATCATCATTTCCTCAGGCGATCATCTGGTCGCAACATTCGGAATCGAGAACTGTTTGATCGTGCATACTCCCGACGCTACGCTGATGGCCCGTAAAGATGATGAAACCGCCATCAAACAATTAGTGAACCAGCTTGAGGAGTGTGGCTATGAACGATTCCTCTGAACCAAACCAGCCGTTCGATGCGGAATATCCTGCCGAAGGCCGCCTGCTGGGGCTCGACTATGGCACCAAACGGATCGGTATTGCGATCTCCACATTTGAACAAAACATCGCCAGCCCACTGGAAAATTACACCAGACAAAGCGAACCGCTGGATCAGAACGTTCTGTTGAAGATCATCAAAGAATATCAGTGCAAAGGCCTCGTCGTAGGTCTTCCCGTGCATATGAGCGGTGATGAAGGCCAGAAAGCGAAAGAAGCACGCCAGTTCGGAAATTGGATCAGTCAATTTGCGCAAATCCCGGTCCGGTACTGGGACGAACGTTACTCGTCCGCAACCGCCGAGGAATTTCTGGCCAACTTGAATATGAGCCGTCAAAAGCGAAAGGCTTATCTAGATAAACTTGCGGCTCAAATTATCCTACAGTCCTTCCTGGACAGTCCGGATCGAAACCAAATTCCCGGATCTTTTTGAACCGTTTGCGTGAGGTATCCGGTATAATATCTCAAAGAGTGCACCTCTCGCTGAATTACAATAACCCATCAATTCGAACGAGCATCGATGAAGCAACTGCCCCTGGATCGTGAAGAATATATCGAACAGGCCTATTTTTTCCGCAACTATCGTGAGCGCCTGGAAGATTCCGTTCCTTCGCAGGTGATCCTGGCTACGATAAACGAAGAAATTCTTGCCACGACGAAATTGCCGATGGCCATCGACTTTCTAAAAGGCGAATTGCTGCTCACAGGGCGTATTTCAGACGGAATGGAAAAACTCTCCCATTATTTCACGCCGTTTCAGACATTTATCCTTCATAACGCGGAAGACGATAAATCCAAATTCGATCAGAAAACCGGCTTAATAATCCTGGAACGTGAAGCGGAGTACCGTTCAGAAACCCCTAGTAGCGCCGGGCTATTTATCTATCAGTTTGAGTGCATCGCCCGCAATAGACTGGGCTACCACACAGGTCTGACTGCGATCTCAAAAGACACCCTCTACAATGACGACTGGTCCAGCTGGATTCGTAAACTCAAGATCCAACTTGGAGCTGTCGACTTCGCTGATCTGCTCTATTTTCAGTCTGAGCATTTTGTGGATGAGCGACGCAGGGTTCCCGGAAATGAGCAATTTACCCCTCAATATCCCATCTTATTCAGTAAACAGGATGGCCGCATCGCAAAGGCGAATCACGACCGCGATCCTCTCTATAT
Organism: uncultured Gimesia sp.; assembly: GCF_963976445.1. Taxonomy (GTDB): domain Bacteria; phylum Planctomycetota; class Planctomycetia; order Planctomycetales; family Planctomycetaceae; genus Gimesia. The sequence continues at coordinate 133,502 of NZ_CAXBKP010000004.1, read as the reverse complement.
GTTTGCAGCGTTGCAACGACAACTAGGCTATCCTAAAGTCCCCCGTATTCTACCCCAAAGCGATAAGTCTCTATTTCACCCTGCTTTAGAATCGCGTTTACATAAGATCGAAGCACGACTTCAACTGATCGATGCAGAATTAAAAGGGAGTATTGACCTGAATAAGCTAGACGTAAAAAATCTGAAATTTGACGATGAGGGACTGACATAAGAACCAAAAACTGTTCGCCCGTTCCCATTGTATGCATTTTCTTAAATATGACTTGCCAAATCACCATTGATTCCCATAACATAGAATCTTGTCCCACCTGCTGAATAAGCAAGAAACCCACCAAGTAAGAGCTGACTGAAAAAGTTGGCCGATTCTCGAAATATTAACTTGTTAACTTTGTTGACTTCACACACAGGAGGTAACATCCCACCAGCTTTTGATTATCCCACCTGAATGAACAATCAAACGCCTTAATTTCCCACCCCTTTCCTACACCCACCTTTAGTAGGACACCAAGAAAGGCTCATCAATGTCTAGCATTACAATCGACGCTCCCGAAGCGCGTTCCGCCTATCCTTCTAAGACCGTTTCTGCAAAAAAGAACTATCAGGCTGTTATCAAAATATCTGTCTGGATATTAGGTACGATCATCTTTTGCCTGGCAATGGTTGATTTTTACGCACAGACCTATGCCAATGAAACCGGATTTGCCCTGCAAAGCATGAAGGATGAATTACTCGAGGTCAACAAGGACCTGCGAATTTCGGATATTGACCAATATGTCGTGGGCTCCCCCACTGTTCAAACCCGTCCGGCGGATAAGTACACACATATTTGCAAACAAATGAAACAGTATACCTGGAAAGGGTTTTTCAAGACCTATTCGATCTCGATCTATCTTGGACTGGGCAACAATCCCTCGATTGACTTTGTACATTGCCAAGGTGATACCAAAGAAAAGCCAACCAGCCTGACCTCGATTTTTCCCAAATAAACAGGCAGGTCAAAATTGCCAAACATGCTTCGAGTTGAACATCAGCCTTGTGCAGGATATAACATCTGCACAAGGCTTTTTTAATGAGCGTTTTCGCAGTCAGAGAATGCGTATGACAACAACCCAGTTCGATCAATAATATCGATACGACACCAGACAGTTAGAAAGAAAAATGGAAACGATCAAAGGACACCTCTACGATTATCCGAAATATTATGATCTGATTTTTGGTGATGACTGGAAGGCTGAATTTGACTTCTTACAAAACTGTTTTGAAAAACACGCTACCAGAAAAGTAAAACGCATCTTTGAACCCGCCTGTGGTACCGGGCGGCTGTTGATCAAACTGGCACAGGCTGGCTATAAAGTGGCCGGCAACGATCTGAATGAAAACGCCATCAATTACTGCAATGATCGCCTGGAACGGGCGGGCTTTTCCAGGTCGGCTGTCATCGGCGATATGTCCGACTTCAAACTCAAAAAACCCGTTGATGCGGCATTCAACACCATTAACAGCTTTCGACACCTCGCTTCAGAGAAAGCTGCAGAGAACCACTTGAAGTGTGTGGCCGACGCGCTCGCACCTGGTGGACTTTACGTTCTGGGACTGCACCTGACGCCAACGAAAGGCGAACCGATGCAGAGTGAAAGCTGGTCCGCACGCAGAGGCAATCTTGCGATCAACTCGCATATGCAATCGATCTCGACTGATCTTAAAAAACGCAACGAACATCTCGAGATGACGTTTGATGTCTATACACCAACCCGTCAGTTCCAGCTGTTTGACACGATGGACTACAGAACTTACACCGCGTCCCAGTTCGATGCACTGCTGGCGAAAGTTCCTGAACTGGAATTAGTGGAACTCTACGATTTCATGTACGAAATGGACTTCACGATTGAAATCGATGCTCAGACAGAAGACGTCGTGTTTATCTTACGCAAGAAATAAAGGGGCGCAGACTGCCGTCTGTGACATCCCCTGTTAAGCAAGCCCTGTTAAGCAAGAGAGCCCGCTCTGCGTATGGCCCGGACTAAGCCTGAGACTCAACCTTCGGCAGCACACGCGTTCCGATATTTTCGCCGGCAACCGCTTTTTCGATATTGCCCACTTTGCGGAAATTAAATACCAGAATGGGAATGCCATGCTCCATACAATGGTGCAACGCCTGCGCATCCATGACCTGCAAATTCTTATGCAGGACATCCTGGTAGCTGATCTCAGAAAACCGCACGGCATGTGGGTTTTTCTCTGGATCATCAGAATAGATGCCGTCCACCTTTGTCGCTTTCAACAGAATATCGGCGTCAATCTCACGGGAGCGTAATGCAGCCGCGGTATCGGTGGTCACGAAAGGACTCCCGGTTCCCGCAGCCAGAATCACAACACGTCCTTTTTCCAGATGCCGGATACAACGCCTGCGAATAAAGGGTTCGGCAACGCCTTCCATGCGAATGGCCGTCTGTAAACGCGTTGGGACCCCCGCCATTTCCAGAGCATCCTGCAGCGCCAGACCGTTAATTACCGTCGCCAGCATTCCCATATAATGGGCTGTCGCCGGATTGATCGCGCCGCTTGAAGAAGAGAACTGCTTACCTCGCAGAATGTTTCCACCACCGCAGACAATCGCCAGTTGAACTCCCGAATCGACAACGCGCTTGATCTGAGCGGAAATCGATTCCAGTTCAGACATACTGATGCCGCCTTCCCCGTCACGACAAAAGACTTCTCCACTCAACTTGAGCAGAACACGCTGAAAAGCAGGCTTAAGCAAAGGGGCGGGAGAATTAGTCATCCGTGGAAGCCTCAATATCAGGAAGGTTTTAATAAAGTATGAGAATGAAATGTTCTGAATATAAAAAAACGCACGCGCGCCAATAGCACGCATGCGTCTCTAGCTTAAAATGATTATTCGCCAATCGTCCAACGAGTGAACGAAACCGCTTCCAGCCCTTTTTCGGCCAAAGCCTGGCTGACAGTCTTAGAATCATCAACAGCGAACGGCTGATAAACCAATACGCCCTGTTCAACAAAGAACGTTTTCATCCGGCCATCAACAATCTTCTCAATGATGTTATCCGGCTTGCCAGTCGCTTTCGCTTCGGCAACCAGACGATCCCGCTCTTCTTGAATTACTGCAGGATCGAGCTGAGATTCATTGACGGCGGCTGGTTTCAAAGCGGCGATATGCATCGCTACACCTCTCAGCAATTCTGTATTGGCTGTACTTCCTGCAGCCTGAAACAAGACGCCTGTTTTACCATCGTGATGAACATAGCCGCCGGTAGGGCCTTCTGAACGAGCAATGCGTGAAACGACGATCTTTTCACGGATCTTGTTAAGCATGTCCATGAAATCATCGTTGATTGTTCTTCCGGGAGACTTTTCGGAAGGAAGTGCCAGTAACTCTTCCACCGTATTGACTCCAGGATTGGCAAGAAGTAGTGCAGCACAGGTATCCGAAAAGCTGACCAGATCTTCCCCACTGGCAACGGGTGCTGATTCACAGACCATTTCCAGCATGACTGTCTGTGCCCCATCATCGTTCGAAAGTACTACAATCCGGCCCTCTGTGGTGGCGTTATCGCTACGCTTCAACTGGATTTTGCCAGCTTCTTCACGCAGAATATCAATTGCTTTCTCCTGATCCCCATCTGCCTGTTGTAATGCTTTTTTACAAGCCATCATGGGTAAGTCAGTAAGCTCACGTAACGCTTTCACGGCTGCCGCTGTAATTTCAGCCATCTCACTAATCTCCTTTTAAAGCAATTTCGAGATGAATTGCTTTGAAATGATAATCCAATTTGATTGTTATGTTTCAACGCGAGTCTGCTGACCTGAGAATCATCCCCTGTCAGCAGACATCACGGTTATCACTAATATATGTTTTGACGAATGGCTTACAGTGAAGGAACTGGCTTGTGTTCTTCTTCTCCGCTATCACTACCTTCATCTTTTTTACCAGTATCAGGCAGCTGACCTTTTCCTGCAAGAATGGCAGATGCCAGCTGATTCATAACCAGACGAATTGAACGGATACTGTCGTCATTTCCTGGAATCGGCAGATCCACTTCGTCGGGATCAGAGTCTGTATCGATCAGACCGACAACCTTGATGCCCAGGATATGTGCTTCATGGACGGCGTTCTTTTCTTTAGTCGGATCAACAACCACCAAAGCTTCTGGCAAACGGTTCATCGTACGAATCCCGTTCAGGTTGCGGAAGACTTTTCGCTTTTCACGCTGCAGAGTGGATTGCATCTTTTTGGAATAAGAATTGATTTCGCCAGTCTCTTCCAAGGCTTCCAGTTCTTCCAGTCGCTTCAGACGATTACGCACAGTACGGAAGTTGGTCAAAACACCACCCAACCAGCGTTCGGTCACATAAGGCATGCCACTAGCAGTGGCCGCTTCTTTGATTGGTCCCTGTGCCTGCTTCTTGGTGCCGACAAACAGAATCAGACTTCCCTGAGATGAAACACGTTCGAGGTAACGTTTACCGCGGATAATTCCACGTACGGTTTCTTTTAAGTCAATAATATGAATCTGGTTACGACGTCCGTAGATGTAAGGACGCATTTTGGGGTTCCAACGACTCGTTTTATGGCCGTAATGTACACCCGCCTCTAGAATATCTTTTACTACCAGATCTGACATTTGCAAACTCCTCTTTGTGAAAGGGCACATGACCTTCTAAGGGCCACGTTCTTAAATAATTACAATCAATAGACTTAACTACTGAAGGCGTCGAACGCGATCAACAAAATCGCTGGGCGCATTTCAAGCGAAAAACACTCAAAAGTGCGGCTGGATGGATCCTATCGGAGTTAATTACGCCCGTCAAACCTTGCGACCGTTAATTCATTGAATTGAATCGAATTTGAAGTCCCAGAACAGATCAATTGGGCTCATCCTGAATGGAATGAATCGATATACTCGAATTTCGTCGATTCGCTCAAGAAACGACACGCCGATACGAATCTGACATTGTAACTTCATTACTCCCAATTTCAGTGAAATATGTCATCTACACTTCACGAATTCTCAAAAATCATTCACCAGCTCAGAGACAATCTGCGTGCGCTCGAACAGCATACAAACCAGCTTGATCTGGCCGGACTCAGAGGTCGTGAATGGTTTGATATCTTAGAACGAAAATTGATCCCTCAACTCGACGACAATCTGTATCTGGTCGTCGCCGTCGTGGGTGGCACTAATATCGGAAAAAGTGTCGTTTTCAACCATCTGGTGAATCAGCAAACCAGTGCCATCAGCCCCCTGGCATCTCAGACAAGACACCCCGTCTGTCTGGTTCCCCATAATTTTGAACAAACACACGATTTGGTTCAAATTTTTCAAGGCTTCCAGCTGATCCAATGGTCTTCCCCAGAAGATCCGCTGAAACAGGACGAGCAACACTTGCTCTTCTGGAAGCACAGCGAAACCCTGGCTTCGAACCTGCTCGTACTGGATACTCCCGACATCGACAGTGATGCGGAAGTCAATTGGGAACGCGCGGAACGCATCCGGCAATCGGCGGATGTTCTGGTCACGGTACTAACGCAACAAAAATACAATGACGCCGCAGTAAAACAATTTTTCCGTGAAGCAGCGCGGGAAGACAAAGTCATCATCACCATCTTCAACCAGTGCCAGCTCCCGGACGATGAACAATATTGGCCTCTCTGGCTAAACACCTTCTGTCAGGAAACCGGAGTTCACCCCGAACTGGTCTTCATCGCCCCGAATGACCGCCAGGCCGCGAACAGCTTACAGCTCCCGATTTACCCCCGCTCATTTGAACCAGTGTCCCCCGAAACCACGTCTGAAATCAATTCGGAGGCCCCTCCTGCAAACACACCTGCCAATTTAATGCAGGTTCTATCACAAATGCAGTTCGGTGAGATCAAAGTACGAACATTAAAAGGCGCCCTGCATTATCTGATTGAACCCGACACGGGAGTTCCCAGCTACCTCCAGGAAATCAAGCGACGCAGCAACGAATTCCGCTCAGCATCGGAATTACTCTCCGAACAGGAACTGGCGGAAATTGAAAACTGGCCGCTGGTACCAAACACTGTCATTGTGTCTGCTGTTCGCCAGTGGTGGCAAGAACAACGCGAAGGCTGGTCGGCTCAGGTCCATGGTTTTTATAACACGATCGGCAAGGGAGTTCTCTGGCCTGTGCGCTACATCAAATCTCTCACAACAGATGAGAAGCGCCCCCCGATGGAGATCTACCGGGAGCAGGAATGGTCTGTCGTTTTACAAACCGTCGAAGGAATTTATGACCGCCTGACTCTGGTGAGTGAACTCGGAAACGAGCTCTTAACCAATCGACTGAAATCAATCTTAAATGGTACCTCGCGCGAGGTACTGTTAAGGATTCTGCATGAGGAACACGCCAGCTTCGATTTCACAGCACAACTCGAAGAACTGATCGACAGTGAAATGACGTTTTTCAAAAGCGATAGCCCCCAATATTACACGTTCCTGAAGCAGCTCGACCAAATTGCAGCGGTGGCACGTCCCGCATTAAGCGTGGGCCTGTTTTTTGTTGGTTTTGGTGCTGTCGGCGATGTCGGGACGCAAATTGTCACAGACACGATGATACAGTCGGTCGTCAATGTCAGCGGCGATGTCGCAGGAGGCGCCGTGACAACCACCGTGGGAGAGACAGCCGTCAGTAGTACGGCCGCAAGCGGTGCTGGATACCTCGAAGCGAAATTTCGAAGATTCCACGCCGTCTTTGCCCAGAAACGAACTGAATGGCTGGCCACAGCGATTCGAGAACATTTATTGAAAACACTTCCGGAAGAACTAAAATCAGCGGTAAACCTGCCGGACTCCGAGGATTTTCAGTCCGTTCAAAACTCAGTCTCAATGTTAGAAGAGCAGCTCAGCCAACTACGGATCTCACTATAAAACAGATCGTACTTTTCAGTCATTGTTGAGAATATCAGAATCAGTAAACCATTCTCAGCCCAGACAGAAGTACTTATGACAGGAAATCAGTCCCGAATGCCTACATCGGAATTAGCCCAAATTGAAATGCTGGCAACGGTAGATCGTTTAATCCAGCAACTCAAACGGTGGAGTGAGCAGTCAACCAATTGGAAAACCGCCCAACAGTGCCAGGCGGTGATTCAGCAGCTACTTCCCCGGCTGGACATGCTGCGCGTGCGTTTGGAATCACCACTGGTGATTGCTACCTTCGGCGGGACCGGAACCGGAAAAAGCAGTCTGGTGAATGCGCTGATTGGTTCGTATTGCACTACATCGGGCAGACAACGTCCCACCACAATGGAACCAGTGCTCATTGCCCATCCCGAAACCGACCTTGATCGGCTGGGCTTGGATCTGAGTCAGTTTCATGTCGAACAGAAAAATCTCGACCAACTTCGTAATATTATTCTGATCGACTGCCCCGACCCCGACACGTCTGAAGCCACCGAAATCGAAAGCAACCTGACCCGCTTGCAACATATTGTCCCCTTGTGTGATATTCTGCTCTATACATCTACACAACAAAAATATCGATCGGCGCGCGTTTCCGAAGAGCTGAAAGAAGCGGCTGTCGGGCGACGTTTAATTTTCGTGCAAACACACGCCGGCCTGGATGAAGACATTCGCGAAGACTGGAGAGATTTACTTTCACAGCAATTTGAGGTGCCGGAAATATTTTTCGTCGATTCGGTCAAGGCTCTGGAAGACCAACTGGCAGATCGACCGCTGGAAAAAGAGTTCGCCAGTTTAAAGGAGATCCTAAGCACGCAACTGGGGAAATCAGAACGCCTGCAGGTCCGCCGCGCCAATCTGCTGGAATTAATTCAGAATGCCATCGACCACTGTTCTCATAAAATTGATTCCGCCCTGCCTGCAGTGCGCGAATTGGAAACATTCCTGAAACAACAGCATCTCGCGCTGACTGCGCAGATGTCGCAGGAACTCCGGACAGAACTGTTAGTCAGCCGCAACCTCTGGGAACGACGATTAATCTCCTGCGTTTCCGATTCCTGGGGCTTCAGCCCCTTTTCGGCAATGCTCCGCCTCTACAATGGTTTAGGAAATCTGATCGCCTCCGCCAGCCTGTTCCGGGCAAGAAATTCTGCCCAGGTTGCATTGATTGGTGCCCTTCAGGGCGTGCGCTGGATTGGCGAGCGAAATCAAGCACAGTCCGCCGAAGATCGCCTGAAACGAATTGGCTCGTTCGGCCTGGATGACAACAAACTCAGAGAATCTCAATTACTCATCGATGGCTACGTTCAGTCAGCAGGTCTAGTGACACACCAGGATCACCTCTCCGGCTCCCTCGAGAAAATCCAGACAGAAGCTGCACACGTCGAAGAACAGTTTCTGAATGATGCGGGCTCCAAAATTGATGGCATCATCAACCGACTGGCACATAAAAATTCGGGCTGGTTCACTCGGGCCCTCTATGAAACACTCTTTCTTTCTCTGGTGGTTTATGCCCTGCTACGGATTGGGAAAAACTTCTTCTATGATTCATTTCAGAACGAATCCCACATCCTGCCGATTGATTTTTATGTGACCGCCGGCGTCATTTTCCTGATCTGGTCAGGCTTTCTGGTGATGATGTTTACCCGGAAACTGAAACGGGGACTCTCACAGGAAATCTATCAACTGTCAGATGATCTTGCACAAGCGAAATTAGCTCATGGACTGTTTCCACATCTGGAACAGGAATGCCAGCAGGTTTATTCAATGCAGCATTCTCTGGAGCGAATGGGAGGCGAAGTGCATCAGTTGCGCAACGAAATTGCCTCATCCAAAATCCTGGGAGCCTGGAAAGTCACAGAGCCGACAACAGGTGCCGGCTCGTAAAGCTTCACATCTATAATCGCAATCAGCTTATTTACGATTATAGAACATCTCAGCAATGCTATAAGCATTGAGGGCACCCGAGCGGTTCACTTCTTTACCATCGATTATCAAAACCAACGTCGGTAAGGATTGCACATTATATTTATCTGATAGCCCCTGATGCTGATCGACATCGACCACACGAATATGACTCGATTTCTTCGCACCAATTTCCCAGTTCTTTGCTTTCAATGCAGGGAACTCATTATCCTTCAACTGCACACAAGCCGGACACCAACTGGCGGTAAACAGTAGAATTTGATGTCGGGAAACATCCTGTTCGATTCTGAACAAGTTAACTACGTTCTCAGGTAGTTTGGGGACTTCCACAGTCTTCATCGGTGCCAGCGAAAGCGACAGCACCAAAGTTACTGGTATTAGTGTATTCATTCTGTTCCATTACAATTGTGAAAAAGACATTTCCAAATGTTATTTACAATTCTTCACTACGATAGCGTCTCACACCAACCCGTTCAACCGTCAAAGTTGACTCAAATTGACAAGATTCTAATTCCTCGTTATAGAGTCCTTTGAATATCCTGCTAAGGGTTCTTACCGAGACTCTTGCCAACAAATTAACCATAAGCCTTTAAAAGAGAGACACTTACATCACTCTCCTTTTACCAGAAAAAGACTGACTCATGACCTGGCTAAAAATGATCCTTTTGTCCATCATTCAGGGAATCAGTGAGTTTCTTCCCATCAGCTCGTCGGGACATTTGGTGATCGCCGAAAGCCTGCTGGATATTCAAGCCGACCAGACAGACGTCAACATCGTGCTGCATGCGGGCACCTTGCTCTCCATCCTGATTTTTTATCGTAGAACAATCTTACGGTTGTTAAGCCAGGACCGCAGAGTGATTCCACTGTTGATTGTCGGAACGCTACCTGTCGTGGTGATTGGACTCACGGCAAAAAAATATGCCGAGCATATGCTGGAAAGTCCTCTACTAGCGGGTTGCATGCTGCCCGTGACGGGCTTATTCCTGCTGATGATTCCCCGGATTCCCCAGAAGGATCAAAGCTACACGCAGATTACCTTTAAGCAGGCTTTGCTGATTGGTTTTGCGCAAGCCATCGCAATTCTTCCGGGTATTTCCCGTAGCGGCAGCACGATCGTCGCGGGCCTGCTTACCGGAATGTCAAGACAGTCCGCGGCCACCTTTTCCTTCTTGCTGGCCATCCCCGCTATCTCTGGTGCAACGATTCTCGAACTGGGAGATATTCTTTCTAACCAGCATCTGAGCACGCCCCTGAGCCTATTGGCTGCAGGGGCGATGATTTCAGCGCTAGTAGGACTACTTGCCTTGTGGCTGCTGGTCCGCTGGCTTGAGAAAGGCAAATTGCATTATTTCGCGTACTGGTGCATTCCACTGGGAATCATCATTGTCATCATGCAACTATTGGGATGAACTCGGATCTTACCGACGGGTAGATCGTCGCACATAACAACGCAATGACCGTGCCGGCAGAACTGCGACACGAGGATACAAGTTCGTTCCATCTCGCTTCGGAAAGATATCCAACGGTGAACGGGCAGACGTATCGATGGTCAAATGCCACTCCTTCGGCTTAATACCGAACGGCAACTCAAACGCCTGGGCATCAGGGGATGAATTGACCAGAATCATCAAGTCGGACCCATCACGTACTCGACGCGAAGTATGCTTTGCGCCGAGAATACATAACATACAGTTATGATCGTGAGCCCAATCGACGGGGTGCCCCATCACATTGAACCAACTGATGTCGGCAAGTTTCTCCACGCCATCTGATTGCCCTGTCAGGAAAGTCCGTTGTCGCAATGTCGGCTCACACAGGCGGAAATGAATCAACTCCTTACAGAACCGATAGAGACCGCTGTACTTCTCGACCAATGACCAGTCAAACCAGGAAATCGAGTTATCCTGGCAATAGGTATTATTGTTTCCGCGCTGTGTGCGGCGGCATTCATCACCGGAAAGCAGCATGGGAACGCCCTGACTCAAAAATAGAGTCGCCAGATAATTCTTAATCTGGCGTTCGCGCATCGCAATAATCGCGGGATCATCCGTCGGACCTTCGACACCGAAATTCATGCTGATATTGTTGTTTTCGCCATCCCGATTGTCTTCACGGTTGGCATAATTATGCTTATGTTCATAACTCACAATGTCATTCATCGTAAAACCATCGTGGGCAGTAATAAAATTCACCCCATGAAATGGCTCTCGGCCTGTGTCCTGATAGAGGTCACTCGACCCTGAAAGGCGCGTCGCATAATCTCCCAATGTGGAAGTATCGCCGCGCCAGAACTTACGGATATCATCGCGGTAGCGACCATTCCACTCAGCCCAGCGCATGTGAGAAAATGAACCGACTTGATAAGCGCCGGCTGCATCCCAAGCCTCTGCAATCAGCTTGGTATCTGCCAATAGCGGATCTTCCGCGATCGCTTCTACCAGTGGCGGGTTGGGAACAAGCTTCCCACTTCGGTCACGACTTAAAATCGATGCCAGGTCAAAACGGAAGCCGTCAATATGGTAGTTGCAGGTCCAATAACGCAGACAATGGAAGATCATCTCCCGTACAACGGGATGATTTCCGTTAATGGCGTTACCACACCCCGAATAGTTTTTATAGTACTTCCCCCCCTGCTCTAAATGATAATAGACCTGATTTTCTAATCCACGAAATGAAAGCGTGGGGCCATTCTCATTTCCTTCTGCCGTATGATTGAACACCACATCCAGGATGACTTCGATGCCTGCTTCATGTAAAGCCCGCACCATTTGCTTGAACTCGCGCACCTGAGCTCCAGGTTCCGAGCCTTTTGCATAGCCGCGATGAGGCGCAAAGAACGCCAGTGTTTCATAACCCCAATAATTTTGATGATCCGTAAACGAACCATCGGCTTCATTCATGGGGAACTCATGAATCGGCATTAACTCAACGGCAGTCACTCCCAGGTCAATCAGATAGGGAATTTTTTCAATCACACCCAAATACGTTCCGGGGTTTTCCACACCACTGGATGGTGAATTGGTGAAACCGCGCACGTGCATTTCATACACAACGGTATCTGCCAGATGATGCCGGACATGACGGTCGCCTTGCCAGTCAAACTGGTCATCTACGACGACACACCTCGGCGGGCGAACGATACCATCGAGCGAAGATTGGAAGTTTCCAGCCAGCGCTTTGGCATAGGGGTCGATCAAACGGGCTCGTTTATCAAAACGATGTCCAACTTCTGGTTGAAACGGACCATCCGCCTGAAAGTGATAGAGTTGACCGGGACCGATTCCAGAGATGAACGCCGTCCAGATATCGCCCAGACGACCATACTCTTGATTGAACTTAATGATTTCAGACGGCTCTAAATCATCGACATGATTATAAAGCAACAACCACATCGATGTTGCTGAGCGGCTGTAAACAGAAAAGAGCACCCCGTTGTCCTGCGGAATTGCTCCGTAGGAAAATGTGTGCATCGAGTGAATCGGGGAGCTGAGAGAGTGTACCAATTCGCGACCCATTAAAAAACCTGTTCCTCACAATTACTGCATCGAACTAATTGTGTGAAAATTAAGCAATCTTCTCCTGAGCGACAAAAAAAGAAATCAGAACTTTCGTTTCAATACAGTAATTTTATCTCTAATATTTCAACAGACAATCCTGAAAAGCTCCAGGATCCATCTGACATTTATTAACTAACAATATATCCCTGTTTCTATTCTTCGACGTCCCGTTCCGTGAATAATCATCCTTTTTTCTGTTCAAAGTTAGATCCTGAAAATCGGCCGAAGCATAAAGATAACATCGTGATAACAATCGTTTTGTATTTTATTCAACCAACTCTGAGTTTACTCACAATTTAGCTGAGACTTTTAACTAGTGTATCAAGTAAAACAACTTTACCCAGATCAATTTCCCCAAAATAACAAAACTGAGCTACCGGAACTGCCCAGTAGCTCAGTGTTTGCATAAACGCATTGTCAATCCTGTTTTAAGGAACCTGGATTCGTAAAAGTCCTACTTTCAGCTTAAGGGAAGAAAGGATCATTGCGGATTGAATTGGTTCGCGAAGGTACAGAAGACCTATAAACAGGCTGGCTTACCGGACGGTAAGAAGGATACCCTTGAACACTACACTGCCCCGCTCCCCGATACCCCGTATAAGTCTGAAAAGGAAGTGTCTGGTAACGAGATACACCACAATTACCGCCTGGACAATTTCCATTTTGATAGCCGGTTCTGCAGTTACCAGTCGTACAGGATCCGGTAGCACAATTGCCGGTAGCACAGGAACCTGTTGGACAGTTCCCATTCACACATGAGCTGCCATAACCGCTGCCTGTGTAACAGCGACCGTTTACACAAGTCGTTCCGCTGGGACTACGATAATTCGATTGGCCATAATTCGATTGGCCATAATACGGAGCATAGGCCTGCTGGCGTCCTCGATAACTGACAGTTGACCTCAACGCCCGAAACGGTGAAGCCAACACATCGACAACACCACCGGGACGTGGTTGAAAAAAAGCAGTCTTTACTTCTGGTGAACCAGTCATGACTCTGTAATCAGAGGCATCAGCTCGATCTGAGACCATTACCATAGCTGCGAGACAAATTGCCAAAGTCGTACATAAACGTATCATTGAGATTTCTCCTGATTGGGATTACCAAAAAACTGTTGTCATTTAAACCACTGAGTGGCAAATACAACTAATGCATTCAGCGTGCCAACCAGGAATACCACACACTCACCTCACCTCTTATCCCCTTAATACACAAGCACATATAATTTCAAGCAACAAGAAACAAAATCATTTACGCAACACTCACCACACATTTATTGTAACATTTACGACACCACAACTACAAAAACACCTCTCTCTGATCGACTACATTCAAACCAGGTAATCTATAACGCCATATAACAGTTTCACACCTTGATAACAGTCACTTACAACTCTTCATCCCACCAGAAACTGTTATCATATTGATCTTCTATTAAAATCGCTCTGAAAAACTGATCTGATTATTCCGAATAGGCGCTTTTGCCGATATGAAATATAAATGTCATCCCCATTCCGGCATCGAGAGGACCTGTATCTCGATCTGTTTTCCACTCGGCCATTTATTTGATCACGAAAACCATGAATCGATACACCAAAAGAGTCGATCAGTTCGCAGCCGCCCCCATGTTTTTTGGTGCTGTCCTCTTTCTTGTATTTTTTGCTGGCACCTTGCATTTGTCCAACGTGGAATCTCCGGGCCTTGCCTCGGATATCTGCAAGTGGTGCCTGTTCCTGCTCTATCCGCTTTTTATTCTGGAAGCCGTCGTTCACCTGGCTTTAGGCGGTCCCCGCTGGAAGTTCAATCTCCTCTACTGCCTGATCCCACCACTCAGGATCTGCGCGCGCGATCAAATGACCGGGCGTGCCATCTGGTTTCCGATTCTGGCCTGGCGGGAAGTGAATTCGGAATTCTGCGAGAAAATCCGAAAATCCTTTTCGGCTCCGATGCTGGTGATGGCGTTACTGGTGCTCCCCCTGTTTGCCGTGGAGCACTATTGGCAAAAACAAATTGAAGCGAATCCAACACTGGCCGACCTGACGGCCCTCGCCACAGGTTTAATCTGGTTCGCCTTCACGATGGAGTTCATGGTCATGATCTCCATCGTAGAAAAACGGCTGGAATACTGCCGCAAACACTGGATCGACTTAGCCGTCATCATCCTGCCGATGATCACGCCGATGATTACCTTTATGGGAGCATTACGCCTCGCCCAGCTAACAAAAACAGCCAGAGTATTCCGCCTCAAAAGCCTGGTAATAAAACTGTACCGAGCACTACTGGTGCTGGAAGTCATCAGCCGTGTCTTGCAGCGCAATCCAGAAAAGCGCATCGAGCGTCTGGAAGTGGTATTGGCCGAAAAAGAGCGGGAAATCGAAGGAATCAAAGCAGAAATGGCATTTCTTACTGAGAAGATTGCCCTGAAATCTCTACCCGCTACCGATTCCCCAGCACCACTCTCAACCACCAGAAAAGCCGCCTGAAACGGGAAACGAACTTATTCGTCCCGGTCTAAACGGTTTCTACGATCTGACCATTCACCCGGTAGTTTTTTGAGGAACACATCCAGAAACTTGACGATCTCAAGTTCTATCCCCAGTCTTTTTCCCAGCATATCAGTCCCACGTAGTTTCCCAGGAAACTCTTTCGAGTACATGCGGTTCTCCGATTTGGGAACGGAACTCAACTGCTTAAACAGTTTGCTGGTCACCCCGCGATCGAGCGAATCCCCCTTCGCACTGCAAACCAAAAAACTGATCCCAAACAAAGGCTGCTTCAATTGCACAATGGGACGCGAGGCAGACAGCCCGGGAACACTGGACTCCGGCGAGATTAAAATCATCGCACGGATCGTCTGACCTTTTGGTGTTTTCGCTAACAAAACCGGGGCATCATCGTAAGGCCGCTTACTCCAGTCGATTAATGCATAATTCAATGCAACTGGAACACTGATGTCAGAAGCAACAATCGCCGTCTTTTGCATATTTAAATGCTTTTGTTGATGCTCTTTAAACAGAAACCTCCAGACCGTTTCCATGTCAACAACCATCGCCTTATAGTCCAAAGAGGAAAGGCGTTGCTTTGAACTTGGTTTTTGATTTTTGCTGCCACCCGCACTCGCTGCCGGCGCCTGACTCTTACCATGTTTCCGCAGATCAACAGAAACGACCGCGAAACCGTTTTGCTGTAGAACCGATGCAAACTTCTGATCCCAGACTCGTTTGTTTCCCGCTTTTCCATGCAGCAGAACCACGACAGGAGAATCAGCTGCGTTACTCGATTCGTAATATGTGATCGAAATCGGCCAGCCACCCAGTGACGATAATGTAATTTCCTGAGGCTTTGGAGGCCCCTTTGTATCTTTACTTTGTGCAAATAAAACACTTGTCGCCAAGAGCGACACAGACACGAATGTGAACACAAAGTGCTTAAGCTGACGTTTATTCAGACAGAGTAATAGATGCTTCACAGAAACCCCCTCAACGTTGGAATCAATTCTTTGTGGCTGAGAACCGGCAGTTTGAGTCAGCCTCGACTTTGCAATATGTTTACTGGTTTATACTTCCATTCTATGAAGAATACACGACGAGGTCAAATAGTTGCCGGCGCTTTTAGTTTTTTAGTAGTACTGGTTTAGAAAAACAGCGGATACATTTTTTACTTGCCCCAGTTTCAATCTCATCCCTATCTGTATACTGTATTAATCAATGTAACGAATTTTCACGTTATCATCTGATTGGCAGCCAACGTATGCAGAATGATCCCTCGGAAGAAACACCAGTAAAATCGTTTCTAGGACTGCAACGCGACGATCAGTTCTTCTTAGGTCTGCTATTCATTGCCATCCTCATTCTGTCTCTGTTTCACCTGATCCAACTATCTCGCTGGGGTACCGAGCCTGTTGAAATCAAACGACAAAGACCACTTCCTTATGAGTATCAGATCGACATCAATCAGGCATCCTGGGTGGAATTCGCCCAACTGAATCGCATTGGACCTGTCCTGGGAAAGAAAATCGTCGCACACCGTGAAACACATGGCCCCTTTCGGTCGATTGACGATTTATTAGAGGTCAAAGGCATCGGCTCCAAAAAACTGGACGAAAACCGGATTCACCTCAAACTCGTCAAACCGGACTCTGAATAACGCAGGCACTCATTCAGCAGAATCTGTCGATCGAGAGCTTTGCATTTCCTCAAAAATGCCTTCCGATTCCCAATTCTTTTATGGTCCCGTTCTGATCTTAGTTGATTCCTTGCTCGATTCCGGGTTGAATAGGCATTCCTAAAGATACATCTTATCTGGCAATTCTGGCTGACCGAGCCCGAACAAGCGTTTCAACTAAAGGGTTTACTTCTTATGGCAGGTTTAGACCACGGCCCCAATGAGCCTGGTGAGCAGGAAAATATCGAGACGATTTCTCGAAACACCCGCTTGGGGCTCAAATTATTCAGCATTTATCTGGCCCTGTATGGCGGATTCGTTTTCCTGAACACCTTCTCTCCATCCCAGATGGAAGTGGTGGTCTTCGCGGGGCTGAACCTGGCAATTACTTACGGCTTTGTCCTGATCATCGCCGCGTTTGCACTCGCTCTGATCTATGGCTGGCTCTGCCGCAATGATGTTTCCTCAGCTGCATCTAAAAGCAAGGAGGCATCAGAATGATTTATGAACCATCCCTCATGGCTGTGCTGATCTTTGGCGCCATCGTTGCTGTCACCCTCGGCCTCAGCTTCTGGCTGGGCGCAAAAGCAAAATCGGCCCAAGGCTACTTCGCTGCCGGCGGAGGCATCCACTGGTTTGTCAACGGCGTCGCGTTTGCCGGCGATTATTTATCCGCCGCTTCGTTCCTCGGCATCTGCGGCATGATTGCCTTTTATGGTTACGATGGATTCCTGTACTCCATCGGTTACCTGGCCGGCTGGATTGTGGCCCTGTTTGTGATTGCCGAACCGCTCAAACGTATGGGACGTTACACTTTTGCCGATGCGCTGGACAGTAAATTTCAATCGCGGGGAATCAAACTCGCTGCCGCCATCAGCACACTCGTTGTCAGTATTTTTTACCTGATCCCACAAATGGTCGGCGCCGGTGTTTTGATCACTCCGCTGCTGGGCTTCCCGCACTATGTCGGCGTAATCATGGTGGGAACGATCGTCATTCTGATTGTTGTCACCGCAGGGATGGTCAGTACGACATATGTGCAATTCCTGAAAGGCTCACTGCTGGTTATCTTCAGTACGGTCTTGACCGTCCTGATTCTGCAAAGAGGTCTTTCGACAGATCCTGTCTACAATGATCAGCCAACGCATCAATTTCAAATCATTGGCCCGGCAACTTCTGATAACATCGAACACTGGAGATCAGAACTCGATCTGAACGAACAGGACTCACTACTACCACTCAACCAAGGCCCCTGGGAAAACAAAGGCATCCTGCAACTGACCAAAGCCGATAAGGTCTCTTACTGGAAACTGACAGAAGATTCAGACAAACAGTTTTTCCTGTCTGAAACACAGTATAAACAAAAAAACGAGAACGGCTCGATTATCATCAACGGGCTCCCACAGGGAACCGGCGAAGGAGAAACCGATTTCTATCCCGTCGGGCGCATCAGCAAACTACCCGGCGACAAAAAGGAAACCGGCCCTCAGGGACCTACCGAATTCTTGAGCACGCTCCGTGAAAGCGAAATCATCCTTTGGGGTTCGGAATCGATCAAGGAAAAAGATGGCTCCGTAATCACTATCTATTTCCCCAAACCCACAACGGGTAAGAAGGTACTCAGTCCTGGGAATCATCCGAAGTTCGCCGGCATTCGAGGTTCCGACCTGAAAGGCAAACTCAACTTCCTGTCGTTGATGCTGGCGCTATTTTGTGGAACCGCGTCCCTGCCTCACATCCTGATCCGCTATTACACGGTGAAAGACCAGGCCAGTGCCCGAAAAAGTACCATCGTCGGCATCGGAACCATTGGTTACTTCTACATCCTGACCTTATTCATGGGTCTGGGTGCGATGACGAGTGGGGCCCTGGATGTCACCAACACCAACATGGCAGCCCCTCTGCTCGCCAAGAGTTTCGGCGACTGGTTATTCGCAATCATCTCAGCCATCGCCTTCACTACCGTACTCGGAACTGTCAGCGGTCTGATCATCGCATCCAGTGGCGCGGTCGTGCATGACCTGATGTCAAGCTTTATGAAAATCGAAATGAACGATTTCGCCAAAGTTCGCATCGCGAAAATTGCCTCCGTTGTCGTTGGTCTTATCGCCATTATATTGGGGATTCTGTTTGAGAAATTTAACGTGAATTACCTGGTAGGCTGGGCCTTCAGTGTCGCCGCATCCGCGAACCTGCCGGCGCTCGTCATGCTCCTGTTCTGGCCGAAAACCACCAAACAGGGAATCACCGTCGCCATTTTCACGGGCATGATTACCTCCTTAGGCTGGATTCTGCTGAGCGCCGATTCCTATAAAGGCATTTACGGATGGAATCCGGAAGATGCAATCGTGCCGTTCAGTCAGCCCGGTCTCGTTACGATTCCACTCGGATTTATCATCTTGATTATCGTCTCCTTAATGACACAACCCAAATCACAGGAAAATTGAAAGTTGACAGAGCCACAACCAGAACAAGAATGGTTAAACGCGACAGCCACGGAAGAAGGGCTGACGGTCCTGTTTCGTCTCCTGCCCGAGATCCCACAGGAAATTTCTCCAGCCGATTTTCCTGCCCGCGTTGAGATCATCTGGAATTACCAGTCTCCCAACGAAACCGGCATGCCCGGGCCGGAAGATCAGGAAAGCATGAACGTATTTGAAGAGACCCTGGTTGCCGCCTGGCAGGAAACAGGCATCGGCTTCCTGACCATGCTGATTACCGGAAACCAGATGTGTGAATGGCAGTGGTATCTCAAAGATGCCGACCAGGCACTTCTGGTCCTGAATGAAGCGGCTACTGAGCTGCCTCCTCTGCCAATCGAAATTCATACCGAAACGGATCCTGAATGGTATGCCTATTCAAATTTCATGCAGCAGGTCACTGAATAAGACGGCCTGCCTCCAGTCAATGCAACTAACCCTCAGGGTGATGGGGGTTGGTCAAAGGTGATGGAAGACATTCCCGGGCGTGCGATTTCACCGGCGTTTTTCCCGAATCGGTCCAGGATTTCGTTCACAGTCGATCGAATGGTAATACATAAACCATCCAGGTCCAAATCGTCCTCATCCAGGCCGAACGGTTCTTCTACTGAGTGAGCAATCACTTCGATCCCGATCATGAAATAAGCCAGAATGACCGTGATGGGGATCGTCCAGAAATCAAAATCCTTAACCAGACCCCAAGGCAGCGTACATAAATAAAGTCCGATACAATGCCGCACAAACAACCGATACGAAGGAGAGAGCCGGGTACGTCGAATACGTTCGCACCCACCACAGATTTCCATCAATTCGCGGGTCTCCGAATCCAGAATTCGGAGTTCGTCTCCGTCAATTAAACCAGAACGCTTCCAGCCGATCACACGGCGGTAGATTAAGTCTGCAATATAAGCTGGTATGTGGCGGGGAGGCGGATCAATCTGTTCCAGTTCAGGGAACATGTCAAAGTCGTCGTCTTCCCGCAGGTGATCTCGCAGTGCTTCTGGAAAAGCAACAATCAGATCCCCCAGTTCACGAAGTTCATCGGAACCAAAATTCGTAAACTCACGAAATTTGATCGCCATGTTGCGGCTGATATTTACCAGTTTTCCCCATAACTTGCGCGCTTCCCACCAACGAGCATAGGAGCTGTTTGTCCGAAATACTAACAATAAACCAAGCACTAAACCCAGAGTGGTGTGAATATCAGAAGACACATCACCCATCTGTCGCACTTCATTAATCACTCCAGGATCGATTCCAAAGACAGTTAAAAAGCCGCTATTAACTTTTAGCACAGGAATCAGACTATAAACTCCGAGTAATCCCGCATAGAGAGAAATTCGTCCCAGGGTCCCCAGTTTTTTCTCAATGAACGTCAGGTTCAGTTCTGCATCAGCAGTCATAAAGCATAAATTCCTATATCAATCAGATAAACTTCTCTAATCAAGTCGTATTGACGATATGGGAACTCTAATTTTTTCGCCCTAATAACACAACAGACGTATCATCGTGTCTGCCAGATCCATCCGTAAAAGTATTTGAATCGCGGAATAAATTTGACAACGCCGTTTCCAGAGTATCCGAGCGAGAATTCTGCAAAGACTTCATAATCCCCGGAATTCCAAACTCGCCAAACGTCTCTTTCTCGCCGGGAAATGCTTCTGCCAGCCCGTCAGTAAAAATCAGCAGGCGGCTGTCGGGAGGCACCACCGATGTGTGAATATCATATTCCACATCAGGCAAGATACCCAGAGGCAGCCCGCCATCGTCGTTCGTCCCGAGTTCATAAATTTTGTTCGTTTCCAGCTCATGCACCATCGGAATCGGAGCGCCGGCTGACGTCCACTGAAATTCATTCGTCTTGGAATTCAGAATCCCATACAGCAGTGTAATAAAGCCGCCGTCATCATTCACAATCGCCTGATCACACAAACGATTATTCACATCAGACACAAACGCTGCCGTATCCAGATACTTATTCGAACGAATCATGCCCACCAGAGTATGCATGGTCATAATCGACATGCAGGCTTTCATTCCATGCCCCGAGGCATCGCCGACTAACAGCACCAGATTATCATCGTCCAACATGAACACATCATAATAGTCACCACCGGCCAGCGTCACAGGTTGACCGCCAAACACACGAATCTGAGAAGATTCATACCGGGCCGTCACATCAAATCGGTCGGGAGATTCGAGATCGCTGGGAATAATCGATTCCTGTAATTTCCGCACCGACTCGATTTCTTCACGTAGGCGCTCCGCCACAAACCGCTCGCGTTCGGCTTTGACGGAATCAACCACACTCTGCAGCGTGGTTTCTATCAGGAACATAAAGTCCCCGCCTTCATCGCGAATAATATAAGCCCGCATCCCCGCAGTTAAGAAACGGGCCACATGAAATGTGCCCTGAGTCGGGCAGGCCCCCACAATAGGAGTATCAAGATGCTTCTGGCGGATCTGCTCAAAATGATCAAACGCCATTTGAGGATCAGGACTCATGATTGACATCAGAATGATGTCCCAGGTGTTATCCTCTAATGCTTGAGACAGAAACTCTTCCGTCGTAGAACAGATGACTAAGTCATTGTCACTCACTCCCAGATAAAGAGAAATGAGATCACTCTCTTCGGGATTATCCCACCCGATCAGAATCCGCATAGTTGGCCCCACAAATTCGAATTCACTGAATATTAACCCGCCTATCATATGAAATTCACGTTCGAATATCGACAGAATTCCCGCAGAATGAAGCAGACAAACAGAGATACCCGTTCAGCGATAATAAACGTGTACAGACTCGCTTCCACTGAAGAGACTCCCCTTGACACGATCCCGCCATTCGAAATCATTCGATGTTACCTGCGTCGCGCGCGAGAAACACTACTGGTTCAGCTGAACCCCTCGAATCTCTGAGAAAATCAGCACTATAAAACCTGCTCGTTTCAGCAAGATTTCCCAAACCACTGCTCGCCCGCACCTCTGTTATCAATCGACATCGCAGCCCTTCACACCGCCTTCCCGTTTCTTCATAAAGCGTTCCCTGGCGATCGCGTGTCGTTCGCGAGATTAATTTCCCACTCCCCATTGACTCCCCCACGCCCCTGACGATGATCCGAATATCAGACAATTGCTCAAATAAAAGTAGCAGCGATAAATGTAGCGGCGAACCCATGTGTATTACCGCGTAATAGTGGGTAGGCCCAAATGCACATTCGGGCCGAGCGCAGCGAGCAGGAAACCGATAGATCGACTCACAAAAACAGAGCATGAATTCATCCATATAATAAGTAGGGGCGAGCCCCATGTGGCCGCCCGCCTGGCGAAGTTCAATCCCAACTCATGGTTGGAACGGAACCAGAGATCAACATCACACGCCAATACCGTCCCACCAGTGATCGGCACGGCGACAGCCGCCGTTTCAAACCAGAGCACCAAAACAAATCAGTGACAAACCAATCCTACCAGATATCACCGGCAGCAACGCAGCTGAACATGCCGCACATCTCACACGATTGAGACAACCTCAGCCTTGACTATTCCTGAAAGCGATGAAACGTTATCTTAAGTATTACGAGATGCCGAGCATGAAACCGGCGAGGAAAGACTGATCCTACAAGCTGCTGGAGATGAAATGAGCGATTTGCCGAATTGCCCGGAATGCGACTTTGAATATACCTACGAAGACCGGGGTATGCTGGTCTGTCCCGAATGCGGGCACGAATGGAGCAAAGACGCCACAGACGATACACCCACCGGCCCCGTCGTCAAAGATGCCAACGGCAACGAACTCAAATCGGGCGATACGGTGACCGTCATCAAAGACCTGAAAGTGAAAGGCTCATCCACGGTCGTCAAGGTCGGCACAAAAGTCAAAAACATCCGCCTGGTCGAAGGCGACCACGACATCGACTGCAAAATCCCCGGCATCGGCGCCATGCAGTTGAAATCAGAATTCGTGAAGAAAGCATAACAAAGTTGTCAGAAGGTAATTGGACAGGAAATGATGATGAAACTGCAAATATTTCTACTTTTGATGCTGTTCTCACCTGAAATCAATGCTCAGGACCGCTGGCCGGGATTTCTTGGTGCGGATGCAACTTCCATCACCGCTGCTTCGATTCCTACGGAATGGTCTCCCCAAGAAAGCATGGCGTGGAAAACCAGTATCCCCGGTTATGGACAATCGAGTCCCGTGATCTGGGGAGACAAGGTCTTTGTCACTTCCGTTGAGGGACCGAACAAGGAAAAGCTACACGTTGTCTGCTATGCCATTGGTACAGGAAAATTGCTCTGGGACCATATTCAGCAGTCAACCTATCCTGAGAAGAACAGCGTCTACATCAGCCGGGCTGCTCCCACGCCGGTCATCGACGAAGCTGGTGTTTACGCTTATTTTGAAAGTGGCGACGTGGTTGCATTGTCACACGAGGGAAAACGGAAATGGACTTCATCCCTGACGGAACGTTACGGGCCACCCAAAAATAAGTTCGGATTATCCGCGTCGCCCGTTCAATGGAAAGATCGACTCATCATCCTGATCGATGACGAGGGACCGTCCTACGTGACTGCGCTGAGTAAAGCAGACGGAAGGGAACTCTGGAAAACCGATCGCAAAAGTCGCGTCAGCTGGAGCTCGCCGATGCGCGTCCCGGTGGGCGATACTGCGCAGGTGGTTTGCAGCTCTGCGGGCAGTCTGGATGGATATGATCCCCAGACAGGCAAACGGCTCTGGTCATTTGACAAAGTCGGCGGCAACAACAAAACCAGCCCTATCTCCGCTGGCAACGGTGAATTCTTAGTCGGCGCGTCTCCGGGACGTTCGGGAGAAAATGACCAGCTTGCCAAACAGTCGAACGGCTTATTCAAAGTGGGCTTAGACGGAGCCGAGTGGAAACCGGAATTTATCTGGACCAATTCGAGCCCGGTTCCTTCCTGGGCGACTCCCATCGTGTATCGCGGCTACGCTTACTGGGTCAATCGCGCGGGAGTCGTTTACTGCCTCGATATCAAGACAGGGAAGGCCGCCTTTACCAACCGCATCAAAGAGTCCTGCTGGGCAACGCCGGTCGGCCTGGGAGACCACATTTACTTTTTCGGCAAGAACGGCACAACGACGGTTCTGCAGGCGGGTAATGAGTTCAAGGTGGTATCAGAAAACGGACTCTGGACAGAAGAGTCACCGCCTGAAAACAACATTCCCACTGCAGCTGAAACATCAGCAGAACGCAGTCGTTCCGCAGCCATGTTCTCCCGACCGACGCTCTATGGCGTCGCGATTGTCAATGAGTATTTAATCCTCAGAACAGGCAGCCAACTTTTCTGCATTCACCCAACAAAATAGCAGCACCAAGAGATAAAATCCCAAAACGGAAGTGTCAGAAACAAATGACGACTTTTTCTGTCCGCATGGTTCTACTTGTGAAGGTGCTGTTATGTTCGGCTTGAGAAGAATAACCAGGTGCTGGGTAGTTCTTGCAATATTATGTATATTCTGTCACGCGTTGATGTACGTATTCGTGGGACCAGACTACATTGTTCCAGCTCAACTCAACTGTGTTGCAACGTTTTTGGTCTCAGTGTCGTGTGCTCTTCTCTCACTATACGATTATTTCAAGTATAAAAATCGATTCGCGATCTACGGATTCGTAGTGGGTGTCCTTACATTGCTTTTTGTTCCTACTTTATATCTTTCTGCCTTCATTTTCGGGGGCAGGTCATAATGACATGCAAAACGTATAAGGGGTCAGAACCTGAATAGAGCCCTCAACCACAGGCCCATATGTATTCTAGCTGATTTGAACTACTCTGCCACAGCTTTTGTTGGCTGCTGACTGAGTTTGAGAGATCGCGTTTTTCTAGCCTGTAATTAAACGGCAGCTAGCGCTTTGCCGCTCAGGGGTTAAAAACTCAGTTCATCCTGTTTGCTGCTTTCGGTACTCGCGACTTTTCATCAGATACCGTTGCGGCGTCATTCCCATTGTGCGGCAAAGTACGACTGGAGACTGCGGACACTCAGGTCGCACGCTGCGGCGAGTTCCGTGACTGTCAGTGGTTCATGAAAGTTTCGGGCCACCAGATTCAGTGCCGGTGCGATCCGTGAAAGGCCGGTTGCATCGGGCGTTGTCTGTGCGGCTGTGTCGCGACGAAGTACGCTGCGATGGAGTTCCTTGATCAGCAGCAGCGAGCGCAGGTTACTGTTGCGATATTCGTCCTATCGCTTCGGCGATCAACAACTTCATCAAGTCATGCAGCGAAGCGTTCGGATTCCCAGACGAACTCGAATCTGCCACCTATTAACTGTCCCTTGATTGAACGCGTCTCCTGACACGTGTACGATGGCATCTATAAAGCCGCTGGTCCCACTCGCGGACGCAAATCAAATCCTGGCGTACCTGAAATGGACCTGCAGCAAGATCTACCGGGGCCGTATGTAGACGGGCCCTAGGAATTCATTAATGAACAAAATGAGAATCACCATGCGTTTCATCGTCCGTTCCTTATTAATTGTGATCGCCTGCACGACCAACGTAGTCGCAGAAGACAACGCCAAGCCCCTCACAACAGAGAAACCCGCCGCACCGATCAAACTCACGATGGGGGAACCACATGTCATCGTGCGGGGCATCCGGCCGGAGGAGCAACTCTGGGGGCCGTATCAGTTTCCGCGTCCCTTTAAACTGGGGGATCGGCTTGTCGTTTCCGTGCATGTCAAAAACGACGACATCAGCAACTACGGTTCAACGGCCCTCTGGTTTGAGAGCCGCGACAAAGGTCAGAGCTGGAACAAGGTCGACGCTTCAATCGCGCAAGAGTGCGGCCTGTTGCTTCCCAACGGTGATCGGGTCTACCTTCCCCCGGAATCAGGCATCGACGTGAGCGATTTTAAAACGACGCCCTGGAACAAATACACGCCCGCCTATGACTTCTCTAAGCAGGCGAAAGAAGGAGTACTGCCGATTCCCGACGGCATGACCTTTTGGATGGGGGGCACGACGATTAATGCCTTTAACGCCGATCGCCTGCCGCCGAGCCTTTCGAAGAAGGAATGGTCGCTCTTTCGAATTCCCGCGGGAGAGACAAAACCCGTTCTCGAACACGCCCAGGTAGACTGGCCGTACCTGACGCGCGTGGTCCACGTCAGCCGCAACGGAAAGAAGGTCCTGAAGTCGATCTTCCCGCGTGGCAATCCGAAGCTGGGCCCCGATGGGGCGATCTGGGTCAGTGTTTTTTCTGGCGAGGGCCATCTCAATCCGGAAAACGGACAGTACAGCCCCTACTACTCTGCGGAAATCTTCCGCTCTGAAGACAACGGTAAAACGTTCCAGCGGCGGGCGCATCTGGAATACGAGGCCGACGGGCACGAGTTCCCCTACAAGAGTGGCGGCTTCAGCGACAGCGACTTTGAATTCATGCCGGATGGCTCGATTGTGTGGTTCCTGCGATCCACCTGGTATTCTTCCACCGGCAAGGAATGGGATCCCATGTATATGACGCGTTCCACAGACGGCGGCCGCACCTGGTCGAAGCCAATCAAGTTCGATAATGTCGGTATCCTGCCACGGTTATGCCAGCTCGACTGCGGCGTGACGCTGCTCTGCTATGCCCGTCCGGGTACCTTCGTGCGTGCCTCTCTCAACGACAGCGGAACAAAGTGGACCGACCCCCTGGTCGTCATGACGCCGAACGACCGCAGCGCGCTGGCCAACAAACCAGTCGCTGATCCCACCTTCCACGACTGGGACGGCTCCTGCAACAATCCGGAAATCATCCCCCTCGACAAAAACACCGCCCTCATCTTCTACAGTGATTTCTACTACCCGGACGAAACCGGTGTTAAACGAAAGACCATCCTCTGCCGAAAGATTACTGTCGAGAGATAGACTGCGGAGAGATTGAAAAGTCATCAAGCTCCAAGGGCACTACCAATGATTGCTAGACGACTTAGTCTGCTTTTAGACAAAAAAAGGGGGCAGCGACTGTGCTGAACGCAGCATTGCCTGGCTGCACAACGATCGCCGCATTGTTACACGCTGGGAATACTACGATCAGCTCTATGAAAGCTTTATGAGTCCTGGTTGCTGATCTACACTGCTAAAACAGTTCTGAGATGCCCTCTCGATTTTATTCCTGAATATCCCAAGGAGGATCCTCCGATGGGATATCGGTGAGTTTGAATTTCTCCAAGATCGTTTTTCGGGTCTCCTCGGCCAGTTGCGGCCAGAGTGTTGCTCGGCCTGGGAAAATGCTGAAGAGATTTTGTCTGCTAGGTGATTCAAGCGAATGATCAATCACGGTCGGCAAAGGAGCCTGCCCTGGTTCGATTTGATCGACATGCATGGCCTGAGTGGCAATGCCTGACCAACTATTAATTTCATGTTCTTCGCGACTGAATGTCGGAATCAATTGTTTTATCGTTTGCAGAGTCTGTTCAATTTCAGCGGGATCGACATCGGGACCGTTAGAGTAGGGAACCGTTTTCCAACGGTTGTTTCCGAAGATAGAATCAGCGGCGTGAGGAATATGATTAAAGCCCCCGCGATCAACGACACAGAACGGAAGATTACTCAATCCAGGTGATACTGAGACTAAGTGCGATTTCAATGCCACCCATGTAAACTCTGATTGTTCGCCTACTTGAATCTCTCGAGAACTTGACCACAGCGATACACCAGCGGCACCACAGGCTAACACAACAGCACGTCCTGGAATTTCCTCACCCGACCCAGTAACCACGCCGGTAATGGAGCTATTCTCTTTCAGAAAACCAGAAATGTGTGTTTGGGTTCGGATTTCGACACCCAGCTTTTCTGCCGTAGTCGCAATTTGATTGAGCAGAATTTCGGGGCGAATAGATCGATCAGGCAGTAGATAGCCGTCATAAATCTGAGACTTGTCGAGTCTTGGAATTTGCTCGAACATATCCTCAACCGGAAGCTTCTTAAACGGAATCCCGACCTTTTCCCAGGCTGTCAACCAACTGGAAACATCCGTATCGGGATTTGAAAACAGATAGGCCATTCCCTGCTGTTGAGGTTCCAAGCAGTCGGGACAGCACTGTATCGTCTGTTGCAGCGACTTGTAACACCGGCTTGCCAAGTGAATGTTCTCTTTTGCAAACCAACCTCCAGAATGCAACCACCCTTGATTGCGCGTGGAAGCACCATGCCCTAAAGTCGATTCCTCGAACAGCGTCACAGGTAAACCGGATTGTGCTAAACGAACCGAGGCCGACAAGCCAGCAATTCCGCCGCCAATGATTAAAATTCGATTTGATGAAAGACTTGGAATCCCTGTCATAATAAATCACTCCGATGGATCTAATCTCGATGCAATTACCACTCAGTCGCACTTCAAGTTCATAAAATTCGTTCCCACTACATTATACTTCATTATACCTCTCGCCGAGACAAATGAAATAATAAAGAATTTAAATACATCACTAAGTAGAATTGAACATGGTTAGAATTGAACATGGTTGTGCCCCACAATCATTGAGGCGCTAAAAAAGTGTCAGCGACGAATGGCACTGCCGGTTGTGTCAGGAACCGTTTTCTATCTAGTCGGGCTCAATCATCTTCGGGCCTGTTACTATTGTCTCAATAATTTACTATTGTCTCAGCAATATTGTCAGAGTCATGCACGAGCTGCGAAACATCCATTTCAAGGCGCACCAAGACAATGACAATTTGATCGATTAACTGTCTGAGAACCTGCCGATAGACGTCTGGTCTCTGTGTCTCCTGCTTATCAGAAGTCAGGAAAATAGTAAATCCACGTCCTTATTTTGTTAAAAGACTGCGGGGCCTTTGATTTCGGGTTCTATGAGATCTGCCTTGGCGCTCATACGGAACATTAGATCCAATTCTTTGGCCTACTTATTGATAAACAAGTTCGAAGGATGTATCTGTTGCGTCATTTCTTTACCAAGATAGACCTGAAAGAGTTGCGAAAAAAGATAATTTACATCGGCTTCGATATAGATCTGCGCGACATAGATATTCACGGTTTAAGCCTTTTCCAATTTTCTATCGATATTGATCCCAGTATTTTTCAACTTTCGGGCGTGAAATAGTTGTCAGTTGACAACTTTTTCTATTCAAACATCGAATTCCCTTGGACTTAAAAAACGTGAATCGATATCATCCACAACGCTAACACCTCTAAATTGTTTCACATAAGTCAAAGAACTAAAGGATTAGAACAATGATCAACTATGATCCGCATGGTGCACCAAGTCAGCCTTCCCAGGAAAATGTGGAACAGGCTAATCAAAGAGGTGCGACGTCGATCGGGGTAGAATGTCAAGATGAAAATAACGAATTCATTTGCGACTTTATTGCCTTTGTTTCGCACATCCCCAGAATTGATGAAATTCTATTCATGAAAGACGGAACAAAATACAAAGTCTACAATATCTCCCACCATGTTTCAGAATCATCCGAGCTCATCACCACAAATATCACCGTATTTGCCAAAAAAGTTGAAGCGTGACAAAGACGTCAGGAACTTTTTCTGCTTCGTCTTCCCGGCCACACAAATATCAGGGTTGAAGAACTTTCAGAATCGCGTCGGCAATCGCCTGCATCCCTTGATCGCCGGGATGGGCGGCGACTCCGGCATGCTGATAGTCTCGTTCCGATCGCGCGTAGTTCGCTTCATCCTTGCCGAGACTGCTGATATCAACAAAAATTCCGCCGGCCTGCTCACAGGCCTGACGCAGCGCTTCGTCTTTCGCCTGATTAGACCAGAAGCTGCTCCGCACGATGATGGTCGGCTGGTTGTCAGACCGCAGCTCCTTGAGCAGTTGATCAATGCTGGCTTTAAACTTCGCTTTCGCTTCCTCTGAGTCCAGCTTCAGAACATTTTCTCCAATCGCGACCACGACCAGATCGGGCTGAAACGCGAAGGCATCCTTCAAGTTTTTTTTCAGATCGTATGTAGCGTACTGCCGTTCAAAACTGGCGATATTCTTAACCATCGTTTCCGGTGTCACTCCTGACGATTTGGCAAGCGAACGCGTCACGATGTGGACGTAGTCCTTATCTTGGTTGCTGGCGGCCATCCCCCAGTTACCCTTCCAGCCAATTTTCGGTGCTGGCCCATGTAGCGTAATGCTGTTTCCCAGGAATAATATTTTCTGAAACTTGACCGCAGCCTTGGGTTCGTCGGCCCGAGCATTTGCGCCAACAGTTCCCAAAACAATGCTGCAGACAAAAGCAAGTGCGATCAAGCAGAACGCCCCATGACTGCGTGATTTATCAAGCGTGTATTTCATCATTTCGTATCTCTCAATTATTACGAACTAAAAAAGGGGTAGCGACCGTCCTAAATATTGAGTCCTGCTAAAGGAGTCAGATTCCCACCTCATGCAATCCTCAGTTTCTTACTTCCGGCTTGCTTTTAATCCACCCCAAGATGCGTTTTCAAGAAGTTCAGACGCTTCCGTGATGCCCACGGTGTTTCGGCGGAACCATGTCCCACTCCGGTTACCAATACAAACTCAAAGTCTTTATTGTGCTTGATTAATTGGTGAACCACTTGTGTGGTGCTGGCAGGGTCCACATTACGATCCAGTTCCCCCACGATCAGCATTAAATGGCCCTCAAGCAAATGGGCGTTTGCGGAATTGGAGTTGGTCACATAACTTTCGTCGACGGGCCAGCCCATCCACTGCTCATTCCACCAAATTTTGTCCATCCGGTTGTCATGACAGCCACAATCGGCAACCGCGACCTTATAAAAATCGTGATGCCAGAGCAAAGCCGCCATCGCGTTCTGGCCACCGGCGGAACCACCGTAGATTCCCACTCGGGAAAGATCCATCTGCGGATATTTTTCCGCCGCTGCTTTGATCCACTTAATCCGATCCTGAAACCCCGCATCGCGAAGATTTTTATAGCAAACATCATGAAATGCTTTTGATCTCCAGGCGGTTCCCATGCCATCGATCTGCACCACAATCATCCCAGCATCAGCAATTCGATGCTGGTGCCGATACCGGGTTCGAAATGCCTTAGGCACATGATGGTCATGAGGACCGGCATAGATATTTTCTACCACCGGATACGTTTTAGTCGGGTCGAACTCAAGAGGCCAATGAATGATCCCCCAGATGTCGGTCGTTCCATCGCGGCCTTTGGCAACGAACCGTTCCGTCATACGTCGCTTGCCGAATTTCATTACCGTATCATCATGGTGAAGTTCACAAATCAGTTCGCCAGATTGACTATCACGCAATTCGGCAACCGGGGCTAAGTCGACCCGAGAATAAGTATCGACAAAGAACTTATCTTTTTGTTCGAATTGAATCTGATGTGTGCCATCCCCTTCTGTAAGGACCTGGAACTGACTGCCATCAAAATTGACGCGGCAGAAGTGTTCGTGGTAAGGGTCTTGATTTTCGCGTACGCCGACTGCGTAGAACCAAATTTGCTTTGATTGAGGATCAATTTTTTCAATCCGTTTCACATTCCAGTCACCCGTTGTCACCTGATTTACAAGTTGACCGGTAGCGCGACTAAAACGATATAAATGGTTCCAGCCACTCCGTTCACTCGCCCAGAGAATTTCATCTTGCCCCAATGCTTCAAAGACAAGTTTACCGGGATTAGAATAATGAATGAAGGTCTCGCTGGATTCCTCAATG
Source organism: uncultured Gimesia sp. (assembly GCF_963976445.1). GTDB lineage: Bacteria > Planctomycetota > Planctomycetia > Planctomycetales > Planctomycetaceae > Gimesia. The sequence continues at coordinate 101,775 of NZ_CAXBKP010000004.1, read as the reverse complement.
ATCGGCTTTACTGCGCCATCAACGACCGAGACTTCTAACTCACGCACCATTTGATGCCCGCGTTGGTTGTAATGCAACCAGAAACGATCACCAGATTCTGACCAGCCGCGAAAGCGTAACGTCCAGGGATTTTCAAAAAGGTGATCAGATACCGGGATCTCCTTTTTGCTCGGCACAGCAAATAATCGCAAGGTCTGTTTGGGTAATTCATCACCGGGTTTTCGATATGCATGACTCAGAATCCGTGGTTGCAATTGATCGGCAGGCGAAGATTCGATGAGATGCACTTCGCGTTCCGCCACACTCTTTGTTTGAAATGCCAACAGATGTTTGGAGTCGGGAGACCATTGAACGCGTGGATTCCCCTGCTCTCTGAACTCAAACGTCTTGTCTGGAGTCCCATCTGAAGTAAGCTGCAGCTTCTGCTCGTCGTGGCGAATCCACAGATTATGACCCTGAACGAAAGCCGTCCATTTCCCGTCAGGTGAAGTCGATTTGTTTTGCTTCTCTGCTCGTGTTCGCCGTGGAGTATCTCGACGCAGTTTTTTAAGCGTCCCTGGATCGAGATCCAAAACATCATTGCCTCTGCAGATGAAGCACCCCAGATCACCACCCGACTTATTACGGAGCAACCATGCGTGTCCGATGAAAGTATGTTGTTCATATTTCTGATCGACGTCGATGCTGCCGTAGTATCGTTTCTCACCAGAGGGACTGACCCAATAAGCATCGATCGGCTCCTTCAGTCGATTGTGAATCATAATTGAAGTTGATTCCCCACCCCCTTTGCTGTTGCGAGCCGGTAGAAACAACCGCCGTTCTTTGGCGATCGTATCCTCGTTCTCAGAGGCAATCAATTCATATGCAGGTAATTTCAGGAGCCATGTGGCACCACGAATCTTCAACAGGAATTGTTGCTGAATCTCGGTGAATCCGATCTGTTCGACAGCGATGTTTTCAGCCGACACCTGCTCTTGAAGAACTTTTGACACTGCTTCAGCAAGCCGATGCTTGTCGAAGACCGGCGTGCATTGGCGCGTCTGAACATTCGCAACGAAGTAGTCCTTGTCGATTCGAAACCAACATCGATTGGCATCTTGGGCCCAATTCAGCTTAATGGGCTGTGCGTCAACTTGATGCAGAATTGAAAAGATCAGCAAACAGGTAAGCAGAGTGCATCGTATCATCGCTTTGACTCGATCTTAGTTCCAAAGAATTGATCATTTCCCGTCGTCTTCCCTGCACGAGATTAATTCTGCGCGAGATTAATCAGGGGGCGCATACAAAAGGAAAAAGAGAACAGACCTTCTAATATATAATCTGCGTCCTACTTGTGTCCACACTTCACATCAAGAAGCACCCGATCGCTTACTTCAGATTCAATTCAGGGGACCGGCAGGAGTTGAATTGCATCCAGAATCACAAATCCGTTGGTACCTGCATTCGTAACGGTAATGGTCGTCTCTATATCCCCTGTCAGGTAGACCGTATCGATGGGTCGAAAGTGTTTCCCCTGTGGCATCGGTCTGGTTTGGTCGACAGTAAACGTGTTTTTATTGGTTCCGCAGGAAACGGTCAAAGGTACATTTTTTCCCCGGGTTTCATGTGCCGAGTAAGCCATCAAAATCTGATATCGCCCCGCCTTAAGTGCCTTGAAACGAAAGGTGGCAGACGCGTTACCGTCGCCTTTTTTCTCGTCATGAATATAGTCAGTCCCAATGTAGGGTTTGAAATTGGTAGAACGGGCCCAGTCACCAGAAAGCTTGGCGCTGCTGTTATCCAATACAATACCCGGCAGCGTCTTCACTGCGATCGACTTGACCGTCTGTGGTTCGGGAACGACGACAGGTAACTCAAGCACCTGACCTTGTGCCAGTAGCCGCTTGCGGAGCTGAGGATACGATAGTTCCTGCACGGGCAACATTTCTTGCACAGACATTGCGGCTGCGATGCCGGCACTCTGGCCGAGAATCATCCAGGTCGGCTCTACCCGGATGGAAGAAATCCCAACGTGTGTGCAAGACAGCGCGACCGGAACAAGTAAGTTGGTACATTCGTCAGGGCGAGGCAGAATCGAGCGATACGGAATGTGATAAGCATAACCTTGCTTGGGATTGGATCTCCTCACGGGAAAGATTGTCCCTTCATTAATGACGCTTCCCCCTTTTAACGCAACACGCTGGCAATCATGGGAATCAATCGGAAAGGAAGAGATCACAATCGGATCGTTCTTTTTTGGATGATCGAGAATATCCTTCTGACTAAGCACATACATGCCCCGCATCCGTCTTCCCTCGCGAACATACAGTGCAGGTGAAAAGTGTCCGTATTCAGGAAACTCGTCCTGACACAGTCCCAGCCGGGCATACTTGTTTCGGATTGTTTCGGGCACAGCCGGGTCTGTCGTGAGGAAGTGGTAAAATTCCAGCGTGTATTGCTTGTGTGCTTCCCAGATCGCAGCTCGCCCTGCTGCGTCGGCTTCGCTCCAACCATTGCAGGCACCAACCAGACCCAGCGAGAATTGCCCGCCGATGGAATTATTGCCATCAAGCTTCCCGCCAGGCAGCGGATAGAGATCCCAACCCACACGGCCTCCGGCTTTCACATAGCGTCGCACCACTTCGAAACGGGCAGGATCATAGTTCGCGGGCTGGGGAAAGGGCACGCGGTTCTCAGGATCTTCGGTCAGACAGAGTCGAAAGCTGTAGACCATCACGTTGGAATCACCGTCCTCTTCCGGGCCGGCATCGGTGGTTGTAATAAAAGGCAGTGGCTTGCCGTCATCGTCGAAACCATCAATGCCCATTGTTTTCTTGGGGTAACGTTTTCCTGCCAGCGACTCACCATATTCGGCCTTCCCTTCTCTGCCAATCACCCAGCTGACTCCCGCCGCCGCCATCAGGTCACCTTCATACGTCGCATCGATAAATACCTTCGCAGAGAATGTACCATCGCTGGTGACCAGTTCTGTAATCCGCGTGCCTTCTTTCTTAACCGACTGCAGGTAACATTTCGTCAGCACCTTGACTTTCGCTTCCTGCAACATTTCCCGAGTCACTCGCATTGCCACATGCGGCTCGTAGGTCCACTTTGACTGGTCCTTCACACGAACTTGATAAGGCAGCTTCACTCCCCGATCCGCATAGTCTTTCTCGATGCGTCGGTGCCATTCGTCGAACAATCCCATCATCGTACTGCGAACGGTTTGATTGGAATCACTGAAGCTCAGTCCCCCGGTATTCAGTCCGCCGACATGATCGGTCGGTTCGAGCAGAATGACTGAGGCACCTTCTCTCGCCGCGGCAATCGCAGCACAAAAACCGCCGGGCGTCGCGCCATACACAACAATGTCGGCGCGGGTCACTTCCCGGTTGTCTGGTTGCTGGGCGAAAAGGCACGTTGGTAGCATCAGAAACAGAGAGGCGAGCGCGTGGACTAGTTGTTTCTTCATGGCAAATCGTCTTTGAATTTTCTAAAAGTTTACACAAGTCAAATACCGTCAGTAGAATAGATGACTATACGCTCTTTTTGACTGCTTCACCAGTCGACAGAAACACGCCCCCTTTTTTACGTCTTTTCCCGTGGTCACACAAATCCGATGACTACTTGTTGGTCCAACGCATCCATTCCCATTTTTTCCCCGGATGATGTGAGTGTTTCTCGGGAAAGATCAGCGTTTTTGTTTGACCATCCTCACTGAATTCGATTTCCCACGTGACCGAGTCCGTCTTATCAATTCTGCGTAGTTGGCCAAGAAAACTACCAACGCTAGAAACGCCTTGAAAACGAAGCGGTTCCCAGTACTCAATTGTCAGTCTGTGGTCATCGATGAACCATGTCCCTTTGAAGTCCCCAGTCGCTGTTGAAAAACGGTGGTCGGAATGAAAAATGCGATTAATCCCCCTGACATCATGTGCCCACTCACCAACGAGTCGCGCTTCCAGCGGAGACAACTGGCGTTGCCTGTATCCGCAAAAAACAATACCGGTAAAAAGCAGAATGGCAGCAATACAAACAGTTTTCCGCGATCGAAGTCTTCGAGCCATGGGGCAATTCCTCAAGTTCAAATACAGGTATAAGTATGAGACCCCGTTTCGACTTCTGATTGTTCGATTAATCTAAGCCCTGCAGTTGTTTTCTAAAGAACGCGATGGTCCGTTCCCAGGCCAGCTTTGCTGACACTTTGCCCACCAAATCACATAGAAAGCCAGTGATTCACATAATGTCAGGTAAAATGTTTGACAGACCAGAGACCGATTGGTAAGGTGGTCTTACCAATCAACTGGTAAGACCAATTTAAGGTGGACTTCAATCATGGAACTGGAAGAAGTAAAACGTCATACCCTGGTCGAGAAAGTCTCAGACCAACTTGCGAAAAGCATACGCAGCGGTTTCACCTTTACGGGAGGGGTACTGCCATCGGAACGCCAACTGGCTACTAAGTTTGGCGTCAGTCGACCGGTCGTTCGAGAAGCGACGAAACTGCTGGAGTTCCAGGGGCTCGTTGAAATCCGCCAGGGTTTGGGAATCCGCGTTGTCAATCGGCTTTATGCCCCTTTAAGTGCGGCGGCAAAACTATTGTTACCTGATGATACCGAACGCCTACGTCAAACATTGGACGTACGTATGGTATTGGAACCGAAGATTGCGGAGCGGGCTGCAGTGCGCGCGAATGAAGAAGGCATTGCCCGCTTGCACGCGATTCAAAGCACTTTGGAAAAAGCATCTTCGCTCGAAGAGGCTATGGAAGCCGACATCGCCTTTCATAGTGAACTGGCCCGGATTTCAGGAAATGAAATTTTCGGCATCATGCTCGATTCCATCGCCGACTTAGGACGTGACAGTCGTCGCGCCACAATGACTCAGGTTGGCTTCGATCGCGCATTTCAACAGCATGCCGTCGTCTTGAAGGCGATCGAGCACGGCGACGCCCGTGCCGCAGAGAACGCGATGCAGATTCATATCCAGTCAGCGGTGAGTGACCTGCTGGCCCATTTTGAAACAGGCGACGGTTCAAAACCATAATCGACAATCAAGATACATTTTATATTAATACTGCCCTATTCCACTATTTTTAAAGGGGAAGAGACGTGAAATGGAATCGCTCATCCAAACATGGTTTTACACTCATTGAGTTACTGGTCGTGATTGCCATTATTGCAATCTTAATTGCGCTGCTACTCCCCGCGGTGCAGCAAGCACGCGAAGCAGCGCGACGAAGTACGTGTAAGAACAACCTGAAACAATTGGGACTGGCACTGCATAACTACCATGAAACGCATCGTGTCTTTCCCCCCGGCATGATGAACACAATCGCGAACTGGCCCGAAGATGGGAGCCTGGGAGCATCGGCCCGCGGTGGTTGGTTCGCCTTGGTTTTGCCTTTCATCGATCAAGCTCCTTTGTACAACACCTGGGCTTCGGAACAGTCAGCGGGAACGGCAAACCTGTTTTTTTCCTTACGTACCACGCCTGTCTCTGCATTTATGTGTCCCTCGGATCCTGAAGCAGGAAAGATCACGACCAATGGTTTCGCGGGTAACTATTTGCTGAGTGGCGGCGGGTTTGCCTGGGGACTGAGAGGAACCATCACAGACGTGAATGGTAAGAAACCGACGGGAATGTTTTACACACGTTCGAAGGTCCGGATGCGCGACGTGACTGATGGCACTTCAAGTACGATCATGGCAAGTGAAATCAATCTGGTGAATGATACGGACGGGACCGTCGGTTCTGGCTGCGGCTCACGCGACATGCGTGGTCTGTATTGGAACTACGTCCACATGGGATCATTGATCGTCACCGCACGTCCTCCCAACTCTCCTGCGGGCGATGTCATGAGCTGGGGCGGCAGAACCACACCCCATGCGCCTATAGCCAGTTGTTCCAATGATTATACCATTGTGATTCCGCGTAGTCGGCATACAGGAGGCGTGCACGTGTCGCTCGCAGATGGTGCCGTTCGATTTGTTTCCAGCAATATCGACACCAGTCTCTTCCAGAATCTCGGTACAATTGGCGGAGGCGAAGTGATCAGCGACTTCTAACAGACACGATGGTTGAACGATACCTTCGACCGCGCATTGCCAGTGAAGCGTCTGCGATCAGTATCTTGCTTTGTTGAGCCTATTTTCGTTTAAGGACTGGATGATGGACTTCTTGCGTATCTGCCTTGTACTCATCGGAGTGGCGTGCCTCTCGTCGGGATGTTCGAATTCTGATAACAAAGACGCCCCTGTTCTCTACGATGTCACAGGAGAGGTTTTCGTGAATGGAAAACCTCTCACGAATGGGTCCATCACACTGGAGCCCGCCGATGGAAAAGGAGGCGTCTACGGCGAGCAGATTCAAGCCGGACATTTTTTGATTAAAGCCTCTGCCGGCGAAAAACGCGTGAGTATTACTGCCAGCCGCCCCTCAAACGAATTAGGACCTGACGGGAAACCAATGGACGAGCAGTTCATACCCGCGCAATACAACGCAAAAACAAAACTGACAACGAAGGTTAGCCCGAATCAGAAAAATGTTTTCGAGTTCAAGATCGAAATGGATCAATGAGAATCAGTAAGACGATGTTGCCAGACAATCAGCCTGGCTGTTTACTGCCATTGGGTAATTGCAGTTGATTATTCAAAATACAGAGAGTCGTTTTTAGATAGTTACCGTTCATTACCATGAACCGCAGAGGAAAGTTCGTTTTTCGACTCGCCTCTGAGATGCTGGTAATGTTAAGATATATTCACAGTTGTTCTATTCGAGACATTCGATGAGCAGGAGATCGATAATGAATGAGAGTTCGTCTGAGAGTCGATTCTCGCGCCGGGAGTTACTGCGCGTTGGTGGCTTGGGATCAGTCGGAATTTCACTGCCTCAACTGCTGGCGTCACGCGCCTTGAGCGCAGAGAATGTGATCAGTGGTCTGGCGCCGAAAGCAGATGCCTGTATCATCCTGTTTCTGAATGGTGGCCCCAGTCATCTTGATATGTGGGACATGAAACCCGGGAGCCCAGTCGAGATTCGCGGGGAGTTCACCCCCATCGCCTCGTCGCTCAAGGGAGTGAGTGTCTGCGAACATCTGCCGCGGATGGCCCAACAGATGCACCGCGCAACGTTGATACGGTCCATGAATCATAGTGTGAATAATTCACACGCTGCAGCTGTCTACGCGGCACTCACAGGACATGATCGCGGCGAACAGGGAGGCGGCGCCAAACCAGATGACCATCCTTCACCGGGTTCCGTGCTCGCAAAGCTGCGACCTACGCCCTCCGGTTCGCTCCCTTATATTACACTTCCCTATAAAACCAAAGAGGGTGCCGGCGGTCCGCTGCAACCCGGTTTTCTGGCTGGGTTCATGGGCGCGACCTACGATCCGTTTTGGGTTCTTGACGATCCGAACACGCCTAACTTTCACGTTCGCAATCTGGCGTTGCCAGACGGACTGCCATTAGATCGAATGCATGCACGCCGCAGTTTGCTAGCGTCGCTCGATCGAGGTTTAGGGGCAGAGACCAATCGGTCATTAGGCTCGATGGACGATTTCCAGAGCCAGGCATTTGATCTCTTAACGTCCAATCGGGCACAGCGTGCTTTCAAGCTAGATGAAGAACCAGCGAGTGTGCGAGACAGCTATGGGAGAAACATCTACGGACAAAGCGTGTTGTTGGCGCGTCGGTTGATCGAAGCGAAGACGCGGATGGTAACCATGTCCTGGGCCCCCGATGCCAACGCAACATGGGACACGCACGGCCAGAATTTCAAGAAGCTGAAAACCAATTTACTGCCCCAATTTGATGCCGCCTGCAGCAGTTTGATTGATGATCTTGCCCAACGTGGCCTATTGGAGCGAACTCTGGTCGCCGTACTGGGCGATTTTGGTCGCTCCCCGAAAATCAATAACAACGCCGGACGCGACCACTGGAATTCCTGTTATTCGATCATGCTGCTCGGCGGTGGTGCCAAAGCCGGTCTGGTTTACGGCGCGAGTGACCGCTCGGGTGCGGTGCCCACCCACAGTCCGGTCACTCCCGGCGATATCGTCGCGACCATCTATCAATTACTGGGTGTCAGCCACGATCACATGCTATACGACACACTCAATCGCCCGCATACAGTCGTTCCCGAAGCCCGCATTATTCACGAGCTACTCACCTGACAGGATCTTAAAAAAAGGTCAGGAAAACGGAATCGGTTGTAGATCGCCAAACTCGTCGGCTTGGCTCCTCTGGTTCAAGACAGCGGCAAGTCTAAAGGGCAGAGAGGAACATATGCCGGCAGAAGTCATATACGACGCATGCTTTACATAGCGACCTTAGTGGCAACCCGCTGGAACAGTCGCATCAAAGCATTTTATCTCTCTTTATCGGAAAGCGGCATACCGAAGAAGCTGGCCATCAGAGCCTGCATGAGAAAGTTTCTCACGACCCTGAACTCGATGATGAAAAACAATCAGACGTGGAATCAAATCTCGCTTTACTTCTTGACCTTTTTCAACACAGCCACTACCCCCTTAAAAACCACCCTCTTATGCCGGTCGCGGTTGCTGGCACATCGGGCATCATTGTCGAACCGTGCCCTAAAAAGTAGGGAGAAATCAATGAAAACAAGAAATCCCCACTTTTGAACACTGAAACTAAAAATCGCTTTTATACATACGACTAATGGAATCAACGGGAGAAGATCACGATAAATGTAATTACTGTTGCAAAAATGCCAGCTGCGAGAGCAATTTTTTCAAATGTTTTAGGTGGATATTTTTTTTTAAAAAACAAACCAAGTCCGAACCCGAGAAACGCTGCAAAGATCATTATAAAGAATGGATAGCTATCTAACCAATTGCCACCAGAAATAACTGGGTGCACCGCCTGTGCTATAAAAGCCCCCAACAAACCGAACATCATCGAATACTGTAGGCAGGTGGAGTAATCGAATTTATTTTGTAAACGAAAAGCGATTCGCAAGCCTAAAAAAGACCAAACAACAATAGTACAAAAATAGAAAGTGAGATCACCAGGAAGGAAAGTTCCCGCGACCATTCCTGAAAGTACGATAAGCAATACTACCGAATCTATGATGTGGTTTCTCATCTTCAATACGCAATCTTTGGTCAAATATTTAATCTTCGCTTCACCAAAACATAAGGGGGCAGCGACTCTTTTTCCAGTCGTGGGGCGGGTGATTATAACTAAAGTGGGGTAGACCTCGATTTTGTATGCTGGCTTAATCCTGATCAGCAAGCTGCTTTTTGAAAAACGCGATCGTTCGTTTCCAGGCCAGTTTGGCAGAGGGATCGTCGTAACGGGGAGTCGTGTCGTTGTGGAAGCCGTGATTGGCGCCTTCGTATACGTAAGCCTCGAAGGGTTTATTGTTCTTCTTCAACGCCTGTTCCAACTGAGGGGCGCCGGCCATGATGCGTTTATCGAGCGACGCATTGTGAATCTGTAATGGCGCTTTCAGCTTCGGTATTTCTGACAGAGTCGGCTGGCGACCGTAGTACGGAACCCCCGCATCGATCACATCGGGAATCTGCAGTGCGAGTTGATACACCATACCGCCACCAAAACAGAATCCAACCACTCCTACTTTCCCCGTTGATCGTTCATTCGTTTTGAGCCATTTCGCCCCGGCAATGAAGTCCTGCATCATTTTCTCACGATCCCGTTTTCGCTGCATCACGCGACCGTCATCATCATTCCCGGGATAACCTCCCAAAGGAGTCAAGGCATCAGGAGCCAGCGCCAGAAACCCTTCCGTAGCCAGCCGCCGTGTGACGTCTTCAATGTAGGGATTCAATCCTCGATTTTCGTGAATGACCAGGACGGCCGGAAACTTATTCCCCTTAGCAGGATAAGCCAGCAGCCCCTGCATCTTGCCGGCACCGTCGGGTGAGTTGTAGGTCACTCTCTCGGTTTTAATCCGGGGATCATCGGCTTTGACCTGTTCCGCCCAGGCATAATTAGGAGCGAGACTGGACAGCAGCGATTCCACTGTAAGTCCTCCCACAGCAAACGCACCGAGACGTTTCATATAATCCCGCCGATTCAGTCGCCCGTGAGCATAGTCGTCATACAGATCCAAAACTTCCTGGTCGAATTGTGAAGCTGGCTTACGATCCATTTTGCAGACTCTCTCTTATATAAGGTAAACACGACTTGGTTTCAGACAAACTGTCAGAGTTCATGATATCGACTGCATTACAGAATTGAAAAGTTTTTCCACGAAAAAGGTTTCTACTAATGACATGCCGGGGTTGAATTGACAGACCATCTCAGATCAATTACGTTTAAAACAAATTGAAAAAGACGACTCGATCTCCCTGCTTCTCGACTTAATATTTGAGGAAATTCCGATGCGAATTCTGTTGTTTGCCCTGATGACTGCCATTGCATTGCACGTCTCCCCTGTTTTGGGGCAGGAAGCCGCTCCTGCTGCGCCCCTTAAAAGTGTGAAGCCGGGAATCAATCAGAAATTTCTCGATCCCAAGCTGGATGTGGATGAATGGATTAAGCGGTTCGAAGTCGAAAGTCGCGAAGTCTTTCGCGGCCGAAACCAGATCGTCAAGCAGCTGAAACTTGCTCCTGGTGACCGCATCGCTGACATCGGCGCGGGAACAGGTCTGTTTCTCGAACCATTTTCGATGGCGGTCGGCAAAAAAGGCTGGGTGTATTCGCTGGATATTGTCCCCAAGTTTGTGGAACGTTATGAAAAAATGGCAGACATCCTGAATCTGACCAATGTTACGCCGGTCCTCTGCGGCCAGAACGACATCCGTCTTCCTCCCGGTTCCATCGATGCCGCCTTCATTTGTGATGTTTATCACCATTTCGAATACCCGGCCGCATCACTGGCTTCGATTCACAAAGCAATGGTTCCGGAAGGCCAGTTGATCTTGATCGATTTCGAACGCATCCCCGGCACATCCCGCGAATGGACGCTCGGTCATGTCCGTGCGGGGAAAGAAGTCTTTCGGAAAGAGGTGGAAGAGGCCGGCTTCGAATTTGTGGAAGAAGTAAAGATCCCCGCTTTTCAGGAAAACTACTTCCTGCGTTTTAAACGGAAGTAGGTCTGTAGAGGATAAGAGACTAGCCTTACCACGAAAGTACCTGATACGAATCGTACCCGCTCATCCTTATGGCTTACCGAGGAAAATTCGCGGCACGAATCCGGTACAGCCAGCTTTCCATTCCCGACGGATCTTTTCGGCTGCCATCATGGACGCCGCCGATCTTTTCAACGGCTCGTTGTGAACGCCAATTTTCAGGGCCGATCAGAAATACGACTGAATCAACATAGCGAAACGCATGCTGCAGCATCAACCGTTTCATCTCGCCGTTATACAGACCACCCCAGTGTGAACGGGCCAGAAAAGTCCAGCCGATCTCAACCTCAGAAGCAGCCTCGTTATAGCCGTGGTAACGTGAAGAGCCAATCACACCGTTCGTATTGTTATCAACGGCAATCAACGCGCCACCCGAATCCAGGGCATCCTGAAAGAATTTCTGAAACACAGTCGCTTCGTACCGATCAGATGCCGGATGCTGTTCCCAGATCAACGGATCAGACGCGACGGCATACAGATCGTTATAATCTTCTATCTGCAGCGGACGGAGCTGAAGCAGGTCACCGGTAAGCGTGGGTTGCGCGTCAAATGTCATCTTTACGTTTGCCTTAAAAACACGAGACCTGATCCTCATAAGACTTCTTTTTTAATGATCACATCTCTATTCAGCTCTGACGTCCTGTCGAGTTTATAGCAAGCGAAAGATTCATCAGCAATCACTGCTATCAGGTTCATTCCAGAATTTCATCAATGCCAATATGAGATAAATAGATATTGCATTATGGAAGCATCGTTAAGAATTTCCCAAGCTTCCATATCAAGAAGAATTCAATCTTCACCCATTATTCTTTGGAAATCGCAAAGGCCATCGGTTAGAGTTCATAACAAGAGTGCAGCGCAATTCATTTATTTTTATTTTCACTACTTTCAATTTATACATCTCTGGCTAAAAAGTCTTTGGAACAGTTTTCTTTTCTGAATTCAGATACTTCAGGCGTCCTGTTCGTCCAAAACACTCGGTATATGAGGAACCTCACATGAAATTCTGCACGCTCAAGCGATCTCTCTGGATCGTGTTCGTCACACTACTCCATTTACCGACTTTGTCTTCCGCCGAAGAGCAGAAACCTAATATTCTCGTCATCTGGGGCGATGATATCGGCACCTGGAATATCAGCCACAATAATCGTGGCATGATGGGCTATCAAACTCCCAATATTGACCGGATCGCCCGCGAAGGAGTTTCCTTTACCGACTACTACGGCCAGCAAAGCTGTACCGCAGGACGTGCCGCGTTTATTGGAGGTAACGTTCCTGTACGCACCGGAATGACGAAAGTTGGCTTGCCCGGCGCCAAAGAAGGTTGGCAGAAAACCGACGTCACGATGGCGACCATTCTGAAGAGCAACGGTTATGCCACGGGTCAGTTTGGGAAAAACCATCAGGGAGACCGCGACGAACATCTGCCGACTGCCCATGGCTTCGATGAGTTCCTGGGCAACCTCTATCACTTGAATGCGGAAGAAGAACCCGAGCATGAAGACTATCCCGGCGACATGGTGTTACCGAATGGAAAAACATTCAAAGAACAGTATGGCCCACGCGGGGTGATCCATTCCTGGGCAAAGGAAGATGGCACACAGCAAGTTCAAGACACCGGTCCGCTTACGAAAAAACGCATGGAAACCATTGATGACGAAACGGTCGCCGCTGCCAAAAAGTTCATCAAAGAACAGAACGCAGCTGGCGAGCCCTTCTTCTGCTGGTGGAACGGAACTCGGATGCACTTTCGGACTCATTTAAAAAAAGAACATCGCGGGCTGAGTGGCACCAGCGGCGATGTATATCATGACGGTATGGTCGAGCACGACTTGCACGTCGGTGAACTCCTGAAATTACTGGATGAACTGGGGATCGCCGACAACACGATCGTGCTTTACTCCACCGATAACGGCCCGCACTTCAACACCTGGCCCGATGCTGCAACGACACCGTTCCGTAACGAAAAGAATTCCAACTGGGAAGGCGCTTATCGTGTCCCAGCGTTTGTACGCTGGCCCAAACATTTCCCCGCTGGCAAAACACTAAATGGGATTGTGTCACACGAAGACTGGCTGCCGACATTCGCTGCCGCCGCCGGCGACACCACAATTAAAGACAAACTGAAAAAAGGAGTCGAGCTCAACGGCCGGAAGTATCGCAACTATATCGATGGCCATAATCAACTGGATTATCTCGCTGGAAAAACGAAAGAGCCGCCGCGCAAAAAATTCATGTACGTGAACGACGACGGTCAGATCGTTGCCATCCGGGCGGGAGACTGGAAAGCTGTCTTCCTGGAAAACCGGGGTATGGCATTCGAAGTTTGGCGCGAGCCTTTTATTGAGTTGCGCGTACCACTGTTGTTCCACCTCCGCCGCGACCCCTTTGAAAAAGCACAACACAATGCGACAACATACAACGACTGGTTCATCGATCGAGTGTACGTCATCGTGCCGATGCAGCAAATTGCGGCGAATTTCCTGAAATCAATGCAGGAATATCCTCCCAGCCAGAGCCCCGGTTCCTTTAATCTGGAAAAAATCAAAAAGACGATCGAAAACGCCGCCAGCGGGCGGTAGTCTAAACGCTTCGTTACGAACAACAACGACTGGCTTACGTTATCGAAGCCAGTCGTTCTTTTAAATCTCTGACAACACAGTAAATTCGTTTCCGAGAAAGTTTCATGAGATACACGCTCGTATTATTCATTCTGTTTTCGATCAATGTAACTTCCGCCGCCGATCCACTTCCGTCCTGGAATGCCGGTCCCGCGAAAGATGCGATCATCAACTATGTCAAGTGCGCCACCAATGATGGCTGCCCGCTATACGTGCTGCCGAAAGAGCGGATCGCGGTCTTTGACAACGACGGCACACTCTGGTCTGAGCAACCCGCTTACTTTCAGTTGCTGTTTGCCCTCGATCGGGTCAAAGCGCTGGCAGATCAGCATCCGGAATGGAAAACCGAGCAACCGTTCAAAGCAGTCCTGGAAAATGATTACCAAACCATCGCTGCTTCCGGAAAAGCCGGATTACTCAAAATCATGGCGGTCACTCACAGCGGGATGACGACCGACGAATTCGCAGACACCGTTCGCAATTGGATCAAAACCGCCCGGCACCCTGAGAAAAAAGTCCCCTACACAAAGTTAGTCTATCAGCCGATGTTGGAAGTGATGAACTTCTTGCGCGCCAACGGCTTCAAAACCTATATCGTCTCCGGCGGAGGCGTCGACTTCTTGCGGGTCTGGGCGGAAGACGTTTATGGTATTCCCCCCGAACAGGTCATCGGCAGCAGTATCAAAGTGAAATTCGAAGAGCGTGACGGCAAGCCCGTAATTGTCCGACTGGCAGAGATCGACTTCATAGACGACAAAGAGGGCAAACCGGTTGGCATTCATCGTTTTATCGGCCGCGCGCCGGTCATCGCGTTCGGCAACTCCGACGGCGATCTTCCAATGCTGCAATGGACCGACCGCAGAGAAAATACCCTCCAAGTGATTGTCCATCACACCGACGCCCAACGGGAATACGCCTACGATCGAAACTCACACATCGGACGGCTCGATAAAGCATTAGATGAAGGACAAGAAAAAGGCTGGACCGTGATCGACATGCAGCGCGACTGGAAACGCATCTATCCTGCACCTGCGTCAGATGACTAACCTGTCTGTTCTAGTCACTCGGCCTGCTCGAAAACTCGAACCAGCGCCGCGTTCCTTTCGTCTTCACTCCCACAGCCAGAGAATCGCCTGACCTACTGAAAACCAGATCGACCAGTTCTCCCCGTGGCAGAGGTTCATCCAGAACGATATTCCAGGTGCGAGTATCGTAGATCTCCAGGTGCCCGTCATTTCTGGCCACTACCAGGAGTGGCTCACAGGGATGAAACTCGGCAAAAACCGACGGGGCTTTATCACCGAAAGTTGACGCCACTACAATTCCCCACGACAATAGACAGACTGTTCCCGATTCTTCGCGCTACAATTCAGGAGAACAAACTTCAGCATGGTTCACTCAACACGCCGCCACCTGTTCTACAAACTGTTCATCCTGCTGCTTTTGGTCAGTGCCACGCTCACGCTGCCTTTCGCAAAGAGAGCCGACGCTGCTCCGAATGAGCGTCCCAACATCGTGCTGATCATGGCCGATGACCTCGGCTTTTCTGATCTGGGCTGTTACGGCTCGGAAATCAAAACGCCGCATCTCGACCAGTTAGCGAAAGATGGTCTGCGGTTCTCCCAGTTTTATAATGCGGGCCGCTGCTGTCCCACCCGGGCCTCGCTCATGACGGGCCTCTACCCGCATCAGTCAGGTATGGGCTGGATGAACCGCAATGACAATCTGCCCGGCTACCAGGGTGAACTCAATCAGCACTGCGTCAGCATCCCAGAAGTTCTTTCCTCAGCCGACTACCGCTGTTACCACGTCGGCAAATGGCATCTGACCTATCGCATGCGCGAAGCCAACGAAAACTGGCCCCTCGGTCGCGGCTTTCATCGCGCTTATGGCACCGGAGGAGGCGGCAACTATTTCGCCCCTCGTCCGCTCTATGAAGACAATCAACTGATCAAACCACCAAAAGAAAATTATTACATCACCGACGCCTTCAGCCAGAGAGCCGTCGATTATCTGAAAGATCATGCGCAACAGACTAACGAAAAACCTTTCTTCCTTTATCTGGCTTACACCGCGCCCCACTTTCCACTCCATGCCCTGCCCACTGATATCGCCGCTTATCGAGGCCGTTACCGTACCGGCTGGGATGAACTCAGAAAACAACGCCATCAGAAGATGACCGAACTCGGTCTGATTAATAGTCCCCTCTCTCCCCGCGATCCCGATGCCAAAGCATGGGACTCACTTTCCAAAGCGGAACAGGAAGAATGGGAACTGCGCATGGCCGTTTACGCCGCCATGGTCACCAGTATGGATCGCGGCATCGGTCAGGTCCTCGCCCAGATCGAGCAAATGGGCGACACGGAAAACACACTCGTCTTCTTTCTCTCTGACAACGGCGCCAGTGCCGAATATATTGATCGTGGCCATCACCCCGGCGCCATCACCGGCACACGTGAATCGTTCCGCTGTGCCGAAGTCGGTTGGGCCAACGCCAGCAATACGCCATTCCGCTTCCATAAAATGTGGATGCACGAAGGGGGCATTTCCACTCCGCTGATTGTCCGCTGGCCTGCACAAATTCAACAGACCGGCGGCTGGACGAAACAAACCGGTCACGTGATTGACTTAATGGCGACCTGCGTTGACGTTTCAAAAGCCGACTACCCGGCAGTCAAACAAAACCAGCCGATCATTCCTATTAAAGGCAAAAGTCTCCGTACCACCTTCCGTAATCCAGAGAAAACAGAAGATCGCACGCTGTACTGGGAACACGAAGGCAACAAAGCAATTCATCAGGGGAACTGGAAACTAGTCAAACAGCACAAACAGGGCTGGGAACTCTACGACTTGAATCAGGATCGCAGCGAATTAAACAATCTGGCGAAACAGCACCCCAAACGTGTCGCGTCGCTGGAGGAAGTCTGGAGCGTCTGGGCAGAGCGCGTCGGCGTTGTCCCCTGGGATCAACTCCCCCCACCCGGCTATCGGAAAAAGGGCCCCAGCTTCTACCGCAAGAAGTAAACTGCTTCTCTGTAGAACGGTTCCGGTATCGAAACCCGAAGCAAACAGACCAGATAAAACCGGTGCAAAACGTCCGATCCCTTGATTCTGGACTAAGAAATCGGGATATTCTAGTTATTGTGACCTGCCGGTCTTTTATTGACAGGTTTTGAATCACCGCTGTCCCCGCGATGTCCTTCTGCCCCCTTATTAATAGAACGTCAATTCCCCATGTCATCCGTTGCCTCTTCGCCGCTGTTAAAACTGCACCCGGAAGATAATATTGCCATCGCCCGTAACTCGGTGGCGGAAAACCAGGAGTGTCCCATTTCGGACAACGAAAGCGTGACGGCCCGGGAAGACATCGATCTGGGGCACAAAGTCGCCATTCAGCAGATTGCCAAGGGAGAACCAATCCGTAAGTTCGGTCAGGTCATCGGTTTTGCGACGTCCGACATGCAGCCCGGAGACTGGATTCACAGCCACAACCTGGAAGCAGGGGAACTGAGCCTGGATTACGCCTATTCTAGTAATGTACCTGCTGATCCAGAACCGATTGAAGGTCGGACCTTTATGGGTTACCGCCGTCCCAACGGCAAAGCGGGCACGCGGAACTATCTGGCGATCATCAGCACAGTCAACTGTTCGGCGACGGCATCAAAATACGTTGCCCGGGAATTGGCCAAGACATCACTGGCAGACTACCCAAATATTGATGGCATCATTCCACTAGTCCACAAGGGTGGTTGTGCCATGCAGTATGATGGGGAAGACCATCATCAGCTAATGCGAACACTAGGTGGGTTTGCCAAACATCCCAATATCGGCGCGTATGTCGTTCTGGGTCTGGGATGTGAGACGGGGCAAGGTTCATTCCTCTCCGATTCCGAAGGGCTGGTTCAGTTACAGAATCTCAACACACCCAAGCCCCAGGAACCACTGGTGCTCAACATCCAAGACATGGGGGGGATAGCTAAGACAGTCAAAAAGGTCACTGCACTTTTAAAAGACTATTTACCCATTGTGAATGACGTGAAGCGTGAGCCAATTCCAGTTTCCGAACTGATTCTGGGCACCGAATGCGGCGGCAGTGATGGAAACAGTGGTGTGACCGCCAATCCCGCGCTGGGCATTGCCAGCGATCTACTCGTCGCGCATGGCGCCACATCGATCCTGGGAGAAACCTCGGAGATCTATGGCGGCGAACATCTTCTTACCCGTCGTGCGATTACTCCTGAAGTGGGCAAGAAACTGATCGAACGCATTAAATGGTGGGAAGAATACACGGGCAAATTTGGTGTCGTGATCGACAACAATCCCTCTCCAGGCAATAAACGTGGAGGTTTAACCACGATTTATGAAAAATCGTTGGGTGCCATCGCCAAAGGAGGCAGCACCGCCTTACGCGAAGTCTATCGCTTTGCTGAACCAGTGACCGAAAAAGGCTTTGTCATTATGGACACGCCCGGTTACGACCCTGCTTCCGTCACTGGAATGGTCGCCGGTGGCGCCAATGTTGTCGCTTTCACCACAGGCCGAGGCAGTTGCTTCGGATGTAAACCGGTCCCCAGTATCAAAATCTCGACCAATACCCCCATGTATGAGCGGATGGAAGATGACATGGATCTGGACGCCGGCCGCATTTTGAACGGGACCTCAGTGGAAGAAGTCGGACGGGAAATCTTTGAACTGGTCATTGAAGTCGCCAGTGGTAAGAAAACCAAAAGTGAAGCCCAGGGTATCGGTGACGAAGAATTCTGCCCCTGGAGCATCGGCCCGGTTCTATAAATCGTTTGATTTCTTTGTTCTAACGCCTGTGAGAGCCTCGCCTGGCTCGCATTTTACGCAGAAAAAGTAAAACTGCCTCTAACAGAATCACCTATCTACTTAATATAATGTCACTTACATCCTGTAGATCGTTTTAACCAGGCGGAGACGGTTTGCGAGTTTTGTAAATCACCGCCCAAAAACATAGACGCACGACCACATAAACACACACTCAATACAACCGTTAGATCTATTGAAACAGGAAAATTCGGCATCTTCCGAATAATCGCTACAGTTTACCAGAAGCGATGTCCGATATAACCAGCAACAGACTCCGCGCAATTCCGTATTAGATCGCGCGGATTGTTATCAAAGTTTCCGCTGTTTGTAAGGACGTATAGATGCGGCTTCTTAATTGGCTAGCACCGGTATTGAGTATCGTTCTGATCTCACACGCATATTCCACAGTACATGCGCAGGGATACCCCTCCCCACCTTCGATGCCGCAGTCTGGAATGATACAACCTGTATCTTATAATTCCTCAAGTCTGCCGGGAGTTTTTCAGAACGCACAAACCATGGGTGCCCCTCCACCACCTGATTTCTTTCAGGCGGCAACGGGCGGGTATGGAGCACCAGGTATGCCTGGAATTCCGATGAACGCAGGGCCGCAATCTTCACTGAGTGCGTTCCCTCGAATATCTCCCTTCGAAAAGATGTTTCAACAACATCGGGTCGGCGATAACGGCTTATGGTCCTACAAGTCCAGCAACGCTGGCAAAAAGTACTTCTTCAGTGCGGAAGCACTCTTTGCCCGCTACCAGAATCCTGGTGGTGCCCTGCTTGGAAATAGTAGTTCCATCTCCTATCTGGATATGGTTGAAGACCAACTGATTGATGCAACCGATGATGAAGTCTTTGATCAATTCAGTGAAAACGAAGGTTTAAACTATTTTGATGCAGTCCACTTCAACAAGGTACCCAGCCTGGATGCACCTGGTACTCGTCTACGTTGGGGATGGATGAACGACGACGATAGCGGATTTGAATTCACCGGCTGGTGGATTTCTCAGGCGAATTCATCATGGTCTGCCATTGAGAATTCGACCCACAAACCCAATCCAGCAAACCAAGCGATCATGGACATCCTGCTGTCCCCTCCGAGCTTTATTGATCCATTAGGTAATGGGACGTTTACTTCAATTCCTGGTATTACCCAGACAGAAATCAATACCATTCTGCAAAACGAATTGATGAACCTTGCCGGTCTCCCTCTTGATGACGGCACAGTAAATGGAGTCACGGTTCCTTATGACTTGGATTTCAGAATTAAATCTGTCAGTCAAGCCTGGGGTACTAATGCCACCTGGATGTCAACTCCGCTTGTGGACAAGAAAGCATTGAAGATTCGGACTCTGGCAGGTGCCAGATATATGAAGGTCCGAGAAGGATTCGGATTCGTAGGTGTCGACAGTGGCTTACTCTATAGCGATGCTAACAATGCCGCCAGTATTCTCCCTGACTTAAAACTGTTCTCACTGCCCACCGGTAGTGATGAAAACGAAGACGGAATTGTTGACAATGCAGGTGTAGTCGAAGATGAAGGTGCGGGTGGCGGTACTGACACCGCATTCTTTATTGCTCCTACCGATGCCGTTACTGATATTCCAATCATTCCCACAACCACCTATATCAACAACAAGGTCGATACCCATCTGGCTGGACCTGAATTTGGTATTCAGTATGACATCGGTGGTGACAAATTTAAGATCTGGGGACAGACCAAAGTGGGTATCATGGCCAATCAGGAAACAATTGAACTGGAAGGTGACAACGTTGGAATGATCACCCGCGTCGAAGACCCAAATAACCCCACGTCTGATCGTCCTAAAGCGTTAATCGACCCGACCGCGGGCAACCCAAATCCAAATGCCTTCAGCGACCGCCAGACACACACCCACATTTCACCATTGTTTGAACAATCCATCTTTATGGAAATGTCTATCTTCGACAAAGTTCCGGTACTGAAACGTATGAAAATCCTTGAGGAAGCAAAATTCAAGTTTGGTTATACTTATATTGTCGCTGGAGAAATCGCTCGACCTTATGACAGTATTCTCTGGCAAGGGATGCCCACTAGAGGTTTATTCCCTTCCATCAACGTGAAACGTGAATCCTGGAGTGTCGGAAGCTGGAGTATCGGTATCGACTGGCTCTATTAAACTCGAAATCAAATCACATTCATGCATCCAAACGACCTGGAATCTCTTCCAGGTCGTTTTTTTTGCAAACCAATCACCTCTATTTAATCTGCTTCAGAGTCACATCTCCCAGGGTACTGTTGTTCGCGGGATAAACGCGATCTTCACCGTCCACCTGAAACCAGATATCGAGCATCCCCGTGCCGGCCGACAGTTCAAACTCGGCAGAGACTTCATTCGCTTGTAAATATTCATGAGTCTGCTGACCTCGCCAGTTCACAAACAGCTTACCCGGCTTCTGCATCGCGTTTCTGTGAATCTGAACCTGATATAACCCCGCGTTCTTGATCTGCACCATCCAGCCTTGAGAGACTCCTTGAAAATAGCTGCCATCCTGGTAGCGGCAGAGCACGCTGGGATCTTCTTTTTCTTTATCAACAATAATGGTTCCTGGTGTGAAGTTGCGAGTCTTCTGCACTTCGGTAAACCAGTCCTCGTATTGCTGGCGGAGTGCTACTGCCGTTTCTGGTTTACTCTGCATCAGGTTTGTTGCTTCACCCGGATCGATCGATACATCGTACAATTCCAAAACCGGCTCGGCCTGTTGCATCAGGTTTTCATCACCAAACGTCCCCGGATAGCCAACCAGTTTATAACGCTGTGTCACTACGGCGGTATTTTGATATCGCTGTGGCCTCAACCCCCGGTGAACCTGAAAGAACAGGCTGCGTTCGGGTAATTTCGTTTTTTTCTTCGACAGGAGCGCAGTAAGATCGATCCCATCCAGCGCCAGAGATGCAGGCCGCGGCGTCTTTGTCAGTGAGAGCAGGGTCGGCAACAGATCAATGTGCGCAGCGATTTGATCACTCTTGGAACCACCTTGAAAGTGTCCTGGCCATTGCGCAACAAAGGGAACACGAATTCCCCCTTCATAAACCCAGGACTTTCTGCCTCGCAGACCATCCGTAAATCGTTTTTGCTGTGGGCCGTTATCTCCTAGAAATATCACAATCGTGTTGTTTAACAGATCTTGTTTTTTCAACCAGACCATCAGTTTCCCAACGTTCTCATCCAAATTCTGCACCATTCCATAAACGCGAGCCGTCGTTTCATTCAGTCCCATTTTCTGATACGGCTCCCAGTACGAACGGTCAATTTCCAGAGGGGTGTGCGGCGCGTTAGTCGGCAAATAAACAAAGAACGGTTGCTGCTCCTGTTTTTGCTGCTCCATAAATTCGATCGCTGCCTGGAAAAACACGTCAGTACAATAACCGTCTGCCTGAATCCGTTTGCCATTCTTCCACAGTCGGGAATCAAAATAACTGTTTGGCTGATCCGGACTCTGGCCGATGCCACCACCCTTATGAATCAACGTTTCCTCGAACCCCTGATCTTCAGGCCGCATCGGATAATTATCACCCAGATGCCATTTCCCAAAGATGCCTGTTTTGTATCCCGCCTGTTTTAATAATTCTGCCAGGGTAATTTCATTTCCCTGCATCTTCGCGCCGCCACGCGAAGTATGAACCACGCCGGTGCGATAGAAATAGCGCCCCGTCATCAGACTGGCCCGGGTTGGCGCACACACCGGACTACAATAAAACCGAGTGAGTTCGATGCCGTCTTTCGCCATGCGATCAAGGTTTGGTGTCTTGAGCTGCTTATTCCCATGAAAACCAACATCGCCATACCCCTGATCGTCGGTCAGAATCAGAATCACATTCGGTCGCTCCGATTCCTCACCTGCCCCCCAGACGGAGTAAGCGTTCGTCAGAGAGAGTAGCATTCCCAGTATCAGCATGAGGAATCTGGATTTCGAATTCAATAGAAACATCAACAGTGCCTTTCATCAGTGTAAGACAGTTTTTCGTCAATCAACGAGTTTGAATTCTTATTTCCAGTGCAGTGAAACCGACGATTTCCAAAAAACCAGTTGCCGGATCGCAGCGCATGCCATACGATGAAGAGACGCAACACTGTACGCTTTCCCAAGAGGCCGGAGGACAGATCATGAATGACAGCCGCATCTGGTTCAGCATGCTCTTGATTGGAATTGCCGTTCAGGGTCAACAGGCCCACGCCCAGGCACTCAGAATCCAACAACCTATCGTACAACAATTCTCAGCAGGTACAACGGTGAGTATTCCCGATCGGGGCAGTGCACTCATCGGAGGTTACAGTTCCGGCGCCATCCGCTCCAGACAGACCGGCCCCTTTCGGCGGGGATCAAACTATGGTCACGCATTTCAAAGTTCGACCAGCAGCGTCAGCGTTTATATTCATGACTTCGAAGCCATGGACCGTATGCTGTTGAACTCGGCTCCTTCCGCAATGCGCAACAGTGGTGGAATTCAGAATCGCGACCAGTATTGGACACAGCAGTTACTCTTGCGACAAACACACACGTCTGACATCAGCCGTTATTCCAATTCAAGCGGCGTAATGGAAACCCAACCACTCTCTTCAAAGCAGATCGCGCAAACCAAAGCGGAACGGTTTTACGAGTTAGGCCAGAAAGCAGAACAAAAGCACGCGACTCCCAATATCGCCATCCTGCATTACAGAGTGGCAGAGAAATATGGAAGCGCTCCAGCAAAAGCAAGACTGCAGCAACTGACGAAACTCAAAAATTGAGTGCAGGGTTAACCGAAGCGTTTAAGCAGCGTCTTCTGATTCCTCTTCCGGAATGAACACGCGATTCGGGAGATGCACCTTGGAGTAACGTTCGCCGCGTGCGTCATAAAAGTAGACCATGTTGGAATCAGAGGCCCAGATCGCACCCAGACGAACACTACGCGGACCATTAATCGAAAACTGCAACCCACAGCTTCTTCCGCGTCTCTGCAGTGCCATTTCTGTCATCGTAAACTGCTCTTCGAGCAGGTTTTCTTTTTCACAAAGCGTTTTATGAATATATAGACGGAGTTCGTCAAGTGACTGGATTTTCTCTACACTGATGCTCATTCATTATCCCTCTCGCAAAAATCTTCGTTCACCTGTTTTTCAGTGACGCCTTCTGTCGAGCCACATCCGGCCTTCACGAAATCATCAGGTTGACCTCACGAGTATCGTCCAACCATTCGAACATCTATCACAAGAGTTGAGTCGCCGTCCTCTTTGTTAAAATTCGAGAAGATTATGGATCCGATTTATTCGGTACTCACCAGCGTTATTTCCTAAAATTCTGATAGAACCCTGAAATCGGACTGATGAACGCCAGACGAAGAGGCACGCTGGCAGACAGCAAACCGACTCGATACAACCATTTTCGCTATGTTTTTTTTAACTAATCCGAACAGCTTCTGTACTTTGAGCGCTGCGAGTGCCAGCAGCGATCAGGCCGCAGAGGTGTTTTTTCTGTTCAACACGGAAAATCGTGATATCCCCTAAATTTACCGAAGATAAAATAGTTTGTATGATGTGTAATTAACAAAGCTGCAAAATTTACTTTTGTTCACACTTGGCTCAACAAAACCATTTGAATCGAGGACTCCCTGAAGTGCCTGTCATCACTGCTGAATCGCTGCAAAAATTTACTGAATCTCTCCTGCTCAACGGAGGGGCAAACGAAGAAGAAGCCCGCATCGTTTCCCATAGTCTGGTCGATGCGAATCTGCTGGGACACGATTCTCATGGCGTCATGCGTCTCCCCTTCTATCTGGGTCGCGTAAAAGAAGGCATTCTTAAAGCAGGTGAGACACTGCAAATCCTGAATGAAACTCCGGCTGCAATTACCGGCGATGGCTGCTGGGGATTCGGTCAGACTGTGATGCACGATCTGATGAAACGACTGATCGAGAAAGCAGGCAACCTGGGTGTTGCTTGCGGAACACTGAAACGCGCCTCACACATCGGCAGACTTGGTGAGTATGCAGAGATAGCAGCCGCCCAGGGAATGGCATCGATCATTTGTGCCAACACTCATGGCTCAGCACCCCGCGTGGCACCGGTGGGCGGAAAACGCCCCCGCCTCGGTACCAACCCGATCTGTATCGGAATGCCCGGCGGTGAGGAAGGCCCCTTTGTGCTCGATTTCGGAACCTCTGCCACCGCAGAAGGAAAAGTTCGCATCAAAAAAATTGCTGGCGAACAGGTTCCCCCCGGCTTAATTCTCGATCCGGATGGAAATCCCACTACCGACCCGAACCAGCTGTACGGTGATCCCCCAGGCACCATCCTTCCCATGGGCGGCGACCAGGCTTACAAAGGCTTTGGTCTATCCTTCATGGTCGAAATGCTCTGCGGTGCCCTTTCGGGTGGGCAATGTGCCTTTCCTGATCCCCCACCACCACAGGGAAACTGTGTATTCGTGATTGTTATCGACCCGAAACATATGGGTGGTCAGAATCATTTGCTGAATGAAATCACCAACCTGGAAAAATATGTCAGAAACGTTCCTTTAAAAGAGGGCGTGAATGAAGTCTATCTTCCCGGCGATCCTGAAAAGAAAACCGCAGCTTCCCGCAAAGAATCAGGCATTTCACTGGACAGTGGAAACTGGGCGGCATTAACGAAACTTGCCGAGGAGCTAGAGGTTACAGTACCCGAAGTGGCAGAATAGTATTGGCCTTCCATGACGCATGATCCTGATCGCAATCAGAATGCTCCTGACAGCGATCAGGATGCGCGCCTGTATGTTCCCAGCAATGATGTGGAAAACATTAACGTCGCCGTCAAAACATCGTCATCCAAAGAATACTGCTTTTCCAAATTTCCAGGGCAGGACCATTTTCACCTGTTAATGCACGGTGAAGTTCATGTCACAAACGGGCATGACATGTACTGTGTGGAATGTGCTTTCCGGCACGGCTTTCTCACCCGAGACCGCTTGAACTGGCAATATCAAAAGCGATAAACAGATCGCAATGATCTTCTCTACCGCTTTTCTCTGGCCGCTTTTCTCTACAGTTTTTCTCAGGCCGCTTATGCATTCACAGGTACGATCGTCGTGGCTTTCAAAGAGTCCTCCGACACATCTTCGGTATAGGAGTCATGCTGCGGAACTAGATATTCCGCCTCGGACCACCATTCGGCTGCCTGTTCCTGGGTCCATGCTTTGATCTCTAACTGATTCAGAGCACGACTTAATTCTTCAATTGTCTGAAAACGATCTTCCGGCTTCTTTTCCAGACACTTCAGAATAATCGCTTCCAGTTCTTTTGAAATCCGGGGATTAATCGACGACGGTGGTACTACAGCCTGGCTGGCGTGTGCAAACATAACCTTGATCGCATTCTCGCCATCAAAGACAGGCTTGCCCGTCAGCAGATAATAGACGCTCGCTCCTAACGAATAGATATCGGAACGCGTATCCGGCTTTTCGTCGCCAGTCACCACTTCGGGGCTGGTATACAACGGTGAACCGACCACGGCCCCTTCCATCGTCAGATTCAGAGAATGATTCTCCGAACGACTGCTGTTGTCTTTGACCAGACCGAAATCCAGCAACTTGGCAACATCATACAGACCGCCCCGCTCTGCGGAAAAGATATTGCCCGGCTTGATATCGCGGTGAATCAACCCTTTGTGGTGCGCTTCCGCCAGCGCTGAACAGACCTGCTTCAACAGATAAACAACCCGTTCCGGAGGCAACGCCCCAAAACGCTCGACGATCTCCTGCAGATTGAGTCCTGGCAGAAACTCCATCACATAATAAAAGGTTCCCTCTTCCGTATGACCATAATCGTAGATTTCAATTGTATTGGGGTGCGTCAAACCGGCGGTCGCCTGCACTTCACTTTCAAACCGCAACAGGACATTGCTGTCATTCACCTTATCACGCCGGATCAGTTTAATTGCACACGGACGCTTCAGCAGACGATGTTCCCCCAGATAGACTTCACCCATACCGCCGCTGCCGACCTGCTTGCGCAGCGTATACATGCCGATACTTTTGGCATCGAAGGCTTCACGCCTGAGGCTTCCCACACGATACGATCCATAGATGGCCGTACTACCGGCAATCAACAGCAAAATCACCATTTCCGATAAGCCACCAGTATAAAGCACCTCGGAAACCTGAGGTACC
Organism: uncultured Gimesia sp.; assembly: GCF_963976445.1. Lineage (GTDB taxonomy): Bacteria > Planctomycetota > Planctomycetia > Planctomycetales > Planctomycetaceae > Gimesia. The sequence continues at coordinate 75,057 of NZ_CAXBKP010000004.1, read as the reverse complement.
TGCATCCCGGTCATGACAGCTCCCACAATCGGGCTGATCACCATCAGACTCACAACAGAAATCACTCCCCGCAGGGAATTGGGGATGAAAAATCCGTACGTGTAAATCAGAATCATCCAGGGGAAGACTGTTCTCAGTGGAAAAGCAAACGCAACCTTCCCGAGCAAAACAGGATCGCAGGCACACAATTCACAGAAATGCCACCAGATAAAGAACGCCGCCGGGGCACCAAAAGTAATCGCTTCGCAAATCCGTAATCGGACAATACACAGGCAGGACCGGAACCAGAGCCAACCAGAAACGGCAAACAGAATTCCCGTCAGAATAGAATCGAGAACCAGCATTTCCTGGCCGTGCGGTTTATTAAACTCTCCCAGCCACAACCCACGAAGTAAAAACGCCGTCGATGCCAAGGCAAGTAACAGAGACGCCATCCGCAGACGGCTGTGCAAAAGCACTCTGCCTTGCTCTTGAAACATGCCGGAACCACGCGAGATGACACCCGCATGGGGACAAAACTTGCCAGCTTCCTTGATAAGCTCCCGTGGATGCAAGATGGACTTCTTTTTGTTGTCTGCTGATGAAGGGGCTTCTTGTTCTGAACTCATCCTCAAAGTTCCCAAGCATGATCGATTTTAGTTAGGCAACTCTCTGATCAGATTCTGCGAGAAATGCTCTCACTCAACATCGACCATTGTTGATCAGTTTGCAGTCGTTAAAAATAACTCGCAACCAGAATCATAGCCGTCGTTTGAAATCCTCACGTAAAGCACAGCAATTTTAGACCTATTATACGACACCGGAGCCATGAATTATAGTACCTTTTCTTAGTGCCGAATAAATAAGTCATCTCCCTGTAAACTGTTACAGCAGTGACACTTAATGTTAATCAGAATTTTTCTGATAGCACTCTCCCAGATGAATCATCATCTCCAGCGCCAGTAAGTCGGCACGCGACATCACATGCCGCGAACTGCGATTTCCCAATCCACGCACAATGACCTCAACACATTCGAGGTGGAATTCCAGAACGTGGTGGGGGGTTAGATTTACTGCAGCCAGTAATTCCGCGATTTGCAGGATCTCTTCTTTGAGGCTACCCGACCCCATAATTACATACGTTCTCAATAATTCATGATAGTAATCCTGAACTTCTTGAGGAATGAGGCACTCATCGGAAGACTCTGGTAAACCTGTCTGAACCTGACTGCCTCGCAACAACAAATCGCGCTCGGACTCATCGAATTCATTCGGCTCAGCGAGCGTCTGCAATTCTTCCACCATGTTGCGTTGCTGATTCAACAAACGCTCTGCTTCGTCCCGTTCCCGAACCAGACGCCGATGATTGTCTACCTGTAAACGGTGATTCTGTTCTTGCAACTCGTGAACCCACATCGCCCGCTGCATCACTCCCAGTAACGCCGGAGACTCCCACAATGCTGGTGAAATTAAAACCTCAGCCTGATTTTCACAAGCCGCCAGTACAACCTGATCATCGGGTGATGCCAGCATGAGCACAACGGGTTCATGGCAGCCACTCATGCGAATCGCATTGAGTAGCTCCAGCTGATTGGTTTTGGTTTCAGAATCAATCCGCAGCAACAAACAATCAAAGCTGTCATTACGGAGGAGTGTGAGTGCTTCTTCTGAAGTCGATGCCCATTCTAAACGAGGTTCGGTACATCCAACGGCATCCAGCCGCAAAGCCAGACTAACCCAAACGGGTCTCTGCGCACTGACAAACAGTACTTTCAGTCGCGGGGGAATCAACTGCCGTTGGGATGAGAGCGAATGAGGTTCATGCAGATCGCTGTCAGACAGATCCAGATCGACTGTCGCTCGGGACCTCACCTGTCTTTCCGCATCTTCTGCGAAAGAAGGGGGCGCTGCCTGATTGATTTTGTCATGCTTCACGCTCATATTTGGACCTGTATAATCTCAGGACTATATATAAAGGGTCGCAATCAAAACTGTCAATACGAGGTCAACCTTAAGTACCTGCATTACAGGCAATTAAAGCAAATTCCCCATACTAAAACACCAGCGTTTCCGCGTTGAACACAGGGCCTTCGACGCAAGTCCGGCGGTAATCCCATTCTTCTTCGTTGATCCGCACTTTTGCCACACAACTGAAACAGGCGCCAAAGCCGCAAGCCATCGGTGTTTCCAGTGACAGCCAGCACGGAATCTTCGCCTGGAGCGCCATCTGGCTGACTGCTTCCATCATCGGTTCTGGACCACAGCAGAATATGGTCCCCGGCGGCGAAGCACCCTCGATGCGTTGCCGTAACAATTCGGTCACATAGCCATGATGTCCATAAGAACCATCATCTGTCGCAACCTCGACATCCAGTCCATCCAGACGGAAATCATCCAGCCCCGCTAAATATTCTTGGGAACGTGCGCCATAGAGCAAACTAACCTTGTCCGGGAATGCATTCAGGACACGCCGCGGTTGCCCGTACTCTCGTTGCTTCAGTGCCTCACGGGCTGTAGCCAGAAATGGGGTTTGACCAATGCCGCCTGCCACCATGATCAGAGAGCTACTTCCCGGCTGGGGGAACCCGTTACCAAGCGGGCCCCAGATTTCCACCTGATCTCCCGGTTGCCAGTGCGTCATCCGCGCGGTTAGTTTGCCAACCACCACGTAACCAAAGTCAAAACCAACCGGCGTTCCCGACTCATCCAGAAATGTATCGTAAAGCGCAAACGGGCGTCCCAGCAATGGGTCATTCACCCCCGGCTCTCGGACCATAAAGAACTGTCCCGGCAAAATCACATCTGCAATCGGGGGACACTCCAGCCGCAACCGATAAGTGTCGCGTGCCATCTGTTCTTGTTCTACTACAGTCGCAGAGAGATATTGCGGCGAGGCACAATCACTGAATTCCGAGGCTGCTGTCATTTCCGCTTCCCTTGACTTGTTCGCTTCGCTTGAACATCACCGATGATCCTGCGTCCCGTCGTCTTCTGCCCTGAAGACGCTGCACCACTTTTCTTGCCGGCTCCCACTGGTTTTCTACCTGTTGTTTTTTTTCCCGTTGGTTTTTTGCCTGTGGTCTTTTTACCTGTCGGCTTCTTATCAGCGAATTTTTTACCGGTCGGTTTTCTTCCAGCCGGTTTTCTTGCAGCCGGTTTTCTACCTGTGGGCTTTCCGTCAGCAGGTGTGACATCAGCGGGTGTGCGATCAGAAAACTTTCGTTCCGATGTTTTTTTCACAGCAGGGCCACGGGAAAATCGAGCTCTTCCAGGCGACACATTTTTTCGCCCTTTACGGTGACGAATATCGGGCGAATGTTTTTCGTTCAACATTTCCCGTAATTTTTTCAATTCCCAGTCGGACAATCGCTTGTATTCACCCGCTTTGAGCTTGCCAATATTCAGTGGCCCAAATCGCACGCGTATCAGTTGAATCACTTTATGACCAATTCGTGCCATCATCCGGCGAATTTCCCGGTTCTGACCTTCGTGCAGCGTCAATTCGAGAAATGTGCTCTTCCCCTGTTTTTTCAAATATTTTAACCCGGAGATACGGAAGAGGCCTTCTTTAAAGCGGACCCCCTTGCGCAACTCGTCGAGCTTTTCCCGTGCCGGATTTCCTGCTACCTGCACATGATATGTCCGTGCTACCTTGTAACGGGGATGCGCCAGTCTCTCAGCCATCGCACCGTCGTTCGTCACCAGAATTAAGCCTTCGCTGTTTTCATCCAGTCTCCCGACGGTAAACAGACGCTGGCCATCATTCGGAAACAGATCAACAACTCGTCTGCGACCAGCCGGATCATTGTTGGTGCAGAGAAATCCTGTCGGCTTGTTCAACAGATAATAGCGGCGTGGCTGAAGACGAACCCGCTCGCCGTCCACACAGATCACTTGCGTCTCCGGATTGATCTTCGCCCCTAATTCGGTGACGGCATCACCATCGACGGTTACCCGACCTGTTTCAATGTACTCTTCACAATGGCGGCGGGAACCCAGGCCGGTCGAAGCAAGAAATTTCTGCAGGCGGATTAATTCCGCATCATCTGTGGGTAGATCCGCATCGGAATCGGATTCTGGAACTGTACGGGGACTCATGATATTTCAACTATGGTAAAACGCAAAAACAGACAAAAACGGCTTCAAAGCCAGATTTTGTTATACCACAGCCGGAAGACGATACCAATTAGGAAGAACGGATTCTTTTCAGGGATCTCAAATGATTTCGGGAATTTCCGGTATTTCCAGATTTTGCTCTTCAATCACATCCCGCATTCGCTGCAGCGACCGAATTGTGAGCTGGCGCACGCGCTCGGTGCTGATGCCCAGATCAGTCGCGATTTCACGGAATTTTTCCGGGTCATCTGAATGATACAACCCAAAACGTCGCTTCAGAATCAGCTGTTCGCGTTCATCCAGGGTGTGCAACACCTGTTTCAGTACATCCTGAATCGAACGGTGATACGATTCATGCGAACGGGGAGTCGAACGAAAATCGCTTAACCCCACTGCCGCCGACTCCACACCGCTCACAAATGTTTTCCGGTATTTCCGCCCTTTTTTCGTAGCACGAAACAGAAAATTTCGAATCGCCCACGTTCCATACGTACTGAAGCGGTTGCCGCGATCAATGTCAAAAATCTCGACCGCCCGAATCAACGGCATTTGACCATCGCTGACAATATCTTCAAAGGTGTTCGCCCGATCTGTCAGGCCTTTGGCAATGGAGACCACCAACCTCAAATTGGCCTGAATAATGTAATTACGCAATCGATGCGCATCCTTCAGCTTCTGCTCAATCCGATCCAACAGACCGACACAAGGAGACTTCAGATCAATTTTGTCTCTCAACAAGGCAGCTCGATACTTCAGATAATTCATGCCCTTGAACAGGATCACTTCCTGCTCTTTTTCCAGTAAAGGCACCGAATACAAGGGCGCATACTGAACGGGCATTCCTTCTGATTCGGCATCTGTACCAGAGTTTAACTCCAGACAGAGCTTGTGTAACGGCTGCAGGATCTGCTCACACGCGTCTTCCTGATCGAAATCATCACTGAAGACATATTCAATTTCTGTGGAGTGAATCTTCTCTGCGCGCTTCTGTAATTCCCGCGTAACACAATATTTTTTTATCCGGGCCGCTTTTTTGACCGAAAGCAACTCGCACTGACACGGCTTTGCCTGATTAGCAACAAGCGCACGCGCTCCCAGTTCGGAAAAAGAATCGGAGTCCGATGGATTATCTGTTACAGCACTGTACATAAATGAAAACTCGCAGAGATTGTTCTTACAGGAAAAGGAAATCTGAAAGACAGATACTCTCCCGCGTATCGTATGCAATACCAGCCTCTAAAACAATTTTAACAGGCTATATTGTTTAAATTCCGCGATAAAATTATAATCGACACTCTGAAAAGGAGTTAAATTACCGGAGATGATATGAATAGAGCAACGGTTCTCGGGAAACAGATGTGAAAAACAGCAAAAACAGAGAGCATAGGTGGGCTGGGTCGCTGCAAAATCTACTCACGAAATGATAGGGAAAGAGCCGATTATTACCACAAGGGAGCCTTCATCCCTTTCCCCTCAAAACTGATACCAAAAGTACACATTTTCATCAAATTTCCCGTCTCTAGACCGTGATCCCCTTCCTCGAACGTTTGCTATGTCTATTAAAGAGTTTAGACCTGATGCTATGACTCGCAAATCAGACAGAAATCCGTTAGCATTTGCTTAATCGAGGTCTGTTTCGACGTGTCTCACTCTGAAGCAGATGTGGGATCACCTCAAAATGATCCAGTATCGTTCCCATAACGACGATGCATTCCTAGAATAGTTTTATCACTCATCTGTGTGATTTCTTCCGGGCTGACTCTGGAGAGTCGTCTTAGAGGAGTTACGCTCATTGAAAATACTTAAGCAGGTTGAAAGAACCTTATCCCATGGCAGAACAAACAGTTACAGGTGCTGTGCCTGGAGTCGATCCAGCAGAACTTGAAGAATGGTTTGAATCACTGGACGATTTGATCATCCGGTATGGTAAGGAAAGAGTAAAAAATGTGTTAGCAATTTTGCAGGAACGCGCTTACCGTCAGGGAGTGACGATGCCTTTCACTGCAAATACGCCTTACATCAATACGATCCCCCTTGAAGAACAAACACCGTTTCCAGGCAATCGTGAAATTGAACGGCGAATCAAAAGTATTATTCGCTGGAATGCGATGGCGATGGTGGTTCGTGCCAATAAAGATAACGATGGCATCGGCGGACATATTTCAACTTATGCATCAGCGGCGACGCTCTGGGAAATCGGTTTTAACCACTTCTTTCATGCACGAACCGAAGACCATTCAGGTGATGTAGTTTACTTCCAGGGTCACGCTTCACCAGGTGTTTACGCTCGCGCATTTGTGGAAGGTCGGCTGACCGAAGAAAACCTGGAACGTTTCCGGCAGGAACTGCCTCGGGGCGGCGGACTTTCTTCTTACCCGCATCCCTGGTTGATGCCAGACTTCTGGCAGTTCCCTACCGTCTCGATGGGTCTAGGTCCCATCATGTCCATTTACCACGCCCGTTTTCTGCGCTACCTGCATGACCGTGGAATCATGGATACATCCAAGTCCAAGGTCTGGTGTTTTGTCGGCGATGGGGAAACAGACGAACCTGAAACACTGGGCGCCATCACACTCGCCTCTCGGGAGCATCTGGACAACCTGATTTTTGTCATTAACTGTAATCTGCAGCGTCTAGACGGTCCTGTGCGTGGAAACGGCAAGATCATTCAGGAACTCGAGGCCGCTTTCCGTGGTGCAGGCTGGAACTGCCTCAAAGTCATCTGGGGTAGCGACTGGGATCAAATGCTGGCTGATGATGAAGACGGCGTCCTTACGAAACGGATGGGCGAAGTTGTCGATGGTCAGTATCAGAAATATGTTGTGGAACCCGGTTCCTACATCCGAGATCATTTCTTCGGCGATAATCCGGAACTGGCCAAAATGGCAGAACATCTGTCCGACGATCAAATCAAACGCATGGGACGCGGTGGTCATGATCCAGAAAAAGTTTACGCCGCCTTTAACGCCGCAGTGAATCATACCGGATCTCCCACGGTCATTCTGGCCAAAACAATCAAAGGTTACGGACTCGGCGAAGCCGGCGAAGGTCGCAACGTCGCCCATAACGTGAAAAAAGCCAACGAAGAGGAACTGCGCGATTTCCGCTCTCGCTTCGGAATTCCCATCCGCGATGAAGATGTGAAAAACACGCCGTTCTACAAGCCTGATGAAAACAGTCCCGAAATGCAGTACCTGCAGAAAAAACGGGAAGAACTCGGCGGATACCTCCCCAAAAGAACGCCAACAGAAGAACGGTTGGAAACGCCTACGCTGAAGTCGCTTGAGAAATTCATGAACAGCATGGCCGGCAAAAACGGATCGACCACGGGTGCCTTCGGCATCCTGCTGGGCAACCTGCTCCGTGACAAAGTCATCGGCAAACGCATCGTGCCTATCATCCCCGATGAGGCCAGAACCTTCGGTATGGAAGGTCTGTTCAAACAATGTGGAATTTATGCCAGCCAGGGTCAGCTCTACGAACCAGTCGACCGTGACCAGTTGATGTATTACCGGGAAGCCAAAGATGGTCAGATCCTGGAAGAAGGCATCAACGAAGCCGGTGCGATTTCTTCCTTCATCGCTGCCGGAACGGCTTACTCCAATCAGGGCGTGAACATGATTCCGTTCTACGTCTACTACTCGATGTTTGGTTTCCAGCGCGTCGGTGACCTGGTCTGGGCCGCCGCTGATTCACGAACCAAAGGGTTCCTGGTCGGCGGAACTTCGGGACGCACCACACTTAATGGTGAAGGACTCCAGCATCAAGACGGACACAGCCATCTGATGGCTTCAACCGTCCCCACACTCCTGGCATACGATCCTGCCTACGCCTATGAATTAGCAGTGATTATTCAGGACGGGATGCGTCGGATGTATCAGGAAGGCGAAGAGATCTTCTACTACATCTCCGTCTACAATGAAAATTACGAAATGGCGCCCATGCCGGAAGGCGATCATGTCGTCGACGGCATCATGAGTGGGATCTATAAATTCCGCTCACAAGAAGTGAAAAAACCGGCCGCTTCCCTGCGTCCTCAACTATTCGGTAGCGGTCCAATCCTGCGAGAAGTCCTCCGCGCTCAGGAGATACTGGCAGCGAAATTTAAAATCGCCACCGACGTCTGGAGTGTGACCAGCTACAACCAGTTGGCCAGAAACGTGAAAGATGTCGAACGCCATAATCGTCTGCATCCCGATGCGGAACCTCAGAAATCCTATCTCGAGACGACTTTCGAAGGCGTCAAGGGACCATTCATCGCTTCCAGCGATAATATCAAGCTGGTAGCCGATCAGATTCGCGAAGCGATTCCTGGAAATTACTGTGTTCTCGGAACCGATGGTTTCGGACGCAGTGAGACACGCGAATCACTCCGACGTCACTTCGAAATTGACGCCGAAAACATCGTCGTCGCAACACTGGTATCCCTGGCAGAAGAAGGTCAGTACGACAAAACAAAACTGCCAGCCATTATCAAAAAACTCGGAATTGATCCGGATAAAGTAAATCCTCGTCTCGCATAACTGGCAACGGAAAAGAAAATATTTAAAGCAATATTAAACGGATAGAACGACAAAACTATGGCTACTGAATTTAAACTTCCCGAAGTAAGTGAAGGTGTCGAAACGGCGGATGTCGGAGAAATCGCGGTCGCTGTAGGCGATGCCGTCGAAGAGGGGCAAGTCCTGATGGACATCGAAACGGACAAAGCGGTTGTCCAACTCGAATCCCCCTACAATGGGACCATCGCCGCATTGAATGTTGCAGAAGGCGACTCCGTTGCGATTGGCGCTGTTCTGCTTTCGATTGAAGAATCAAATGGCGCCCCGGCAGCATCTGCTCCCGCAGCCAAACCGGCTGAACCAGCAGCCGAAGAAACCAAAGCCCCTGAAGCCGCATCCAAACCGGCAGCCGCACCTGCTGTTGCCCCGGCTGCCGCTCCGGCCGCCAAACCAGCAGCCAAACCGGCCGCGGCTCCTGCTGCTACCTCTTCTAACAAAGCTCCTGCTCCCGCCGGACCTGCCACGCGGCGACTGGCCCGTAAACTGGGTGTCGACCTGCATCAGGTCAGCGGCTCAGGCCCTGGAGGTCGCATCACGCAGGAAAACGTCGAAAACTATGTCAAAAACCTGATCGCCGGCGGTGGCCCTGCTGGTGGCGGTGGTGGCATTGCAGTTCCCCCTCTGCCTGACTTCAGCCAGTTTGGCGATGTCGAACGCACCAAAATGAAAAAACTCGCGCGTGTTTCTGCCAACAACCTCAGCCTTTCCTGGCAGGTTGTGCCGCACGTCACGCAACAGGACCTGGCAGATATTACGGACCTGGAAACAGCACGCAAACTGTTCATTTCCAAACCCAACTATTCTGGTCCTAAAGTCACCATGACTGCACTTGCGATGAAAGCCATTGCCATCGCGCTGCATGAATTCCCTGTGTTTAACTCCAGCCTCGACACACAGACCGATGAAATTATATTGAAGAAATTCATCAACATCGGTGTCGCCGTGGATACGGAAAATGGACTGATCGTCCCGGTAGTCAAAGATGTCGACCAGAAAAACATCATCACTATTGCCCAGGAAATGAACACGCTGGCCATCAAAGCCCGTGATCGCAAACTGGAAATGAGTGACATGCAGGGCGGCACCTTTACCATCACCAACCTGGGAGGGCTGGGGGGAACCTCATTCACACCGATTGTGAACTACCCGGAAGTTGCCATTCTGGGAATGTCCCGCTCGCGGCACGAATTCCAACTGGTGAATGATCAACCCGTTCCCCGCTTGATGCTGCCACTGTCGCTCTCTTATGACCATCGGGTGATTAACGGTGCTGACGCAGCCCGCTTTATCGTACGCCTCTCCAGTTTACTCTCTGACCCATTCAATCTTCTGGTTGACTGCTAAAGACCGAAACTCGAATCGTATTAAAGCTCAAAACATAAACAGAAGGTGAATGCATATTATGTCTGGATCAGCAACCAGAGAAACGGATATTGTTGTCATCGGTGGTGGTCCCGGCGGTTACCCTGCTGCATTCGACGCTGCCGACAAAGGCTTCAAAGTGATCATGGTCAACGATGACGTCGCCCCCGGCGGCGTCTGTCTGAACCGAGGCTGTATCCCCTCGAAAGCCCTGCTGCACGTTGCCAAACTGATCAACGAAACCAAAGAATCGGCCGCATGGGGCGTTTCCTTTGAAAAACCAAAAATCGATATCGACCAGTTGCGCGAATTCAAAAACAAAGTCGTCACCCAGCTGACCGGCGGCATCGGACAACTGGCGGGCGCCCGCAACGTCGAGATCGTCAAAGGCTTCGGTCGCTTCAAAGATTCCCAGACTGTCGAAGTCAGCAAACAGGATGGCACGACCGAAACCATCGGTTTCAAATATGCTATCGTTGCCACCGGTTCTTCACCGGCGGTTCCCCCTGTGTTTGATCTGGATGACCCGCGCATCATGGATTCGACTGGCGCCCTGGAACTGGCAGACATTCCGAAGAAACTACTCGTCGTCGGCGGCGGTTATATCGGCCTCGAAATGGGCAGTGTCTACGCCGCTTTGGGATCGGAAGTCACCGTGGTCGAAATGACTGACGGTCTACTGCCGGGTGCCGACCGCGATCTGGTTCGCCCGTTACAAAAACGACTGACCGAGAGTTTTGCCGCCATCCACCTGAAGACCAAAGTCGAAAAGCTGACTCCCGACACCAGCGGTATCATCGCCGACTTGAGTGGTGAAGGAGTCGAACCCAAACAGACATTCGACCGCGTTTTGATTTCCATTGGCCGTCGTCCGAATAACAAAGGCCTCGGTCTGGAACACACCAAGCTGGAACTCGACGAACGCGGCTTCATTAAACACGATTCGAACCAGCGCACCGCAGAACCGCACATTTTTGCCATCGGCGATATCGCCGGCGAACCGATGCTGGCACACAAAGCCACCCGGGAAGCAAAAGTGGCCGTCGAAACGATCGCCGGTGAACCTGCAGAGTTCGATAACATCGCGATACCAGCGGTCGTCTTTACCGACCCCGAAATCGCCTGGTGCGGCGTTACAGAACAAGAGGCCAAAGACCAGGGACTCGAAGTCGAAATCACGCGTTTCCCTTGGGCCGCTTCCGGTCGGGCACAAACATTGGGCCGCACGGAAGGACTGACCAAAATGATCTTCGACAAGAAAACAGGGCGCGTCCTGGGTGTCGGCATCGTGGGTCCTGGCGCTGGGGAGCTCATCGCCGAGGGAGTTCTCGCAGTGGAGATGGCAGCAGTCGCCGGAGATGTGGCGGAAAGCATTCACGCTCACCCCACGCTTTCCGAAACGCTGATGGAAGCGGCCGAAAGCTTTCTCGGCCAAGCCACTCATATGTACAAACCTAAGCGAAAATAATACGATTGGCTACAGGCACTGCGTTCGTAAGATCGCAGTCGCCTGAATTCCAGAAACACGGATTGTGGTAACGAGAATAAAGGGACGTTGGTGAATGCGATTTCATAAACAATCGACAACGCCTTCTTATTTCAGCCGCCGCGACCAGATCCGCCTATTCCGTCTCGTCGCAGCGATTGGCGTGATCTTCATCGCCATGCATTATGCATCTCAACCCAGCCGCTGGTACTGGCTCACAGGTCGCCCTAAAGACGAACCCGCTGCACAGCAAACTGATATTTCCCAAGATGAGATTGATTTCAGTGTCAAACAGGAAACGGAATTGAAACCGGATGAGTTCCGAACCGAGCTCGCACCGGAAATCAAGCCTCCTGATACCGTGAATTCACAACTGGAAAACGGGGAATATGATGTGCGAGTCGATCCGCGGCTGCTGAACCCGGTCACTGACAGCACACTAGGCATCCGCAAACATGAAGCGGGCGCCCTGTACTATCTGCTCGCGAAAGCAGCCGCTATCCCCCAGAACTTTTTGGAACAGTCCGCTGATCCTGCTCCCCCTTTCGTCGTCATCATGACCGAATCACCCAAACACCGCGGGCAACTCATCACAGTCAAAGGGCAGCTCAAAAGGTTGACCCCGCTGACAGTGAATGAAAATTCGTATGGCATCCAGAAACTGTATGAGGGCTGGTTTTTCTCGAAAGACTCTGGAACCCATCCCTGGCGCGTGCTTTGCACAAAGATCCCTGAAGGCATTCCGCAAGGCACGAACCTGGAAAATATGCCGTCCGTTCAGATTACCGGTTATTACTTCAAAAAGTACGGATACCCTTCTGCCGCCGGTAAACTCCAGACAGCCCCACTGCTCATCGCCGGGCAAATCCGCTGGTTTCCTCCCGCAGCTACGGAAACCGCATCCTCATCCGGCGCCGCCAAATACGTTGTCAGTCTGTTCCTGGTGATCAGCGTCGCGTTGGCGTTTATGATCTGGCGATTTACCATCAACGATCAACAGTTTTCCCGCAGTAAAACAGCCCGGTTAATGGAACGGCCCGACATGTCCATGGACAGCCTCAAAGACATCAAAACCGTCGATATCAACGATGTCCTCAAACAACTGGGACAACAGGACCAATCGGCTTCTGACAAAACAGATGAAAAGAAGTCCTGATTGCGGTTATGCGACCTGCAATCGCACTGCTTCATCAATGGCCGCAAATACCACATCACAGAGTTGATGAATCAAGTCAGCAGACATCCCAGGAGCTGGCATCAGAACCACGACATCTCCCAGCGGACGGATAATGACTCCCTGCTTGCGGGCGGCCAACGTGACCTGATGTCCCATTCGCTTGTCTGCGGGAAACGCAGTTTTGGTCTCCCGGTCGGCAACCAGTTCAATTCCCACCATTGCCCCCTTGTGACGCACTTCGCCCACATGGGGATGATCTTTGAGTTCGGATAACCGTTGGGACAACACCTCTGTGATTTGCTGAACGTTGTCTAACGTCTGTTGTGTATCAAACAGCTCTAACGTCGCCAGCGCCGCGGCACAGGCCAGCGAATTGCCAGTATAAGTGTGCCCGTGGTAAAACGCTTTATATTCATCAGGCTCCGCATCGAAGGCCGAGAAAATTTCGTCGGTGCTCAAGGTCGCAGCCAGAGGCAGATAGCCACCGGTGATTCCCTTCGCCAGACAGAGAAAATCAGGCGTGACCCCTTCCTGCTCGCAGGCAAACATGGTTCCAGTTCGCCCCAGTCCCACAGCAACTTCATCGGCAATCAGCGGGATCCCATAGCGGGCCGTCAATTCACGTACCCGCTTGAGATAGCCGGGCGGATGCATCAACATCCCGGCTGCCCCTTGTACCAGCGGTTCAATCACAAACGCCGCCAGACGCTGATGATTCTCAACAATCAGCCGTTCCAGCTCCTGTTCACAGAACTTGAGGAAGCCGGCTTCCGTATACTCGTCCGGACGGTGATAAGCACTCGGACAGGGAATCTGCACCGACTCAAACAGCAACTGACCGAAGATCTGATGAAAGATCGAGATTCCCCCGACACTCACTGACCCGATCGTATCTCCATGATATGCATGCTGCATGCAGGCAAACAGAGTGCGAGGTTGTGCGTCCGGCGTCTCCTTCTGTGCATGATATTGATACGCCATCTTCAGCGCGATCTCCACCGCCGTCGAACCACTGTCAGAATAGAAGACTTTCGTCAATCCAGCCGGCGCGCGTTTGACTAATTCTCCCGCCAGCTCGATGGAGGGCACACTCGCCAACCCCAACAGAGTCGAATGGGCGACTTTGTCCAACTGCGCTCGAATCGCCTGATCGATTTCCGGGACACAATGACCGTGCACATTGCACCACAGCGAAGAGACACCATCAAGATAAGTATTCCCGTCGACATCGGTTAGAAAGAATCCCTCTCCCGACTCGATAATCGGCACACCTTCATCCCGGTGAGCCCGCATCTGAGTAAAGGGATGCCAGACATGTTCGTTATCGATGGATCGTAATTCTTCAGGCTGCATAATCGACTCTGAGAGATTTCACAAGAGGGTGCTATAAATAGAAAGAGCCACGTCGATGAGGCGTGACTCTTTCACTAAGACTTTACATCTGATACCGAATTAACCTGGCAGCAGATCGCGAACGACATCGCGTTCGTCACGCAATTCCTGCAATGTTGCATTGAATTTTGCCTGAGCAAAATCATCGTGTTCAATGCCTTCAACGAGTTTCCAGGTTGTGCCATCGCTGGTCAAAGGGAAACCGCAGATCAGGCCTTCATCAACACCATAGCTGCCATCACTGCAGACAGCAGCACTGAAGCTTTCTCCGAGCGGGGTCGGAGTGATGATGCTCTTGATGGTGTCCAGAGCGGCATTCGCAGCGGAAGCGGCACTGGAAGCACCGCGGGCTGAAATCACAGCGGCACCACGTTTCTGAACGGTTTCAATGAATTCACCACGCAACCAGTCGTGGTCTTCAATGATTTCAGGAACAGGACTACCATGAATCGTCGCGTGATAAAAATCAGGGAACTGAGTGGCGGAGTGATTCCCCCAGATGTTCATATTTTTCACAGCGGAAACAGGCTGACCGGCTTTATTCGCAATCTGTGATACCGCACGATTCTCATCCAGACGTGTCATCGCGTACCAGCGATCACGGGGTACTTTAGGAGCATTGCTCATGGCGATCAGGCAGTTTGTGTTACAGGGATTCCCGACTACCAACACCCGCACATCATCAGCAGCGGCGGCTTCAATGGCTTTGCCGGTGCTGGTAAAAATCGGACCGTTGATGCGAATCAAATCGCCCCGTTCCATGCCTGCTTTTCGAGGAATACTTCCGACACAAATCACGAAGTTACAATCCGCAAAGGCATCTTCCAGATGATCACTGTCTGCTTTCACAACCCCTGCCAAAGTTGGGAAGGCACAATCTTCCAGTTCCATCTCCACTCCGTCCAATGCAGACAGCACGGGAGGAACTTCGACGAGATGAAGAATGACTGGCTGATCGGGGCCAAAAATTTCCCCGGATGCCAGACGGAACAACATGGCATAACCAATCTGGCCTGCTGCCCCGGTAACTGCAACTCGAATCGGATGATTCATCTCTTTATCACTCCTTAACAATGAATTTTGCTCAGTGAACCTATCTCAAGGCTAAATATTGAAGTTATCTCTGTTTTTTTACCTCCCTGCAGGCTGATCAGCAACCGTTCAGAGGCATCAGTTTCTAATTTCTACAGACTCATCCAAATTGAGGAGAAAAAAGGTGTTAAGATAGCCAGCCACGCTACGATTTCACGTCTACCAGGGGACAATGGGCACTAAATCAGCTTTGTGAGAGCGCAAATCCTCCTATTCCCACAACCGCCGCCGCCAGCGAGGCCAACATGATTTTCACCCAACTGTAAGGACGCTCCCCGTGTACTTCTCCGGTCGCCGCATTTACGGCCACCTGGTACAGCTTGTCCTTATACTTATAAGTCATCAGCCACAAAGGCAGTAACAAATGCTTATAAGTAATCGCATCGTACTGGCTCTGTATCGAATCGATCCGTTGGGTATCGCCGCCAATTCGACTGCAGGCATCAGAATACAAGGCAGAATCGATCCGTTCTCGGCCTAAGCCGAAACCAGCTTCCAGTTCCACATCATAAGTCCGGGCAGTAAACCCCGCCAGTAATGCGTGACGAAACGGAACGAGCAGCTGCATCGGAAACGGTTCCAGCTCCCGAATCAATTTTCGAGGCAACCCCCTGGAAGCCAGAATAACCACATCATCAAAAAAACGTTGAAATTCTCCTGAAGCGGGATACCAGCGCGTCCGTCGTACCTGACGGCGATTCTTTCCCGTGCCCACTGTCACATAATAATACTCACCACGCTGCCCGCGGTATTGTGTGCTGGTCATACTGTCAAATGTGAAATACGGCAGGTAGACGCCATGAAAGGTTCCCTCGGCCCCTTTTTCCACAAACTCGTTGGGAGCAAACCATAACGATTTCACCCAACTGCGCAGATTCTGCCGCGCCACCTGCTGCTCAATTTGAAACGGCAAAACCGCATCTACGGGAACGCGTTTGTCAGATGTATGTGCGTTTTCCAGTTGCATGGGTGAAGCACAATAAGGACACTCGGAACTCGTCACCGTATCCACAAACATCAAAGTGGCGCCACAGCTTTCACACCGGACTTCCTGCTCCCCCTCTTCTTCTTCCCCCGCATCAAGCTGCTGTTCGCGCTGTTCCTGCAGGTGGACCAGCATCCCATAAAAATCCTGCTCGTCGATCGATTCGTCTTCCGAAAAGCCGATCGCTTTCTCAAAGCCACAATGCGCACATTTCAGACTTTGCGTTTGAATGTGAAAGACCAGATCAGAGCCACAACCCTCACATGGAAAAATACGCCCCTTGTCATCATCGATCCGTTCTCCCCCTTCCTCAAAAGAAGATTCTTCGAGGAAAAGAGGCTCATCTGCGTCTTGAGGAGGCAAAGGAGGGGGTTGTTGACTCATCGTTCCCTTTCCGGATTGAGTGACGATCAATAGTCCTATCGACAGACTGACATTCTGATAACGGTATTCTGCACCAAATGGATTAAACCTAATGTGAGAAAATCAGCTCTCATAGTCAACTCGAACCAGATACAGCCCACCAGCGGCTGCGGTGGCTCCGGCTTGCGAACGGTCCATGGACACCAGAATCTTTTGTACACATCCAGGCGACCAGCGTCCGACTCCTACTTCGAGTAACGTCCCGGCAATCGCACGCACCATATTGTATAAAAAACCATCTGCGACGATATCCATCGTAATAAATTCCGCAGACAATGATTTCTCATCTGGCGTTGCCTGTAGCACATCCGCGCCCCACACCGGCCAGACTGACGTACGCTGCACCGTCAACTCCTGAATAGTGCGTACACTCGTCGCTTTATTGGGAAAGTGCGATTCAAAGCAGCGGAAATCGTGCTTGCCCAGCAAAAACTGGCCGGCCACATGCATCTGTGCGGCATCCAGAGGCCTGCCGAATTCACAAACATACCGCTTCAGAAATGGATAACCAACAGACGTATTATGAATCACATAGCGATATCGCTTGCGAACCGCCGAATAAGTCGCATGAAATTCCGTAGCGACCTCTTCGGCCTGTCTCACACAAATGCTGTCTGGTAGAAAACGCTGTAAGCCCGATTGAATGTTCTTACAGGGAATCGAGGAGGTCGTTTGAAAATTCGCCACCTGCCCCAGCGCATGCACGCCGGCATCGGTACGCCCTGCTACCAGGACGCCGCTTTTCTGTCGCGTCAACTTTTCGATAGCCGATTCCACACACGCCTGAACCGAGAGGCCGTTCGGCTGCACCTGCCAACCGGCATACTCCGCTCCATCATAGGCCAGCGTTAGTTTGATATTTCTCATGAACGTTTAATGTCAGTTTTCAGCAGATCGAATGAGACGAACCAGAATCGGGCAAACTCTATGTTATAAGCCAAGCTTTTCTTTCCAGTATTGCCATTGCTCTTTCACCGGTGCTTCGCCCCCGGAACCGTAACTGCACAAAGCCGCCATCGCGTTGCGTGCGCCCAGTACCTGATAAATATCATCTTCAATCTGCGGGCAGGCTTGCTGTAACTCTTCCAGCGAGAGATCAACCAACCGACACGGCCGTGATTCGCACAACGCCACCAGCTTGCCGACAATGCCATGACCGGTTCGCATCGGAGTTCCTTTTTTGATCAGGTACTCCATTAACGCGGTCGCATCGAGGAAACCATCTTCCAGCTTGGCAGTAATCGTTTCCTGCTGCAGTTCGGCCCCTTCGACCATCGCCGCCGCCAGTTCCAGACAAGCGGCGACTGTATCGTAAGAGTCAAACATCGCCAGCTTATCTTCCTGCATATCGCGGTTGTACGCCATCGGCAGCCCTTTGAGCAGCACCAGAATCTGCTGCACGTCCGCAATCGGTCGAGCCGACTTTCCGCGAATCAACTCCAGTACATCCGGATTCCGTTTTTGAGGCATAATCGATGAACCGGTCGTAAACGCATCAGGCAGTTTGATGAACCCGAACTCGGTCGAAAACCAGGCGATCCATTCTTCCGCCCAGTTGCTCAAGTGCGTCGCCACCAGAGCCATGCAGAAACAGAACTCGGCCAGGTAATCCCGGTCACTGGAAATATCCAGACTGTTACGGGCCACATCGGTAAATCCCAGTAACTCCGCTGAATAGTGCCGGTCGATCGGCAGTGACGTCCCCGCGAGTGCCGCGCCTCCCAAAGGAGAGATATTCACCCGCTTCAGACAATCCGCCAGACGCTGACGATCCCGATCAAACTTCTCACAATACGCGAGCCAGTAATGGGCGGCCTTCACCGGCTGGGCTCTCTGCAAATGCGTAAAGCCGGGCAGCACCAGATCCTTGTCCTGTTCGCACCGTTCGACAAACGCCACCTGCAGATCTTTGAGCAGGCCGTCAATCCGCTGAATCGCTTCACGGGTATAAAGTTTCAAATCGGTCGAAACCTGATCATTGCGACTGCGGGCCGTATGCAGCTTACGGCCTACATCGCCGACGCGTTCTGTCAGCGCACTCTCAATGTGCATGTGGATGTCTTCAAGCTCAAAGCGAAACTCAAACTCGCCCCGTTCAATTTCGCCGCCGATCTGCGTCAACGTTTCAATAATCTGCCGGCATTCGTCATCGGTAATCAGACCGACTTTGGCCAGCATGCGGGCATGTGCCTGTGAGCCCTGAATGTCCACCGCCGCCAGTCGGCTGTCAAAACTGATCGATTCTGTAAACGCTTCAACACGCGCGTCAGTCTGCTGTTGAAATCGTCCTCCCCAGGCTTTTGCGGCCACGGTGTTTCTCCACTGCATTACGTATATGAATGTAAGTCCCAGCATCGCTTGCCGTATTGTTCAAACGACGCATAGGCAGATTAATCTGCGGACCGCCATCCATCAAGCCGATCACCGGCCCCGAGTCAAAATGACACCATAATTTATGCATTTTCGCCGCAGAATCGGGATTTTTGTTGGTAAATGGTCTATTTGTCCCCCTAGGATGGATTTCAGCGTTTTTAGAGTTGAATAACGAGACGATCGCTGCCGTCTCTCGATCCAAGTTCAAAAGTACTGACCATGAAAAACATCCTGACATTCATCCTGACCGTCTCCGCCATTCTGATCAACAGTGCGCAGCCAACATCTGCCGCAGCGATTGAAGCGTCTAAACCAGAGCCGTCCTCTACAAAACCGGACACAACGCCAACCTGGACTGTTGAGATTTCCCCCGCACCCGGGCTGGACTCTTATGCCACTCGGGAATTCCACTTTCCCATCGTGAATGGACCTGACCTCAATGACTCATCAGAAAAGGCGACTGATTCTGCCACTGATTCTATCATCGTTGTCCCGCGAAACGTCCCTGCGGTAGCTCCACAACCAGAGTGCTCGCACTGCAAACCATCCTGTCATCCCGTGATGAATCGTGTAACTTCACGGAATCGATATTCGTATCCCTCGTCGCAGAACTCCTATTTTGCGAACCTGCAATCAATCCCCGCTCTTAACATGTATAGCGATCTGATCCGATCTAACTGGTTTGGTACTCCCTATCCAGGTCACTCTTTCTACTACAGTGGTTACCGACCTTCGTTCCGTTTTGGCTCGCTGCAGTTCCGCGGCTTCGGCAATTATGATCGCATGTATAACCCACGCATCATTCCATTCGGCTATCAATACACGGGATCGCGAAATCGCTTCGCCGCACTTGCTCTGGCGGAGCAGTATGGATTCTGATTGAATCTCGCCCTGAGTTCGCGAAAAACCAGATCCCGCTTTCCGAGAGGATTGCATCCTCTGAACGCTCCTGATAGGTTTCTTGTTTAGCGCAAGATCTACTGAGGAGTGTTGATATTAATGACAAATGATCCCCCCAAAGCCGTCGTCCTGGTGAGTGGCGGTCTCGATTCCGCAACCACACTGGCCATCGCTGCGGACGCCGGATTTGAATTGTATGCACTCTCGTTCGACTATGGACAACGGCATCGCCACGAGCTGGAAGCAGCCAAAAAAGTCTGTCAGACGTTCGACGTCAAACAGTTTGTCATCTTTCCACTCGACTTGCGCGTCTTCGGAGGCTCGGCACTGACGGCAGACATCGAAGTCCCCAAAGACCGGAGCGAACACGATCTGGAAACCGGCATCCCGATCACCTATGTTCCCGCACGCAATACCGTGTTCCTTTCACTCGCTCTCGCCTGGGCGGAAACGCTGAATGCCTTCGATCTCTTCATTGGCGTGAACGCCGTCGATTACAGCGGCTATCCCGATTGCCGCCCGGAGTTCATCAACGCGTTTCAGAAAGTGGCTTCGCTGGCGACGAAAACCGGTGTGGAACATTCGGGGAACTGGAAAATGCATACTCCGCTGATCTCGTTGACCAAAGCCGAGATCATCAAACAGGGCATGGCGCTGGGAGTCGACTACGGTCTGACCCACAGCTGCTACGATCCCCTTCCTGATGGCACCCCCTGCGGTCACTGCGATTCCTGCCAACTCCGCACCAAAGGATTCGCCGAAGCAGGCTTCGACGACCCGGCCTTGAAACCATAGTAGTCGTTTCAACTGGACGGTTTTAATTCCCACCCTGGTTCCGTCACCGATGGCGTCTCAGATGGCTCAACCAGTTTGCCATAGAGTTCCGGGCGTCGCGCACGAATGTAACGTCGCCCCCCGGCCTGGCCCAGTTTTTCTTCCGTGCAGAGCGCGATGGCAATGTCATCACCCAGCTTCGTACATTCGGCGATGATTTCACCGAACGGATCCAGAATCATTGACAGCCCCGGTTTGACTTCCTCATCATCCATGCCAACCGGATTGGTGAACACCACGTAGACTCCATTATCATAGGCCCGCGCTGGCAGCCAGCGCATCAGCCAGCCTTTCCCTTTTGGTCCCTGAAATTCCTGTCTCAGTCGCACCGGGTCCCGATCCCGATTGTGCCAGAGCTTCGGATCGACCAGACCCCGACCGGGCATGACCGACGGCAGACAACAGGTAACATGCGGCATGAAAATAATATCCGCCCCGAGCATCGCCGTCATCCGCACATTTTCGACCAGATTATTATCGTAACAGATCAGAATTCCGCAACGACACCCCCGCACATCAAACACGACGTATTCATCGCCCGAAGAAAGATGCGAATTCACAAATGCATGCAGCTTTCGAAATCGAGCCAGCAGTTCAGTTCCATCCACGCAAATATACGTATTGTAGACTTCCCCCTGATCGACTTCGAACAGACCTGCCAGAATGGGAACGCCAACTTCCTTTGAAATCTGCATCAGCTCCTGCGTACTCGGCCCGTTTGGAACAGGCTCGGCCAATTCAATCAGTTCTTCCTTAGAAAATGATTGCACGAACGTGTAAGCCGGAATACAACATTCATGAAAGCTGACAATTTCTGCTCCCTGCTCCACCGCTTGATGAGCGAGTTCACGGATTCGCTGCAAATTCGCAGCTTTGTCCCCATTGTGGTGCTCAAACTGGACGGCAGCGATCCTGATATCTCTCATTGGGTTTTTACTCCTGATTTGTTAAACTGTCAGACAACTTATCTTACTCTGCACTTTTCCATCGATAAAGGGATTTGAAGAACTAATGGGAACGCAATTTACGAATGAATCCATTTCCTCTCTCTCTGCTGACTGGCTGGTCATCGGTCTGGCCGAGTCGGCTCCGTTAAGCACCACAGTTGCGCAACTGGATAAAACATTAAACGGGTTGATCTCTCGCCTGATCGAAAGCGAAGATTTCACCGGCAAACTGGCGACAACATCGTCCCTGCTTGGCTTAACAGAAATCAAAACACCGCGAATCCTGCTGGTTGGCTTAGGTCCTGATGCTGAGGTCTCTCTGGCATCGCTGGAAAAAGCGATGATGACTGCCGCCCGCACGATCTCCGCCAAACAAAACACAACAGCAGCAGCTCTGCTTCCCGAATTGGAAAACAAGACTCTTTCTACAGAACAAATCGCGTGTGTGGTGACGTCTGCAATGAACGTCGGTTCGGTCGGACAGGATCTCTACCGGAAAGAAGCAGCACGATTTCCATTTCAGGAATTGCTAATTGTCGGCACGGACGCAATAGACCAGAGTGCCGGTCAGCAGGCGGTGGAACGCGGCACGATTTTAGGAGACTCGATCAATCTGGCGCGGGAAATGGTAAACCGTCACGCTGGTGATATTTTCCCGATCACTTTTGCCGACCGCGTTGTCGAAGTCGCCAAAGAATATGGACTGGACTCCGAAATTCTCGATGAAAAACAGCTCAAACAGGAAAAGATGGGCTCCATGCTGGCAGTCGCGCAAGGTAGTGATCAACCAGCGCGCCTCGCCATTCTCAAACATGCAGGCGCCGATCCCTCTGCACCAACGCTGGCTCTTGTAGGAAAAGGGGTTACCTTCGACAGCGGGGGCTTGTCACTCAAACTGGGTGATGGTATGAAAACCATGAAATGCGATATGGGTGGAGCAGCCGCCGTGCTGGGCGCTATGACTGCCATCGCCCGGCTCAAATTGCCCGTGAATGTCATCGGCTATATGGGACTGGTCGAAAATATGGTGAATGGTTCCTCGTATAAACTCGGCGACGTTCTGACAGCACGTAACGGCAAGACAATTGAAGTGCTGAATACGGATGCCGAAGGCCGTCTGGTCTTAGCCGATGTGCTCACATTCGCCGTCGATCGTGGTGCATCCAATGTTATCGATCTTGCAACGCTAACCGGTGCGTGTGTAGTTGCGTTGGGTGAAGAAATCACCGGCGTCTTTTCGAACAATGCCGACTGGTCAAAAGCCGTTCAGCATGCCGCACAAAACAGCGGAGAAGATGTCTGGGAAATGCCCATGCTTCCTCAGTTTGGCGAACAACTCAAAAGTGATGTCGCCGACTTGAAGAATATCGGAACCCGCTGGGGTGGTGCGATTACCGCTGCGAAGTTCCTCGAAAACTTTATCAATGAAACCCCCTGGGTTCACCTCGATATCGCTGGCCCGGCGTTTGCCGCGGCGAATCTCCCTCATCGTGAAGGAGGCGGCACAGGCTGCATGGTCAAAACGCTGGTCGAAGTCGCCGGCCAATACCCGTCGAGCAAGTAAACGAAGTCTGCTTACTCTTCCGATTCTCTACCGAGCGCCCCCAGATCTTTTAATGAATCTGCGGGGCGTTTTTTTATTCCTCGAGGACCTTTGAATTGTTTTTGAATCGGGAAGTTTTTCTGAACCGCTTCTGGTAATCGCCCCGCTTTGTTCAAGCAAGCGGATTTCGCCGTCAGAAAAAATAGATTCTTTTCTTCATCCTGAAATCCGGGATCGTCGCCGGAATAAATTTCGTGTTCCGAACTAACATTCCCAAATCGACTGGAATGAGCGGCTTTCCAGCCTTTTTTAATCCAGTTATAGCTGAGACTGGCTGTTCCCTTTTCATCCAGAATCGAAAAGCTATTGCCCGCATTTGATGTATATAAGATGTTATTACGACAGGCCAGATGTTCGCTATTCGTCGATAATCGAACCAATGTCGAGGAAGGACGGCGGGTGACAACTGTGTTGTTATAAAAGAAGAGCGTACCCTTTCGATAGGCGCTCTCATCACCACTATCTCCACCATAGTGGACCACCT
The DNA here is from genome assembly GCF_963976445.1 of uncultured Gimesia sp. Taxonomy (GTDB): domain Bacteria; phylum Planctomycetota; class Planctomycetia; order Planctomycetales; family Planctomycetaceae; genus Gimesia. Next base: position 51,342 of record NZ_CAXBKP010000004.1, on the reverse strand, counting down.
GACTGTTGGAATCTTCTTTTCGTTTGATAAGCACGTTGCCATACACATAGGTCGATCGATAGCGGGGATCATAACGAATCGTATCGCCTCCCTCGGTATCAACGAGGTCAAGTTGACGGTTGCCGCTTTCAATCCAGTTGTAGCGGACGACAAGACCGGCCGAACGATCTTTGAGATTATTGCCCAGACAGTCTTTGCGCAAGGGACCCAGATAATTTCCCTGGAAGATAATTCCAGCGGCTTCCGTATAGACATTGTGTTCGTAATAGCTATTCGCGATCCCGTTATGATAGATCGAACAGTTTTCGATCAGCAGATCCTTCGTCTCATACGCCACAAACAGACCGTTTCCACAATCGTGCAGATAACAGTTGCGAATCGTGATGTGCTCCCCTTTTTCAATAAAGATCGCAGCCGCATTCTGGAAGTATTTCTGCAATCCATCAGAGCTGAAATAGAAAAAAGAGGGCCGCGCGCTGCGAATGTCCAGATTCTCTATCACAATATAAGCGGGCATGGTATCCGCCGGATCCCGGGCACCACCAATTTTGATGATCCCCCGCTGTTCGCCCCAAAAGCGTAATTGGGGACGCGTGACCGCACGACGCCCGTCGATTACCGGTAACTCCCCCTTCTCGGAAGGAATCCCTTTGACCACAATCGGCTTGTCTTTCGTTCCCCGACGACAAAGGACCCACTTGGTATGATAAGGCTTAGGCCGCCAATGAATGCGAACCTCATCACCCGCGACCAGACTTTCCCAGGGAACTTTCTCAACAGAAAGATATTTCTGCTCGGGGCCGACTTCATAAATCGTGGCAACAGCCTCTGTTGTGAACAGGCTGAAGAAACCGAGTGAAGCCAGGATCAGAAAGGAATGTCTGCCAAACCAGTTCTGTTGAGGCCCCTTCTGATTTGTAAAATCATACTGAGACACTCAACACCTCCTTTGGATCGAATCGCCAGTCGTACTCAAGATGTCCATTTAATGAATCTGAGCGGGTACCCATTGCACCGGACGTGCTCCCGGATTCGGACTGGCACTATTGGGGATCATGGTCGGAGCGTGTAACAACGCCGGTGGTACATAAGACATCGGCTCTTCTGCAGCAGGTGCTGGAGCCGGCTTATTGATGACGCCTGGATGTCCGTGTTCTGGAACGGGTGTAATTTTCTGTGGCACAATGGTCGTCGGTGCTTGCAAAGCCGGCGAACTCATTTCGGGCATCATGGATTCATTCATCATCGACTCGTTCATGAACGTCCCGCCTTGACCGCCTTGAGGCCCACAGGTGGGACAACTTGACTGGGGTGCATAAGTCGGTGTGGGATAAGAGTTCATCGGCGAAGTTTCCATTGCCCCATCATCCGAACCATAGCTGAAAGTTCCCGAAGACAACATACCGGGAATGGACGATCCAAAACCGCCGCCGCGACAAGGATCACAGGTATTGCATGTGTTACAAGGATTACAGCACTGCTTTTGCATTCGCTGTGCGCGGTGCTTGGAGAGAGAGCATTTGATATCATCCATCATATTCGTAGGGCCATACATATCGCCGCTACAGACCATGCCGGTCGCAGGGTCATAATAGCCGGGGCCAGCACAGCCAGTTAAGGGCAGACACAGTAAAATTCCCGCACTTAGTTTCAGCAACGAATTCATTTTGAAATCCGGTCAATCTCTGAACGTAAAAATTTGAAGACAACTCACAGTTTGAAATCGGACCCTTTTTGAAAAAGAGTTCCCATTATCTCACTTATCGGTATTTCAAAATGTTAACCTTTAACGATTATGTAAATAATGACGATATTTCTTATCAGAGAGTTTTTTGTAGACTTCCATTAGTAACTTATTTTCACCGCAACACTTAAGAACGGTCAGATATGACGGAGCAGGAACAGATACAACTGGGAAAAATCGGTTTTCGGGCCATGTGGCGATTTGGCGGACTGACTCCCTGGGATTTGATTTACCAGTCCATAAAGGGCTACAACAAGCACAGACTCAGCGCCCAAAGCGCACAATTCGCCTATTATGCAATATTCACACTCTTCCCTCTGTTAATGGTCATCATCGCCTGTGTGGCTCAACTGCCGATCCAGGGTCTGATTCTGAGTATGGAAAATGCCATCAATCAGGGACTACCATCAAACGTCTCCGCGCTGCTGTTTGCCCAGATCGCAGATATTCAACAGAAAACAAGCATCAGCCTGATTACCGGTGGCGTCTTTCTACTCTCTCTGGGAGGCACGCGGCTGTTTTTCACGATGGGAACCGGCCTGGACGCCGTATTCGAAGTCGACCGTCGTCGCACCTTCTGGAGATCGGGAGGTGTCGCTTTGCTGCTCACCTTTGGCGTTTTAATCCTGTTACTGCTTTCCATGATCCTGCTTGTCATTGGTCCGGAACTGGCGAAATTACTGTTGGCCAACTTTTACGCGCCCTGGTTACATCTACTCCTCTCTGCCGGTACACGCTGGTCGGTTGCCTGCGGCTTTATGCTGATTTCCACATCGGTGATCTACTGGGCCGTTCCCAGTGTGAAACTCCCTTGGAAAATCGTTACGCCAGGCAGCCTGTTTGTGGTCATCAGCTGGGTGACCATGCTACAGGGCTTTCGAATTTACGTCGAGAACTTTGCCCATTACAACGAAACCTATGGCACTCTGGGGGGATTCATCGTGCTCCTGGTCTGGCTCTACCTGACCGGTGCCATCCTGATGATGGGGGGCGAAATCAATGGCGTCATTTATCGCGCTGCCAAACTGAAAGCAAATGGCACCAATTAAGACTCCAGCGAGAAGCTCAGTCCCGTAAAACAGTACTATTCTCAAAGAGACGTGCCAAAGATTCGAAATCGAAGCACTTCATTATTGACGAAACCGGATTCTCAATCATAAAATGAACACATAAATGATCTCTTATCGTTGATTCGCACAAAGGATCCCGAATTATGTTCCGTGTTGAATTTGGAAATACTGGTAAGTACTGCGATGGCATCAATCGACGTCATTTTCTGCAAACCGGTGTCGCAGGAATGGGTGCGGCAAGCCTCTCTCAAATTTTACATGCGAAAGCCCAGGCCGAGCAAAACGGAGTCACGAAGAAAGATACTTCCGTCATTCTACTCTGGCTCGACGGCGGCCCCAGTCATATGGATATGTATGACATGAAGCCCGAAGCTCCCAGTGAGAATCGGGGAATTTGGAATCCGGTCCACACCAACGTTCCCGGGATGGACATCACAGAGATGTTTCCCCTGCAGGCCAAATGTGCGGATAAGTTTTCCATCGTTCGTTCGCTGCATCATAATACCGGCGACCATTTCACAGGCGGACACTGGATGCTCACCGGTCGCGGCGGTGTCAGCGGCGGCAGCACCCCCGGGCGTAATCCTTCCATCAGTTCCATGGCAACCAAAGTGCTCGGCCCGCGCGATCCCAGCATGCCCTCTTATGTTTCCGTCCCTTATGCATCCAGTATCGGTTTACGACCGGGTTACTTCGGGGGAAACTTTCTGGGAGTACAAAACGATCCCTTTGAAACCGGCTCGGACCCCAACAATAAGAACTTTCAGGTCAAAAATTTGAATCTGGCGAATGGACTATCAATCGAACGCCTCAAAGATCGCAAACAACTCTTAAAAACATTCGACACACTTCGTAAAGACGTGGATCAGTCGGGCATGCTGAGTTCCATGGACCGGCTGGATCAGAAAGCCTATGAGATGGTGACCGGTGATCGAGCCCGGTTAGCGTTTGACTTGAATTCAGAAGACGACCAAATCCGGGATCAATACGGCCGCCACACTTGGGGCCAAAGCGTGTTGCTCGCACGCCGTCTAGTGGAAGCAGGAACCACCTTCGTCACCGTTCACTTCGGTGGCTGGGATCATCACTGGAATCTGAAAAGCGGTTACGAAAGTTATCTTCCCCGCGTCGACCAGGCCGTCAGTGCGCTGTTTGGAGACCTCGCCCAACGTGGCTTAAGCGAAAAAGTTCTGGTCGTCCTGTGTGGTGAATTCAGTCGTACCCCCCGCATGAATAATGGTGGGAACGGTGGCCCCCCGTTGAGCAAGGGAACTCCCGGCCGCGATCACTGGGGCAATGCCATGTTCTGTCTGATGGGCGGCGGCGGCGTGAAGGGGGGACGCATCATCGGAGCAACAAATCGACTCGGAGAAGCACCCGCAGATCGTCCTGTCCGACCCGGCCATATTCATCATACGATTTACCGCGTGCTGGGCATGGATCCCCGAATCCACTTCCTTGATCATTCCGGCAGACCGACGGTCGCCATTGATCATGGCGAAGTCATTCACGAACTTTTTTAAGCAGCCAGCGAACAGATCGACCTTTACCGTGCCGCAATCGCCATCACAAGCAGATACCCTGAAAGCCGGAACCACTAAACGCCAGTGGGGTTGGTTCACATTACTAACGGTCTCACTGGGACTGCTCTGGCTAGTCGTTTTTCCGCAACTGGCACAAGTGCCGCAGCTTCGTTCAGAAATCGATTTTCTGGAAGAGAAAAAGATCGACCCGACCGCCATGTTCTATTCCGATCTTGAGACGATTGAGGACACCGTAAAAAACATCCGCGATTTCCATGCAGAAAATCCGAACGCGTTATGGTAAAATAGACCTGTGAGAAAAACTCTCTTCACAGAGAACCAACACAGAGAACTAACATAAAACTTCAATGGCCGAGCGCGTCTCATGGATCAAAATCAATTCAAAGCAGCACTGGCCGCTTTCCCGTCATCGCAGGGAAAAACGTTAGACAAGCTTTCCGAAGAGCGGCCGGTCTTGGTGGTCTTTCTTAGACATGGCGGCTGCCCCTTCTGCCGGCAGGTTCTGGCACAACTGCAGGCGCTATCTGCAAAAATTGAACAGCGGAACCTGCAACTGGCTATCGTTCATATGATGGATCTCGAGCAGGCAGACAAATTGTTATCCCGTTATGCACTGGAAAACGTACAGCATTTCAGTGACCCGGAACGCAAACTCTACGAAGTCTTCCAAGTCAGGCGAGGCAAACTGTCTGAAACTATCGGACCTGCCATCTGGTGGTCCGGTTTTAAAACGACAATTCTTTCCGGATATCTGCCGGGCATTCCCGGAAAAGACATTCAACAACTGGGCGCCGCGATCATTCTCGACAAAGGAAACGTAGTCGCCAGCCACTTCTCACAAAACTCGTCTGACCTGCCCGACTGGGATCAACTCCTCGCCTGTGAGATCCCCCACGACTAAACCCACCTTGATTTCCATTTCAAAACCGAACCTGCCATAATGGGGGCATCAGATAATGATGCTTATTTCTCCCCTTGATTTCACTTTCCTGATAGACAGAAGCAGATGTCCGACTTCCCCAAAACCATTGATAATATTGAACAGTTAGACGAACTCCTGAGCCGCCCGACCCCCCAGGTCATTCAGGCACTTCAGCAAACGGAAGGTGATCTAATTCTGCTCGGCATCGCCGGCAAAATGGGACCGACGTTAGCACGTATGATTATTCGAGCCGACGAAGCAGCCGGCATCCAGCGACGCATTCTCGGCGTGAGTCGCTTCTCCGATGAATCGAGCCGACAACCTCTGGAAGACCTCGGTATTGAAACCTTCAAAGGGGATTTGCTCGATACCGAATTCATCAACAGCCTGCCTGATGTACCAAACGTCATTTATATGGCGGGAATGAAATTCGGCGCGACGGGAAATGAATCGCTCACCTGGGCCATGAACACGTATCTGCCGTCCCTGGTCTGCAATAAATATCGCAACAGTCGCATTACCGCTTTTTCAACGGGAAACATTTACGGTCTGGCGCCTGCATCAAGCCAAGGCTCGGTCGAAACTGATAAACCGAATCCGATCGGCGAATACGCAATGAGCTGCCTGGGACGCGAACGGATGTTCGAACACTTCAGCCGGACCTTGAATATCCCGATGACCATCATTCGCTTGAATTATGCCACCGAATGTCGTTACGGCGTGCTCGTTGATCTCGCGCTGCAGGTGTATCAGGAACAGACGATTGATATTTCAATGGGTTACGTCAACGTCATCTGGCAAGGCGACGCCAACGCAATGACGCTTTGCGCCCTGCCCGATGGTTCATCGCCCCCCTTCAACCTGAATGTGGCCGGCCCCAAAATTCTTAAAGTCCGCGAGATCTGCGAACAGTTTGGAACGCTTTTCGGCAAACAACCGCAGTTCACCGGCTCCGAAGCGCAAGACGCGTTACTCAATAACGGCCAATACGGACATCAAAAATACGGGGCTCCCCAGGTCGAAGTCGAGCAGATACTCCACTGGATTGCCAACTGGATCCAAAACGAACGTCCGCTACTCGGCAAACCAACGCATTTCGAATCGCGGAGCGGCAAATTTTAACGCCAAGTTTTAACACCCTATCGTCACACGCCACCAACACGAATTTATACAGGAAAACAGCATTGTGAACTCTTCTCTCATCACACAAACCTTGCAGCAGGGAACCGCGATCCCCGCGCATCCTCTGGCGTTAACGTCTGCCCGCAAACTGGATGAACGTCGACAACGGGCCCTCTCGCGGTATTACATCGCCAGCGGTGTCGGCGGCCTGGCCGTCGGCGTGCACACAACGCAGTTTGAAATCCACGATCCGAGCATTGGTCTGTTACAACCTGTCCTGGAACTGGCAGCCGAAGAAATGAATCGTGCCGACGAACAACGCAGCGTCCCCCTGTTACGCATCGCTGGCATCTGTGGTGAAACCGCACAAGCCACACGGGAAGCAGCCCTCGCCCGAGACGCCAGCTATCACTTCGGCTTACTCAATCTGTCGGCTCTGAAAGATGCCGACGAAGACTCATTGATTGAGCACTGCAAAGCGGTCTCGGAAATCATTCCCGTGTTTGGATTTTATCTGCAGCCTGATACGGGCGGTCGCCTGCTGCCTTACTCATTCTGGCGTCGCTTCTGTGAAATTGAAAACATCGCCGCAATCAAAATGGCCCCCTTCAACCGTTATCACACGCTCGATGTGATTCGCGCCGTCGCAGAATCAGGCCGGGAAGATATCGCACTATATACCGGGAACGATGATAATATTGTCCTCGATCTCGTCACGCCATTTCGATTTCAGTCAGGTGGTAAATCGCTCGAACGCCGTATTGCAGGGGGCTTGCTCGGGCATTGGGCCGTCTGGACGCACAAGGGAGTCGAGATTCTAAAAGAATGCCAACAAGTCGCCAAATCAGGAACGGCGATTCCGCTTTCGATTATACACCTCAATACCGAAGTCACCGACTGTAACGCGGTTTTGTTTGACGTCGCCAACCAATTTCAGGGCTGTATTCCCGGCATTCACGAAGTCCTCCGACGTCAGGGATTACTGGAAGGAACCTGGTGTTTAAATCCCAAAGAAACACTCGGCCCCGGACAGTTAGCTGAGATTGATCGGATCTATGAATCCTATCCGCATCTGAACGATGACGCCTTTGTGGAAGAACATCGCACGGAGTGGTTGAGCGGCTGATCTGCAGAACCGCTTCGCTTCTATCTCGAATTAACTTGAGTCAAAAATCAATTAGATCGTTCGTAACCCAAGTTTTGAGTCGGGGTTGACGATAATGATATTACCGGTTAAATAATGGGGCTTCTCTCTCAAGAGGCCCCCTCTACCGATCATATATTGTAAATCGTATCCAGATAAGCATTTACCGACGAAGGAACGTCAAAATGTTTGATGATAACACCACCCGCATCCTGCAGGAAGCAATCAACGAAATGTTGGTCTGGGTCGGTTTTGGCACTTTAGTCGGACTCGCAGCCAAAGCCATCATGCCAGGCAAAGATCCGGGCGGCGCGGTCAGTACGCTGCTGATGGGCATTGGCGGCAGCGTTGTTGGCTGTGGCACGCTGATGTTTTTCTGGGATGGCGCCCGCGTGACGCCAATTAGTACAGTCGGTTTTCTGGCTGCAACAGGCGGCGCCTTCATCCTGTTATTCTTCTATCGTTTGCTGTCCGGCTCCTTTTTCGCCGAGGCAGAAGATGGCGAACGTTGGCTGCACCGCCGTCGCAGACGCCGTCGTTCCCGAAAATTAGCCGACGAATCCTATTAAATCACGGGCAAACAGGCTTCTCATTTTCGTTTTGGGACGAAAACGGGTGGGGATTTGGCAGGGATCACAATTGAGATAATTTTTCTCCCTTGCTTGCACGATGCAAGTCAATATACTATATAGTCTTAAACAGCTTGGCCGAGTGGCGGAATGGCAGACGCACGGGACTTAAAATCCCGGGTCCGTAAAGGGCGTGTGGGTTCGAGTCCCACCTCGGCTATTGCTTTTAAATGATGCCTCCTAAAGATCAATACTAAATGAACCTCAATAGTACTGATTAGTGGCTCATTTGAGGGGCATTGATTTAATGGGGTTGGTTAGTGGTTGCGGAAAGATCATATGAATTTCTGCGGGGCCGACTAGTACATAGATTCCATCGCCATTTTGATTCTTCCTTTCCTCGATGGACCAACGCTTATAATCAAAATTGGTTTCTGAAGGATCGTGTTTTCGAAAGTCTTCTATCCAGTCAGGAGTATCTATGATGGCTCCTTCAAGTTTAGCACTGGCTAAATTGGCTTTTTCCCATTCAATAAATGTTAATCGAGCTCCTTCCAGATTCGCAGCAGAGAGGTTGGCTCCTTTTAAGTCTGCTTTCCATAAGTTGGCCCCTCTCATATGTGATTTAGAAAAGTTGGCTCCTTCTAAATGAGCACCAGCTAAGTCAGCTCCTTCTAAGTAAGCGCCAGAGAAGTCGGATCTTTCCAGATGAGCATTACCCAATCTGGCCCCTTCCAGGTGGGCGGCAGAGAAATCGATGTCATTCAAATTCGCTTTAACAGAAAAACTTGCATCCTGCAGATAGGCGTGAGAAAAGACGGCACCTTCTAAACGAGTTTCATGTGCTGCAAGGTTTTCATTAATTCGCCCGTTTCCATTCCACTGGTTGATTGATCTTTCAAGTGATTCAAAGCTCGCTTTTTCTAAGTGTGCACCTATGAAATAAGCCCCTTTTAAATCAGCTCCTCTGAAGCTGGCCCCTTCCAGGTGGGCGCCACTCAAGTCAGCTCCTTCCAGGTTATTTCTAGACAAGTCAGTCCCATTCAACGATGATTCTCGCAAATCAGCCCCGTTCAAATCTGAACCACTCAAATCAGCTTCATTCATAATAGCCTTGTACATATTTGCCTTTTGTAAATCGCATCCACGTAGAATCACCTCATTTAATTCTGCCCCTTCGAGATTTGCTCGCCAAAAAAAAGGAACATAAATATATTTAGCACATAAGCTAAGACCTACTAGAATTAAAAAGGAAGACAATGAATGCCGATACTTCACCAGCCAAGACCATCTTCCTTTTTTTCTCACATACACACTCCCACTTATCGTTGATATCGCTAATCGATAGAAATAAAGTCTCATTTCGATCGACACCAAGCACCAGAGAATGATCCAACAAGCCGGGAGTAGGTTATGCGTCACCAGATACCGCTGCCAAAGCCCCACCAACGTTATTGGAACAATCCACCACACCAGAAAAACAATCAACCAGTATTGGTACTTATCCCTCTCATTAAGATCAATGCTCGATAAATGACGTCTAATAAATGACAAAATGATCCAAGGATCTGCTTGTTCGTCAAGAGTTTTCCCATCTGGGAATACCGCAGGAGCTAAACTGAGCCGCTCTAAAAGCTGTTGGAAATACAAAAGAAAATAAGCATACACAGCAAGCACGATACATGGTGTAACCCAAAAGAATGCAGTAACAGGCAAAGAGACGTTAACAATTGGCAGAGTTAAGCCAGAATTGTTTGTGATAATATTAGCATCACTGGCAGACCACATGGTCAACCAGGAATACATACAGGCAATGATCAACGTAAGAAACAAAGTTCTTGAATATTTCACATGATTTGAAACATCCGCCATACTTTCCAGTGATTTAATATCGACTGAAGCAGGTAAGTCAACACTTCTTAGATTAACCCCACCAAGCTGTTTTGCTTCGAGCCCTTTTATTTTTTTGAAACCAATTGCACCACCAAAATTTGCGTGCCGCAATTTAGCCCCAGTAAAATCAGGTACAGCCGAATCAGCAGCACACAAGATAGCATCACTCAAATCTGCGTTCACCAAATTAATATTAGTCATCGTGGCACCAACAAAGTTGGCCCCACTTAAATTGGCTCCGCTCAAGTCAGAACCGCTCAAATCTGCCCCCGTTAATTCAGCGCCTCGTAAATCAGCATGATTTAAAAACGCTCCCTGCAAATTAGTCTTTGACAAATTGGCTCTGGATAAATTGGTTCCCCTCAAATCAGCCCCGCTTAAATCCAGGTTTTGGACCATTATCTCTGAAGTTGGACTTAGTTTATTTGATTCCCGCCACTTTCTAATAGCCTCAGCTCCCTGCTTCACAATCTCAACATGCACAGGATTCGCCATAGCCCACTTCTCCCTATAAAATTTGAACCTACACCAAAAATCAATTCTGACGGATTAAGAACCAATGTGCAATTGATCACAAATGTAATTCGCCACTTCTACCGACGGCCTGCTTTTCAACAACGGCATCTACTCATCCATTCACAAAATCAAACCCTTTTAAATAAACGGGGTTTATAATTTTTTCGATTTAAGGCATAATCAATTATCTCTGTCCCGTCACACTGATTGTTCTTGCAAAAGGATTTAAATCTGAAGCGATAATCAGGCGAGTGTTTACTATTTCTGGAATGGATCTTCTTTCGATTCCATTGATGAACAGGGACCGTCTATGGCCACAAAGCGAAATCGTTTGCGACTGCTGGAGTTCAGCGGTTTGCTGACTCTGATCGTTTTTCTGACTGATCTACAAGTCTCGTTGAATATCGCGGTCCCCGCTTTTTATGCGGTCGGAATTGTGCTGGTGGCGAGGCAACAACGCATCGGGCCGGTCTTATTCGCTGCCAGTATTTGCTCCTTCCTGACATTCGTACCTGTGATCGCGGAAATTGGCACAAACATTCCGCAGTCTGCCTGGGAAAATCGTTTTATCGCAATCGGCATGATCTGGATCGCGGCGGCAGGCGACCTGATCTATCTGCGACAAGCTCAGTTGAAACAAAATATCCAAAAACAATTGGCTCCCTTTTTTGAAAACAGTTCCCTGGCCGTTTCGATTAAGGATTTCCGCAATCATTCCGTCTGGATCAACCAGCAATTCCGCAAACTGATCGGCCCGGCAGATCAAGTCCCGGGCTTCACCATCGTGAATGCAACACAACCTGCCACCGGGGAACCTATTGTCACAAATCTGGTCAATCACCGGGAAATCAAATGGCATCACAATCCATTGATCGATGATTTGAATCGAACTGTCGGCACACTCTGTCTGGGTATGGATCTGACTGATCAAAAACGATATGAACAAGCATTAAAGACCAGCGTCGAACAAAGAACGGCAGAGCTTACGCAAATTAATAAAAACCTTCGGCAGGAAATTGCAGAACGAAAACGGGCTGAGAAAGAACTCCTGGCTGCATCAAAACGAACTCACGATATCCTGGATAGTCTATTTGTCTTTGTCAGCGTGTATTCAATTGAAGGAATTCTGCTGGAAATCAATCGCGCGCCACTGGATGCCGCGAATATCAAAAAATCGGACGTCATTGGGAAACCGTTCTGGGAGTCTTACAGATGGACCTACTCTGCTGAAGTTCTGTCAAAAATGAGAAACGCAATGAAAGGGGCTGCTGCAGGTCAAACGATTCGCTATGACACCAAAGCCCGTATTTCAGACCAGAAACTCATCGATCTGGATATCACCTTCAGCCCCCTGTATGACGTTAATGGAAATGTGATCCAGATCATTGCATCGGCTGCGGATATCACCAACCGCTTACTCGCTGAAAAATGCGTCGTAAAAAAAACTGCACAGCTGCAAGCCATGCTGGAAGTAAATCCGGATTTCTTCTTTCATTTAAAAGCAGACGGAACCATTCTCGGGTATGAGAGTGGCAAACAGAACAACTTATTTCCGATAGCAGATGATTCACTTCACCGAAATATCAATGAACTGCTTCCACAGTCCGTCGCCCATCAGTTTGATAGAGCGATTCAATGTTTCAGCCATTGCAGAACACCCACATCATTTGAATATTCTTTAAATTTCAATCAAAGGCCCCACTGGTTTCAAGCCCGCCTGCTGCCTTATCAGTCCAAAGAAATCCTGGTCATTATCCAGGACATCAATGAGCGAAAAGTAGCTGAAATTGAAATGAACAACATGCACAACCGCCTGTTTGAAGCACAACGTCTGGCGCATATTGGCAGCTGGGAATGGAATATCCAGGACCAGACCGTGTGGTGGTCGGAAGAAGTCTATTGTATTTTCGGTTTAGACATAACAGAGTTCCAACCCAGTTATGTTTCCTGCATGGAGATGATTCACGAGGATGACCGGGAATTGGTACAGCGTGTGATCACCAATACCCTGCAGAACGATTTACCATTCAACATTGAGCTTCGAATTAAACGTCCCAACGGCGAAGTCCGTCATGTGCTTGCTCAAGCAGCCTTGAAAAAGAGTCTCGAGGGAGAAAAACTGTTGCTGTATGGCACAATTCAGGATCTAACCGAAAAACACGAAACCAGCAATATGGTCCAGGAATACCGGGACGAACTGGCACACGTTTCTCGGCTGGCTGTGATGGGAGAATTAGCAGCGGGACTCTCGCACGAGCTGAATCAACCACTCACGGCAATTGCCAATTACAGCTCTTCCCTGAGGTATCTCCTCGATCAAGGCGGTGATATTTCTGAACTGGTTTCAAAAATAGAAGCCCAGTCGCTCCGCTCCGGCGATATTGTCCGTAGATTAAAAAATCTGGCTGAAAAGCGAAAACAAGAACGGCTGCTGTTTAACATTCACGAAAGTGTTCGAAATGCGCTGCAGTTAATGAATTACCAGATCCGCTTGAATCAGATTCAAGTGGAAGTCAAGAGTGAGAATAAATTCCCAACAGTATTTGCTGATCGAGTACAAATTGAACAGGTGCTTCTGAATCTCGTCAAGAATGCGGTGGAAGCAATGGAAGACACAGCAGTGCCAAGGGTATTGACGATTACCATCGAAACCGGCAACGATTCAGCGACATTAATTTCAGTCGCCGATACCGGAAATGGAATTCCTGAAGAACTCAAGCAACGACTCTTTACGCCTTTCACCACGAATAAGAAAGAGGGGCTCGGCATCGGTTTATCATTGAGCCGATCGCTGATTGACGCCTCCGACGGAAAAATATGGTATCGCCAGAATTCAGATGGCGGAGCCACGTTTCATATCTCCCTGCCGTTTCCCAAGCAGACCAAGAAAGTGGGATGAACACAGGAAAACAAGGTTTTCTGACAGTCAGTTTGAAAACATTGCCGCAGTTTCCGGTAGATAGCAATTCACCATTTCATGCAATACCTCATATTTGATTGGCTTACTCAGATATTCAGTACATCCGGCAGCCAGACATTTCTCTCTGTCTGACACCAGAGCATGAGCAGTGATCGCGATAATGGGAATCTGATTTCCCTGGCTTCTTAACAGTTGCGTCGCTTCATAGCCATTCATGACCGGCATTTGCATATCCATCAGAATCATATCGTACGGGGCATGCTGGTTGGCGACATCATTCATTTGATCAACGGCTTCTTTTCCGTTCAAAGCAGTTACGACTTCCAAACCCATTTTATTCAACATATAGCTAAACAGTTTGCGGATTTCTTTTGTGTCGTCTACGAGGAGCACCTTCCCTTTGTACTCGTCTCGCTCTGTTTTTATTTTCTGCTGATGACGATCTTGTTTGACCGAATTCCCCAAGCTAAACCGGTGCCTCTGCTTATTGTTGAGCGTCGATTGAACTGACTCGCCTACATTCAACGCAACACAAAATACACTTCCCTGATCCAATGTCGATTGAACAGATAAATTGCCCCCCAGCAATTGGACCAGTTTATAACTGAGAGTCAGCCCCAATCCGGTTCCACCATAGTTTCTTGACGTCGAACTATCAGCCTGCGCAAACGGCTCGAAGATATGATTCACCTTCTCTGCCGGAATCCCGACCCCCGTGTCAGCGACTGTAAACTGTAATACTCTGTCATTTTTTGACTGAGAGAAAACGCGGAGCTCGATCTCAATCCGTCCGGACTCGGTAAATTTCACCGCGTTACTTACAAGATTCCAAAGGACCTGCCTCAACCTTACTGGATCTGTCTTGATCAGTTCGGGAACAGAATCCTGACACTGAGTATGAATCGGAAGCCCTTTCTCCGCTGCTTTCAACTGGTAGGCATCAACCACTTCCTGCAAGACCTGCTTAGGACAACAATTGACTTTCTGTATTTCAAAGTCTCCCATCTCGATCTTTGAAATGTCCAGAATGTCGTTAATCACCTGCAACAGGTGCGTGCCATTATTTTGAATAATTTCAATCAATTCAAAATTGTCCGGAGAGCCAGGGTTTTCTTTTAAAATCTCTGCGTACCCCAGAATCGCCGTCATGGGTGTCCGAATCTCATGGCTCATATTTGCCAGAAATTCACTTTTTGCCTGATTGGCGCGTTCGACTACTTTTCGAGCCGCTTTTAGTTCGTAATCTTTACGCTTAAGCTCCCGGCGGGACTGCTTCAACCGCTCCAGGTATTCATTCTGTTTATTCTGGGTCTTCAGTCGCTCGCTGATATCCCTGATGATTCCGATATAGAGTATTTGATTTTGAATGTCGTCTACGCGACTGATTGTCAATTCGCAAGGAAAGCAGGAACCATCCTTTCGTTTCGCAATGATTTGCCGCGTCTGTCCTTCTAAGTTTGCTAAATTAGAACATTCAGCCAAATATTGCTCACAAGAATTCAGATAGGGATCAGATAACAGAAAACATAATTCTTCACCAATCACTTCCTCTGCTTGCCATCCAAAGGCATGTTCAATTGATGCACTCGACATGAGAATGCTGCCCGTCTCATCAATCGCAACTGACACATCTCTACTGAATTTTAAAATCTGCCCTGCTATCTGATTGTCATTTAGTCTGACTCGGTCCGATGTCATTACAGGCCCTTTTTAGTCTACTGAGATCTAAGCTTATACGGCTACACACCACTCCTTATGATTAAACTTCATAGTGAAAAACCCCGTACTGTCCACACTGCAATCTCACCAGTTGTTCATCTAACCGGTCTAGGTCATATCGACTTTTGCTTGATCAATAATACATGGGGAATTCCCCCCATAAACACATCGCCATATCTCTATTTCTGTTCGGGGACGTACTTATCAGCAAGACAAATGCAATGTCATGCATCGACCTGACAACGGAGTCTCATTTAGACTCAAACAGAAATGGGAATGCGAAGAAACGATTCATGTGAGAAAGGACGGAAATTGAAGCGCATTGAAAGAGGCCCGTTCACAGAAAGAAGAATACGAGCTGGCTACCGCGTTCTCAAAGCAGATAGGAGAAACGACAGTACCGTTCGTCAAGAATCGATACCGTTTTTCTTATATCCCGGCATATCCTTGATTTTGTATAATAGATGAACGATATCTGTCGCACTGGAAATTCCTAATTTGCTTAACAGATTTGCTTTATGTTTTTCCATAGTTCGATAGCTGATCGACATGGAACTCGCGATCTGTTTGCCGGAATGACCTTCGGCTATCAGATGAAAGACCTGTTTTTCTCTTCGCGTTAAGCCATCGTACAGTCGAAGATAGTCTCTTCCCTCTTCATTGGATTCGTCTTGATTGGGCTCCAAAAGAGACATGGCGTACTCAATTGCCTGGAGACATTTTTCTCTTCCAAACGGTTTTTCAAGATAATCACAAGCCCCCAATTTGACTGCAGAAACGGCTTTTTCAATATCCCCGTAAGCACTCATCATAATCACAGGCAAATGGAGCTGTTGTTTTTTAAATAGCTGCATCGCTTCAATCCCTGATATTTCAGGCATGATCAAGTCGATCAAAATACAGCCAGGATCCACCACTTCTTTGGATTCTAAAAACGAATGCACACTATCAAATGTTTTAACCGTGTAGCCTGAAGTACTCAACAAAAATGCAATCGAGTCCAGGACATCTGGATCATCATCAATAATGTAAACAACAATAGCGTTCATTCGGCCCCTCAATTAAAGTGCTGACTGGCACAAAACAACTCTGGTTACAGGAACTGTCCTGTAGACCAATACTCGATGTGCTCGATTTTGGATCATTTGTTACGTGTGTATTCATAATAACCATCACTACTGTTATGGCTTATGAATTCATTCAGCTTGAAACAATCGGGAATAAACTGTTTGGAGGGGAAAGCAAACAAACATAAATGCGTATGATGGTTTTTCAGGTTTCAATCTTCAATATTTTCGAACACTTTTCTCAATGATCTACTTTTGGAGAAAGACAGATTTCAAAGGTGTAGGGAAGAAACTCAGATTTTATGATTGACCAGAAAGTCTTAATAGCAACAGTCTCGTCATGCCATTGAAACAAAACAAGAATTTCCGATATAGGCTGTAGCAGTTAGAGGCCGGATACAAACTGAATCTATAAAAAGTGCCATCAATAATTTCTCACCAGTTCAAAAGAAGTGAGCAATCATGCCCATCAGCTATCAATATGAAAACAATTTTCTATTGAACTTCTTCTCCCAGTCTTGCACTGAAAAGTACCTTTTGAATCCGTACTTTGAGAGAGCCCTAAATCGGACATACGAATCTTATAATACACTTCGGACAGCAGTATCCTTATCTTTAACTCTACCACACAAGGCACACCCATGTACCCTGTTTTACCTAAAGCATTCTATATATTCAACAATGAGGCAAATACTCCACGCCTAATTGGGTAATATCCCCCATTTTTATTTCAATTCCAGAGGGCGATAGAAGATAAAGTGAAAGACCCCCAAATCAAATGCAACGTGCGAATGATTTTAAATTCACAGCAGGATAGGATTATGAAAATACTGATTGTCGACGAAATTGGGTTCATACGTCAGAGCCTTACCCAGAAACTGGCCCGCTATGACTTTGCTACAGTCGCTGCAGAAAGTGGGGAAGAGGCTCTTGCCATTTTAAATACAGACTTTTCAGTAGACGCGGTTCTTACCAGTCTCTTTTTGCCTTCAATGAATGCAATCGATCTCTACAAAGCAGCCGCGAAAATTGAACGATTTAATGATGAAGGAGTGATTCCTCCACTTCACTTTTACCTCATGGTGACGCGTGAACATGGCACCTCATCACCCAAAATGAAAGAACTGACAAGGGAAGCACTTGCCGTTGGATTTAGAGATCTACTGGTCAAACCCATCGACATTGATTTGCTAGTCAGTAAATTAGAAAGTTCGAGTTCCAATGGACCTGATGAAGAATTTAAAGAGAGTCACATAGCGAAAAAACAGCTTGTCAACGAACCTGCCATTGATCCAAAAAAGATCACAAATCGAATCGATGGGTTGGTTGTCATGAAAAATAGTCTGCATGCTTTAAAAAAAGAAATGTGTGAATCAATCGATATTCTGTTGGAACAAGTCAGTCAGAATTCCAGCAAATAGCGATCTTCTAATTGATTCCACATGGACTATCAATAAATGAAGTGATTGAAAATAGACATAGAATATTTAGCGTGATCCCAAGTTCAAAGGAGGTTGGCTGACGAAACTCCGTAACGCTTCCCGGACTTGAACGGCCTGCATCGAATTCATAATCAGATATCGATCGCGCCCCTGCTTTGCCGGCACAAAGCTGACAAAACCATCATTGGCCACACTCACTCTCCCTGGTGTTGAAACGTCAAAGTATTTGTCTTGGGGACGGACCGCGTAAAGTACACTTGTCAAATCCCAACTGGGTCGATCATGATTCGGTCCGCTATGCAGGAGATACGATTCCCGGACAATGTGGTGTTTACAATAACCAAAGTCCCGGGCAATACTGTCGCGAGGGTATGTGACTGCGATTCCAATTTCAAAGCCACTCCAGACCACAGGCACATCATCGGGCCACAGCTTCGCAAACCGTTGCATCGACTGAATGCCATTTTTCACATTTGCTTCCAGAAAGTGCTTGTTTCCGTTGATTGGTTCAAAAGCACCTGCCATCACAGAGACAAGCTTGACTTTGCGACGGACAAGTTCCAAACCATTCAACGGACTGAATTCATCTGGCTTTGATTCCACCAGATCTGCCAGGTTTGCAGCAAGTCCAACCTGAATGATTACCACTGATCGATCCGGCTCAGAAGCCAGCGTTTTCCTTAACAACTTCACGGCATCAGGCAGCGTTTTGTTGGATCGCACATCATGCGGATATCGCCACGCTTCCCCCTGTTTTTCATTAATCAGTTTCAGATATCGACTCTCCCGACGCTGTGCATCACGCGTCACGCCGATTGGAATTTCCCCCCGACCGTAAAACGTATTTGTCGCGTCAGTAAATGGTCCCGTCAGTGGATTAATCTTGGAAATCGTCACTGCCAGCAATTCACACTCTCCTCGATCAGCCAGTGTGTGCAACATGGCTAAAGCAAGCACATCATCAACGTCGCCCGAGATATCTGTATCAAAGATGACCTTCACTGGTTCTGCCGCAATAGACAAACTGGTCATCAACAATAGACTCGATAAACCGATGATTAAGCGCTGACACAACATTTCCACAACCATTTCTATCCAGAAAACTCAAACCGAATGATTCAGTCAATTAAACAGTAGCAGACCATTCGCCTCAACAGAAAAGTGATTACTTTGTTTGTTTCTGTTTCTGACGTGCGCGGCCTTCCATAATTCGTTGCAACTTGCGTTGCTCGGCTGCCATGGCGGCATCGGAGACTTCGGCCGGCTTGACAGGGCTTCGATCCAGCTTCTCAGAAACCGGAATCGTTCTCAGCGTCATCCCCCGATACCATACGGGGTCACCGTGATCCTGCAGCGACAAGTAAGCGCCGCGGTCCGCTAGATTGCCACCACGATTCGCCAGTAATTCAACGTTCCAGGCGTAGCGGGGATCAGTGTAATCCAGATCAATCACTTTCTTACCATTCAACCAGTGCTGAATCACCGTACCCTGACAAACAATGCGACCTTCATTCCAATCGCCTACCGGTCGAGTCGCATCATGCGACGGAGGCAGGCAGAAGTAAATTGAAGCAGCACTGGTTCGCGGGTTCTTGCCATCAACATGTTTTTGATTATCGAGAATTTGATACTCATATTGACCAGGGCGATAATAAACGCCGCTGTTGCTGCCCTCCGCCACCTTCCATTTAAATCTCAATTCGAAGTCATCCGGAAGAGGCTGTGATGCATAAACCAGACTTCCCCCTTTTCCGGAGCGTGTAATCACACCTGATTCCACTTTCCAGTTACCGCTATGTTTCCAGCCTTTCAAGTCTTTGCCATTGAACAATGGCTTAAACCCCTGTTTCTGTTTTTCTACTGTCGATTGATTCGGGTCAGAAGCACAACCTGTCTGGCTGGCTTGAAACACGCACAGTGTCACGAACCACATAAGTACGAGCGGCATTCTCATATTCAGTTCCTCTGATCATTCTATTTCTGGTTGATCTTGTTGATGCGATTTCTTGCTCACCGAAAGTCTAATTCAGTCAGCAAGTTGATTTAGCATTCCCAATACCTGATCGTTAATTTTATTCGACGCATCGACTTCCAGATAACTCCAACCAGAGCGCCAGGTTTCATACCCCTGCAAAACATGCTGCTCTGGTGTGGGTAAATAACCGTTATAGCCATTGGCTAACGCAATCACAAAAGTCGGTTTGAGCGGGCTTTTCTGTTTGATTTCCAGACCAATTTCCGCGAAAACTTCACACGGTATCGCGACAATTCCCAATTCACCAATCCGCAATGCCTGTAGTTTCAGGTTCACAGTCTCCGGTCCTGCGTTGATCCGAACCGTTTCCCGTGCATAGACTTCGTTGGTGGTTAACCGTTGCGGATCTTTGGCATCTGCCAGCAACTTCTCGGCATACTTCAGTTCTTCCGGGTTCGGTTTTCGTATCCCCAAATCAATCGAACGTTCCTGCATTTCCAGCGGAACGTCACTGCGATACTTTAGCGATTTGACAGCTTGGAACGTCCGGTCGGCAATCACATTCGCCACTGCAGTAATTCGTTCGAATACCGCCGCGCGCGGCCGGGGCTCTCTGAAATTATAATTATTGATATCGCCGCTGGATCCATTCGACATCATTCCGATGAACGACTCATCTGCACCGAGTCGTTTTTTTATCTGTCGCGCAAATTCACCAAAGTAGTCCGCCGAAAGTTGATTGGGTGGTAAGCCACCAACATAATGCAGTGAATAATTTGCCAACAGCGCCAGCGGTCGGCCATCTGCGTATTGTACTGAGAGAATCGAAATATCAGGGTCAGTTGGCCCAGCCGGTTTGATCAACAGATCGCTTCCCCGGGGAGGGTTCATGCGAACCTTGTCGGTCGTTTTGCCAAAGGGATTTGGGCGAATGCCCCCTTCTTTCACATACCAGCGGCGATTATTCACTTCGGCTGGCTCACGAGCAACAGTCCACGCCACTTGGGCAGGTTCCAGGCGGGCATGCGCCTTGATGATGGACTGGGCAATACTCTCGGTTAGAAACTGCACATATTCCGGACTGGGATGACATTGCGCCAGCGGAACCGCAGTCGGCGCAGTATGCGTGTGAGTGGCTGAAGTCAGCATATGACTAGTGGGAATGCCCGTTTTTTCTGACGCCTGTTGCTTGGCAGCATCAAAGATTTCCCGTGAGATCAAACAGATATCACAGACCACAAAAGCAATCCGAGTGTTTCCACTTTTTAATACCAGTGCTCTGGCATGCAAAGGATCATGGGCCGATGTCGCCTGACGATCCTGGAAACTGCCGATCATCGAAACCGGATACTTCCGCGGATTAATATTCACCTTGGCGGCTCCCGCTTGCAGTCCGTTTTTTGCCTCTTCCGCGGCAAACAGGTTTATGGGAAGCAGTACCAGCAATAATATTGTAAGTCGAAACATCAAATCGTCTCCTGACCAAAATCGGTGTGTTTTATTTTGTGGGTTGGAGTGTCGCCGTCTGAGTCACCTCTTTTTTCCAGTCAGCAAACGCAGCCTGCATCTGCTGCACGCGCTCTGGATTCTTTACAGCGAGGTTGTTTGATTCCGCTAAATCGTCCTGCAAGTTGAATAATTCCACAGGTGCTTTATGATTCTGATTCAGTACCAGTTTCCAGGGTCCCTGGCGAACGGCCGAACGGCCGTTATAGTCCCAGAAAACCGATCGAGGCTTTAATTTCTGCTGCTCTTTCAGTAAGTGAACCAGGCTCACACCATCCAGTTGATGATCGTCAGGCAGAGTAGCTTGTGCCAGTTCTAAGATCGTCGGCATCAGGTCGATACTGATCACAGTTTCTTCACATACACTGCCGGCGGTTATCCGACCGGGCCAGCAGGCAATGGCCGGTACACGATGCCCACCTTCCCAAACGTTCCCTTTAAAGCCACGTAATTTGCCATTGGAGCCTTTTTTATTCGCGCCGTTATCGGACAGGAAAATAATCAACGTGTTGTCCGTTAATTTCAGTTCGTTCAGAACAGCGACCACCTTGCCGATGCCCCGATCCATTTCGGTATTCATTTCACGATACGCGTTTGTGATATCTTGTCGCTTGGCAGAGTTGATATCCCCCACGCCCTCTTTCCGCATCGGTTTATCCTTGGGTCCCTGATAGGGATAGTGCACGGCTTCATGCGCGATATAGACAAAGAAGGGCTGATCTTTCTGTTGCCGAATAAAATCGACTGCATGATCGGTAATTAAGTGCGTCACGTAACCTTGCTCATCGCGATTTAACTCTGCGTCATGCCACCAGTCAAATACACCCGTGCCATCCAGATGCGCGAAATAGTCTACGTTCCCGCTGACATAACCCACGAACCGCTGAAAACCGCGAAATGTGGGATTGTATTGTCGCTGATATCCCAGATGCCATTTTCCAAACATACCCGTGCGGTAACCGGCTGACTGCAAACATTGTGCGAGCGTGATTTCATTCTTCTGCAGCCCGTGATGCCGATTCTTTTTCGGATTGGCGTAGACCACGCCATCAATGCCCGCCCGTTGCTGATAGCGGCCCGTCAGTAAACCGGCTCGAGTGGGACTGCAGACGGTTCCACTGGAATGAAAATCAGTAAACTTCATTCCTTGAGACGCCAGGCGATCTAATTGGGGAGTATCGCAATTCTTACTGCCATAACAACTTAGATCGCCATACCCCAGGTCGTCGGCCATAATCAGCACAATATTCGGCTTGTTAGATTTTTCCTCTGCTACCGCAAGAACGGGAAGAAAAACAAAACAAAACACCGCGATGATCAGAGATTTCATAAGGAGTACCTCAATACCAATGGAATCGTTCAACAGGAAGGCGACAACAAACAGTTTGTTTCATAGAATAGTACAGAAACAGTACGTAACTGTTTTGGTATGCGATTCGTAACTTCGCTCACCTTTATTAGACTTCAGACAGCGACACAAATCAATCGTGCAATCAAAGTGAAGGCCGAGATCAGATGCCATCTGCCATTTTCAGATAGCGCAACAGCAGGCTAGAGTCAACGCTCGCTGTTAGTGTCGCTGAATTTCACTGCATCTACATTTCTCTGCGGCCATTTCAACACTCCGAAATGCTATTGTGCCGTCCATCCACCATCAATCGTCCAGCAGGCTCCCGTAATTGACCTGGCCTGATCAGAGCAGAGATAACGCACCATCGCGGCGACTTCCGCAGGTTCAATCATTTTACCCGTAGCCGAGGCTTTCAGAAATACCTGACTTTCTACCTCTTCCGCGCTGATCCCCAATGTTTGTGCCTGTGACGCAATCTGCTGTTCAACGAGAGGCGTGCGAACATAGGCCGGACAGATGACATTAGCTGTGACCCCAAACGGCCCCCCTTCCAGCGCTGTCGATTTCGTCAGGCCCACCAGTCCATGTTTGGCGGTAATATAGCCGGCTTTGTTGAGCGATGCGACCTGAGAATGAATCGACCCCATATTAATGATGCGCCCCCACTGCTCTTGTTTCATTCCGGGCAACACATATTTTGTGAGCAGAAACGGCGCTGTTAACATCACCTGCAGCATTTTCTCCCAGACGGTTTCCGAAAACTCTTCCAGCGGTGAAATATGCTGAAATCCGGCATTGTTAACCAAAATATCGACAGAACCAAATTCCTGAACCACACGCTCTACAAGTGCCTGGCAACTTTCCTGCCTAGAGAGATCGCTGGGAACATACAACGCGCGTTGAGTTTCAGATGCCAGACTTGACAGATAATCGGGTTCATTCAAATCAGCAATCACGACGTGGCAACCATCGTTGAACAGGGTCTTCGCAATTTCCGCACCGATGCCACTCGCGGCTCCGGTAATCAAGGCCGTTTTGGGATCAGACATCTCTTGACTCCTCGCGCAATACTTGTTGAATCCGAGCCAGTTTCTCGTCTCGCCAGGCTGCCCATTCGCTACGGCTTTTCTGTTTCAGATAAGCCTGCGTGCCAGCAACCGCTTTTTGTTTTGCCGATTCAGGAATCGTCGTCCACGTTTCCATATCGTTCAAATACTCTTCAAATGAAGCGCCGATGGTATCAATAAATTTTTGATAGCCCCCTTCACCGCCTCCCAGCTCATAAATCAGATGTTGCCCCATCATCGCCCAGCGTAAACCGGGGCCCTGACACAGTGCCGCGTCAATGTCTTCCACACTGGCGACCCCCTCATCGAGTAGCGCCAGCGACTCCCGCCAGACTGCCGCCGCCAGACGATTCGCAATGTGACCGGGCACTTCCTTATTCAGAACCACCGGATGTTTGCCGAGCTTGAGGAAAAAGGCTTTGACGGTTTCGACCGTTTCAGCAGCCGTCTGCTCGCCGGGCACCAGTTCAACCAGCGGAATCAGATGCGGCGGATTGAAGGGATGCGCAATCAACGCACGTTCGGGATTCTCCAAAACAGACTGCATCCGCGTCATTAACAGCCCCGAAGAACTACTCGCGAGGATCGCTGTGTCAGGGGCGTGCTGTTCAAATTCACGATAGACGTCTGCCTTGATCGCGTAATCTTCAATCACCGATTCCTGGACATAATCCACATCCGCCAGTAATTCCTGCATCGAACCGACGAGCCGCAGGTTTGCTTCTCCGCGCTGTGCCTCTTCCGGTGCGAGCAACTCCAGACCAGCCAGTCGCTGCAGGTTCGTTCGAGCAATATCTAGTGCCTTTTGTTTCACAGCTTCGTTCACATCATAAATGCGGACGTTTAAACCCTGTGCGGCAAAAAACGAGGCCCAGCTCGCGCCAATCAGTCCTGCGCCCAATATTCCGATTTCCTGCATGCTGCTGTCTCTCTGTTTTATGAATGATGATTATTCTGCCGCTTCAAATAACATCGCGATTCCCATCCCTCCGCCGATACACAGTGAAGCAATCCCCCGCTTAGAGTCTCGCTTCTGCATTTCGTGCAGTAACGTCACCGCGACCCGGGCACCACTGGCGCCCAACGGATGCCCCAGCGCAATCGCACCGCCATTTACATTCACGCGTGATTCATCCCAGTCTAAGACCTTGCCGACTGCGAGCGACTGAGCGGCGAACGCTTCGTTCACTTCTAATAAATCGATGTCTGCTAACGTCAGCTGTTCCGCTTTCAGCAAGTCTTCGATCGCATGCGCCGGCCCCATGCCCATATATTGTGGGTCGAGTCCCACATTCGAAAACGCGCGAATCCAAGCCAGTGGTTTTAAGTTGTGTTCTTCAACAAAACTTTCCTCGGCAATCAACAGAGTCGCAGCACCATCATTGATGCCTGACGAATTGGCAGCAGTCACCGTCCCGTCTGTTTTAAAAGAAGGTCGTAAACAGGAAACCGTTTCCAGACTAGTCTCTTTGCGCGGGAATTCATCAACGGAGATCAATTCCGAATCGCCTTTCCTTCTGGGTACCGAGACACTGACGATCTCGGCTTCAAATTTCCCGGCTTGCATCGCAGCCTGACAGCGCTGCTGACTTTGCACCGCATAGCGATCCTGTTCTTCACGCACTACTTCGTATTTTTCGGCTAGATTCTCCGCAGTGATCCCCATATGACAATCATAGAAGGCATCCCACAATGCATCGTGAATCATCGAATCGACCAGTTGCTGATTCCCCATTTTGAAGCCGGTCCGCGCGCCCTGCAGCAGATAAGGTGCGTTGCTCATGCTTTCCATACCCCCCGCCATCACGACACGGGCCTTGCCACACAAAATCGACTGCATGCCCAAAGCGACCGATTTCAAGCCGGAACCGCAGACCATGTTCACCGTGGTCGCGGGCACATGATAAGGCATCCCAGAATGAACGGCCACCTGCCGCGCCGGATTCATCCCACAGCCGGCAGTAAAGACCTGCCCCAGAAATACCTCATCGACCTGATCCGCGCTCAAGCCGCACCGTTTTAGTGTTTCTTGGGCGACAATCGTGCCCAGCTGCACCGCCGATAGATCTTTGAAAGCACCGTTAAAAGCGCCAATGGGCGTTCTGGCGGCACTCAAGACGGCGACCCGTTTTTGTTTCTGCTGATTCATATTTCTCAACCTTGAAATAAATCTCGTAATTTGCGACGCATTACTTTATTAGAAGCCGTGCGAGGCAGTTGTTCAATCTCGCGCACAGCATGAATTTTAAACAACGGATTGAGCTGGCTACGTATGATCTGCTGCATTTCCTGCTGTAACTGATCTGCGACCCATTTGGTATCGGCCTGCAGCACTACAAATATCACCAGCTGACTCGGGCCGCCACCTGCGGGAGGCACAGCAATCGCAGCGACCTCTCTGACGCCACCAGCCTGCATGAGTAACTCTTCAATCTGTACCGAACTGACTTTGATCCCCCCTAAATTCATCGCATCGTCAATCCGACCCTGTGCCCGGAAATATCCATCGGGCAGTGATTCAATCTGATCGCCGTGCCGCCGAAGTACCTGCCTGTCGGGGCCCGGAGGGATGTCGGCGAAATAGACGTCATGATGATCACGATTGATCAGCCGCGTCGATAAGCCAATCACCGGAGGCACAAAAAAGACTTCCCCGTTCGAGGTTTCCTGACCGGCTTCATTCAACAGCAGCCAGTCAAAGCCAACCGCCGGACAGGCAAACAGACCAGGCACTCCCGGCTTCAGAACCGTCCCTGTAATATAGCCACCACCGGTCTCAGTGCCACCGCAGTATTCAATCACCGGACGATAACCGGCGCGCGACATCAGCCATAACATATCATCGGGATTCGAACACTCGCCCGTCGAGCTGAAGACTTTGATCTGCGACCAGTCCAGCCCCGCCACGCGATCCTGCCCTCTCCAGGTAGAGACAATGCTGGGGACGAGTCCCAACATTGTGACGTTTGCATTTTGAACAAATTCGCAAAACGCACGACTGGTCGGAACCGCATCTGTCACTGCGATCGTGGCGTCATTGATCAACGAGGCATACACAAGCCAGGGTCCCATCATCCAGCCCAGATTGGTCGGCCAGCAAACCACATCACCGGCATGAATATCATGATGCAGATACCCGTCTCCCGCAGATTTGATCGGTGTCGTCTGATCCCAGGGGATTCCTTTGGGGCTGCCCGTTGTGCCTGAGGAAAAGAGAATCGTCGACTCATCATGCGGACTACGGGGCACACACGTTAATTCCTGATTCTCAGAGAGAATTTCAGACCAGAGCCGATCCCCCGATCGTAGCGGAATCTGACAGGTCTCGCCTTCAGGAAGCACGATCGCCGGCAATGGAGTTTGCTCACCCAGCTTGGTGTAAAGGGGAAGTTGCTTGCCGTTTCGGGAAATCACGTCCTGAATAAAAATCAGACGGGGTTCGGTAATTTCAAGCCGCACACGCATTTCTTCGGCCGAAAAACTGTCAGCGATTGTGACCACCACACAACCGGCGGCTATGATACCCAGGAAAATCGCCACTGACTCCGGCGTCATAGGCAGCATCACGGCGACACGTTCTCCGGGTTGAATGCCAGCCTCTTCTAAACCGTTGGCCACCTGCGCGGTGAGTGCTTTCAATTCCTGGTAACTGAGTTGTTGCAACTCGGGCGATCCTTTCTGAAACACAATCGCCGTCTGATCCGCTTTCTCTCGGAAACAACTTTCCACAATATTCAGCTGCGCTCCCGTCAGCCATTCAATCTGTTCGACGCCACCACTCAGATCCATGATCTGCTGCGGCTGTTGTTGAAATGGAATGTTGAGCGAGTCAATCAGTTTCTGTGTAAATGCTTCCCGGTTCTGAACGGACCACGTTTGCAATTCTTCCATGCTATTTAATTTTAAATCGCGCAGCCACTCGGCCAGATGCGAGTGAGTCCGTTCCTGTTCTCCCGGAAACCAGGCCGGCGCGGGAACGCCTTGTTCGATTCGCTGCTGAAATACCCGTTGATACAAGAGTTGATGAACGGGAAACGGCATCTCGGGTAATAACACCAGAGCTGTCAGAGTCTGCCAGGCTTCCTTGTCATGTTGAACGGGAAGCTGTTTGAGCGTATTGGCCAACTGCTGTGCTGCATCTGAAGACAGTCCACATCCCATGAGCATCTCTGAGGGAAGATCCATTGCTTGTCTCATTTTTCAAGCGGAGTTCATATTTGTATCGAAAACGTTAAACTCTAACCGTTCCGGTTTCAATTCGCCAGTTCAGGGTTGATCCTCGTAACATCAACAATAAAAATGAGTTCGGAACCGTGACGATTTTTGATTAATCTTAAGTCACTGACTTCCATTCAGCACGTGAAGTGCGAAAATGGGAGTAGGAAACCTGCTCGCGTGGTATCCTCGCAAGTGAATCTTCCAACACACTTAGATGAGTCCACGTAGTGACAGTAGGCCGGTTTTTCGCGCTAATTCATTCAGGGAAAGAGGATAAATGTCTGTTCTGAAAACCAATCGAACTCCGAATCGTTTTATTGCCGGATTCTGTTTTCTGGGATTAATCGGATTAGCTCTCGGCCCCTTGTTTCAGACTTCCCAAGTCTGGGGTGAGACACCCGCCAAAACGGCAAAAGCCAACGATCAAGCGGGGGTCGACTCCATCAGCGGGCAGCGAATGCTGGAAGCGATCAAGTACCTGGCTTCCGATGAGTTGGAAGGACGCGGCGTTAATACACGTGGCATCAATCTGGCCGCTGATTATGTTGAGAAAGAATTCAAAGCAGCCGGGTTGAACGTACAAGCGGTCAACGACAGTGCCTTTCAGAAATTTACGATTAATACCGGCAGTAAGCTCGGCCCCTCGAATGAACTCCAGCTAACAGGGCCCGACGGCAAAACGATTCCGCTGGTTTATGACAAAGACTTTCGCTCCTGTTCATTTGGAGGTTCCGGGAAGTTTGATGCGGAACTGGTCTTTTGCGGATATGGAATTGACGCAAAAGATGTAAAATACAGCGATTACGCCGGCATCGACGTGAAAGACAAAGTTGTCATTCTCATGCGACGGACTCCTCAACAAGGTGACAAAACCAGCCCCTTTGCAGGTGCGCATGGGATCTCGCGCTATGCCGCGTTGCGTTACAAAGTCAGTACCGCTTTCGGCAAAGGTGCCAAGGCCATTTTATTTGTCAACGATTATTATTCGACCGAAGAAAATAAAAAGGAAGCCAAAGAACTCGAAGAAGACGCGGTGGAAGAACTAATCACAGCCACCGAAATCTGGGAAAAAGCCAAAGAGGACAAACGGGCCGAAGTAGACCGAGAACTGAAAAAATCCTTGCACAGCGTTCAGCAGACACGCAAGCGTTTGAAAGAAGGCAATTTCGATGAGTTGATGAAGTTCGGTTACGCCGGTAGCGGCGACGGACGTTCGATTCCGATCGCGCACATTTCCATCGAGAAATGTAACGAGTTATTTAAAGATGCTGGTAAACCGACACTGCAGGAACTCGAAGGACAAATTGACGCTGACCTGAAACCGGAAAGCTTTGCTCTGCCACAGTGGAAAGCAGAAGGGGAGATTTCTGTTAAGCAGATTCGCACCGAAATCAAAAACGTGATCGGCGTGCTCGAAGGCAAAGGGCCTCATGCAGACGAAACGATTGTGATTGGCGCCCATTATGATCATGTCGGCTATGGTGGCGAAGGTTCTCTCGCCCCCGGTTCTACCGATGTGCACAACGGCGCCGACGATAACGCGTCTGGCACGGTGGCACTCATTGCACTGGCACGTAAACTAGCAGCCCGTAAAACACCGCTCCCGCGACGTCTGGTATTTATCGCATTTACCGGCGAAGAACGCGGACTGATCGGGTCCGCTCATTATGTAAAAAACCCTCTGTTCGATATTAAAAATACGGTCGCCATGCTCAACATGGATATGGTAGGCCGCCTGACCGATGATAAACTGACGGTCTTTGGAACCGGAACAGCACCCCGCTGGAATAAGCTGGTGGAAGAAACCGGCAAAGCGTATGACCTGAAGCTTTCACTCAAGCCAGAAGGTTTCGGACCTAGTGACCATAGTTCCTTTTATGGAAAAGAGATCCCCGTATTACACCTGTTTACGGGAACGCACAGCGATTACCACCGCCCCTCTGACGACTGGGATAAAATCAATATTCCCGGAATGAAGCGGATCATCGGGTTTCTGGAAGAAATCACGATTGCAACGGCCGAAAACCCGAAACGCCCTGAATACGTTAAAATTGAACGTCCTGCCACCACCATGCGGTCAGGCAATCGTCCCTATTTTGGCAGTATTCCTGATTTCGGCGGTGAAGGCCCCGGTTATCACATCTCAGGAGCCTCTCCCGGAAGCCCAGCGGATAAAGCAGGCCTCAAAGCCGGTGATGCCATCATCAAGATGGGTAAGACCAAAATCGGTAGCCTTGATGACTTCGACTTGGCATTAAGAATGTTTTCACCCGGCGAAGAAGTCGATGTCACAGTCATGCGCGATGGAAAACGCGTGAAACTGAACGTCAAACTGGGCAAACCTAAATAAGCCCTTGACCTTCTGTCCTTATTTCCGCGTGTAAACCAGCGAGACATTACCTGTGTAATCGCTTTTCTTACGGCCTGCGTTTGGAAATGAGTTATAAACCTGAAGAAACCCAAATTTCAGGTTCCAGCGGTCTTTGTTATCCAGCTTGAACAGTATTCCGGTCTCCGTTGTAACACGCAATATTTGTGCCACATCCACACTGGGAGTCCAGGTCTGTTTGTGTTCCAGCTGCGCATGATCGGAAAGAGGCCAACGGAACTCAATTTCTACGAACACGTCTAAAGTAGTACGGCGTAAACGAGGGCTGTTATATATTTCGCGCGTCCCACCAGGACCAACACGCACGATCAAGCGTTTATCTTTTTCATTAATGAATCGATATCCTAAACCAGCCGAAAACGTTCCGCGCCAATCCAGGTTTTCGAACTCGTCATACGTATTCTTGTTTGTCACGAAGACAATCCAATCGGTTGTACGAGCGATATCAAGTGTCGCATTACCATACCAACGATTGGCGTCCCTGACGCCGTTGGCTTGCCCCCAGCGACCACCAATTTCAAATTCGAATAAATTGTCATTGTCTGATTTTTCCAGATACAATCCAGTGGTTAAATAATCCTGCTGAGTATTGCCCGCTAGAAACGTCCCTCCAAGCTCGAATCGTTTGGTCCAGATTTCAACATAGTCCCAGCATTGATCACAAACGTCCTCAATCTGCTTGAACTGAGACTCGTCTTCTGCTTCAGGCATTGGCGAAACATCCAAGGGGTCCATCACTGGCACCTGATCGATCAATGAAGGAAGCGGCGGCAAGCTGGTATTGTCGTTATTCACCAACAGCGTTTCATTCGAAGCGGCTGAGTCGGACGCTATATCGGTTGAGTTATATTCCAGACGATCAACCAACCCCAATAAAATCGAACGCACCTGACCGTCTGAGAGACGGAACAGAATATTTCCGTCTTCAAAGCCGATGCTTTCACCTGAATAATCTTGTCCATCTTTCAGGTAAAGTGTTTCTGCTGGCACAGCATCGTCTGCGCAGACAACTCCAGAACCACATAACACTGTGATCAGCGAAACCAGCACCAGGAAAATCAAATAGTAAGTTTGGGAAAGGAGTCGGGAACGACCCATGAAACCGTTCATGGCGAGAAATCAATCACAGGAATGAGAAATAAATAGAATCGTGGAAATGATAAAAACAGCAGTCGGAAGGGACAGTAATACTAATCCTGGAAGCGATTTACTGCAATGTGTTTATTTGACTGTACTGCTCCTTTATTCTGATAAATAAATGGCATCATAACCACCACAAAAAAAAACCGCCTAACACACTACCACCAAAAGCATTACGACACATATCCAGTTCATAACTGCGACTTTTTTCGATTGATCATCGTCATGTTTAACGGTGAAAGCGAACACGACAATCCTACCAGTTCTATCCCCTCTGATTCTGATCGGCATCTTACCTGATCCACACAACCGGACCTTTTAACTGTCTGTCACTCTCACCTTATCTACTCCTTCCGGCTCTTCCGACGCATACTCATCGAAAAATAGAGCAAGATTTGGAGTACTTCAGGCCTCCCCTCAATTTGCGTGCTAGAGTTTTTTTGATTCCAGTTCGTTCCTGGGCAACAACTGAGAACAAACTGACAAGTCAACAGATCAATTCAAATTACAACACTCAGCAAAATTGGCGGTACAAGCCTGTTCGACAACATGATTGTTGTCTGTCGTGCGAGGGGGAAGAGTTTACTATGGGATTCTTAAAAAAATTCTTGAAGACGACCTATCGAGATAACTCTGCGGGTAAATCACGCAGCAGTTTCGAAAGTCTCTCGGAAGATCAATTGGAAACACATTTGAATATTGCCAAATACGGAAACTTCATGCTGACGGACGCAATCCGTCCTTCCTATGATCTGGAAGTAGTACCACAGGCAGGTTACCGGCACGATGTTTATACCGATAAAGAAACGGGCATTAAAATCCCGGTTCTGATGGCGTCGGCATCCAAGGAAATTTTATTCGACCTGTTCATGGATCTACTGGATCCTCTCGGAGCTGAAGTCGATGTGGTACTCGAAACCAGTCACGAAGGTTCAAACAATCAGCATCAGGATCTGTACCGCGAGCACATGGACTTACCGGTTCTTAAAAGTACGCTCTACGATTACGAAGATCTGCTGCTGAATGATGGTTGTGCCGGGCTTGCTGTCCTGAACCCACAGATTCCGCTGGAAGTCCAGTTCGATGAGCATAAATTGCTGATTATGTATGGTCAGGGAATCGAGCAATTCGAGCACACGTTGGAAGAATATGGCATTCCACATATTTCAGATCTGAAATTCATCACGGAAGCCGAACACGTTCATTCATCCAGCGATGAGTCCATTGAAGAACTGGATCAGTTGAAATATCGTCTCGGAATCGATTTCGATTTCGAATAAAAGAATTCGATATCAGTTAAGGGCTTGAATACGGAATAACTGCGGCTGCCCTTCAATCAAATGGATTTCCTGATCAACAACGCCCCCCTCAAACTGTTGTTGCTCCCCGGAAGGCCAGATTACTTCGAGTGAATCAATCTGCTCCGCATCTCCCAAACCAAAGACCAGCGTTCGCTGGTTACTCGCGAAATACCCATCACCGGCGGTCAACTGGCGAACCAGTGTCTGCCCCTTGGTTTTCACGCGAACAGTCGTCCCAATCGCGTCCCGGCTGGATTTTGTGCCGGTCAAACGGACGACCAGACGATGGCCATGGTTTTGTGTGGAATTTTCTAACAGCACAAAGGGTTGATCTAAACTCGAAATCGCGGCTTCTTCCAGACCGTCCCGATTCCAATCCAACCGTGCCATTCCCCTACCCAGTCTTGGTGTTTGAAAAAACGTGCCGTGCCCGGGTGAATTCAATTCCTGAAATTTGCCCTGCCCCAGATTCTTCATCAATTGCGGCCGCATCTGATTGGGAACGTCCTCAGTTCTTAAATCTTCCACATGTCCATTCACGATCAACAAATCCAGTAAGCCATCGAGGTCCGCATCAAGAAATTGCGTTCCAAAGCCTAACTTGTATGTGGTCGAATCAGACATGTTCGCTGCCTGGGTTTCATCAATGAACAAATCGGGACTTACCTGACGATAGAACGTATTTGTTTCGCGATAATAGTTTGTCACATAAAGATCCAGCAGACCATCGGCGTCGGCATCGCCGACGGCAATTCCCATACAGGCTTCCGTCCTCCCCTCTGCGTTGAGTGCCAGGCCGGATAACAGGGCTTGCTCTGCAAACGCCAGCTTTTCGGAGCCTTGATTGACAAAGTAAAAATTAGCAACCGCGTCATTGGCGATGAACAGATCAGGATACCCCGTGCCATGCAAGTCAGCAGCGATAATCCCCAAACCTTTTCCATCCGGAACCTGAATCCCTGATGTTTTGGTGACGTTTTGAAATAGTCCATTTTGTTGATTGGAGAAGAGTTGATCCTGCGCTCCCGGAAAATTCAAGGGCATACAGGAACGCTCAGAGCCATCCGCATTTTTGCAGACGCGATCAAACACATCCGCACCAGTCAAATAATTGACGGCATAGATTTCCGGTGCACTATCCCCATTCAGATCTGCAATCAGACAACTGGTTGTCCACTGTTCCGCGGTTCCCTGCGCCTGGTGTGCCTCGGAATAAGTTCCATCTCCATTATTATGGTAAAGGCGATTCAGACCGATATTACCGACATAAATGTCAGCAAACCCGTCATTGTTCACATCGCCGATGGACACCCCCTGACTGAACCGAGTTTCGTTCAATCCAGCCTGTGTTGTAACATCCTGAAAGGTCCCGTCACCAGAATTCAGAAACAGGCGATCCCGATAACGGTTCTGCTGTTCATTCACAGGCCAGTTGGCCCCTTGCGTCAAATATAAATCAGGCCAGCCATCGGCGTTGAAATCGAGAACTCCGACTCCGCCGCCGGTAAACTCATACATTTTATGCTGATTCTCTGGCCAGGTCTGGCCGTTAAAATATTGAAAGGAGATTCCTGCACGAGCGGTCACCTCTTCAAAGGAAATGCTTGATCTGGTTTGCGCATCTCCTGTTCTGGAACCGGACGCGACTACGGGCTGTTCCGACATCATATGAGAATTCGGCAGATTTAAATCTCTAACGGGATTTTTTTCGGCAATGACCCGAACCAGTTTCAGTTCCACCAACCGGGGCTCTAATTCCTGTTTGACTTGATTGGCCCAGTCAGATTGTGGATCGAGTAATAAGGCCGCCCGACTCCAACCATAGGCTTCCCACACCAGCCCTGATTCCTGTGCCAGTAAAACCGCTTGTTGAACTGCCGCTAGATCTTTGTCGCCATAGGCAACTTTCACCATCCCTTCGTACGTCTGCAGCTGCTTCGAATAATCAAGCAATCGTTCGGCGGCTTCCTTTTTCCCATCCTGCAATAAAAGTTGTCCCAGTTGGTAGCAGGCTGTTGAGTTGGTAGCATCTCGCTTGATCGCTTCTCCATAACATCGAATGGCTGACTGCTGATCGTTCTGCTTCTGAAACCACTGCCCCTCAATCCCCAAGATCTCTGGAAGCAGTCGGTCCTGATCTGACAATGATTGCTGCCAGCCCGTAAATTCGCCTGATTCGCCATCATTCAGCAGGACTTTACCTAATAGCGCTTGTGCCTGGCTTAATTCAGGCTGAGCAGAAATTAGTTTTTGCAACCGTATTTTGGCCGCGACATACTTTTGTTGATCGACTTCCAGCCGCGCTAGCCCGAGTTGCACCAGCGGATCGTTCGGATTTCCCTGCTCATATTCTGTAAGTAACTGTGGATTCTCCAGAGAACGATCTCCCATCGCCAACAGATATCCCAGCATTGCATCGTATGGTTCCTGCTGGAGCAGTTTCAATCGGAAGGGAACGGCTTGCCAGCTGCGCGACGTGAGTCCATAAATAAACGATAGACGTTGCAGTATTGTCACATCATCGGGAAACGACTGGAGTGCCCGTTGAAACTCGTTTTGCGCCGTAGAGAGTTGCTTTAACTGGAATAGATACAAGTCGCCCGAACGTGTCCGGGCTTTCAACGATTCGCGACTGGCATCATCGGGTACATAGCCATAAAAACGAATCGCCTCGGTGAAATCGCCTGATTTGAGAGCAATTTCGGCTCCCAGCATGGCCGCTGCCACTTGATGCGAGGGGATCTTCAGAAGTTTCTCTATCTGCCGTTTTGCTTCCTGGTCGTTTTGGTTACGGAACGCATATGAAGCCCTTTGCAAAGTGGCGTCGGGATCCGGCACAAACAGTCCTGAAAAATAGACCGCCAGCCCCAAGATCAGAAGTATCGAGATGATACTGATGACACGAATCAAGATACTCACACTTTCATTCTGCAGAACAGGGATGGCTTCTTAAAACAGACACAGCGATACCCGCTCACTGTTGTCCAGAGTTTAAACTGTGGCACTCTCCTGTTTTTCTACTTCTACCGGAGGTGGACTCGATCTCGTCTGTTTCACCACACCAGGCCTTAGCAAATTCAAGCCCCACTGCTTGGCATCCATTGTCAAACTGAATAAGGTCGGCACCAACACTAACGTAAACAAAGTAGAAACAATCAGCC
This sequence comes from uncultured Gimesia sp., assembly GCF_963976445.1. Taxonomy (GTDB): domain Bacteria; phylum Planctomycetota; class Planctomycetia; order Planctomycetales; family Planctomycetaceae; genus Gimesia. The sequence goes on along the minus strand of NZ_CAXBKP010000004.1, from coordinate 15,562 downwards.
CGCCGAGCACCACGCTTCCCAGTCCGCGGTATAATTCACTTCCCGACCCTGGAAACAGGACCAGCGGTAATAAACCAAGCACTGTGGTTGTGGTCGTCATAAAAATCGGTCGAATTCGGGTACGAATACTTTCCAGAATCGCTTCCCGTGGCGTCATATGGTCTTCGTTAATATGATTCAGGGACTGGTGAATAATCAAAATCGGGTTATTCACCACCGTTCCAATCAGAATGATAAAGCCCAGCATGGTGAGCACATCCAGTGTCTGTAGCATAAACAGATTCAAGACACTCAACCCCAGAATTCCACCAACGGCTCCTAATGGGACACTGAAAATAATCACTAAGGGATATAACCACGATTCAAACAAGGCCGCCATTAACAGATAGGTAATCATCAGCGCCAGCAGCACATTGAACTCCAGTGCCGCCCAGGTATCTCGTAATTTGTCGGCGGTTCCCGATAACACGATTCGATAGCCACCCGCCAGTTGGCCACTTTCTCGCATCGGCTGCACAATTTCCGACTGAATCTGACTCATGGCATCTTCCAATGCCATTTCTTCAGGGGGAGAGACTTCAATCGTAATCGCGCGTTGACGCTCGCGGTGATTGACCTGCTCTGGGCCACTGGTAATTTCCACAGTGGCCAAAGCTTCCAAAGGCACCAGGGCCCCCATCGGCGTTGCTATGGAGAGCGCTTTGACATCCTGCGTATTTTGAATATGTTTAGACTCTCCGATAATTGTCAGGTCGATTTTATCGCCGCCCAGATAATAGTCGCCGGCATATGCACCATCAATCAATGCATTTGCTGTATAACCCAGGTCCGTGCTGCTGACTCCCATTTCCGCTGCTTGAGTCAGTTTGGGCTCGATATGAATTTCCGGGCTGGAAAGATCCAGGCTGGGAATGGGACGAACCTGCGCGGTCGGAATCATCTGCTTGACTTTCCCCAGTACCTGTCCTCCCATACCAACCAGTTTTTGTAAATCTGGCCCGATGATTTCGACTTCAATCGTGCGACCGCCGGTCAATCCCCGTTCGAACAAACTGGATTGTTTCGCCACCGCAAACGTACCGGGGAGTTTCATGCCAGCTTTTTGAACGAGCGGAATTAATTCACCAACGCGTTGAGAATCAAAGGCACGAATCCCCATAAAGACCTGACGTCCCCGAGCAACGAAAAAGAAATCGCCAATCACCGGATAGTCCAGTTTTTTTGCTTCTTCACTATTAGGATCAATGTCCCAGTAAGGCCGTAAATCGGTTTCCACACTCTCCCCCAGTTCCATTAACTGATTGAGATTGTATCCGGGGGGAGGCAGGAGAATCGCAAAAATCAAATTGCGGTTCCCGGTCGGCAGGTATTCCACTTTAGGCCATAACTGCCAACTCACCCCAACCGCAGCGCCGACCAATATTCCCACCACCAGCACTCGTCGAAGCAAACCACTCTGAATCCAGTGATTCACGCCCACAACCATGCGCACAAACGCCGCGCCTGCTGACTCGATCGGTTCTACCAGTGTTCGATGTAACCAGTTCTTTTTCGTAGTCTCCTCCGCCTGATCTTTTGCCTGATGTGCGACATGAACATCTTCGATATCCTGCCCCTTTCGTTTAGGCAGCAGACGTGCGGACGCGGTTGAGATCAAGGTCATTGAAACAACCAGCGAAAGGCCGACAGCAGCACTAATGGCTAAAGCAATATCCTGGAACAACTGGCCTGCTTCTTCCTCGATAAAGACAACCGGTAAGAAGACCGCAATCGTCGTCAGTGTTGACGCCAATACGGCCCCCCAGACTTCTTGTGTCCCTTTAATCGCCGCATGAAACGGTGATTCTCCCAGAGAATAACGTCGAAATATATTTTCCAGAACGACCACGGCATTATCGACAAGCATCCCGACGGCAAACGCCAGACCGGCCAGACTGATCACATTTAATGATCGCCCCATCGCACCTAAAATCAAAAACGTACCGATGATACTGGTGGGAATCGCCAGTCCCACCACCAGCGCCCCACGGGCAAACCAGAACCCTGATCCGATAATCAAGGCCAGACTAACCGCGAAAAACCAGGGAGAGATAAACGTCGCTGCGACTGCCGTGATAACGATCAACGGCACGACGAGCAGAGTGCGCACTCCCAGATGCAGGAACGACATCAACACAATCATCGTGAGCGCCCCACCGATGAAGATGTTATTTTTCACCAAATCGACAGACGAATAAATATAATCGGTTTCATCATAGACCTGTACCAACTGAAGACCACGCGGTTTGAGAACATGCTCATCAATATCATTGACGGCTTCTCTCAAACCATCCATGATATCCAGCACGTTGGCTCCGGTCTCACGCACGCAGTTCACCGCAATGCTCGATTCGCCAAACCGTCGCACCAGACCATCGGGCTTCTTATATCCCAAGCGGACTTCCGCAACATCCCGAACATAAACCGGGGCACCATCACGAACCGCCAGCAACTGATTTTCCACTTCTTCTATATTGCGAAACTGGCCCAGGGTACGAACGACCCAGCGTCGTTTACCTTCCCAAAAATCGCCTGCGGATGTATCGGCATTTTGTCCACGTAATACACGCCGTACATCGGCAATCGTTAGCTGCCGCGCTGCCAGTTGTTCAGAATCGACCACCACCTGCAGTTCATCTTCCAGCCCCCCTAACACATTTGACTGGGAAACTCCCGAGACGCGTTCGAAACGTGCTTCGATTTCGTCTTCCGCAAAACGGCGCAATTTTGTGACTTCGACATCTTTTTCGGGTAAGATGCCCCCTCTGACTTCGGGGTGCTCTTCGGCTAACAGCCTCAGCCGCAACATCGCCAACCCAGGATTGGGAGTATTGCGAATCACATCCAACTCTTCTTTTATTTCAGGATGTGTTTTCTGAAATGCCACAATTTTTTCATCAGACGGTAGACGACTGCTAAGAATGAACCAGGCAATCGGTCGGTCTGCGGCATTCGAAGTACTGATAATAGGCTGGTCTGCGTCTTCCGGATATTCCGGTACCTGCTGCAGACGGGAATTCACCTTCAGCAATGCTTCATCCATATTCGTGCCGACCAGAAACTCCAGCGTGATCGAGCCTTTGGAATCGGCACTTTCCGAACTCAGTTTGGTAATACCCTCCACACTTTTCAGCTGCTCTTCCTGCTCCAGGACAATCTCACGTTCGACTTCCTGCGGACTGGCTCCCGGCCAGCGCGTTTCTACGGTAATCGTCGGCCTCTGGACCTCGGGCGTTAGTTGCATCGGCATGCGGATGAGTGCCACCAGACCGAACAAAACGGTCATTAATACACCTACGGTTACCTTTACCGGATTGTGCACAATGGCATTAATCAAATTCATTGGACTTCCTCTTTAACCATTTATTTAAATCGCTTTGGCTTTGGGCTCTGCATCGGGTGACAGAATCTCGGTAATCACCACATCCTGTCCCGGTCGTAAGCGCTCATTTCCCCGGATGACAACATGCTCACCACCTTTTAAATTTCCCTTGACCTGGATCAGTCGTCCATTGGCCACGCCTACCTGAACGGGAACAGCACGGGCTTTCCCCTGATTTTTTTTATCGGAACTCGGTTCCACCACATAGATCATGGGAGTGGGGCCTCCCAGAACCAGCGCATCCTTGGAAACCAGGAGTGCCCTTTGTTGGGGACCGGTTGGCAGAATGGCCCGCGCCAACATTCCTGATTTCAACAACGGACCATCTTTGGTAATCGTATTTTTAATTCGCACTTTGACCGGGAATGTACGTGATCTGACATCTGCCTGAGGAACGATTAACACAACCGTTCCGGTAAAGACCTGATCTGGAATTGCGGGGACTTCTACGCGGACTTCCATGCCTAGTCGTACATGTGGCACATGATTTTCCAGAACCTGAACCTGGACATCGACTTCGCCGAGCGCGATCACCTCAGCGACCAATTCTCCCGAATTGACCCACTGTCCGACTTCTGTGTGTTCGGCGACTACGTATCCATCAAAGGGGGTGATGATCGTATGTTTGACGACCTGACTTTCGAGTTTATCTACAAGCGCCTGTTGAATGGCGACCTGGGATTTTGCCTGTGCAATTTTCTCCTTGCGAGGGCCTTCAACCGCCAGGTTATAAGCGGCCAATGCTTCCTGAAATAATTCTTCTGAACGAATCGATTCCGAAACCACCTGCTGAATATCATCGTCATTGACGGCTTTACGGGCATATAGCGATTCCAGACGTTTGAGGCGTTTCTGCTGATACTCGCTGTCTGCCTTCGCAGCCTGCATGAGTGCTTTCGCTCTTCTGATTTCATCGGGGCGAGAACCATTCTCTAGCTCTGCGAGCTCATGTTTCCGAAAGTCCAGTTCGGCTTTTTCCGCAGCAACTTCGAGATTGATCGTATTCGTCAATAACTGTGCCAGTGGTTGCTTCGCACGAACAAAATCACCTTCATTGACCGAAAACTCGGCAACCCGGCCACCTACAGCACTTCCGATAGAACTGCGTTTGATCGGCAAGACTGTTCCCACAAACATCTGCCCCGATGCGGTCTCGCGCTCTACAATTTCTGCCACAGCGACAGCCGCCGGGCCCCGCTGTGCCATGAGTGGCCCTGAATACAGAGCAAACACACAAATCGATGCAACAAGACTGGTTGCTAATCTCATAAGTTTCCTCAACGTCATATTAAGTGTTTGACCGCAGTAATGACTGCAGAAGTTCTAATGCGTTCTCTTTTAAACTGTCTCATATTCTGAAATGGTCACTCCCAGATTTTCCTGCACCTGCTTTAATAGTGACTTTAAAGTCTCGACCTGATCTGCTGTCATACCTTGTGTTGCTTTTTTTCGTAGTCGCTTCAGACAGGCCACCATTTGTGACCAGACCGGCTTCGCTTCCGGCAGCACTTTCACGACCTTACGGCGTCGATCTTCCAGATCACTCTCGCGTTTGATCCATTGATCCCGCTCCATGCGATCCAGAATGCGAACCAGCGTCGGCGGCTCAATCATCATTCGTTCGGCTAAATCCACCTGGGAAAGTGGTCCTTCATAAACCAACCAGCCTATGACCTGAAACTGACGAAACGTAATCCCATACGGCTCCAATTCCTGATTCAACGCATCCTGATAAAAGTGTGACGTAATGGTGATCCAATAACCCACACTTTCTTCAAAGTCATATTGCAACATCAGTTCCTCCTCTGGAGTGAAACGCCCCTGATTCATTAGCCAGGCTAATTATTAGCCCTGTTATACTATCCTGGCAAGACCAACAGCAAGACCTAATTAGTCTGCTGTAGTTGCTTTACCGAGATTTACAGGGAGCCGAGCCACGACATACTCAGGGAGAATGAGCGGAAACACAGAGTGGACACTTAAAAAGTGTGAATCAAAACGAGCTGGCTGGTTTTGATTTTTCCGTATCAGCGTTGGGGGCATTGGCGAGATTCAGGACGCAGCGGAATCCGACATCAACAGGAGGTTTCCGCATATTTTCGCCAACCCGTTTCGAAACTTCCCAGGATTTTTGATTTCCACGCACCACTCGCATACTGGGAACAACAGATCGTTTGGGACCAGTCCAGCCACGAACCACCCCGGCATCAGATAGAGACAGCGCAGCCTGATAGGCATTCTCGGAGTACCAGTCATCGCACCATTCGCGTGCATTACCGGCCAGATCCATTGCACCGTACGGACTTTGGTCGCCGGGAAACATTCCGACCGGATCAATTTGTCCTGGCTGACGTGTTTTGTGCCATAATGCACGCCCATTGCCCCAGGGATACAGAAAACCGCTTTCACCTCGGGCCGCTTTTTCCCATTGAGTCTCGTGCGGCAGATGCTTTCCCATGGTCCGTGCATAATTCAAAGCATCAGTATAGGAGACCCCCATCGCGGGAAAATTGGCAAGCTGACTGTCATTACCGGCGGGTTCGGGAATCTTGCCTTTTGCGGTAATCATTTCCGAACGCCAACGACGATATTGCTCAAGCGTCACTTCATGCACATCAATATAAAATGCATCTTGGTAAATCGTGAACTCCGGTCCCGCATTCTTCTCCCCGTTACTCTTGCCCTGCACCGAGATCCCAGCAGGAACTAACACCATCTCACTAGAATCATGCTCACAAAGGATCCGTTTCGGCAGCCCTTGTGAAGAATATCCGGCTTCTTTGACAGCGGAAAATCGTTTGGGCAATTCGAAGGATGAGTCTGGAGTAGCCTGTTCCGCTTGCGTGTCGGTTTTGACAACGGTAAAGGTTGTTGAATTGATTTCTGGTTTGTCTGGAAAAATGACGGCGACCTGCTCATCGGACTGATCTGCAACACCTGTTTTTTTAATTTCGAAATTGTGAATATAATCCACGACTTCAAACATGTCATCAGGATTGCCTGCCAACTCCGGTTGTTTCGCTTTTTTCTTTTTACGAATGGTCGATTTCGAGGACTTCAATTTTGGCGCACGCATTTGAGAATTCGATGTGTCTCGCTGTGTCCTCTGAGGTTGTTGCACGACAGGCTCCGCTCCGCCACAGCCAACAGCAAGCAGTAGAACTGCTCCCATCAGAGCAAATAAAACTCCCTCACTGTGTTTTGAATTTCGCATCATCTTCAGTACCAACTTTATCGAACTATTTCAAAACGGAACGGTGTATCACTTGATTTTAGCATTCTTGAAACTGAATAACAGCCTTTTCAGGCAATTCTGGTCAGAATGACTCTTGAACAGATTCCACCAGCAGTTTCTCAAAATCCTGCATTTCAGCGCACTGACGGGCAATTTCGGGATGCGCAAACACACGAACCCGTTTAACAAAATCATCAAACTGTTTCCGAGCCAGCGTATCTATGACGGGTGATACAATATGCAGTGGTTGATATTTTTCTTCGCGCGCAGAATAAATTTCGACATCAAACTCCACTTCACGATGCGTGGGCGGTGCATCAATCAGAATATCAGTCGACTCGACCGTTTGATTCAAACGCTGCGCAAGCCGTCTCGCCAGGTTCTCGCTCCAAGTGACGAGTGAAGAGACCGGTTGATGCGCGATTAGCTCAAACACATCAGCCGATTCATAGAAGCTGAATTCAGCGACCCGCTTATACAATAAACGTTTCGTACTAAAAATGCCTTCAACCAGCCGTTCGCATGCAGTCCCCTTTGCCTCTGCGCGTAAGACAGCAATGGAGTCTGCCTCGGTTAACTTAAAATATTCGGTCAGATCCAGTTTCGGATACAGATGGTAAAACGCGCGGGCAAACATCGTGCTGGCAGAACGGACTGCATGATGCCAATAGACTTCGCTGAACATGACATACCGGGCAAAGACCATCAACTCCGCCGCGGTTTTTCCTTTCGAACCAATCGCCAGTCCATCGCCGGCTTCATTGACCATCAGCGAATGGACCAGACGATTCTTATCAAAATTACGGCCGTAAGGCACACCGGCATGCAGACTGTCCCGATCCAGGTAGTCCATTTTATCGATGTCAATGGGTCCGGATAAAATCGATCGAACCAGGCGCATCTCTATCGTATCGGAGCGTGGTACTAGAATATCCAGAACCTCTTCCGGCTCAATTCCCCATTCGGACTTCAAGATGCCTGCCAGTTCGTGGCCCTCTGATAAAAATTCCCGCGCGAACATTTCGTGACGAGGAATCCCTTCCAATGACATGTCTTCAATCAAATGACAGAAAGCCCAGTGACCAATATCGTGTAATAACGCCGCGGCAATCAGCACCTCAGCCGTATGCACGTCAATGATCGCAGCAAACCGGGCATCTTTTCCCAACTGCCACAGATACTGCAGCGCATTATGGTAAACGCCTAACGCGTGCTCGAACCGGGTATGCGTTGCGCCGGGATAGACCTGTGCCGAAAACCCCAGCTGAGTAATATGCGACAATCGGCGAAACTCTGACGTATCGACCAGCGACTGCACGCGTTTCGTAAAAGGGACATCCTGCTGATATGGAATGCGAACCAGACCGCTGCCTGACTGTAAATTCGAAAGTTCAGGTATCTCAACATAAGGATGGTTCATAAAGCATCATTCAGTGTTACGATGTTCGTGTTACGGTTCAGGCCAGCAGGGTTGAGCGATCGTTGGGAGCAAATAACTCTTCTACGACTGTCGCTATCATCTCGTTATCTTCCTGTGCCCCCTCGGAACACATTGCTTCCCACAAGACGCGCCCCGCCTGGACCGCCCGTTGCACTTTCATTGGTAACAGCGTACTTTGAACCGATGGGCGCAGCCCTTGATCCTGAATCGCATCCAACAAGGCATTGGGAATCAAATCAATCTGATCAACTGATGCAAAATCCACCATGCCTACCAGAAGCGGATTCACGCGTCCCTGAATCAGAGAACGGACATCGTCCTGATACGCTACTAAGGGTTTTCCCAAAACCCAAGCCATGGCTGCTTCTGAAACAGCCCCCTCATCAGGCGTTCGACCGTTCAGATTCCAGACCATCGCCTCACATTCTTCAACAAGCTGATACACATCCAGGGCAAAAATGGCTTCATGTAAAAACTGAGCTGCTGTCGGCGTATCCCAGTTCCGTTCCACGAGCACATCCAGCACCAGACGAAACTCCATACCATCCCGGTGAGGTAAATAGACTTGGTATCCGTTTTTTGTTAACTGATCGGCGATCGCCGTCATTTCTTCACGTTCAGATCGATTAAATAATGGGCCAGCGCAGTATACGCGAATCTGCTCATCAGAATGTTTCATGGTCAAACCTGTAATGCTTCCCTGCTTGAGGAAAACCATTTAGAATATTGTTTAATGATGGGTTCCTGCGAGCTATTGTAGCAATACCCCAAATTTTTTCACCCAAACCAGATTCTTTTCAGCTTTCTTCTCTAAAATTCGTAATCTCAATCGCCTATCTTGTCACCATCACTATGTGTGAACCGGAATCCAGATCGAAATTCATGAATCAAAAAACGACATCCCCATCCCAATTTGACAGCCGGAGTTTCGCCTACGGGCTACTCTGCGTTCTGCTGGGAAGTGGTACGGTCACACTGGCGGTGCAATCCCTCTTCAGCAATCTGGATATTGCCACCTTATACGTCAGTTCCGATCTGTGGCAAAGCCTCATCCAGGCCTGGTCCGGTCAGATCGAACCGGCAACGCGATCCGCGATCATTCCATTTTTCCCTTTGATGGGTTACCTGATGATTGCCGCCATCGGCACCTGGGTCTGTGGCGCGTTGCTGATTTCTAAAATAAACCGCCGATCATATAAAATTGCATTAGCGGAGTGGGGTTGGAAGGGATATCGCTGGTGGCTTCTCCCAGGCCTTTGGGAAATCCTGCGAATCACTGCCTTCATTGTTGGCTGGACTGGTGCGGAAAGTCTGTTGCTGGCAACGTCTCAATTCTGGTTTTCTATAACCATCGCAGGCTGGATGGCCGCCTTTGCTTCGTCGCTGCTCCCCGTTTCCTCGTTGGATTCAGAACTGGGATCAGCAGCGGCAAAAGAGCCCCGCAAGATAGGAATCCCCTTTTCTACCTGGTTGATGATGGGGCTGTTTGTGACCTTGTTTACCTTCATGAACTGGCGGTTGTATGAAGGCTTACTGCTGCCGCACGGCGATTCTGCCATGTACGAAGAACACCTCTGGAATGTATCGCATGGACAAGGCTTTCGCAGCTATCTGGATCAAGGCCTCTTCTGGGGCGAACACATTCAGTTCATCCACTTGTTCTTACTGCCGCTATACTTGATCTGGCCTTCACACTTGATGCTGGAATTGTGTGAAACACTGGCCCTGGCCATGGGAGCGATTCCCCTGTATCGCATGGCCGTGCGTCACAGTCGTTCAATGACCGTCGGCAAAGCAATCGTCGCCGCTTATTTATGTTATTTTCCACTGCAGTTCCTCGATATCGCCATCGACCTGAAAACGTTTCGCCCGATTTCGTTTGGAGTGCCCCTCATGCTGTTCGCTCTTGAAGCGATCGAGTTGAAACGCTGGAAAACGGCAGTCGTACTCCTGTTCCTCACATTAGCCGCCAAAGAAGACTATGCCATCATTCTCGGCCCGCTGGGACTCTGGATTGCCTGGCAGCAATGGTGCATACGGCGACAGGAAAGTGCCATAACCAAACCAAATTTCCTAAAAACGGTTGCCCCGGGTATCGGCCTTTCACTGTTTGCGGTCGTTTATCTGGCGTTCGTTGTTAAAGTCGCCATCCCCTGGTTTCGCAGCGGGGAACAGGTGCATTACGTTGGTTATTTCAGCAAATTCGGAAACTCACTCGGTGAGGTAGTCCAGAATATTTTGTTCAACCCGGCACTTCTGCTGGGCGAACTGTTTCGGCCCGAAACCTTCATTTATGGCCTGGCGCTGATCGTACCTTTAGGTTTTCTGCCTCTGTTTTCGCCGAGCCGAATCCTGGTGGCGGCGCCGATTTTTGGTTTACTTTGTCTTAATGAATTAGCCCACGATCCCCGCCATCACTTTCATGCGCCGATTGTCCCCATTCTCTGCTGGGCAGCGGCAGTCGGTATCGGCAACATCCCGGCGTTTATTGAACGTTGGAAATGGTACATCAAATCAACGACAGCACAAACATTTGCCACACATTTTCTCTGGTCCTCAGCCATCTCGACAGGCATCTTCTTCAGCCTGAGCCCCTTAGGACTGGTTTTCTGGGATTCCGGTTCAGCCTGGCACTGGCAGCGTCTCTACATCCCCGGCGAACGTGCCAGACAATTTGAAAAAGTGGTATCACTGATCCCACCTGACGCTAAAGTCGCGTCGACCGATTTCGTGCATCCTCGCTTCACACACCAGGCACGCTCTTACGACTACAGCAACTACCGGCGAAAAGTCAACGAGTACCAGTCGGGAGTGCCCGCGGATACAGACTTTATCGTAATCGACACACAACACCCCTACAGCGAAATCAAAACCCCTGATCAGATTCCTGAATATCATAACCATCCCGATCAATGGGAGTTGATCCCAGACCAGACGAACGGCTATTTCATTATCCTGAAACGTAAATCGGTACCAGACTCTGATTTGAAGGACTGATAGAACAGAACATCAGTCTGATTTTTCCGCGACAAAGGGCTTCACTTCCCGCTGACTATGGTAATAATATAAAGGACACCCAACCGCCGGTATTCCAGCCTGGCAAAGTGTAGGCACTAGAGCTTTCTCCAATCTGAGCAAGTCACTCTCGAAGAAGTCCTCAGCGAAATTGTCAGAATTGGCCCCATTTCCCAGAGTTTTTTGAAGAATTCACTGAGTAGCCCCCCTGTTTCCAGTGACTTGTGCAGAATGTCCAGCTATGGTAGGCGGCAAGTGAAATGTTGGTTTTTTCCTAGAGCCAGATAGAGTTCTTCAGCCTGTGGTTTGAAGAAATGCATACGAATAATCGTTTAGTCACAGAAAGTTTAAGTCCAGTCGGACACGAGATTGAAACATGGCACAACAATACATTATGCAACTGGAAGGCGTCACCAAAGTCTACGAACAGAAGGAGATTCTGAAAGACATTTGGCTTTCGTTTTTGCCCGGCGCTAAAATCGGGGTTTTGGGGGCTAATGGTGCTGGTAAGAGTACACTCCTGAAAATCATGTCAGGTGAAGATACCAATTTCTCAGGCGATGCCCGACCCGCCAAGAATATTAAAATCGGTTATTTCAAACAGGAACCAGATTTAGATCCTAACCAGACAGTTGATGAATGTATCGTAGAAGCAGTTGCCGAATCAAAGGCGATTCTCGATCGCTATAACGAAGTCAACATGCTGTTCGCTGAAGATCCTTCTCCGGAAGAAATGGAAAAGTTGATCGAAGAACAGGCCACCCTGCAGGACCAGATTGACGCTGCCAATCTCTGGGAACTCGACCGAACTCTGGAGATTGCCATGGATGCGATGCGCGTTCCACCCGGCGATTCGGTTATCGGCAGCCTGTCCGGTGGCGAGCAACGCCGCGTCGCCCTCTGTAAAATTCTGCTGCAAAATCCCGATCTGCTACTGCTCGATGAACCTACAAACCACCTCGATGCAGAATCGGTTGCCTGGCTGGAACGATATCTACATAACTTCGCTGGTACAGTTGTCGCGATCACCCACGATCGTTACTTCCTGGATAACGTAGCCGGTTGGATCCTCGAACTGGAACGAGGAAGAGGCATTCCGTTCGAAGGGAATTATTCCTCTTGGCTGGAACAGAAACAGTCACGTCTGGCGGTCGAAGAAAAACAAGAATCCAAACGTCAAAAATTCCTCAAGCGGGAACTGGAATGGGTTCGCATGTCGCCGAAAGCTCAGGCGGCCAAGAACAAAGCCCGTATCCAACGTTATGAAGAATTAGCCGCCGAAGATTACGAAAAACAGGACGATGCGTCTGATATCCAGATCCCGATCTCACGACCGCTTGGAAGTCGGGTACTTGTTGCAGAAAATGTGACAAAAGGTTTTGGCGATAAGCTGTTATTCGAAAACTTCACTTTCGAATTACCACGGGGAGGCATCGTGGGTGTCATCGGTCCGAATGGTGCCGGTAAGACGACGCTCTTTAAAATGATCCTGGGACAGGAAAAACCTGATAGTGGGAGTTTACAACTAGGAGACTCGGTTGAGCTTTCGTATGTAGACCAGAGCCGTGATTCACTGAATCCGAAAAAAACGGTCTACGAAGAGATTTCACAAGGACACGAACACCTGGTGGTCGGCAAGTCCAGTATTCATGCCCGAACTTACGTCGGCCGTTTTAATTTCAAAGGCGCGGATCAACAAAAACTGGTCGGAGAACTTTCCGGCGGTGAGCGAAACCGCGTGCATATGGCAAAACTACTGCGTTCTGGTGGAAACCTTTTACTATTGGACGAACCGACAAACGACCTGGATGTGGAAACCCTGCGTTCATTGGAAGAAGGCCTGGAGCACTATAGTGGTTGCGCACTTGTTGTGAGCCACGATCGCTGGTTCTTAGATCGACTGGCCACGCATATCATCGCCTTCGAAGGGGACAGCAAAGTCCGCTGGTTCGAAGGTAACTACAAAATGTACGAAGCCAAACGTCATGAGGAACTCGGTAATGACGCCGACTCGCCTCATCGCATCAAGTTCAAACCACTTTCGCGTTAACAGCGTTCCGTTTTGCTCTCAAAATATCCAGGGGTATTCCTGAAAAGAATACCCCTGTTTTGATTTAGCGACGATTTCCTCTCGCTCTACTTAAAATGGAAGTCGGATCAAGTTCGGTTTTTGAGTTCGAATAGAGTTGAGATCCCTGCTGCGATGCGGGCTTTCTATTAGATTCAATTCGAGCCAGCTCAACGACTGTTTGTGCCGACATTAATTGTGCCCTTGAGAAATAAGGCACGCCCCCACCAATGTGGCGATTCTTCTTTTTACTGGCCAGCTCCTGCCAATCCATATGACTGCCCAAATGCCAGGCGATGGCCTGCATCATTTCCAGGTCATCTCTGCGGGGATTGAACTTTTTCAGCAATAACACCAGAGCCTTGTCTTTGACCTTTGTTTCAATGGGCCTTAACTCATATTTCTTCAAACTGGTAGGACAAGGCTTTCCATGTTCCAGACAGACAGACCGCAATTTCAGACGAACCGTTTTTTCGGCAGGAATGGTAAACAGGCCTTGGAAGTCAAAATTCTGGTTATTCCCCACCGGTGACAAATTCCCACCCACTGCCTGACTATCCCCGGCCTGCGGTTGTTGATTCCCCTGAAGTCCCTGCAAGAAACCATTACCCGGATCAACCTGCGCCAGAATATGCACCGAAGAAACGGCGGACGGGATTTTCACTGTCAGTGGTTTTGTTGTCAGATTGGTAATGAAGACCGACGAGCTATAGGCGCTTTTTGGAAAGACTCTGGCAGAGAGTGTTGCCTGCTTGATCCCCTCAAACAGGTTCACCTGAGGCGCATCCGGCCTCAGGGTCAGGGTCGTAATCACACTCTTTTTAGGAGTTCCCTTTACCGGTTCAATCGATGTTCCACCAATGAACATGATGATACCCGCAATCGCCAGAAACTGTATTCGTTTGGTCATTTTCCACTCCTGTCTACCAGATTTACCAGTTCATACACGTAATGATTTGGAATTACTGTTCAATGCCAGCATTAATACAGCGGGCATATGTTCAAGGCCTGCACACAAGAAACGTGTGTAGGCACTTCAGCGTGTTAAAAAATGATTGCTTCTTTGAGCGCGGCTTCAATTCTGACAGGTCAACTGAACGACGATCACTTTACAGAGCTTTGAAAGTCTGTGATATTGAGCAAAAATATTGAAAGACAAAAGAATGGATTCAAATTATAGATATGCTGCTCTATATATAACGATAACAAGCTGGTTTGAAGATTTCAATTTTTTTTCATAAATAATATTTCATAACTCACTGGAACTCATCTTATGAAAGACTCAAACCGAACTGTACGCTGGGGAATCCTGGGCACAGCTCGTATTGCAGAAAAAATCAGCATTGCAATTCATCAGGCTGATAATGCAGAACTAACCTGTATCGCCAGTCGTGACGCTGTAAAAGCTGCCGACTGGTCACAACGACACAGTGCGAAGCGAAGCGTCGGCAGCTACGAAGCACTGCTGCAGGATCCGGACATCGACGCGGTTTACATCCCACTCCCCCCCTCAATGCATGGCGAATGGACGGTTCGCGCTGCCAAAGCCGGCAAACATGTTCTCTGTGAAAAACCGTTGGCCTTAAATGTCAATCAGGCCAGAGAAATGCGACGCGTCTGTCTGGAAAACCAGGTCCAACTGATGGACGGCGTGATGTGGTATCACCATCCCCGCGCTCATCAAATGCTCAAGATGCTTCGAAGTGATGCACTGGGAGAACACCGTCGCTTCACTTCTTCATTCACATTCTGCTGGGATGATGTCCCAGAAAATGATTTACGCCTGCAGCGCGATCTCGGTGGCGGTTCGCTCGGAGACCTCGGCTGGTATTGCATCGGCGCCGCACTCTGGGCATTCAATGAACTTCCCCAAAAAGTGTTCGGCACCGCGCGTCCTTATAACGATGTTGACTATAACTTTTCCGGCATTATGTGGTTCACGAAAAACCGAATTGCTTCGTTTGATTGTGGGTTTGACGTGAGTATGCGGAAATGGTTTGAACTGGCTGGCACCAAAGGCTCACTGGTCTGTGATGATTTCACACGCCCCTGGGAAAACAAGAAACCTGCCTTTTCCGTCAATGATGGATTTGGCAATGCTACCAAGTACGAGACTGAGGCTCCCTTACAGGAAACCTGCATGATCAATCATTTTAGCGATATCATTCGCTCTGGTCGATTGGAACAGCAATGGCCTGACCTGGGGATCAACACACAACGGGTTCTGAATGCGCTGGACTATTCTGCTCGTACAGAAACGGTGGTAAATTTAGCAGACTTCTTTCCCACATCATAATCACAAAAAAAGCACCCTCACCATTTACGATGATGAGGGTGCCTGAGGTGGAGACTTCCCCCTCGATGCAAGCCTGCTTCCTGTTA
>NZ_CAXBKP010000003.1:0-370343 GCF_963976445.1 uncultured Gimesia sp. | reverse complement strand
TCTGATTTGGTGTGCGTCAAAGAAATGATTTTTAACACGGTATTTTCGACAATACCCGGTTATTTAAACGTAGGGGCAGTACCCATGTGTCTGCCCGCCTAACGAAACTCAACTCTGTATTGTTCTGCAAATGGGTCCAAATCGAACCTACGCACGTTGGCCATACATTCCACCCTAACCCTGCGGGCGGACACACGGGTCCGCACCCTACGACAACACGGCTGGGAAGGTTTCTCTAGAATCGGAATAGCACCGTCGGACAAGCCAATCGATGGCACACGGAAGTCTTATATAGAAAGCAAATCTTTGAACCCATTAATCCACAACAGAAAGTAAGCCTCAGCAAAACCGGTCGCTTTCTCTGCCACATCCTGTTGCCTGCGGCAATCCTGAATTACATTCAGGACCACCCTTTCATAACGTTTTCGTGTCCTTTCGTGTTTTTCGTGGTAGCAAAAACTTGCGTAATCTACGGTTTGAACACAATATCGGTCACGGTTCCGAATTTCGCAGGCAAAGGCATATTCGCAAATTCGGCATCATTGCCCACCCGATACTGCCAGCGTCCCGCTAAAGGTAACACACCTGATGTTGAAACTAACTTTGGAACAGATCGAAAATCGGACGCCCCGGTTTCGCCTTTCACCTGCAACACAATCAGGTTGGCATCATTGACCGCCACTGGCTGGCAGTCGATTTGAAAACCAGCGTCTGTTTTCTGAAGAGACGTTCCATTGAACCAGGCGTTGACTTCGGCCCCATCAGTGCTGGCTACTTTCAACAACAGCGGTTTGCCCGCCAGCCATTTTTCAGGAACGCGAACCACACAGCGATACCAGCGGCTCTGTTTCGTTTTCTCTGCTTTCTCTACCCCGGGAATCTGCACGACAGACCAGTGCGGTGCTGCATGAAGCGTGACTTTTTCAGAAACGCGCACGTCAGCCGGATCAAGGCCAGCAGCCCAGTAGATGCCGTTCGTCAGCAGCCGCACATATTCCCGTTGTTTGAAATCTCCCGTGTGACCGAGTGAAGTATAAAACGATTTGCCACCGTCTTTCCGTTTGAATGTCCAGGCGACTGGCTCGGCTGGCTTACCCTCAATTTTCCCCGTCATTAACACGATGGTATTTTTCGCCAGCGGAGAAACTTCGTAAAGCGAATAGGCCTGCGGGAAGGATTTCTTGGGAATTCCGGCCAGAATGGGGTTTTCCTTTTGTGCTTCGTTAATCGTAATCATCGACTTCAAATCGTTGGCGTAGTGCCCATGATAACTGCCACCAAAGACTTCCGCGTCAAACCCAGGCCAATCCTGCAAACCCTTGGGTGGCTGTTTGCCTCGCAGCGAAAAGGCATGGCTGGCGGTTCGAATTCCAACGACCGGTTTCCCCGCTTTGACATAATCGCGAATCGCCTGCATCGCTTTTGGAGGAAGTACGCGTCGACGAACGCTGAACAACACAACGTCCGCATCCTTGATGGCTTCGATACCGGGGATCGAATTGCGGTCCTTGTCATCGGCAAACACCATGCTCACACGAAAATGTTTTCCCAGCTGTTTGGCAGCAAATTCGGGCAAACTCTGATTCGTCTGATACTCGGCTTCCGCCATCACGATCAGCAGATGAGGACGCTGATCCCGTTTAAAAGTAAATTCCTGACCACCCAGAATCTGGTCGCTGGTGATTGTCGGGCAGACAAATTTTTCGATGTGCGAAAAAATCAGATCGTTGCCGGTAAAGTGACTCACGTAAGGCCAGCTTTTCGGGTTATACATGGTGTCGGTCATATCACGGATGAGGACCACGTTCTTCCCGTTTTGCGCCAGCTGCCGCAGACCAAAGGGCCGCCCCAACACACACATATTGGTATGTACGCCGGTCAGAATCACATTCTTGATGCCACGACTTTCCAGAACCCGCCAGACCTCATCCCCTTTATCACTGATATAATCTTTGTCGCCATCGATTGTGATCAGGGGAGACTGGCTCTTCCAGGGTAGCCCCGGATCGCGTCCCAGTGATTTCAGTTTTTTGGCCCAGGCCGCATGTTCTTCCGGATCATCGTCTTCGCCGCCATCCGATTGATCAAGCGGATAAACGGCCCGTTCTTCGCTGGGAATTTTCGAACACCAGTTTTCAATTCCTTCCGGAATCGGCCCATTGTGCTTTACCTGCATCGCCCGCATGCGTGCCGGGTGCCCCAGATAGGCGGGCATGCAGTCACTGGGAGCATGAATAATCGTCACGCCTTGTGAACGTGCCTGCTTCAGCAACTTATCCAGACGAGGTGCAAACTGTTCCAGTCTTTTGACGGCATTCAGGCAATGGTGATAATCCCAGACATCGCAGACAATGATCGCCGTTTGTTCCGGATTCCAGTGTTCCGAACGCTGCAAACGATGGTACCGCCCGGAGTCTTTACTCGTTTCCTGCTGATAACGGAGTTGTAACTTGAGATCCTCAGCCGACAAAGAAGTTGTCGTAATCAAAACCAGACTCAGGCAGGCAGCCAGCTTGCATAAAGTATTCACGTGATGTCTCCAGGTGGCAGGCAACGGGAAGGAACGGTAGAACACATTCTGCTGACGGCATCAACAGTCTCTTCATTCTAAAGAGAGACTACACTAGAACAAAAGTCTGAAAGCGAAAAACAAAAAAATCCAGCCTGAAAAGTAAGTTGCTTTCCAGGCTGGATCAGTAGTTTTAGTGTATTTCAGGCTATTCTGAGCGTGTGAGCTTACCGACGAGATTCAGTAGAGCGGCGGTAGCGTTCGAGCCGTTGTTTCACCTGCTCGATTTTCTTCCTTTGCTGCTGATTGGAAACAGACGCTTTCTGGGCCGTTTGTTTGAATGAAGACGGCGGTCGAAAACTCAGATCTTCCGGTTGTTGCGATCGACTCTGACGCTGAACACTGGCAACACGTGGCAGACTGCGACTGATGCGTTTGTCTCTCGCACGTTGCTGCGTTTGTAGTTTCCGCGTCTGCACTTCACCCGGTTTGAAGCGGGCGGAAGTTGGCTGTGGCTGATTGCTCACTTCACCTGAAAGATACGAAACAAACTTGGAACTGGCCTTATTGATAATCACCACACGACTGGCTGATTGAGGTTTGTTCAACGGACGAATGATGCAGACGACTTCTGCTTCCCCTGCCTGATCCATAGCAGCCTGCAGTTGAGACAGATCCGGATTTCCGGTTGTCGCCGATGTGATGGATTTACTGGGCATCGCCCGTTCCAGAAAATCATCCAGTAATGCCTGATTGGGTTCGGACCGCATTTCCTGTCGTGATTCCGCCATCGCCAGTTTGACTTCGGGAGCACTCTGTTCCATTTCAGGCTGCTGCTTGTACAGCGCCGTTAATTTTGAGTCATCCAGTAGTTTGTGAACCACAGGCAGGCCGGCATATAATCCGCGTTGATCATCTTTATCAACAGCAAAGCAGACGCCCACCAGTTGACCAGATCGATCGAACAAACCACCGCCAGAACGTCCCTGCACGGGCATCCCCGTGCATTCAATATTGTCAGGGCCTAAAAATCGATTCAGTTCCGTCACTTTAATTTTTTCCAGTGTCGGAAACTCGCCGCCGTTACACCCGATACTGGCGACCACATCACCGGCTTTCACTTCATATTCTATTCCGGCCACTTTCGCTGCGGAAACAACACCCGATGTCGGGATCGAAATCAGACCCACATCGCCTTCCATGTTGTATCGCACCAATGTACCAACATAAGTTTCGAATTTCTCGCCTTGAAACACATCAACTTCGATTACGGAATCGTTCTTTAATTCGCTGAAAATGTGACTGCAGGTCATAATCAGGGTTCGTCCCACAGAACTGTGAATGATCGTACCCGACCCTAAATCCATCCCTTTTCGGTCCTTGACGCGAATCCGGACTGTACTCGCACGCCAGTCATTGACGGCCGGCGGCTGTGATGACTCCACTAAGTGATCGCCGGTTGCATCACCAAACTGAGCTCGGATCACAGGCTCTTCCACAGGCACCGATTCTTCTGCTTTCGATTTACCAAAGAAGGGAATATTGAATCCGCGCGATTTCTTTTTTGGTTTTGTCTCGTTTTGTGCCAGCTTAATTGGTGGTTCAGCAGGCTGACTCGCTTTTCTCTGCTGATTGGCAGCAAAAATCACTGAGTCCTCTTTTTTTGAACCCGCCGGTGGTTGTGCTTCCTGGGAAGGAATCCGTGCCAGCATCCGTCTCAGATTGCTTTCCGTCGTTGAGCCCACAGATCGTGCGACTTCCCGACCTTCGACAACCAGCACAAATGCAGGAATACTGGATACGTTAAAACGTCGCGCCAGTTCTGGTTGCTGATCAACGTCCACTTTTTTGATCGGAAAACCTTCGCGCTTCAGACGCGAAATCAACGGACTCATTTTCTGACAGGGCCCACACCAGGTCGCAGTAAAGTCCAGCAGCACTCCCTTGGGAGCCGCAGCACTGGCTGAACCGGAAATGACAAGAAATGATAATACGACTGTCGTCAAAAACTTCATCTACCAACTCCTCAAAAAGGTTGGTTTGAACGCACACGGCGTCACTGTTTCAGATAAAGGGGTATATTCTCTAGAGTCTTGCCGAGAAATTGGATTGTTTCTCAGAAAAGAGCAGACAACCAGACTGGTTGTCGTTTGCAGAGAAGCAGTGCGGCGAGATTGAATGACAACCTCTGCGTGAGCGAGAAACTGCTTAAACCCTCTCTTAATCTGAAGAGATTCGACAGTTCGAAAGTTCACAGCTCTATTGAATACATCAACGAGCGATGTCTGTGAAAATAGCTTCACGATGTGGCTTCCATGCCTCTTGGTTCGTTCCAACAATGTGTTGGGATTTTAGATCAGTTAAATTGCGAATCGAGTCGGTCTTCCTGACCATCTGCTTTGATTCGAGTGATTTGTCGGTTCCGTACCTGTGTACAAGTATGAATGAGAAACGGGATTCAGAATCCCATTTGTGACGGGTAATGAAATAGGATGCACCTTGCGTACCAGAAAAACAAATTATTTTGCGAATTATTCGCCAGAACGCGTAAATACATTAAAGAGTATTCTTTGTAAATAGGATTCTCTCTGGAACCTTTTACAATCAGCGCTTACAGAAATCAAATTGTTGTCTTTTTTACAAGACATTGTAATTTTTACGCTATTTTCCATAGTTTTTTTAACAGGCACTTTTTGAGGGCCGGTTGTGGTGGTATCGCAGCGCAAATCAGAAGGATTTTGAGAGGAGCCCCAAACTGGTTGTGTACTTTTCGGCTTTGAAAGAACTATAATAAAACAGTGGCCATTCTGAGCTCGAATTCAACAGGTTCGAACTCGGAAGCCTTTTCTTAAGCAACGGTTATTTAATCACTTACACCACCTGAAGAATGACGCCGTCTTTCTTCATACCGTCCCACCTTGAACATATTTACAGAACCGTTTTCTGTTTTCTCCATATTACGAAACGAAGAGGCGATCAAAGACCAAACACGATTTCAATTCATGGAATCGAATTAACAGACGAATCGCTTTGAATCATTTGACCCACTGATGTATCCAACTCTTTTCCGAATGAAACGCATGAAACAGATATTCCCCGTTCTAATGACGCTCCTGCTGTTCATCCCTGCCGGCTGCAGCAAACAGGAAGAGATCACCTCTTACACCGTTCCGAAAACAGACTCTGGCTTGGGTCCTGCTGGATCAGACAGTGCAATGGCACCCGCCAAAGATGTCCGTATGCTGGCGGCGATTTTACCCGATAGTCCACAGTATTGGTTTTTCAAAATGACTGGCGCTCCCGAACAGGTGCAAGCCGAGTTCGAGCCGTTCGTTCAATTTCTCAAATCAGTTTCACTGAAGGATGGTAAACCAGAATGGAAAGTTCCGGAAAACTGGGAACAGCTGCCGGGCAATTCCATGCGATTTGCCACACTGAAAGTGAAAGGCAGCGACCCGGCCGTTGAACTGTCAGTCATGCCTCTCCCCGCCAACAGTGATCTGAATGAAGCTTTACTCTCGAACATCAATCGCTGGCGCGATCAGGTGGGCTTGGGCAATATTACCGAAGCGCAGCTGAAAGCCGCTTCAGACACCCCCGCTCTGGACACAGAACTCTTCACTGTGAAAGCCGGCGATCAAACCATGACGGTCGTCAGCCTGAAAGGCAAGATGGCGGCCAACCCCATGGGTCGTGCCCCCTTCGCCTCCGGAATGATGGGGGGCGGCGCAGGTCGCCCTGCTCCCGGTCCAAGTCCCGCGAATCCACCGGTAGCCGCTGCTCCATCACCAGTCAAATTCGAAACGCCTGAAGGCTGGAAACCCGGTCGTAGTGGCGGAATGAGAAAAGCCGCCTTTAATATCACCGCCGGAGATGAAACCGGAGAAGTCACGATCATCGATCTCTCCAAAGAGTATTCTCCCTTACTTCCCAATATCAATCGCTGGCGGGATCAGGTCGGCCTGAAAGACATCACAGAAGCCGAACTCCCTAAAGAGTCTGAGCAATTAAAGGCGGGCGATCTGGAAGCCACCTATGTCAAACTAATTGGCCCGGAAACGTCCAAGCCAGCCAAGGCGATTCTGGGAGCAATTCTCTACAGAGATAATCTCGCCTGGTTCGTCAAGTTCACCGGCCCCCCAAAACTGGCCGAACAGGAACAGGACCGTTTCAAACAGTTTGTCCAGTCCATCCGATTTGAATAAGCCTTCACGATAGATGACTCAAAACGACATTTATTGCGTTCTAGTTTCAGGAAATGATCATGTCGACAGATAAACTTTCAGACAAATCCAGCGAATTTGCCACAACGGAATCCGATGCGGGTTCTGTAAATATCAATGAGCACCTCCTGAAATTTTTAAAGCCTATTGCATCGCTGCGACTGACCGTAGTGCTGTTCGCGATGGCCATTTTCATCATTCTGGCCGGCACCCTGGCACAGGTGAATAAAGATATCTGGGTTGTCATCGACGAATACTTCCGCACTGGGATCGCGAGGATTGAATTCAAAATCTTCTTCCCCCCCTCCTTTTTCCCGAACCTAGATCAACAGAATATCCCCGGCTTCATTTACTTCCCCGGCGGCTGGCTCATCGGTTTTATGATGGGTATCAACCTGTTCGCGGCACACTTCATTCGCTTTAAAGTTCAGGCCAAAGGTACACGACAAACAGCAGGCTGGGTTACCATTGCCGTCGGGCTATTGATTACCTGGGCTGTGATTGCCAGCGGCTCCAACAAAGATGGTTTCCAGGAAACACCGCTCTTAAGCTGGTCTGCATTATGGGCGATGATCGAAGTCGGAATGGCAGCATGTATCCTTGGCTGTCTGTGGCTTTTGTTCCAAATTGAATCCTTTCGCAAAGTCGAACGCTGGCTCGCTGCGGGAGGCGCTCTACTGTTTGCTTGCCTGCTGGCCTGGTTTCTGTTTCAAGGTGATGCGGCCCGCTTTAGTGATGCATCGATGCGAATTCTCTGGCAACTCATCAAAGCCACTTTTGCTGGCGTGGTCCTGTTGGCAGGCTGTATTGTCCTGTTTAAAAAGCGGGCGGGAATCGTGCTGCTGCACGGTGGCGTCGGCCTGATGATGCTCAGCGAACTAATGGTCGGCACCATGGCCGTCGAAACCCAGATGACAATTTCCGAAGGGGAAACGACCAACTACGTCCACGACATTCGCACAATTGAACTCGCGATTATCGACCAGACCGATCCGAAACAGGATCAAGTCACCGTCATTCCCAAATCGATCTTACTCGCGAAACAGCAAGAAGTCGTTTCTGATGCGAAGCTCCCCTTCAACTATGAACTGGTAAAATATTATCCAAACGCGTCCATTCGCAAAATTTCCTCACTCACTGCCGAGGAAAAAAAACTCGCCGAGAACCCGGCTACAGGTGGCGTCGGTAAGGACTGGATTGCCTTACCCGCCCGCAGCGCAACGGGAACCGACACCGGCGGAGGCGTCGATACTCCGGCTGCTTACATTAAAATCATCGACAAAAAAACAGACGAGTCACTGGGCGTTTATCTTGTCAGCCTGGAGATGGCATTACAGGAAATCGGCGAGCAGGTTGAAGTGGATGGTACACCATACAAACTTTACCTGCGTTTCAAACACACTTACAAACCCTATAGTGTCAGACTGATTGATGTCCGCAAAGACGATTACGCCGGCACCAGTACCGTCATGAATTATTCATCCGATATTCAACTGGTTGATCCCACCACGAACGTCGATCGGGAAATCAAAATCTGGATGAACAACCCGCTCCGTTACAGCGGCGAAACATTTTATCAGAGCGGCTATCACGCCGACCCCCGCACCGGCAAGGAAATGACCACTCTGTCTGTTGTCACGAATATGGGCTGGATGATCCCTTATGTTTCCTGCATGATCGTCGCCGTTGGCATGTTGTATCATTTCATGATCACCCTGCTCCGATTTCTGGACCGGCGCGAAAAACAAAGAAATGCTCCTGCCCCAGTCGCTGAGTTCTTACCCCCCAATGACTTTGAAAATGCTGCCTCGAAGAAGAAGCAACAGTTAACGGCTAAACTGACGACCTATCTGATTCCTGCTCTGGTCCTGGTGATCTTTGGTGGCTACCTGATGAGTAAAGCCCGCATCCCTAAAACACCTTCCAGTCAAATGAACCTGTATGAATTCGGTCAACTCCCAATTTTGTATCAGGGACGCTCCAAGCCCATTGACACTCTAGCCCGCAACAGTCTACGAATGATTTCTGGCCGACAGGACTTCAAAGATCAGGATGGGAAAAAACAACCGGCGATCAAATGGCTGCTGGACACGATTGCCAAACCGCGCGAAGCGTTTGGGTATGATGTCGTACGGATTGAGAATCCCGAACTCCTGCATACACTCGGACTGAAAAAACAGCCGGGGTTCCGCTACGCCTTTGACGAATTCATTGAAAAAATCCCCGAACTCTCTAAACAATCTGATCTGGCACGTAAAGCCGGTCAAGGAAAAGCTAGCTTGTATCAATCCCAGGTCCTCGATCTGGAAAAGAAAATCGGTGTCGTCGACTTACTGATCCAGTCATTCACACCTCCCAATATCCGCGCGGAATCGGCACGAGAAGACTTAATCGAAGCGATTCGTCGTCATGGAATGCTCGATCGCCGCAACCCTCCCCGGGCCATACCGCCGGGCGGTGAAGCGGAAGAAGAAACCGAATGGCAAACCTATGCCTATGCCTGGACACGTGACCTGGTCAAAGCCAGTTTTTCCAAAGACAAAGAAAACGAAGCCACCCAGGCCTGGACCAAAATTCTGGTCGCCTACTCTCAAGGCAATGCACAAGAATTCAATAATGAAGTCCGCAACTATCAAACCTGGTTGAAAAAACATCGGGCCGATCTGACGGATGCCAATCTATCCAAAATTGATTACGAAGCATTCTTCAATCACTTTGAACCGTTTTACTATTGCTCGGTTTTATACTTGATCGCATTTATCCTAGTCTGTATTTCGTTCCTGTTCTGGCAGAAACCAATGGGGGACGCCGCCTTCTGGCTGATCGTCCTTACCTTTGTCGTACATACCTCTGCTTTGATTCTACGAATCTATATCTCGGGACGCCCTCCGGTCACCAACCTGTACTCCTCTGCTGTCTTTATTGGCTGGGGTGCCGTGCTGGCGGGGATCGTCATCGAACGCATGAATCGGCTGGGCATCGGCAACTTGCTCGCTTCGGTCGCTGGATTTTCTACGCTACTCATCGCCCACATGCTGGCTGGTGACGGTGATACGATGGCCGTGCTGCAAGCGGTTCTCGATACCCAATTCTGGCTCGCGACTCACGTGGTCTGCATCACGCTCGGCTACGCTGCCACCTTTGTAGCCGGCATGCTGGGTCTGTTTTATATTCTGTGGGGAACTTGTACCCCGCGCATGACCGCAAGTGCAGGCAAAGAGATTATTCGCATGTTGTACGGCGTACTCTGCTTTGCCATTTTCCTGAGCTTCGTAGGCACCGTGCTTGGCGGACTCTGGGCCGACGATTCCTGGGGCCGCTTCTGGGGCTGGGACCCCAAAGAAAACGGGGCGTTGATCATCGTGCTCTGGAACGCACTCGTCCTGCACGCCCGCTGGGGAGGCATGGTCAAAGACCGTGGTCTGGCAATGCTTTCGATCGGCGGAAACATTGTCACCAGCTGGTCCTGGTTTGGTGTGAATGAGCTTGGAGTGGGACTACATTCCTACGGCTTCACAGATGGAGTCCTGATGGCACTTGGGTTGTTCATGCTTTCCCAGCTGGCTGTAGTAGCAGTCGCCTTGATACCACAAGACCGCTGGTGGAGTTTCAAAAAACGCAATGTCTGATGGAGAGTGAGAATCGGAACTCATTTTGTTGGCATCGATCCTTCTAAGTTGATTTTGGACAGAGATACCCTAGGGTATCTCTGTCTGATTTGCTGCCTCTCAGGCTAGTGTAAAACCCACGCCAATCGACAATGTCACCCCATTTTCCCTGACCGGAAAAGCTATTATCATAGGACACCCTTCCTGCAAGAACCGCTTCAGCCCTACATTCTGTTGTGACGAAAGATCTTATAACTCGACGTCTACAACGGAATGGATTCCATGAAACGTGTTTGCCTTGCTTTACTGATTGCCCTCTGCGTACCGGGTACGCTCCTCGCCCAGCCTGGGGATCCGATCCCGGAACAACAGCCCGGGTTCGAAGGCGAAAACTATGGTGGCGATGCCTCAGAACTGTTCGGCGATTCTGCCTGGTTCGGCCGCTATCGACCACATTTCGGTTACCGCTATGAAGCAGGAGACACCATCGGACGCATCGGTGGACTCTCATCCTTTGATGCGTTCTTCCCACTGCTGGAAGGGGAAGACAGCAGCTGGTTGACCTTCATTGATGCACGATTACTGCTGGGAGACGACAATCATAACCTGGGCTCGAATATTGGTGTCGGCGCCCGTCAATATATTCCCGAATATCAGCGCACCATCGGCGGTTACATTTACTATGACACGTACGATGCCGGTTATGCCACCTTCGATCAGGTCTCCGGGGGGATCGAAACCCTGGGTGATATCTGGGACGCGCGGCTCAACTGGTATGTCCCCACCGGCCAGACACGTAATCAGTATGGAACGACACACACCACTGGGGGGGGTGGCTATAAATTCGTCGGCCATCATCTCACCGGTGGTACTTTTACTCGTTACTATCAGGCCGCGATGAAGGGGCTGGATATGGAAGCCGGTGCCAAGTTCTATACCAACGACTACATGGACCTTCGCGCTTATGCAGGCTGGTATCACTTCCAGGCCAAAGGCAGCCAGCAGGCATGGGGTTGGAAATCCCGTATCGAAAGCCGCATCTCGGATATGGTTTCATTGAATCTCAGTGTGCAGAACGACCGCGTTTTCGACACGACGGTCAACTTTGCCGTCGGCATCCAGTGGCCCAGCATTTCAGGTTTGCGAGGAGGCCCTCGTTCCGACTTGAAAGCCTGGGATCGACTTGGGGAAACCCCGGAACGACTCCGCAATATCGTCGTCGACAATCAGAAAATTGAAGACCCGAATGGCGGACTGATCATCGATCCGACCACGGGACTGCCCTTTTACTTCATGCACGTTGCCACCGGTGGCAACAGCGATGGTTCCTACGAAGACCCCTACGCCACACTCGCAGCCGCCTTTGCTGATCCGCGAACACAACAGGGCGATGTCGTTGTCTATGATCACCGTAACGGTATGGAAACAGGCGACTTTACCCTCGCAGGCAATACGCAGGTCCTCTCAGCAGGACCGACGCAGTTCATCACTTCCACCATCGGACAGATCCAACTGCCCGACTCCAATACCGGCGTGAATCCACAACTCACGGGTAGCTTCACACTGAATAACCGCAGCGTGCTGTCCGGCTTTGATATTACAACAACCGGCGCTGGTTCTTCGATTATCGCCAACGGCGTGGGTAACCTGATGGTCTCTAACAATACGATCAATCATACCGGAGCTGGTACGGCAATCAGCCTGTCAAATTTAACAGGCCCCGCCACATTCAACCAGACGCCTCTTACCAAATCCGGTGGTCTAGGCGTATTGATTTCTGGGGGTAATGGAAACGTAACCTTTACCAATAGTTCGATTACGAATACCAACGGCGATGGTATCGATATCCAGAATGCAGGCGGCACGATTCAATTTGGTCAGGTCACAACGACCAATGGTACAACGTCGGTCAACGTCAGCAATAGCTCAGCGAATATTACCATTAACAATCTCAATAGTACGAATGCTGGCGGGGACTCCGTCCTGATTGATAATCTAACCGGCAGCTTTGCACTCAACGGGGGAACTCTGACGAATAGTGGAGCGACCGGCGTTACTGCTACCAATTCACAAAATATTACGATCCAAAACACAACCATTGACACGCCCACGACGGAAGGGATCTTTGCTCAGAACGTGACGAATTTCGATTTCTCGTCCAATACAATCGAAGATTCGGGCATTGATGCGATCGCGGTACTCAATGGGTCCGGAAATGGTACGATCAGCGGAAACACCATCCGCAGTGTTCTGACCGCCTTCGATGATGCTATTGATGTGGAAATTGGTGGAGATGCGACCGTCGACATTGATAATAATATCATTACCAGTGTGCTAGCGCTGGCTGGTACGGGAATCGAAGTCTCCACCACCGCCGGCAATGTGACAACACGCATCCGAGGCAACCAGATTACCAGTATCCTGAATGCCTTTGGAGACGGGATTGATTTCACGGGCAACTCGACCGGTGCCATGACCACCACAATCACCGGTAATATGATTCAAAATACGGCAGGAGTCTTCGGCAACGGGATTGGCGTAATCTATAACAACGGTTCTGCCACAACGACCATCGCGCAAAACACAATCGACTCGGATGATCTGGTCAACCTGTTTGGTGCTGGAATCTATCTGAATGTGAATACGACCGGAGTCACAAATACTACAATCAGTCAAAACACAATCTCTGACGACAACCTTGCAGCCTTGTTTGGTGATGGCATCGCCATTGACATCGATCGCGGTACCGACCATGACATCTTTATCACGAGCAACAGCATTGCGCAAACAGGCGGTGTTTTCGACGATGGCATCGAAATCCTGATGAATGGTGGCGTCGGTGCCAATGCCCGCATTCAGGTCAACACCAACACATTATTCGGCAGTGCCGGCGTCGGTGGCAGAGGACTTGATGTCGCGGTATTCTCACCCGACACACTCTGCCTGGAGGTCATGGGGAATAACTCCGATACCGCACTCGACTTCTTTGCTGCCGTCGGTGGTACCATCAATGTGGAAGACTTGCCTAATCTCTCACCGAATAACAATGGCGCCACCATCAACCTGTCAGGTGGAGGCACCATCCAGAACATCGCTGACTGCTTCCCGTAAACCAGTAAATAAATTGCGTTGGCTGAGTTAAGACTAATCAACGCGATTTACTGGGCACGAATCTTTTATCTGGTCCCATCCAGACGGCAATACAGAGTTGAATCCCGCCAGGCGGGCAGACACACGGGTACTGCCCCTACCTTTAAATAACCGGGTAGCCCCGAATTACATTCGGGCCTACCCATTCTTTCGTGCGTTTTCGTGGTAGCAATCATTCCCGTAGCAATGTCAACGAGTAGGATCGCGAACATCAGATCAGACTCCCGTGTGCCACCGATCGGCTTGTCCGACGGTGCTGATTCAATTCCAGAAAAACACGCCCAATCCGTGTTGCAGTAAGGCGGCCCCATGTATCCACTCGCGGGGTCAGCTTGGAATGCGTGCTCGGTGGTCAGTTACGGTTTCGTGTCAACAACGGGGCGATGCCGTTCGATCTGGGATTTAAAATCGCCCAGACTTTGCCAATACAACGGGTGATTCAGGTCCACTTCGGTGATCGCTATGGTCCCCCATTCTTTGGCCTGTGCCAGCGGCTTTCCATCCTGACCGTAAATCGCAGAGATCATCCAGTTGGATGAAGCGTCCGTGTAAGTACTGCTCACAACGTAGACATGATTCTCACAAGCACGCGCGGCACCCAACATTGGATTACAGCCCCAGACAGGCCAGGCAATCACCTCGGCGCCATTTTTGCTTAGTTCGCGAGCCACTTCTGGAAAGAAACCGTCGTAGCAAATCATCATGCCGACTTTTCCGAAACGAGTTTCAAACACCGGATACTCGTGACCCGGTGTGACGCCCCCTTCAATCTCGCCGCGCGGCAGTGTGACTTTGCGATACTTGCCGACAATTTCTCCGTCAGGGCCAAGCAACACCGCCACATTGTAAACCAGATGCGCCGCCCGTTCGTAAAGCCCAACCACAATATACAGATTATGTTTTTTAGCCAGCTGACCAAAGTACTTGGTGGAGGGACCGGGAATCGGCTCGGCAGATTCGGCATAAGAGAGCCCGGTTCCGTAAACCGTAATGGACTCAGGCAACACCACCAGATCCGCTTTCTGCTCTGCAGCCTGCTCAATTAACTTCGCAAACTGCGCCGGCTTATCACTCGGTTTTTTCCCTTCCCGTGGCCGATGATGGATCGTCGCCAGTCGTACAACACGTGGCTTGAGATCGTCTGTCTGTTTGAAGCTGATATTGCTCCACTGAATTTGTGAATGTGGTGGGCCCCAGCGAAAATGCAACTCGACCTGAACCTGCCCCGCTTGCGAAGGAGCTCGGTAGATCCCGGAAACCTTCGTCCAGCCTGAAGTCGTCTCCCGATCGCCTGGAAATTCCGGTTCCGCCCGCGGACGCTCACCAGGTCGATAGGAAGCGAACGATGGCTTATCCCGCAATATGCGTTTCCCGTTTTGATCAAGCCAGATCAAACGGGCCGCCCCGGCACGACGAACAAGATTGATGCCTTCCGTTTTTCGCAGCGCTGTGAATTCATAAGTCTTCCCCCCTTCGACAGGGAATGTCTTCTGGATGTGTCCCATCAAGCCTTCCCGCCCATCTGCCTGGATGAGAAAGGCTCCCTGTTGATTCAGGCCAGCGTCCGCATCCCAGGATATGTTCGGACGCAGTTCTTCACGAGGCGTCATCGCCTGCCATCCATCATGTAACCCTGGATCGCCTGTGTGACCAACTTGATGAGAAAATAGGATCACAACAAAAAATAAAATGCCGGGTGCATTTTTCATGAGGACGTCTCCAGGAACGGGTGCGAGGTTCAGAAGCAGTTTTCAACAAGCGGGGTCAGACCCAGCCTGGAAATATTGTAACATAGCAGGCTTGGCAAGGCATCTGAAAACTCCGTTTTGCTACAGAATCGCAGTTGAGCAAACGAATGATCGCTATGAAACTAAAGGGTTCTGAGTAAAGCGGCTAGACACAAAACAGCACGTCAAATATCAGAGGCACGAAATCACCTTACCGCTTCGAGCAGGATCGTAGCGCAAGCTGAAATCGCTTCGCCATTGCCAATGTTGTTTTCTCCTGATTAGTCCATCTCAATCAAGTCTTCTGGTTGTTCTGTCGACTTCCCTTTGAGCTCAATAAAGATTTTTAAGGCATACTTCGCCAGAGACCGCTTTTGGTTGACCGAGGTCATCTCATGTAGTGATTTCATGCACTTTTTCAGTTTATAGAAATCGAACTCTGTTGAATCATCCAGATCATACAGGCCCATCCTCCAATTTGGAAAAAGGCGTTCCTGAACCGGGTAAGAGATGATGCGGTTGACGCGGCAGTGCCGCTTGTCCTTTTGAATCCGGGAAAAGACGGCTTCCACATCATTGTAACCACCTTCCAGAACCTGAAAAAAATGACCACGATCATAAACCAGGATCCCTGTGATACCCTGATTTAGATTGTTCCGACAGGCAGACTTCAAGATCTGTTTCAATCCCACCTTTGACATCGAACCAAGACTTTTACTGACATAAATCAGTTGATAGAGCTTCATAATGTAGGAACCAGCGAAACGAAAGTAGCACGAGGACGGGAACCATCAAATCCCTAAGCATCTATCATTGCATATCGGTTCATCGAGGAGGGGAATACATTAATATCCATAGAGATTAGATAAAATTGGAGCAAATTATCTTTAAGATAACAGTCCAGATTCACACACTTGAAAGACTGTCATTTCAGAAAGCTCGCCAGGCTCTGATCAATATCCCACTATGCACGTGGCCCCTTAATCAGAATCTCTCCCAATCGCGATCATAATACCATTACGAAAGCTTCTGCCCGCATGCCACTACTTAAATATCGTAGTACATGGCAAATTCATAAGGATGGGGACGCTCGCGAAGGGCGGCCACTTCCTGAGTGGTCTTGTACCAGATCCAGGTATCGATCACGTCTTCAGTAAACACATCGCCTACCAGGAGAAACTTATGGTCGTCTCGCAAGGCCTGCAAGGCTTCCTCTAATGAACCAGGCACTGCGGGCAGTTCGGCCAGTTCATCTGGCTTCAGATCGTAGATATCTTTTTCCAGAGGGTGACCGGGATCGATTTTGTTTTGAATGCCATCCAGCATCGCCATCAACACAGCCGACATTGCCAGATACGGATTTGAAGAAGAGTCGGGGCAACGGAACTCAAACCGTTTATTTTCAGGGTGTGGACTGTGAACCGGAATACGAATCGCCGCCGAACGGTTGCGGTAACTGTAAGTCAGATTGATGGGCGCTTCATAGCCGGCAAT
Source organism: uncultured Gimesia sp. (assembly GCF_963976445.1). Lineage (GTDB taxonomy): Bacteria > Planctomycetota > Planctomycetia > Planctomycetales > Planctomycetaceae > Gimesia. The sequence goes on along the minus strand of NZ_CAXBKP010000003.1, from coordinate 353,632 downwards.
CAGACGCTTATAACTGTTGGTTGTCGGGCAGCAAAATGCAAACAACGCAGCCGAATGCTTGAGAATTCCTCCCATCGCATACATGCCCATCTCACTGAGCCCGCCATAGCGGGAACCGGCAAACAATGGCTTCCCTTCTTTCCAGAGAGACATATGCAAATGCAGGCCGGAACCATTATCGTTCCAGAGAGGCTTCGGCATGAATGTCGCCGTTTTACCATGTTTGGCGGCTACGTTTTTAACAATGTACTTGTAACGTAACAGGTTGTCAGCCGTCTTTAACAGTGGCGCATATTTCATGTCAATTTCGCACTGACCAGCGGTCGCCACTTCATGGTGCTGTGCTTCAACATCGACGCCGCAATCCATCAACGCCAGCATCATCTCCGTCCGCACTTCCTGTAACGTATCTGCCGGCGGAACAGGGAAATAACCTTCCTTATAGCGAATTTTATATCCCGCATTTGAACCACTGCCCGGCTTGCCCCGGTTCCATTGCCCTTCGATACTGTCTACATGATAGTAGCATTCATGCTCGTTCTGATCGAATCGGACATCATCAAAAATAAAGAACTCGGCTTCCGGTCCAAAATTGGCGATATCCGCGATTTTTGTGGACCGCATATAGCTTTCTGCTTTTCGGGCAACATTGCGCGGATCTTTGGCATAGTCTTCCCGGGTAATCGGATCCTGAATGTTACAGGTCATCACCAGCGTATGGGACATAAAGGGGTCGACAAATGCTGTCTCGGGCTGGGGAACGACCAGCATGTCACTTTCATTAATCGCCTTCCAGCCGCGCATCGAAGAGCCATCGAAACCGAAACCATCTTCGAAACTCTTCTCTGCCAATATCTTAGCAGGAATCGTGAAATGTTTTTGTGTACCGGGAAAATCCATGAACCGCAGGTCAATGGCTTGGATTTCACGTTCACGACAGAGGGCGAGCACTTCCCGAGGGGTCATCTTAAGTTCCTGAATTGAGGATGGTATTCATTACAGATTCTATCTGAAATCAGAATCTCTTAATAATGCAAACCATATACCATTCCATAAATTTGCTCAATAAACAGGCAATAACATTCAAATGTCCATTTAAACCAGTTTACTGACACTGAAATGGGACAAACAACTTCCCGATAATCGTTAAACAAAATAACGCATCAAAGAAGGTGTTTATGTTTGCTATTTACGAGTATTCTGTTATAGATTGTTAGTTAGAAGCAGTTCATAAGTCATCTCTAATGCTAGTATAACTAAGCAATACTCCTACATTCTCTCTACTCCAGTGAAGTTCAAGTTTCCTGAAAGGTGTTCTATTTATAGAGTCAGGCAATATATTATATATAATTTTTCTAAGGAGAAGGTCCATGAAATCATTCTAGCGCTCGGTACGAAAAAGTGGTTTTACTCTCATTGAGCTACTCGTGGTGATTGCGATCATCGCAATCTTGATTGCTCTACTTCTGCCCGCCGTTCAACAGGCACGTGAAGCAGCTAGACGATCAAGCTGCAAAAACAACCTCAAGCAAATCGGCCTTGCCCACCACAACTACCACGATAACTACAAATGCTTTCCTCTTGGTGCAAGAAGAGACCAGACAGGCGGCTGGGGAGTTTCCTGGTGGGTTGGCATTCTGCCTTATATGGATCAAGCGCCGCTCTACAATAAATTGAATATGGAAGTGACCCACTCCGGATATGCTGGGAATGGCGCGGTTGCTAACCGTGTCACGATTCCCTTAATGGTCTGTCCTTCCAGTCCCATGGCAAAATTCACGCACGACACCGGTGGCGGTTGGACGCTCCGCCCACACTATGTCGGAATTTCAGGAGCTACCAACGGCAACGGGTTCACCAATGCATCCATTCACAACGAATACGCTTATACTGGATGTTGTACTTCAGTCGTTGCTGGCGGCATCAAAGCACGCGGCGGGGTTTTGCTTCAGAATAAATGTATCTCCATTAAAGACATTAGTGATGGAACCACAAACATTATCGTGGTTAGTGAGTGCTCCGATTATTTCCGCGATACTGCTGATAATCCGGTGCAAGTCAACAGTAACCATGGCTTTATGATGGGAACGGCCGACGGTGGTGAAACCGGACAAAACCGGACCTTCAACCTGACGACAATTCGTTATCCCCCCAATACTGTCGATAACACCTTGCCGGGAGTCGGAAATAACGATGGCCCCAACAACGGCATTTACTCTCCACACGTCGGAGGCGTGCATGCATTGCTGGGTGATGGTTCCGTCCGATTTATCAGTGAAAATATCGATATGCAGACGTTACGACGTTTAGCAACGCGTGACGATGGAAAGCCACTCGGCGAATTCTGATCTTCATCTTGCAGGCGGGCAGTCTATGTCCGCCTGCATTTTTTTTCAGGTCAATGACCTCACCGCTTTGAGTTCTCATTCATACCTCCTTGGATTATATACAGATAGAAAATAAGGGAAGAAATGCACAATTTATTCATGATGAATCAACCAAAACAGGTTTTCATGAGTGGGCTGGTATTGGCGACGCTGTGTCTTGTTGGCTGTGGTGGTGGAAGCACGCTACCAGAGGGTGACACCGGAACGGTAACAGGCAAAGTCACATTTAATGGAAAGCCTGTCTCTGAAGGCGCATCGATTGTCTTCCTACACAAAGACAAGGGAATCACAGCATCAAGTGCCATTGCCGCAGATGGATCATATGCACTCCGCATGAGACGTGAGGATGCCATATTAGTCGGCGACTATCAGATTGGCGTGACACCGCCGACTGTTGAATTGACACCAGCTGAAGCGGAAGCGGTCAACACCGGTAAAGAGCTTCCCGAAAAAGAATGGCCCGAAATTCCTAAGAAATACCGGAATCCAGAAACAAGCGGTGTGACATTTACTGTCAAAGCAGGCGAAAATACATTCGACCTGGACATGAAATAAATACCCCGATCCCGACCATGAATCACCAGGATGGGTTTCGTTAGCAGTGAAACACGATCCCTGCCAACACGTACAAGCCACTCGCTGAATTGAAGTAAGAAGGCGTGTCTAGATCATCGCGATCCCATTCCTGGTATATCTCCAAAGCAACTCACAGCTTTCTCTCGCAACGCCTTCTGTGAGTGAATGACTTGCACGGCTTTTCCATCACTCGTGTTGCCCCCAAAGCCACCGATCAGCGAGACAGACATCGTGCGCTATCTTGCCAACATCACCCTCTGAGTCCAGGAGCAGGCACAAGCCCCGGAGTGACTCACTTTTCCATCGTGATGCGTCTGCCCTGGTTCAATGATTGCCCCGGCCCTGAAAGCTTCGGGAGGTTTCCGACTGATCACACTCGGAACAGGGTCTTCTGGTATTGATCTCTAGAATCGGTTGACAAATGATAAAAGTTAACCTTTCACAGACCAAACGTACAATCTTTTAAAACCGCACATTAATCAACTGAATACATTGGCAGAATAATTCAAATCACTGTAGACTTGAATAAAGCATCAACAAATTCACATAGCTAAATGCATTGATGCGGGGGCTTTGTGCTTCTAAACGAAACTCAATTCTATCTATTCTGATTACTTTTTTGATAGCAGATTACTTGCCATTTCGATGACGAACTTTCGTCGCCTTTTATCCTTTATCTATTCTTAATGACCAAGGAGAGAAACGTGCCAACGAATCAATTGCCGAGACGCGCTTTTACGTTAATTGAACTACTGGTGGTCATCGCCATCATCGCGATTTTAATCGCCCTGCTACTCCCCGCAGTCCAACAGGCCCGTGAAGCAGCCCGCAGAAGTACCTGTAAAAACAACCTGAAACAAATCGGGCTGGGACTACACAATTACCATGAAACTCACAGCATGTTTCCGATGAGTTACAAGCACACACTTGATGGTGGTTATGATGCCACACAACGGGGCATGAGCTGGATTTCCTATATGCTCCCCTTTATCGATCAGGCCAATGTCTATAATAAAATCAATCATGGGCTACCTTTGTCAGATCCGAATAATGACGAAGTCTCAAAAACGATTCTCACAGTCATGCTGTGTCCGACTGACCCGGGCGTGGAGAGTGGCATTTTAGGAGGTCGTGCCAATGTCGGTGGTGAGAGAGCTATTACCAGCTATAAGGCGGTTTCAGGAAATAACTGGGCATGGGGATCATTTATTCATTCCGATCCAACAGGACGCAACGCCAATGTTGCCAGTGGTACACATGGACTCGACTGGGGTAACGGTTTTATGTGTCGAAACGGAGGCAGCAAAGTCAACACGACCAAGGTGCGCGATGTCTCTGATGGACTCAGCTCGACATTATTTGTGGGGGAAGCCCTTCCCCGAGAATGTAGTCACTCCTGGTGGTGGTGGTTCAATGGTAGTACAGCAACCTGTGCTGTCCCTTTGAATCATTATGCTAACAACACTTATACTTCAGGAGACTGGCCCTACAATTATTCCTTTGCCAGTCGGCATGTCGGGGGTGCTCATTTCTTAATGGGTGATGGCGCCGTTCGGTTTGTCAGTGAAAACATCGACACCGGAACGTATCGTGCCCTGGCGTCCATTCAAGGCGCAGAAACCATTGGCGAATTCTAAGCCAATCAGGAACGTTCTGTTGAATCTGATTTAAAATTCAATGCAGCCTGTTTAATGAAAGTTGGGCAGGCTGTGTTTTTATCAAGAGGTCGATATGCGAAAATTTGCTGGCTTACTGTTCTCTCTAATTCTTGTTTTCACGACAGGTTGTAGCGGTGCCCCCAATGACACACCGAAAACCGTTGAAGTTAAGGGGGTCGTGACGATTGCAGGCAATCCAATCTCGGACGCAACCATCGTGTTTTTACCCAAATCAGGCCCCTCTGCGGTTGGTAGAACAGACCAATCGGGCGCTTATACACTCAAAACGGGAAAGGCCCCCGGCGCCACTCCAGGCCAACATACGGTCACGATTACACCAGGCGGCGAAATTCCCATGCCGGGTACAGCAGGAGCCAAGACCGACAAAGCGAAACCGGCGATCCCTCCTGCTTATGGAGACCCCAAAAAATCAGGGCTCACTGCTGATGTCAAAGCCACAGGAGAGAATGTGATCGACTTCAAACTGAATTAAGTCCGATGTTTTTCTCAGCTTCTGCGAATCACAATCCTGTCCAGCGCATGTCGTTGGGCAGGATTTTTTATCCCCCCAGCTAAAGCACAACCGCACTATTTTTTCTCTCTGGCTTGTTCCTCTCTGGCTTGCCCCTCTTTCGAGTCTGTTTCCACTGAAAACATCAAGGTACCTTACCAAACTTCAAAACTTAACGCAGGGTTCACATCTGGACTATTTACAAACCCCGCATGCCTCTGGCTATAATAGAGTCTGACCTGCCTGTTTTCCTCCCGTTACTTACTGGTTAATAAATACTCCGAGGATCAAATGAACCGCGCTGTTTCTTCCAGCCTGTTAGTGCTGATATTACTGGCAATCGTTACGACTGTTTCTGCAGAAAAACCGGGCGCGGATCACATCCGAAAAATCCAGACGACTGCGATACAAAACAAAAAAAGCCCCGTGGCACATTGGGGCTTCGATCCCGAAAACTACACCCAGTGGTCCAACCATTCATTACGTCTGATTCCCGTTTACACCTTTGGTACCAAAGGGAATCCCCAAGGACTCGATCTGAATTCCTATACCGGTAAGAACAGCCCCTATCGCAACAAAAAAGCACTGGAAACCATTTACGGTTTCCTGCCAGAGAATAGTGTGAATCCGGAGGCAGAATATCTGGACCAGACCAATTTGTATAACATGCAGCAAGCGGCACTGAAAGCAGGCAAGAAGAACATCATTCTGTTTGTCTTCGATGGCATGGACTGGCAGACGACCAAAGCAGCCGCCCTGTCTTATACCGGTAAAGATAATTATCAAAGCGGACGCGGCACCGGATTCCATTTCCAGGATTACCCGGCCGCTGGTACATCCCAGTTTGGTTACATGGTAACCGCCCCGCATAATGCGGGATCGAACGTCGACGTCAACCAGCAAAGAGTGACCAACCCGGGTGGCAAAATGCGCGGCGGTTATAACGCCACTAAAGGCGGCCCGAACCCCTGGACTCCCGGCAACGATAAAAAATACCTGATTGGAAGCGCGAAAAACAATTACGGCGAACACGCATATCCCGATTCTGCCAACACCGCCACATCAATGACAGCGGGAATTAAATCCTATAACAATGCCATCAATGTTGATCCTACAGGAGCACCTGTAACGACCATCGCGCATCAAGCACAACAAAAAGGCTACGCGGTCGGTGTTGTCACCAGCGTTCCCATTACGCACGCCACACCTGCCGCCGCCTATGCCCATAACGTCAGCCGCAATGACTATCAGGACCTGGCACGCGATCTGGTCGGCCAAACTTCCATTTCCCATCCGGGGGAACCACTTCCCGGCATGGACGTCGTCCTGGGCGGTGGTTTTGGTACGATTGAAAAACCGACGGGTTCCAAATCACATGGAAATAATTTCACGCCCGGCTGGAAATACATTACTGAAGACACACTGAAGCAAGCAGACGTCAAAAATGGTGGCAAATATACGGTCGCCGTTCGGACTCCCAAGCGCAAAGGCAGTGAGGAACTCAAACAGGCAACTGAAAATGCAGTTAAGAATAAAACACGACTGCTGGGCGTATATGGTGTCGGAAAATATTCTGCCCATCTCCCATATCAGACCGCCAACGGTGACTACCAACCCGCACCAGGATTAAAAAACAGCGCCGAAGTCTATTCCGAAGCAGATAAGTTGGAAAACCCCACGCTGGCAGAAATGACCGACTCGGCACTGCAGGTTCTCAGTCAAAACAAACAAGGCTTCTGGCTGCTGGTCGAAGCCGGCGATGTCGACTGGGCCAACCACGATAACAATCTTGATAACTCCATCGGTGCCGTCAAAAGTGGAGACGCCGCGTTCAAGGTGATTACCGACTGGGTTGAGAAAAACAGCAACTGGGACGAAACGGTCGTCATCCTCACCGCCGACCACGGCCACTATCTGCACATCGATCAACCTCAGGCCTTGATCGCTCCCCAACAGAAAAAGAAATAGACCTGAGAGAATCAGTTCGCTTGCAGCTTACCGGCTGTCGGCGTCAGCAAACCGGTATCCAACATTAACTGAACCAGCTTCTGCGCTACCGGTCCCGCCACGCGGCTGCCGGAGCCGCCGTGTTCAATCACAACCGCAAACGCATACTTCGGTCGCTCTGCAGGCACGAAACCCGCAAACCAGGCGTGGTCATTTTTCCCGCCACCGGTTTCAGCCGTTCCCGTTTTGCCGGCAATCGTAATTTCCTTCATCCGCACGGTTTTATAACCCGTTCCCCGGGGGTGTGCAACGACATTGATCAACCCCTCACGCACCCGCTCCAATGTGCCGGGATGGATGCCACTCACATAGCGACGCGGAAAGGAAATCATCTGCCGCGTGGTTGTGGACGATTCTGAAGAAGGCACGATACTGTGCCCCAAGTGTGGAACAATCAGTTCTCCATCATTGGCAACCACCGCCATCAAGCGGGCAATCTGCAGCGGAGTCACTGTCAAGCGTGACTGACCAATGGCAATGCCCAGTGTATCGCCAGGATACCAGGGAGAACTCCCTTTTTTCTTTTTGGTTGAAGGATCAGGCAGGTGCCCCCCTCGTTCGCCGGGAATGTCGATGCCCGTTGGTTTGCCAAAGCCCAATTGGCTGGCCCAATGGCAGATCATTTCCGGCCCCATCGTGCGCGCTGCCTGAAAGAAATACACGTTGCAAGACTGGCATAACGCCTGCGACAAATTAATATCGTTGTGCCCAACACCATAATGCCGAAAAATATAATCGCGGTGTCGATCGGGGCGATCCAGATAGCCGCGACAAGCATAATATTCATCTGGATCGATCTTGCCGCTCTCTAACAACGCAATCGAAGTCAGCGTCTTGAACGTTGAACCAGGAGGCAGCATCATCTGAGTCGCCCGCGGAAACAGAGGACGTTTCGGATTATTCAACACTGCCTGCCACTCTTCATGCGAGGGACTCAACAACAAATTCAGGTCGTAACGCGGTGCGGAGGCGGTTGCGACGATCGCACCAGTTCGAACATCCAACACCACCACACAGCCGCCGGATGAAATATCGAGCGAATTCTCCGGTTTCTCATCCGCACTCTGTTCTAAATCCGTCAAAGACTGATCCAGCAGATCCTGCGTCTGCCCTTGCAATTGAGTATTCAAAGTCAAAACGACATCATCGCCCGACTTGGGCTCGCGGATTACTTCCGTGCGAATGATCTCTCCCTGCCGATTTTTGACCACCCGCTTCAACCCACGCAGCCCGCGCAAATAACGGTCGTATGTTCGCTCGACCCCCATCTTGCCGATTCGATCTCCCTCTTGATAATCCAGGGGATCTCCTTCCGGGAATCGCTGTTTGCGAGTGGCCAGATTTTTTTCATCGATGCGGTGACGAATCCCAATTTCATGCGGGGCGATTGTCTTCTGTGGATATTCACGCAAGGTCGCGATTTGGATGTTGATGCCCGGGAACCGCTCCGGATGAGCTGAAATCGCCAATGCAATTTCCCGCGGGATTTCTGATGTAATCGTGTGATAATCGAGTTCCTCGCGAACCACAATTCGATCTCGTTTCGGACGGCGGGGTGGCCGGGTCAGTGTCTCTTTTAGAAGCGCCCAGAACGCAGTCAGGCGATCCGGTTCGTCGGCTGCTTTCGATTCAGCAGCCACATCCACAGACGGAGATTGAGCCTGTTTTTGTAACGCTCTCTGATTCACGCTTTCAATGATCGTCTCTACCCGTTTTTGAATCCCGCGTCGTGACTCTATTAATTCCTCTGGGGTCAAATGCATCACCAGCGCCAACTCATCCCACAGTTGCTGACGGCGGGCCAATACCTTTTCTTTGGCGGCTTCGACCTTGTCCTGTTTACGACGATCCACCGGCTCTAAAAGCATCAATGCCTGCTGCTTTAACCAGCGTTGATTCGGCGGTTCTTCGAGCCAGCGATAATGAGCCTGCAGATCAAAGCGTTCTACATCCAACGCCAACACGCGGCCATCAATTGACACAATCCGCCCGTCACGACTGGGAATCGTTTCAAACGATTCCGTCGTCCGGCCAAACTGAGAATAAAAATGCTCCGCATTCATTAATTGAATGAATAGCAGACGCCCGCTCACTGCCAAGAGCGGCGCAATCAGCAACAATCCCAACAAAAACACCCGCACGCCGGGCAGACGATCCACCTGAAACGACTGCCCCGCAGCATCGCTGTCTGAACTCAGATGATCATTGCCAGGCCGGTTTCGCATACGGATAAAAAATCATTCTTGATAAGATCGTGATCGGAAATTCAATCAGTGGGAATAGCGGCTTTCATACCCGGTTCCCTGATGCAGATGCGGCTCAAAATCAATGGGAACCAGCCGCTGGATAATTTTGACTGAGACCAGAAAAGCAAGTCCCGCAACCGCGGTATAGAGCGCATTCCCGGCTGCCTGCTGCGTCAATAAAAACAGATCGGGGAACGCCTTCACTTCCAGTCGATTCAGAACCTGAAACAGACTGTCAAAGACAAACGTCAGTGACGCCATCAGCACAAATCGACTGAACAGCGAACGGATCTGAAAATGCAACTGGATGCGGTACGCCAGCCAGACCAGACACGTCAGCAATAAAATACCCGTACCCGGAATCGCCGCATCGAAGGTCTCATAAATGAGCCCCGTCATGATCACCCAGAAAAAGACCCGCGCATCTCGGTACCAGAACAAAGCAAAGCACAATACCAGCAGCATCAGGTTAGGACGACTCCCTTCAACGGCACCACTGGGCACAAGGCTGATCTGAATGATCAGCATAAGATAGCCAAAGATCAATAAACTGAAAAATTTCACACTCTGGTTCCTTCCTCAGTTCGCTAACATTCGTCGCGGGTTTATAATCTGCCGGAGTACACTCACCTGTTTTACATCAGAAAGCGTGACCGCCGGCTCAACGAGAACCTTCCAGTAAGGGGCTCCTCGGGGAAGTTCCGCTTCAATCACGCGACCGTAATACATTGGCTGCCCCAACGTCGATTGCATACTCAGCGGAAGTTCACGATCGACTTCTCCCGTATAAACTTCCTGTCCCACCTGAATCGATTCGGTCGGAGGAATCTGCAACAACTGACATTTCCCTTCCCCCATTCCGACGAGAATCCCATCGGTGCCCCATTGCAAACCCTGATCGGTCTTGCGGGCAATCCGCGCTGATCCACGATACTTCACCGATGTGATCGGAATCAGACTGCTCGTCCAACGTCCGACCTTGCTGATTTTTCCAATGACTGCCTTCCCCGCATAGAGTGAATAACCGGCTTTGATCCCCTGCTCGGCTCCCTGATCAATCAACGGCTGATCTGACTGTAACACGAAGGCAGACTCAAGGACCCCCTGCGCATTTCCCTGATTCAGTAATTGCCCTTCTCTTAGCAAGGCGATTGATGACTCACCCAGAACGTTTGCTGCGATTAAATCAGGCACCAGCAAACGCTCGCTAGCCTGCGTTTGATAATCGGGAACCCCTGTTTGTTTCAACCGCTGCACTTCTTCGGACAACTGCAATGCGTGCAACTCAAGCCGCCGGTTTTCCTGCTCTGCGTCTGATAATTTTGATTCGAGTTGTTGAACGAATGACGTTTCCGGTGTTTCTTTATCAGCAGGAAACTCCCAGTCTTTGATCTGCTGAACCAGAACCAGTCCCGGCCTGGCAGCATCACGAACCAGATTGTAGACGCGGCTCGAATAGGCAGACGGCACCGCATACAGACCGATGCCTGTCAGCATCGCCAGCAATACCAGCTTCATCTCCGATGAGCGCGTCTCGCGTTTCATTTACTGCGGCCCGTCCCTTAAAAATCACCTTCGCCATTATCGAAGGCGTGTCGCCATTGACTCAGGTGTTCCAGGCAAATCGCAGTTCCCCGCGCCACAGTCCGCAGCGGGTCTTCATCCACGCGCACCGGAATTCCCAATTGCTCGGTCATGTAATATTCAAGCCCCCGCAGTAAAGCACCGCCCCCCGTGAGCACCATTCCGTTGTCAGCCAGATCTGCCACAAGTTCCGGCTTACATTGTTCGATTGTCAGCTTACAGCAATTCAAAATCGATTCCAAAGGACCATGTAACGCATCGCGGAGCTCTTCACTGGTCACGATGGCTTTCCGTGGAATGCTGCTGATAATATCCAGGCCTTTCACTTCGCCCGTCAATTCCTGCTCTAACGGGTAAGCACTGCCCAGTTCCAGTTTGAGTTCTTCCGCCGTTTGCACACCCACCCGCAATGAAAAATGCTGCTTCATATATTCCACGATGGCTTCATCGAATTTATCGCCGCCAATTCGAACCGAATTGCTGACCACGGTATCGCCCAGACTCATGATGGCGACTTCACTGGTGCCTCCGCCAATGTCACAGACCATGCTCGCCATCGGTTCGGAAATCGGTAAGCCGGCGCCAATTCCGGCTGCCTTCGATTCTTCAATCAGATACACACGCCCCGCGCCAGCCCGTTCCGCACTATTAAACACCGCGCGTTTTTCAACCGGCGTAATACTGCCCGGTACTGCGATCACCACACGAGGTCTCAACCCGCGCGAATGATGGCGGGCCTTGTGAATGAAGTAACGCAGCATCGCTTCGCAGAGCTCAAAATCCGTGATCACGCCATCTTTCAGCGGACGGACGGCGATAATGCTGTCTGGTGTGCGGCCCAGCATCTGCTTGGCCAGTTTTCCAACCGCAGTTCCTTTACCCAGAATCTTGCGGCTTCCCTTATGCAACGCCACCACCGAGGGTTCGTCCAGCGCAATCCCCTCGCCTTGGATGGCTACAATTGTATTAGCCGTTCCCAGATCGATCGCCAAGTCAGGACAGAGCCATTGACGTAAACGGTGCAGCATCCTTGCACTACCGCTTCTTAAGAAAAAGAGAAACTGCGGAAACAGAAACAAGCGGCAATCTCAAACGCCGACCGCTGAGAAGCCTGCTATTCACAAAACATCCTGTTAAGATTGGGAAAATGTATTCGAGATGGTGAGTTTCTGCAAGATGCAGTTTCGAATCAGTCCCCCCGCCGATAAAACAGGAAGACTCGGTAACCTTGGTTAGGCTTGCCCGATTTGGATTCCGCCAATTCGATGCTATAATCAAGAAAAATCCATTGATAGAGAGTGAACCGCCCCCTTATGTTTGATTCGGATGACGAAGAAGAAATTGAAGACACCATCATACAGGAACAACAATTCTTCATCCTGGGCGGCTCTCTGTTCTCAATTGCCTTTATCTTCATTGCCTTTGGTGTGGGCTGGGTGCTGGGCGTCAGTCCGCTGCAAAACCTGAACTGGAGTTGGCCCGACCTCTTCATCGGGGCCGCAGCAGCACTGCCCATGTTTCTGTTTTTTCTGTTCGCCGTCCGCACGCGCATCCAGGCATTTCAAAAGATCAAGCAGTTCTTGATGGATGAACTCGGTCCCCGCATTGAACATGGCTCGATTCTGGAGCTGTTCATTCTCTCAATTTTTATCGGCCTCGGAGAAGAGATGCTGTTTCGCGGCGTCCTGCAATCATGGGCGACTCAATACGGCGTCGTTTTCGCCATCATCTTCACAAACCTGCTATTTGGCATTGTCCACTCCATCACCCGCCTGTACGTCATCGTCGCCACGCTGATGGGCGTTTACTTGAGTCTGCTGCTCGTCTTCTTCTCGCCTCAGAACCTGCTGATTCCGATCACCACGCATACTATCTACGACTTCCTCTGCTTTATCACCATTATGCGACTATACCGGCAGCAGGTCATTGCCGATCATCCTGAAAGCGAGGTCTTTTAAGCCTGTCTGTTATTTTGCTTCCAAAAGTGCTCTCAGTTTATCGCGACCTGCTTTTTCCCTCAGGTCCCATTTCCCAACGACGTTGCCGTTGCGATCGATCACGATCGAACTCGGAAAGCCATCGATGCCATAGTCGACGCTCATTTTCGAATTCGCAACCGGCTCTCCCCCAGGGGAGTAGGGCAATTTTCGAAGGCGAGTGAGGGCAACCGGGAACGCAATCTCTCTCCCCTTCCAGATATTCTTTTGAATATTGATCAATTTCTCATCCATCGCTTTGACCGAAGTCACTTCGTCATCCTCGCCATACGGTGTATGGATGCCGATGATCACCAAGTCCTCACTTGAAAATTCATCTTGGAGCTGGAAGATTGAAGGAATGCCTGTAAGAATACAAGGACCACACCACCAGCCCCAGAATTCTAGAATGACGACTTTACCCCGCAGCTGCGACAGTTTGACAGGCGGTCCATTTTTCCATTCACGAACATCGGTAATTTTTGGTGCGGACTTGCCTTCAAGTAGAATCCATTGCTTGGCGTCGGCGTTGGTCACCCCTGTATCAAATTCTTTTTGCCCCTCTTTGATGATAATCTTTTTTTCTACCGGATTAATATTTTCTCCAGAACTTACCAATGTGAATTCGCCCGGTGGTAGAAAAAAATGAAGTGTTGAGCCAGTATCGTTGCACCATTGGCAGGATATATTCTCGGAAGCACTGAGTCCCCGAATCAGACCGATTTTTTTCCCTATCTGATTAAGCTGCTTGCTCTTGATCTGCCAAGTGACATGACATTCGTGATACATCGTCAGGACCAGTGGCGACTTTTTGTCCTGAATGAGATCCGTGCGTTTGATGGCAACGAGTCCCCGCCCGGCATGGCGCGCAAATACTATACCACGATATTTGTCAGGATCACGAAAATGAATGAGGCCATTGGAATCTGATTTGAGTCCGAAATGCCCAAAACTCCAGTTAGCACCGTTCTCTTCATCGTATCCGTTGATAAGAGCAATCATCCCCGTCTGTGCGCCCACAACAGGTTTGCCCTGTTCGTCGACCAACTGCACCGTCAGAAATGGTTTGGATTCGGATTTCGCCTCTTTGTTCTCATTGTCTGCATACACAACGCCTGCAAAAAGGAACGTGGTTACCAACATGAAATATTTGAATCCGAGTCGCATGTCATTCTCCGAAAAATGTCCCGTAGATATTGAAACTCTCTCTTCAGACAGGCACTCAATCGACTTTTGTCTATCGAACATATTATTTTTACATAACTCGTCTCAACTAAGACATCATCGAATTACGAATTCAAGTGAGAACACGCTCTGATGCCAGATAAAAGGCCCCATAAAAAAACAGGACGAGCATACAATGCCCGTCCTGTTTTTGAATTTGACATCCGTTCCGGTTTTACTTTTTCTTTGATGTCTTGGGGATCCTGGGATCTCGTTTCAAAGGCAGTGAAACCTGCTTGCCGGTCCAGGAAGATTGATAGATCGCCAGAATGATTTCGACACTCTTACGACCATCGTTGCCATCCACAAACGGTTTCTTCCCCGTCTTGATCGACTTGATAAAGTCTTTCAACTGTTCCATATGACCTGCGTAAGAAATCGCAGAGGGGTCGCTGGCGCCGCCGGTATTGCCGCTCTTCTTTGCCAGGTCCGTTCGAATTTTTTCATCGCGGGCATTCTCTTTGGCAAACTCCCAATGCAAGACATCGTCCTGTTCAATAATGACGGTTCCGTGCGTACCGGAGATTTCCGTTTTCTTGAGCAGTCCAGGAAAAACACTCGTACTGGCTTCAATCACGCCGAGAGCGCCATTTTTGAAGCGAATGGTCGCCACGCCCGTGTCTTCGACTTCGATCCGCTTGTGAGCCAAAGTGCCTGTCATGCCGTTGACGTCGGCTACATCGCCCATGAGCCAGAACAAGAGGTCGACATTATGAATCGCCTGATTCATATAGGCCCCGCCCCCATCCATTTGCCAGGTGCCACGCCATCCGCCGCTGTCGTAATATTCCTGTGTCCGCCACCATTTGACATAGGTATCCCCCATTGTCAGTTTACCAAAGCGACCTTTGTCGATCGCTTTTTTTAATTCCTGATTGGCGGTACCAAACCGTGATGGCATGATGGTCGTCAGCTGAACTTTATTTTTCTTGCAGGCGTCGATAATCGCATCACACCGTTTGAGTGTTATTTCCAGCGGTTTCTCAACGACCACATGCTTGCCAGCGTTCGCCGCAGCAACTGCCGGATCCATATGCGCACCGCTGGGCGTGCAGATGGTGACGACATCCACTTCGGGATCTGCCAGCATTTCATCTAAATCATGATAGGCCGTGCAACCATTCGCTTCTGCAAATTTGTCAGCCGATCCTGCAAATCGATCAAAGCAGGCGACCAGCTTGGCGCCCCGAATCTCTTCGAGTGCCTTTGCATGAAAATTCGAAATCATGCCACAGCCGACAATTCCAAAACCTGTTGCCATAACTGTTGCTTCCTGTAGTACGTCAAAAAAAGTAACTGTCTCCGCCAGAGTCAAACACGGGCAGTGTCAAACACCGAAATGGGAGAACAAAAAGTATCTTAACTAAGCGGCTTAACCATCGTTTTACGAAGTATTGTCGGCGATTGCAATCCGCGCGGATTCAATTCCCCTCTTTGCCCACAAAACCAGGCAGACGCAGCTCAAAACGAACTTAATCCACCAGTTCGATCTGGCAGAACCGTTTCTTACCCACCCATAACAGCAATCCTGACTCGACTGGAATCGCCTGATCATGGGTTTCGATTTTTTCTTTCTCTTCCCCCATCTTGGCCCCTCCCTGCTGAATCGAACGCCGGGCATTACTGGTCGAATCACACAACCCTGCCTGTTTCAGCAAGTTCGCCGCGGGCAAAGTCCCATCTTCGCTCAACTCTGACTTCGATAATTTGACAACAGGAATCTCAGAGGGCTTGCCCCCCGAACCAATCTCCTGCTGCCAACGTTCTGCTGATTCGTCTGCAGCGTCGGCATCGTGGTACTCGCTGATAATGGCTTTCGCCAGCTGCACCTTGGCTTCTTTGGGGTGCCCTTGCAGAATGGCCTTCACTTCCTCAAGAGGAAAGTCGGTCAACAGTTCATAAAACATCGGCATACTGTCATCCGAAAGCTGCATGAATTTTTTCATCATCTCATAGGGAGCTTCACTGATGCCGATGTAATTATCCAAGCTCTTACCCATTCGCCTGACACCATCGGTGCCCACCAGAATCGGTGACATTACACTTACCTGTTGTTTCAACCCTTGAGCTTTTTGCAAATCGCGCGCCAGCATAAACGAGTAGAGCTGTTCGGTGCCCCCTAGCTCAATGTCGGCTTTAATTTCGACCGAATCCCAGGCCTGCATAATCGGGTACAGGCACTCGTGCAGATAAATGGCCGCTTCTTCACGATACCGCTTGGAAAAATCATCGCGAGTCAACAATTGGGCAATCGTGACTTTGCTGCAGAGTTCCAGGATGTCGGCAAAATTCATTTTGCTGAACCAGTCGCCGTTCCGGACAACTTCTGCGTTAGTCAGGTCAATGACTTTGCCAACCTGATCGAGATAATCAATGGCATTCGCTTCCACCTGTTCGGCTGTGAGACGCGCCCGGGTTTCATCCCGCCCACTGGGATCTCCAACGAGGGCCGTGTAATTTCCGATAATAATGACAGCCTGATGTCCCAGTTCCTGAAACTGGCGCATCTTCCGCATCGGAACCGTATGGCCCAGGTGGAGGTTAATCCCTGTCGGGTCAATTCCGTATTTTACCCGTAATGGGGTTCCGGTTTCCCGGCTCCATTTTAATTTTTCTGCCAGTTCCTGTTCAGGAACGATCTTCTCGACGCCGCGACGGATGACAGCCAATTGCTCTTCCACAGGCAAAAATTGCATTGAACGTACCAGACTCTTCTCTTAAATAATGGTTCTAAAAAAGGGGTTTCGCCCATTTTGTCGATTCATGCCGCGAGCGTCAATCTATGCAGCGGACTCGAAGTCGGTAATTTGGCAACGATTTGAACAATCGATGCCCGTCCTGAGAAGATCCGCTTTTGAGAGCGGCAAAAAAGGACAAACAAGGCCAAAAGAATGAAACGGCTCAATCTTGTGGTATTTACAAAATGCCGGAATTTTCCCCTGTACACAGAAAGAATGACATTGATACAACTCCCTAAAATCAGTTACAAGAATCGAATCATAAACGCGTCTCTCATTTTTTAATTCCTACACGCATAATTCCTACACGCATCCCCTCAACTACAAAACTAAGCCTGTCTTTTCAAATGGACATTTCACACATTTTACAATTCAAACAGGATCAGGAATTTTCGAAACTCCTGCATCACGACAATTATATCGACCTCACAATAGCCGCTCTGGAACTGGCCCGTGATGACCAGCCCGACTTGCAGTTTGAGCCGATTTTGATCTGGATTCGATCACGGGCCTGTGAACTCTCGGGTCGCGTCGCACTGTCCAATGATGATCGATCGCTGGTGCAATGCTTGGCAGACTGTCTGGCAAAACAGCACGGACTCATGGGCAACACCACCTGCTACCATCAGCCGGAAGGCAGCTACTTAAATCGTGTGGTGGAATCCAAACAAGGATTGCCAATTTCACTCTCGCTCATTTATATGGCGGTCGGAAAAGAATTGGGAATTGATATTCAGGGAGTCGCTGCCCCCATCCAGTTTCTGGTCCGTTATGAATCTCATACAGGCCCGTTATTCATCGATCCTTATGCAAAAGGCGCCATCTATAACGAACAGGAATGTATCGAGCGGCTGGCTGAACTGGGCGATTTCCCCCATAGTCAACTCGTCAGGCTCTTAAAGCCGGCCAGCCATCGGGAAATTATTGTCCGCATGCTAATGAATCTCAAACGGATCCATGAAGAACAGCAGGACTATCAGCGTGCCTGGAATGTGCAATGTCGACTGCTTGCGCTGAGCCCACTTTCGAACTCGCACAAAAAAGATCTGGCAGCACTCAGTTTTGAAACCAAAAAATTGGGTCTTGCTGTGGAACTGCTTGAAAGCTGCTTGAAGAGCTGTCCCGTTTCCGAACAGGACGATATCAAGCTGATGCTGCAGAAAGCGCACGCGGAACTGGCAAACTGGAACTGACAGCGCGTTGACCGTTTGAGCCCAGTCCACAAACTGCTTAAGCGACCTTCTGTTTGGTCTGGTACAGAAATCGGCCCCCACTCTGAAAAGTCTGATTTTCAGAAAAGCGACTCCAGGCCAGACGAACGACCAGAAATTCCTTCACCGATTTTTTCAAATCAAAGGTCACGGCAACTTCACGCGAATAGATTGGCGTCTGATGTGAAAACGAAATTCCCTCGATCGAAAGATTGCGGCCTTCCACAATCTGCAACTCGGATTCCAGTTTATTCGATTTTGGATTGATCATCGCCAGACCAATCGAACGCCCCAGTGGAATCCGATGCCATTTACGACAACTGATGTTAGACGGCTCCAGATACCAACTGGCGACAACAGTATCAGCCAGTTTGTTCAGTTCGGGAATTCGTCGCAGGCAGGGGAACTTTTTCGTTTCGCGTAAAAAAGCTTCGCGTTTATCAAACTTAAACTCTGGTGTCCGCACTTCAACCAGACTGCGCGACATTGCTTCTCTCTCGCATGCACCTAAGAATTGCCCCATTGAATTTGCTCTTTATATACGTATCAAAACTGAAAACGGAACGAAGCTACCAGGAATTCATGAAATGAGATCCCAGTATCTTTGATGAAAATCATTAACTCAAGAAATGCTGCCGGGGAGTTTCAGGGAGAGAGATAACTTAAATTTAGCCCGAAAAGAAATCGTGGTCAAATTTCTCTGAAACAGGATTCTGATATGAGCACGCAAACTTGAGCGATAATCTCCCCAAACGGAATAACCGATTGTCCTTCAGTGCAACTCAGGAATTCGTACATCACGAAACCTCCGGCCAGGCAGGTCCTTAGATGGACACGCGGCGCATTCTGAATCTTAGCAGAGGTTTAGTCCTCCTTTTCAGATTCAGACAGTAACACAGACTCAAAACGGGGGAGTCATTGTTCCAGGGCCGATTTCACTTCCGCAATCACAGGCTCCCAGTCCCCCAGATTTTTCTGTCGAAACAGACGGGCCGAAGGATACCAGGGACTATCTGTTCGATCGAGCAACCACCGCCATTCCGGCAACTCAGAAACCAGAATCCAAACCGGAACACCTAAACAACCAGCCAGATGCGCCACCGCCGTATCACAGGTAATGACAAGATCCAGATTCTGAATCAAAGCAGCGACCTCGGTAAAGTCGCCTGTTTCCGCCTTGTATTCTGCCCCTGGTTGCAACAGATTCCAGGATGCCGTTAAAGCGGCGATTTGATCCAAACCGTTCACCTGTTGCAGGCTGACAAGTTGCACACCCGGAACGTCACCAAACGGCAAAAAATCCTGTAACGGAATCGAGCGAAACTTATCCTTGGGGAAATTAAGATTGCCGCTCCAGTTCAAACCAATCTTTTTGCCCTCATATTCAGACAGGAAGTCAAGCCAATGCTGCTGTCGCTCGACTGACGGAACCAAAAACGGAACATCAACAGGAATCGTTTCCAGACTCGTTTCCAAATAAAGGGGTACACTGAGTAACGCTGATTGATAGTCATATTCGGGAATGGGATCTCCCTCGATCAGAATCTGATCAATCTCGGGAATGGATTGAAGCAGATCAGCCAGTTCGGTCTGACAGAGCAACAGAACTTGCGCTGCCCCCTGCCTTTTCAATTCGATCGCAAAGCGGAGAAACAAGAGCGTGTCCCCAAACCCCTGTTCACACCACAGAAGAATCGTTTTACCGGCTAACGACTCCCCCTGCCAGCGGGGTCCCGAATACGCCGTGCGCGTCGCCGGGCCAATATCAACTCGTCGCTCATAACCTCGCCAGCCCGCTGCCAGATCGCCCGCCAGCATATTGGTTGTCGCCAGATTGAACTCGGCCATCGGAAAATCGGGCCGCAGGCTCAGTGCTTTCATGAAATTATCGCAAGCCCCTGCAATATCATGCTTCAACTTGAGAGCGTTCCCCAGATTATTATAACCTTCGGGTTCAACCGGTGCCGCTTGAATCGCACGTTTCGCAGACTGAATTGCCGCTTCCCCATTTCCCATCGATTCATAGGCATAACTCAAACTCACCAGGATTTGATAATGCTCCGGATGTGTCTCTAACATCGATTCATATAACTGAATCGCGTCGTGATACTGGCGTTGCAAAACCAGTACGTAGGCCAATTTCATCGAGAGATTAAAGTCATCCGGCACTTTGCCCAAAAGTTCCCGATAGATCTTTTCCGCTTCTGGCAAGTCTCCTGCCAGCTTGAGTACGTCGGCTAACTTCTGATACGTTTCCAGGTTCTCTTTATTCAACTCATACGATTTTCGGTAGCATTCGGCTGCATCCGTGAATAAACCACGGCTTTCCGTTAATGAACCCAGATTGAAATAAGCACGCTCATAGTGAGGATTAATCCGCAGCGCCTGCTCATACGACTGGCCAGACTCCTGCCACTTGCCGGCCGCATGGTAGGCAACTCCTAAATTATTGTGCACGTCAGGCAATTCGGGCTGCAACTGAGTCACTTTGAGAAAATTGGTAATGCTCTGATCCAGATCCCCTCGCTGCAATTGCAGCGTACCCAGATAATACAAAGCTTCCCAATTCCGACCATTGGATTCCAGCACACGTTGGTAGATCGTTTCCGCCTGATCCAGATCCCCCGATTGATGGTGCGATAGTGCCGTTTTCAGTTGTTCCTGTATCTCAACCATGAGAAAACCTCTTCCATGTGACTCCTGAGACAGCTCAGATTAAAAGTCTTTAGCCCAGTGGCTTTGTATTTATTGCTGGCTCAAAGTAACATTCTAGTAGCAGTACTGCAATAACTGTTTAAAGATCCTTGATACAGAAAGTAAAACGTATGGCCGCTCTTGTCTCTTGCCTGACAAATTCATATGGACGCTTTGGTCCTGTCGCTGCCATGGAACACATCCGCGATGCCGGGCTGGAATACCTGGAATTGAATATCAAAAACCATGGTGTTCCTTCGTTCTTTAAAGAAACGCCCCTCCTCACGAATGCCTCTACCGCGGCTGACATTGACCGAGTTAAAGGCCTCCTGAAACAGCATCGCGTCAAACTTTCCAGCTGCAATATCACCAGTGGAAACCCACTCGATCCTGAGATTGTCTCGATCACAAAACAAAAACTCGACCTGGCACATCAATTGGGTGTGAAACTGGTTGTGGGAGGGGCTGGCGAAATTGAACAGGAATCACAAAGAGACGATCTCTACAAAAACTTGCGCGAGATCGGAGATTATGCCGCCACGAAAAAAATCACCTATTGCTTCGAAACACACCCGGGAATTTGTGTGGATGCAGCCGGCATGTTACGCACAATGCAAGACCTTGATCATCCCCACCTGAGACTCAACTTTGATACCGGCAACATCAATTTTTACAACAAGCATGCCAATGTTCTGGAGTCCCTGCATGAAGTCGTCACTTATGTAAAGCACGTGCATCTGAAAGATTCGTACTGCAAATACAAAGACTGGAATTTCACGACTCTCGGCGAAGCGGGATGCGTCGATTTTCTCAAAGTCCGTTTCATTCTGGAAGACCATGATTTTGAAGGCCCCTACAGTCTGGAAATCGAAGGCATTGAAGGGGAACCCGAACTCACATTAGAAGAACATCACAATCGCGTAAAACAGAGCGTGCTGTATTTAAGGGAGTGTGGCTTCTTTGAGTGAGAATGAATGCGGTGATTGAATATGTCAGACAGATCCTGTCCGCACAATTCGAAGATATCGGAGCACTCAGTGCTAATCTGCGACGTCGGAACATCAATCTAAAATGGGGACACACAGGCTGGCCCCCCAAATGAGAACCAGCCTGCAATAGACACAGGCAGTTCCTAGTCAGCGATGGGCCCCAGTTGTAATTCCAGATCTTTAAACCGCACCTCCATCGGGCCGCCGGAATGAATCTGGAACGCAATGACTCCCGATTTTGCCCCTGGCGGATCATTCAGGTCAGTGCAGAGATTTCCATTGATATAAGTTCGAATCCGGGGCCCGACGGCGACAATTCGATACTCGTTCCATTCGCCTTCTTTCACGTGTTCCTCGCCTGATTTCTCAAACAACAGGCCGCGACCATGTTCTTCGTACAGCTTGCCCCACCAGCCTTTACCGGCGTCCGCCTGATACCCTTTGACGTACCCGCCTGATTCCAGACTGCTGCGGAACTGAATTCCACTGTTGCCCGCGTTGGGAGTAAGTTTGACTTTGGCTTTCAACTCAAAATCACCCACACGCAGATCACTCACCAGAAACTCGTTCCGTTTGATGCCCGGTGAACGGCCCACGATCTCGCCATTCTCAACCGACCATAGTTGGCTATTTCCCGTCCAGCCCGTCAGGTTCTGACCGTTAAAAAAGAGTTTCAGATTATCTTTGGTCGCCTGCATTGGCACCTGTTTGGAACTGGCCAGATAAGCGACCAGAGATCGAACCTCATCTCGATTCAACTGCTTCCACAAATTGTCGGGCATCATTGATTTATCACTCAGACTCATCTCATCGATTTCATCACGGGGAATAATGACGGTTTCATTCGCCGTCGCGACCGTCACCGCGTTCTTGTCTTCTTTCTTGATGATCCCGGTCACGATTCGCCCAGACTCCGTCACAATCACCACCGGCTGATAATCCTTTGCCATCACGGCACTGGGATCAATCACGTTGGATAACAGATAGTCCATGTTGGCCCGGTTGGAACCGGTCAGTTCCGGACCAATCGATTCGCCGGTTCCAAACAGCTTATGACACTGCTGGCACGTCTTCGCGAACACAGCCCGTCCCAAATGCAGATCAGGTGTTGGCCGAGGACGGGCAAGCATGTCTTTATAGCTGGCGATCAGTTTCTTCTTATCCGCCGCGGATTCACGCACGATCCCCCAGACCTTACCAATTTTTTCGTTCAGACTTTTATCTTTCAAGTTGCCTAACTGACGAATAATCTCAGCCGACAGATCTTTCGAAGCAACCTCTTTCGTTTCCACAGCCGCTATGAGCTGATGCGCATAATCGGATCGACTGGCAAGCGTGTTCAGCGCATCCCGTTTTTCATTCAAATCGAACTGGGAATAGCGTTTCAAAATCGCCGGAGCCGTTCCCGCATCCGCATAACCGGCCAATCCCCGCAGTCCTTCGCGGCGTAAATTCTTTTCATCCAATAGCGTAATCAGAATTGGCACCAATTGAGAATCTTGCGCCCCCAGTAAGGAAGCCAATGCCGACTTCCGACTTGCCAAATCACTTTTTTGGTCCACAACAACTTCACGCAGTCGCTGCATGGCTGCCGGATCACCAAATGTCACTGCCAATGATAATGACTGCGATCGCACAACAGGGTCTTTACTACTGATCAGTTTTTTCCCGACAGTAGTCCACGGTTCAGGCATTGGGAATTTGCGACGTCCACGCAGGGCACTATTGATCGAATCCAGAAAGACTTTCTGGCGGGCCGCGGTGTCTGCCTCTCCCAGTTGTTGAACTAAAAAGGCAACCGCGTCTTCCGTCCCGATGTCGGCAATCCGCCGCAATGTGTAAGACTCAATCAACGGAATCCGTGAACTCTTTGCCAGTTCGAACGACCGCTGCATATTATGTGGTGCAAGAGGTTCAATCGCATACCAGTAAAGCAGTGGCAGATTATGATCGCTCTGATCTTCCGCATGGCTGACCAGCCCCGACAGAATGTCCCACCGCTGATCCAGAGGCAATCGATTCGCAGCAGACCCCAGATACAAGCGAACAACAGGAGAAGGATCTTTCACCGCGAGTTTTGCCAACTGCGACAGTATCGTACTGGAGGGAGTTCCGGTTTCCAGTGCCAGCTGAATCGCCCAACCTCGCATAAATTCACTAGGATCTTTCAGCGCCTGCAGAACTTTCTGCTCTGAGAGTCCTCCCGTCACATGCAACGTCCACAACGCACGCAAGCGGCGGGTTACATCGTCATGCTGAAACGCAATCTCGGCCAGTTGTGCATGCACTTCCGGATCGGCGCCACGTTCCTGCAGAATCCTGCGGGACTGTCTGACATACCAGTCATTCTTGTGTAACTGCAACTTGACCAGTTCCTCACTGGGCAGTTTCTGCAGATCCACTTTAACCGGTTTCGCATTTTTGTAAGCCACCCGAAAGATCCGGCCGTTCGAACGGTCATGTTTTTGAAATTCCCGATGATGGCACTGGTTCGTATCGTACCAGTCAATAAAATAAACTTGCCCGTCCGGACCAGTTCGCAGGTACAGAATCTGTGACGAACGGTCATTCGCAAGCAGAAAATCCGGAGCAAAATTTCCTTCATACCCCGATCCCTTCCGTGCCAGCACATCCTGATTGAGTCGGGCGCCGTGAATGTTATTCATAAATAACTGGTTGCGATATTTTTCCGGCCAGCTCCCGCCAAGATAAATCATCGCCCCTGCATGCGCATGCCCGCCCCCCACCAGATCGGAAGCGGCGCGGTCAGCCTTGTGCCATTGACCGCCGGTCCAGTGTCGGTGCTTGGCGATCGTCTTGATATCGTCGTAGGTATAAGGGTTGAAATGCTGCCCCGCCTGTCTACGGTAACGGGCATCTTGCACGACATGAAACAGGTGCGGAATCACACAGCAGGTCAGGAAACATTGTCCCTGATCATTAAAGTCGACGCCCCAGGGATTACTGGTTCCGTGTGCAAAAACCTCGAACTCGTGACGTGTGGGATGATATCGCCAGATGCCCGCATTGATCGGTTGCCGCTGATCATCGGGCGTTCCTGGTTTGCCAACCCGGGAATGGGTAAACACACCGTGACATCCATAGAGCCAGCCATCAGGGCCCCAGATAAACGAATTTAACGTTTCGTGCGTATCTTCGTAATGCCAGCCATCCAGTAATACCTGTGGCTCGGCATCCGGCTTGTCGTCACCGTTTTTATCGGGAATAAATAACAGGTACGGCGCCTGACCGACCCAGACACCACCAAAGCCGACTTCCAGACCACTGACCAGATTCAGTTTGTCCTTGAAGATTTTCCGTGTTTCAAATTTTCCATCCGCGTCTTTGTCTTCAAAAATCAGGATTCGGTCTTTTCCTTTTCCCTCCGGCTGCCTGCTGGGATAGGCATAAGATTCAGCCACCCACAAGCGCCCACGATCATCAATGGTCATCGCGATCGGCTGCTGCACATCGGGCTCGGCCGCAATCAGGTTTACAGAAAACCCTTCCGGCACCGTCATCACTTCGGCCGCTTTCGGTCCGAGCAGGCCATCGTATTTCTGAGTATATAATTTGGGTGGCGTGCCACTATTGGCGACGGCTAATCGCGCTGGTTTCTGCTTATGAAATCGAAAATGGTCGAAGTTAATATGCCCCCAAGCACCTCGATGTTGATCGACCAGACGAATAAAAATCTCTTTCCCCTGATACTTGGAAAGATCGACCAGCACCTGATGCATCTGCTCATTGTTGCGGCCGCTGGCTTTGGCAATTACTTTATTCGTCGCCTGATCCACAATTTCGACTCGCGTGGAATCATCTGAACCGCCACCAACATAAAAAGAAGCAAATGGGTAATTCACTTTAATCGAAGCCGACGTCAATGTTCCTACAGGCTTGTCTTCCAGGAATTCATATGTCCCGACCCAGAACTGCCCCTGGTGATTACTTCGCATATCATTGCGACGGGCATGCACCGTATCCCCCCTGGCTGGCTGCTTTTGAAAAGCCACGCCATCAGAAATCCAGTCGTTGAGGTTGCCCAGTTCGAAGTCCACGTTCACACGTTTGCCTTTGGCATTCGTGGCATAAAACTCACCCGGCTTCAATTCGTTTTTCACTGAAACCTTCGGAGGCACATACTTTTTAGGCTGCGCTTTCTTCCAGGCTTTTTCGTCAACCTTCACCTTTTTATGAACCAATAAGTAAGTACCAGACTTGTTACCCACGACCAGATCGGGCAGTTTGTCTCCCGTCACATCACCGGCGACAACCTGCGTTCCCACTCCCGACTGATCGTTGATTTGAAAGGGTAGAAAATCGACACCGTCTTTGGTTCGGACAATTTTAAACCAGTAATTGACGGACGCGTCTTTCGCACCGGGATCATGTCCCTGATGCGCCCAAAAACGTTTTCCGGTTACGATATCCTTAATGCCATCGCCGTCCATATCGACCAGATCAACCGCGTGTAACTGAGAGAATACCACGCCATATTTATTTTCTTCAGGTCGACTCCCCATGATGACATGTTCCACAAACGTGATCTCATCATCCTGCTTCTGATTTTCAAACCAGGAGAGTCCGAACGCGTGGGCGGCTTTACTGGTGATCACATCTTGATCCCCGTCTCCGTCTACATCGTAGGCGTACATCTGGGCGCCGCCTGCTCCGGCGAATTTGAAAGGATGACGCGTCCAGAAGCCCGGCTTACTGAGATCCGCCGGTTGTTCCCACCAGCCATTTTTTTCAAGGATGTCAGCCTTTCCATCGCCGTTCACATCACCCACACCAAAACCGTGCGTGAAGCGACCGTATTTCAGGTTGGGCGAAATAGGATGAAACTGCCAGGGCTTGGTCGGATCTTTCCCCGGTCCTGCATAGCCAAGCTGGCCTGCCGTGTGAAATACCAGCTCTGGCTCGCCATCCCCTGTCAGATCGGTATAAGTCGGCGATTCATTATCTACTAATGGATGCGCCAGATGCTTCTTCCAGTGCCCCGGCTTGCCCTGTGGATTCGCGTACCAGAATGCTTCCTTCCCGGGAAAACCGATAATCACGATATCCTGCCAGTTGTCCTTATTGATATCGTGCACGTAAGCGAAAAAGTTATCGGAATAGCCATTCACATTCCATTCTTTGACCGGATAGTATTCGTGCTTCGTTTTGAAATCGGGCCCCTCGTGCCAATACGGCCCCGAGATCACATCCTGATGACCATCTCCGTTCAAATCACCGAAGGTCGCCCCCTCGGAATAGAACTTGGTCCCCAGTTGCATCCGATCAAACTGATGGACCGTAAAATCCTCAGCAGCCAAAAGTGGAGCTGTATATGCCAGCAGCATCAATAACAGGGAGTAACGAGCCATAACCATTCCCCTCAGAAATATGTTTGAATTGGGTCGATTGTATTAAATGACAGAACTTCGAATTTCAAGACGCCGCTTATTCCAGCGTAAAGGCGGGCAGTTTTTTAAGTTCGCCCCCGGCCACCGCTGATTCGTGAGCCAGAATGCCCACGCTGGTCCAGTTTGCAGAGAGCGAGGCGTTCGGCCAGGGATCGCTGTCCTCTACCAGTGACTTCAAAAACGCATTCACCAGATGCGGATGTGAACCGCCGTGCCCTGCCCCTTGCAAGAAAGAAAGGTGGTCGGCGTCATGAATCGCACGGGTAAATTTCTGAATTTCCGGCGGCAACAGATGGGCATAGTCGGGCACATCCACGCGCTCCGCGATTTCCGGTTCCGGCTTCTTTGCCGTATGCAAAATCGGTTTATCCCCTTCAATTAAAGGCCACTCAAATGATTTTTTCGTGCCATACACGTCGACCGATTCGCGGTACTGCCGCGCCGTATCAAACAGAAACCGCCAAATGTGAGCCGCGATGTCAGAATCTTTGATTTTGATATGACAGGTTTCCACGGCAAACTTGTTACCTGACTTCTCGGCGATCTCATCGTTCACCGTCCCGGAACCGAAACAGCTCACATACTCGGCACGACCATTGACCATCCCTAATACAGGACTCACCACATGGGTCGCGTAATGCATGGGTATCATGCGCTCCCAGTATTCAGGCCAGCCTTCCATGTCTTGGGGGTGACTGGCTTGCATGTATTGAATTTTGCCGAGTTCCCCTTTGTCGTACATCTCTTTGATGAATAAAAACTCGCGACTGTAAACCACCGTCTCCATCATCATATATTTCAAGCCGGTCTCTTTGACCGTGTTCACAATCTGCTCACATTCTTCCACCGTCGTCGCCATCGGCACGGTACACGCGACATGCTTACCCGCTTTCAACGCTTTGATTGACTGTGGCGCGTGATCAGGAATCGGTGTATTAATATGGACGGCATCCACATCCGGATCGGCTAGCAATTCATCATATGACGTATAACGTTTCTCAATTCCAAAGGTGTCACCAATATGATTCAAATGTTCTTCTGACCGCTGACAAATCGCGTACATATTGGCGTTAGGGTGTGCCTGGTAAATGGGAATAAATTCTGCCCCGAAACCGAGCCCGACAAGCGCGACATTCATCTTTTTCTCACTCATGGCATTCCTTCTACGCTGCAAATATCTCTGTTGTTTGTTGTGATCCCTGATTAACTAGTGGAGTGTCATTTTTTAATTTTGGGTTGATGGATATCACGAGAGTGCGACAACGGAGCACGTAAACAACACCTCTAACCCTCAATTCCTAGCTTGACAAAGCACTAGTGGATCAAAGTTTATTTATTGTAAAACGTCTCAAATCAAGTACCATGTAAACTTGCGCATAATAAATTGAGGTATTTCACCGAACCCAAAATGACTCTTCTCTGTAAAGACAGGCAGAAATGATGTCTCCGTCTGAACCTGCCACGTAACCCCCTTAATAATATTACATTTACGTCAACTAAACTCTGTTCCTCCTGCAGACAGATCATGAAACAACGTCCCTCCATCGCCCTGCTCATTGAATCGTCGAATTCCTACGCGCGAGGATTGCTGCGTGGCGTGATGTCCTATATCCATGAGCATCGCTCCTGGTCGATCTACCTGCCCGAGCACGGCAGAGGTTCCGTGCCCGTCAACTGGCTCAACAGCTGGCACGGCGATGGGATTATCGCCCGCATTGAAAATGAAAAAATCGCAGAAGCCGTCGTCAACAGTGGCGTGCCCGCCGTGGATGTGAGTGCCGCCCGCCTCGCCCCTTCACTCCCCTGGGTCGAAACCGATGACCGCGCAATTGCCACACTGGCCGCACAACACTTAATAGAGCGTGGTTTCCAGCATTATGCCTTTTGTGGCGACGATCGTTTCAACTGGTCCCGCTGGCGGGAAGACCATTTTCAATCATGTATTGAAAACGCAGGCTACGTCTGCCATAGATATCCACAAGCAAAGGGTCGCAAAAAAACGATTCCCTGGGAACAGGAACAGCAGCGACTCTCAGAATGGATTCGCCAACTCCCCAAACCAGTAGGCGTGATGGCCTGCTATGATATCAAAGCGCAACAACTGCTCGACGTCTGCCGTACAAGCTCTGTTTCTGTCCCTGAAGAAGTCGCCATCATCGGCGTCGATAATGACGAAATTCTCTGCAATCTTTCCGAGCCACCTCTCTCCAGTGTCATTCCCAATACGCGGCTCACCGGTTACGAAGCAGCCGCCCTCTTGGATCGAATGATCGCCGGCCAGACGGTTTCTTCGGAAGCGCATCTCATCAAGCCACTGGGAATCGCCACGCGCCAATCCACCGATATTCAAGCCATCGATGATAAATTCATTTCGGACGCAGTCTGCTTCATCCGGCAGCATGCCTGCGATGGCATCAATGTGCAGACTGTGCTCAAATCGGTTCCCCTTTCCCGCCGCGTACTCGAAAGCCGCTTCCAAAAATTCATCGGCCGCTCACCTCATGAAGAAATCATGCGGATTCGTCTCGACCGTGTGAAACAGCTACTCGAAGAGACCGACCTCTCTCTAACCGCAATCGCAGAACGCACCGGATTTCGGCATCCCGAATATCTAAACGTCGCGTTTAAAAAACAGACCGGAACCACCCCCGGTACATTTCGCCGCGAGCAGAAGCGATCCCGCTGAGAACGATTTCCGGAAATCATTGAAACCGCCCGTGATCTTTTCTCGATTCTTACGCCTCACAATAGAAGACAGCTGCATGGCTGTCTTCTGCTCGTATCAGTTCGATTATTCCACTGAGAGGCAAAACTCATGAACCAAGCCCAGGATCCTCGTTTTAAACGCTATCTGCAACTGGCATATGGAATCTTCTGGGGAGGCGTATTCTCGACCATGCTCATTCTCTATCTCACAGAGCTGGTCTTCAAAATCAATTCCGATCCAATCAATATCGCTATGGCAGGCTCTTTTTACTTTTTCCTGCTTGCAGGGTCACTATTATTATTTATCTCTCACTGTCACCTGAAACTTTGTGAAAACAAAGTACTCAATCTGATTTTGGGCTCGATCAGTTTCATCATTCAGGCAGGAATCAACGCTGCACTGCTTGGCTTTATCTGGCTTTTCTTTCTGTTCTCCGTTATGAAAATCGGTTTCTGCTGACGGATGAGCGAATTTAAACCTACCGTGTTCCAATTTGCATCGCAAACCGTATATTAGTAGAGATTAATACCAGCGCCCTTCGCTTTTTCCTTAATTTCTGCGAATCGACGGAACAACATGACCGACACCGCTTCCCCTGCACCAGTTGAGAAGGCTAAGAAACGTATCGTCTCCCTGGACCAGTTTCGTGGCTACACGGTAGCTGGTATGTTTCTCGTCAACTACATGGGTTTCTTTGTCGTCTGCCCGGTCGTGCTGAAGCACCACAATACCTACTGCAGCTATGCCGACACGATCATGCCGCACTTTATGTTCGCGGTCGGCTTTGCCTTTCGGCTGACCTTCGGGCGGAGGGTCCAATCGGCAGGCGCCGTCTCGGCTTACATGCGGGTTGTGCAACGATTACTGGGACTGGTGCTGGTTTCCTTAATCATCTACCGCATTTCCCCGGTCGCCAAAACATGGAGTGAACTCCAGTCGATCGGCGTGTGGGATACCATCGCGGGGCCACTCAAACGAAACTGGTTCCAAACGTTGATGCACATCGCGGTCACTTCACTTTGGATCACGCCGGTCATCCGAGCGCGGGCGAGTATCCGGATCGCGTATCTGATTTTTTCAGCAGCCGCACATCTGGTTCTGTCTTATTACTTTTACTTCACGTGGGTCAATTCTCCGCCCAACGGCATTGATGGCGGACCACTTGGTTTTCTGACCTGGAGTATTCCCGCCATCATCGGCACACTCGCGTGCGACTGGATCGTGGAAGCAGAAGGCTTGCCGCGAATTAGACCATTCCTATTCTGGTCGGTTGTGTTGATGCTGCTAGGCTGGGGCATCTCGTGTGGCACACGCTTTTATGATGTCCCCGTCGTAGACCAGACAAACCCGGCGATACAAAAGCAAAAGCTCGCCCTCCACCCTGTGATTCCCGATGAAACACAACTCCAAGCCAAACAGGGGGAACCATTTACTGCGTATCTGGCGGAACCTCCGTTCGTCAAACCTCCCGAACAGAAGCAACGACAATGGAATTACTGGATGATGAGCCAGCGGGCGGGCACTTTATCTTACCTGGTCTTCTCCGCAGGCCTGTCGCTGTTTGTCTATTTGCTGTTCCATCTGGCCTGCGATCGAGGCAACTGGCATCTGCCCCTGTTTCGTACGCTGGGTACGAACGCGCTGGTCGCTTACATCCTGCACGATCTCGTGATGGAATCTGTCAAACCCTTTGCCACAAAAGACTCCCCTGCCTGGTACGCCTGGGGGAGCTTCATTCTCTTCTTCTGGATTACCTGGCTCCTGGTTCGCCATCTGGAAAAGAACAAGATTCACTTGAAGCTCTAAGCCAACTCTTAGTTCGAACGAATCGTCATCAGAAACTGATTGACTGCACTGTTCAAGCCTTCGGATTGCTGTGAAATATCATTCGCAGCGCCCAACAAATCTCGTGTAGAGTGACTCGTCTCTTCAGCAGTGGCGGCAACTCTCTGGATACTTTCAGTCGTTTGCACTGTCTTTTCTGCTGCGTCTTCGACGTTCTGGTGAATCGTCGCAATCGACTCGCTCTGTTCTGAAATGGATATGGAAATCGATTCGCTGATTTCATCCACTTTGCGAATGGTATTACTCACGGCCGAAATATTCGAAACGGCGTCATTCACCACACCTTGAATCAAACGAATCTGATCGGTAATATGATTGGTCGCATTCGCAGTATCTTGCGCCAGATTTTTCACCTCTGAGGCAACCACTGCAAAACCAGCCCCCGCGTCACCCGCACGGGCTGCTTCAATCGTGGCGTTCAAAGCCAGCAGGTTCGTCTGCCTGGCAATGTCAGCGATCATTTTCGCTACCGAACCAATGTCATTGGTCGCTTCTACCAAACCAGACATAAATTCCTTAGCATGCTCGCTTTCATTGACAGCCTGCTGAACGACTTCAGTCGACTCTTTGACCCGGGAATCAACTTGCTGAATCGATAGATTCAATTGAACCGTCGATTCCGCCACAATTTTTACGTTCTGACTCGTCTGATTCACAAACTCGACAGAATCAGAGGTTTCCTGGCTGGCTCTTTCCGTAACTGCCGTCAGCGATTGCACCGTGGCATGCAGTTGCGTGGCTGCTGCAGAAACAATCGTGGAAATCCCCTGAACTTCTTTCTCAAAGCCATCAGCCATTTCCAGACGCTTGCTCTCGGCTTCCTCGATCTCCTGTGCCTGGTGCTTCATTTTCTCACCAGCAGAATTAATCACCTCGGAAGCCTGTTTGAAACTCCCCCGCATACCTTTCAACAGAACCTTGCGATAAAACTTTCCATTGGCAGCAGCCGTCAGAGATGCTTTCGACTCTCTCACAAACGCATCGGTGTAATCCAAGAGGCCATTTACAGAACGAATGGCCCGCTCCAGATCACCATCGATATCGACGTGCAATAAGCGTGCTTCCAAATTTCCATACGAAGCAGCCTCACAGACATCAGCTAAATTTTTAATCCAGTGCCGGTAACGTTCCAACTCATTGCGTTCCGCTGCAGAGATTGATTCTTCCATCTGGTTCTCTGAGGCATTCGGTTTCACTGTTTCCAAGTCTAACATCTGTCACCTTTGTTAATTCAAGCTGAATTTTCGGTTTGATAAATCGATCAATGCTTTCAAAGTCGTTTAAAGTGCAAAGACATATTCGTCATATTGAACACCAGCTTCTTCCAACTGTGAAACCAATGCACCCGTTGCGTTCTGCATTCCAATCCGCCAGTCGGAGCTGGAATCTTCAATGCGTTTGAGTGATCGATAGAGCGTTTCGACTTTTGCAAGAGCCGTCCGGTCGGGAACACGACGGCTAGAATGATAACCAATCATTTTCCCGGAATAATCAAAGCTGGGTGTCACATGCGCGAGAACCCAGTAATGATCGCCGTTTTTACAAAGGTTAACGACATACGCAAATATTTCATTTCCTGATTCGATGGTGTCCCAGAGTAACTTGAACACACAATGCGGCATATCAGGGTGCCGAATCAGATTATGAGGCTTGCCCAGCACCTCTTCTTCGGTGTAACCAGCCACCCGAAGAAATGTATGATTGGCATAGGTAATCCGGCCCTTCAAATCCGTTTTACTAACGATGATATCGTCATCGTCAAAAGTTCTCTCAAAACCGGTCGGAGAGGGGCGTTCCATTTGATTCTTTCCCTGCATTTCAAGAATAGCATTCGATGAGCCAAATCGGGGGATCAACAGCTCAATAGACACACAAGTACATATAATTAGACATCTATATCACTTAATAGTTTTCGAACCAAACCATGCCCTGTGATCACAAAAGAAAATGCCCTGAGTCATTTGGGCTCAAAAAATCTTACAATTGTCGATTCAGTCGGATTTGAGTGACCGAAAACCAGCCAGACAAGGATACATCCGTGAACCCACTCCCCCAATAAACGGTATTTCCCTCTAAACCAGACCACACCTGGAATTTCAGAATTTCCGGCACGCAGCAGGGATATGACAGCGCAATGAAAGACCTCACTGACTTAAGAAAGTCGAGAGACAACCCCAAAGACGGGCATACAGACAGAGACCCCGGTCTTAAGAAAAAGTGGCAGAATCAGCGATTCAGAACGAAAAAACAGACCGACTCTCAGACGAGAGTCACATCTTTTTCGCCCTCTGCGACTTTGCCCAAGACGTGCGCCGGGCACTGAATAGACTGCAGTTTCTCCTGGACTTCCTTAGCTTGTTCAGCTCGCACGATGGCAACCATGCCGATACCCATGTTAAAGACGCGGAACATTTCTTCCTCGTCAATATTGCCCAGGGCCTGCAACCACTTAAAGAGGTCAGGTACTTTCCAGGATGACTTTTTCATCTCGATACGTCGATTCGAAGGCAGAATGCGTTCCACATTCTCAACCAGTCCCCCACCGGTGATATGCGCTAATCCGCTGAATACGATTTGATCAGGATAGTTTTGGGAAATTGTTTCGATCGCACCAGCATAAATTCGGGTTGGCTCTAACAACAGACTACCAACGGTCCGCTGATTCAGTTCTTCAACGGGATCATTAATTCCCAGGCCCGCCATTTCAAACACAACCTTACGAATCAGGCTGTAGCCATTGGAATGGAACCCGCTTGACTCCAGGCCAAGTACTACATCACCGGCCTGAATTGCCTGGCCATCCAGGATCTGATTTCGCTCTACCACACCAACACAAAACCCGGCCATATCAAAATCACCATCGCCATACAAGTCGGGCATGATGGCAGTCTCTCCGCCCAGCAAGGCAGCTTTGGAAAGCACACATCCTTTAGTGACTCCCTCCATCAATTCGACCAGTCGTTCCGGATCATCTTTACCCAGCGCGATATAATCTAAAAAGAACAGCGGCTCCGCCCCCAGACAGAGGCAATCATTCACGCACATCGCGACCAGATCGATGCCGATTGTATTATAAGTTCCCGCTTCAATCGCCACCTTGATCTTGGTTCCAACACCATCGGTTCCAGAAACCATGACCGGGTCTTCATAATTACGGGCACTGGCACCCGATCCCGGATTATTCAAACGAAACAATCCAGCAAAACCTCCCGGCAAATCCATCACACGTGATTTCTGAGCAGCATGAGTTTTCGCTATTAAGGGATGAATAGAAGACATCGCTTTCTGATAGAGATCCAGATCTACGCCGGCATCTTTATAAGTCGCTTTGGTCATGAGGTCATCCGAATATGTAAGAATTGAACCAGGAATTGTTCTATCACTCGCCTCACTTCAGCAAAGGCGGCTAACTTTTCACAGCATAACATTCCCCGGTGAAGAAGAAAATCAAACGTCTTGGTTATTTGAGTGCCCGATTAGGAAAACCTTGACAAAACGGTTTCTTCCTAAAACTCGAAGATATGATCCTGACGTTCACTACATCCATAGCGGACAGCAGCATAAGATTCCTGAAATTCAATCGATGCTTGTTTATGCTTCACATTCATTCTGCACCGAGGAGAAACCCTGCATGAAGTTAGCAACATTGCAAACAGAACAAGGCACCACAGTTGTCTCAGTTGTTGATCAAGAAAACGAACTGACATTTTTTGATCTACGTGCCTTTGACGAGAGCCTGCCACGATCGCTCAAAGGAATTCTCAGTCTGGAAAATGGACTGGAACGAGCCAGACAAGCTGCCGCGCAGGCGCAAGAGGCAGACCAGCAGATTACAGGTACTCTACTGGCACCGATTCCCCAACCTGGAAAAGTGCTCTGCATAGGCTTAAACTATCGGGATCACGCAGAAGAGACCGGAATGCCTTTTCCAGATGAACCCGTCTGTTTCAGCAAGTTCTCCAGTGCAGTCACCGGACCAGAACATCCGATCCGCATCCCGGCTATTGCCAAAGAAGTTGATTATGAAGCAGAGCTGGTGGCCGTCATCGGTAAGACCTGCCGCAACGTCAGCCAGGCAGACGCTCCCCAATACATCGCAGGCTACATGAACGGCCACGATGTTTCGGCACGCGACTGGCAAATCGGCCGACCGGGCGGACAGTGGCTGTTAGGAAAAACAGCGGACACATTCGCTCCGACTGGCCCTTACCTGGTAACGGCAGATGAAATTGATGACGCCAACAACCTACCCATCAAATTGACTTTGAACGGAGAGGTATTGCAGAATTCCAATACCGATAATTTTATCTTTACCATAGAAGAGGTAATCCAGTTCGTGTCTCAATTTATGACACTCGAACCAGGCGATATCATCTTTACCGGCACACCTCCCGGAGTTGGAATGGCCCGCAAACCGCCTATATATCTTAAGCCTGGAGACCAAGCCATCGTTGAGATACAGGGGCTGGGAGTATTACAAAATTCCGTTGAGATGTGGAATTGAAATGTGTTGTCTACTCGGAAGTAGTAACCCGAACTGCACGCAGGCCTCGATCACTCTTCTCGGTTTCAAACTCGACAGTTTGACCTTCAATCAGTTGATCGAATGTAATGCCATCAAGAGATGAGAGATGAAAAAAGATATCCTGTTGACCATCGTTGATGAAGCCAAACCCTTTTTCAGTAATTTTTTTAATTGTTCCAGTGGCCATATAGCCCATCCTCTAGCTTAAAAGTCGCTCGACAATAAAACGGAGTCTATTGTCACTCTGTAACTGATCACCACGATAAGCAAATCGTCTTAAAATGATGACACTCTAAAAAAATACGCAGAGCGTATTAAAACACAAAAATAATAAATAATGACAGGTAAAAGTTAAATCGACAGTTACCTCAATCAGGTTTTTCAGTCAACTTGACTCGCTCAACCTGAAATAAGTGTGACAAACAATTATTGAATTAGCAAACTGTTATATCAAAGTTTCTCATAAAATTTTTGAGAATTCTAAAAACCTCATTTCTGCATATTCTCCCACAAATCCCGCCTTTTTCTAACTTTTATCTTGACCTTTACAACATTTTTTGGCACCTCACCAGAACCTCATTTTCACTCCGAACAAACGACTCACCCTCATTTACCTCAGTCCACCTGACCGACACACCCGCAATCAGAAATGCAGTATTATCACTCTCCCAAAACAGGAAACCTCTTCAGTTCTACTGATTTCAATCTGAATTATGACTTTAAAACCTGCATGACGCTTGAAATCTGCTCTGCCGCATTTTTTAATGCTCTTAGACTCCTGTCTTTGAAGAACAGGAACCAAGTGACTCATTTTTTATAACAACGATTCGGAAGGGACAACACAATGTCTTTCACAAAATTGAGCCGGTTTAGCGCCGTGCTTCTAACAGCAAGTCTTTCAATCTGGTCCGTAGGTTGCGGCAGCCCCGCTTCAAACGCTCCAGCAAAACCTGCTGCAGAGACTCCTGCTGCAGACACAGACGCTGAAGCAGGATCCTCAACCGGCGATGCCGGCGCAGAAGTACCAGAAGGTGGCGAAGAACCAGCCAAAAAAGCTGAGTAAGCTTCCTGGTATAAACTGATTTAAAAACGCCCGTTCTTAATAACGGGCGTTTTTTTATTGATGCAAACAAAACCTGAATTCAACCACCGTATACCGGAAATACCGCCTTGCTCACTACCATTCAGGTGTCACATTCCCATTCGATAAAGATCGCTTATTAAAACCGTGCTATTTCCTGCACGACGAATTATAATGGACTCACTTTGATTTGAGAGGATCCAAATTCCTTTCTTCTTTTGTACAATCACCTTCCCCTGCAAAGAATCATCGTGGGTCCTTGCCCCCTGATTCATACTTCAATATTAAAAGGAACACTTTTGTGAAATCAGCATCTGCTCTGGTACTTTGTTTGTGTCTGTTTCTGAACCTCTGCCTGCCGGATGCAATGTCCGCAGAAAAAACCGAACCACAAGGCAAATGGATTCCCTTGTTCAATGGAAAAAATCTGGATGGCTGGACCGTGAAAATTCGCGGCTACGATGTGAATGAAAACTTCGGCAACACGTTTCGTGTTGAAGATGGCCTCCTGAAAGTCGGCTACGATCAGTACGATGAGTTCGCCGAAAAGTTTGGGCACCTGTTTTATAAAGATCCCTTTTCACACTATATCATCCGTGTTGAATATCGTTTCACCGGAGAACAATCAAAAGGCGGCCCTGGCTGGGCATTTCGCAACAGCGGAATCATGGTCCACGGACAAACTCCCGAAAGCATGACCAAAGACCAGAAGTTCCCCGTTTCCATTGAAGTTCAATTACTGGGAGGCAAAGGAACCGGAAAACGCGCCACAGCCAATCTGTGTACCCCGGGTACGCATGTCGTCATGGACGGAAAACTGTTTAAACCCCACTGCATCAACTCCAGCTCAAAAACTTATCATGGCGATCAGTGGGTCACCGCCGAAGTCGAAGTGCGTGGAAACAAAATCATCAAACACATTATCGACGGAGAAACCGTGCTCTCTTATTCCAAACCACAACTGGATGAACAGGATGCGGATGCCCAGAAACTCATCGAAAAAGGAGCTCCCATCATGTTGGACAAAGGGACCATTTCCCTCCAGTCCGAAAGCCATCCGATTGAATTTCGCAAAGTTGAGATCATGAAGCTGACACCGTAGCAGAAGCGCCTGCTGCTATTGAGAATCGGTTTCAAAGAACGGACGCCTATCTTCAGGAACGGGAGAGATCTTGTTTCAATACTGGATAATAGGCAATTTTGATCAGTTTCAGTCTGGAACAAATCCCTTGATTTACGAATACTACCTGTAGTATCTCAGACTGAAATTGATCTTGTCCGGCTCTATCAACCGTCGGCGACACAAAGCAACTACAAAAGAAAGCAATACCAAATGAAGGGTAGCCAGAAAATCATCGATGCCTTAAACGATGGGCTCACTATCGAACTGACGGCAATCAACCTGTATTTCATCTCATCAAAGATGTGTAAAGACTGGGGCTTCGACAAGCTGGCCAAGCACTTCTATGCTGAATCCATTGAAGAAATGAAACACGCCGAACAAGTCATCGACCGGATTCTCTATTTGGATGGAGTCCCGGAAATTGCCCGTTATGATGTGATTCAAGTCGGGAAAACCGCAGAAGAACAAATCCGGAACAGTCTCACATTAGAGACCAAAGGGGTCGCCACCTACAACGGAGCCATCGAACTCTGCCATCAGGAAAAAGATGCTGGCAGCCGGGAATTGATGGATCAGATGGTGGTGGAATCTGAAGAGAGCATCGACTGGTGCGAATCACAGCTCGAACTGATCACTCAGGTCGGCATCCAGAACTACCTTGCTGAGCAAATCCGGGAATAAGTTCCACTTAACCAAGTGAAACGGCAGCGGCACACAGACAACGCCGCTTGGATTGACCGCAATCATCGCACAATCCAGCCAGCAGGTCTTTAATGCGACAGTGGCAAGCGGTGCAACCTTTTCCTGCACCGCAGCCACGCGTTACTTCATGAACTGACTCTGCACTGGTATCGGTAATACACTGTTGCACGTCTTCTGGTGTCACTTTCAAACAGTGACAGAGAAAACGGCGGCGCGAAGCAACTTCAGTTGTCTGAACTGCGGCAGCGTGCTCTAACTTGCTCTTAGTAACAGTTGACATATCTCGTTATACCCAAGCGTCTGTCGCATCCAATGTGGCAGACGCTTTTTTATTCAGAGTGTATCGCGTGGTAATTACAACAGGGTTATACAGGCAGGAAACGCTTAACCCCGGCTTCAGGTTTGACCTCACGGCTAGTAGAGTATGAGACTCAGTCTCAACTAGTACTAGTATATCGGTATTCGCAGAACTGTCAACTACTCTGAAAAAAGATTTTTCACCTCATCAGGGTTAACCTGACCAAAACAGCGCACACACATACACACCCCTCATAAAAACCACGCTGCCTGAGAGGGAAACATCTTCAGCACCACCACGGATTATCAGCTCCCCCTCGAACCCACATACAAAAACAGACCTGCTGTGAAGCAGGCCTGTAATAGTCGTCTGGCACATTTGAGCCACTCTTACGTGGTTTGCTTCTTAAATGCCGTATCTGGATCGCGGAACCGATACCCGACGCCACGTACGGTTTCAATCAGCTCGGAATGCTTATCCAGCTTTTGACGCAATGCCCGAATATGCACATCAATCGTACGCTCCAAGACCAGAGCATCATCGCCCAAAGCAGCATCAATCAACTCGGCTCTTGAAAATACGCGCCCTGGCTGCCTGACCAACGCTTCGAGTAATTCGAACTCACTCCGCGTCAGTGAAATCGGCACATCGTCAATCATCACACGATGCCGTCTGCGGTCGATCATGACTCCCTGACTGACAATGGTATCGGTTGACTCTCCATTACTCTCACGGCGTCTGAGCAAGGCTTTGATTCGCTCCAGCAGAATTTTCACGCTGAAGGGCTTCGTCACATAGTCATCCGCGCCCAGCGTGAACCCGACGACCTGATCCGTCTCTTCCGATTTTGCAGTCAGCATCAAAATCAGCACGTTGCTGGTAACGGGATCAGACCGTAGTCTGCGACAAACTTCCAGGCCATCCATTTGCGGAAGCATCAAATCCAGAATAATCAAATCTGGAGTTTTGAGTTGTGCCTGCCGCAGCCCATCCATTCCATCCAGGGCAACAACAGCATCGTATTTCTCCTGTCGCAAATTATATGCGAGAACTTCAGAGAGAGAACGATCATCTTCAATCACAAGAATGCGTTTCTTAGACATATCTTTTTCTTACATCACCTAAATAAAACAAGTTAGGTAGAAAATGTTTCTTTATGACGATGACGAACAATTTCGCCCTCCGTCAGATAAATCACATCTTCTGCAATATTAGTCGTATGGTCGGCAATACGCTCGATGTGACGCGCTGACGAGAAAAAATGTAGTGCCGGCTTAATCAGATCTGGATCAGTCTGCATCAACAGATAAATCTCATTGATAATTTCACGATTATATCCGTCGACAATATCATCCCGCTTACAGACATCACGTGCTTTTTCAGTATCAAAATCGACAAAAGCATCGATCGCATCGCGTAGCATGGAAACCGTGACTTTAGTCATCGGCTCCAGTGAGGAAGGGATTCGAAAATTAGGATAATGGGACAAACCGATTGTCCGTTCTGCAATATTCACTGCCAGGTCAGCAATCCGCTCCAGATCGTTGTTGATCTTCAGCACTGTCGCCGTTTCACGCAAATCGACAGCCACTGGCTGGTGAAGCGCCAGAATTTTCAGGCAGTCTTCTTCAATTTTGACTTCGCTCTCATTGATCGCGTGCTCTTTTTCAATAACTTCGTTCGCCAGATCAACCTTCACTTCATAGAGTGCGCGGCTGGCTTTAGAAATCATCTCTTCCACCAGCGAAGACTGAGTGATGATTTCTCTTTCAAGCGATTCCATATCACGTTGTAAGTGTTTTGTCATTGGCTCAACCAAACCTGCCAGTAATATAGTCTTCGGTCTGCTGTTTCTTGGGATTCGTGAAGAGCTCTTCCGTTGCCCCTGACTCCACCAGCAAACCTTGATAGAAAAATGCAGCCTGATCAGAAACCCGTGCGGCCTGCTGCATATTATGTGTCACGATTACAATGGTATACTGTTCTTTGAGTTCAAAAATCAAATCTTCAATTCGGGCTGTGGAGGCAGGGTCCAATGCAGACGCCGGCTCATCCATCAGCAAGATATCAGGATCATTGGCCAACGCACGAGCAATACACAACCGCTGCTGCTGACCTCCGGATAAATTCAACGCCGACTCACTCAAACGATCCTTCACTTCATCCCACAGAGCCGATCGCTGCAGTGACTGTTCGACAATCTCGTACAATGCTTTTTTCTTACGGATACCGGCAATTTTCGGACCAAAGGCCACGTTATCAAAAATCGATTTGGGAAACGGCGTTGACTTCTGGAACACCATCCCAATCCGCTTTCGCAAGGTGACAATATCCGTCCGGGAAGAGTAAATGTCCTGGCCTTCCAGCAAGATATCACCTTCAACCCGTGTCCCTTCAATCATATCGTTCATCCGGTTCAGACAACGCAAAAACGTCGACTTACCACAACCAGATGGACCAATGAAAGCAGTCACACAACATTCCGGTATCGACAGCGAAATGTCGGTTAAGGCACGATTTTCCGAATAATAAAATGACAAATCTCGCACGCTGATTTTTTCAGTCGCCTGCGCTAATTCGTCCGCTGTCCGCATGCTCTTTCCTTCGGGAATCGAAGGTCGAACCAGAGGAGCTTTTGAATAATCGGAAGTCGCCTTATCGGGTGGTTGCATAATCTTTTTAACCGAGGGTGTAGAAGCCATGGATTGAAAATCCTTGCTGAGTCCAATTATAGATACTTTTTATCAAATATGTGTCTGTTTTTCGTTTTTCTTGGGCCAATCAAAACCCGAACGTTACCAGCGGATCTTTTTCCCATATTTGTGTCGCACAAACACGGCAATCGCATTCATACTGACTAATAAGATTAACAGTACCAGAATCCCGGCAGCCGCCAGATGGTGAAAATCTTCCTGAGGACGCGAGGTCCAGTTGAAAATCTGAATCGGCAGCGCCGTAAATTCATCGGAAAGTTTTTCGGGCACAAACGGCACATAAGCCATTGCACCTACTGCAATTAAAGGCGCCGCTTCTCCCAGTGCTCGCGACAGAGATAAAATCACCCCTGTCATAATTCCCGGTAGAGAAGCCGGCAAAACCTGATACCAGAC
Source organism: uncultured Gimesia sp. (assembly GCF_963976445.1). Classification (GTDB taxonomy): domain Bacteria; phylum Planctomycetota; class Planctomycetia; order Planctomycetales; family Planctomycetaceae; genus Gimesia. The sequence goes on along the minus strand of NZ_CAXBKP010000003.1, from coordinate 311,032 downwards.
CGTCTGCCAGCGCGTGGCACCTAAAGCATATGCTGAACGGCGAATCGAATCGGGCACCGACCTCAAAGCTTCCTGTGAAGCCAGAATGATTATCGGCAGCACAACCAGCGTCAGCGTTAACGCCCCGGAAAGGACACTCCGATCAAAGCCCAAAGCTCGGACAAACAAGCCCAGACCCAAAATCCCATAAACAATCGAAGGCACACCTGCCAGGTTCGAAATATTCAATTGAATCAATTTACGCCAACGACTTTTCGGAGCATATTCTTCAAGATAGACGGCTGCACCCACTCCCAGAGGAACGGAAAACAATGCCGTCAGACTGATCAGCCAGATACTTCCAAATAGAGCAGACTTAATTCCCGCCTTATGCGGAAAACGGGAAGGCAGCCGCTCGATAAAGTCCCAGCTCAACCAGCCTTTTCCCTGCAGAATGATATTCCAGATCAGAACCAGCAACATCAGGACGCAGGTCATCGTCGCTAGAAAACAGAGGGCTGTAAACAGAAAGTTAGAAATTCGGCCACGCGGCTTCGTCGTGTAAAGGTCCAGTTTATTGTTGTTCATTCGTATTTTTCTCCTACACGGGAGAGAATATATTGTGCGAGAATATTCATGCACATCGTGGTAATGAACAGTGTTAAACCGACTGCAAAAATAGTTCGATATTCCACGGTGCCCGTAGGTGTATCTCCCTGACTGACCTGCACAATATAAGCGGTCATCGTTTGAATGCTCTCCAAAGGATTCAGTGTCAGCTTCGGAGTCGCACCGGCGGCTAATGTCACTGCCATCGTCTCACCAATCGCTCGCGAAATGGCTAACAGAAAACTGGCAATAATTCCCGATAACGCAGCCGGCACAACCACTCGCACCGTCACTTCAAATTTATTCGCCCCTAACGCAAACGCGGCCCCTCTGAGCGACAGTGGGACAGACTGTAGAATATCTTCACTTAAGGAAATGATCATCGGCAGAATCATGATCCCCACCACAATACAGGCACTGGCGGCATTAAATACTCCCGCACTGGGAAACACATACCGAATGATGGGCGATACAAATACGACTGCTAAATACCCATACACAACCGAAGGAATGCCTGCCAGAATTTCCAGCATCGGCTTGACAATATCACGAAAACGGGGAGACGCATATTCGCTGAGATAAATGGCGGTCCCCAAACCAATCGGAACGGCCACAATCGCAGCACCGCCGGCAACCAGCATCGTGCCACACATCAAAGGGAGAATCCCAAAATGCTGTGGTTTCAGCAAAGGCGTCCATCTCGTGCCCGTCAAAAAATCCACAATCGACACATCAAAGAAGAACTGAACCGACTCGTATAACAGCACAAACACAATACCCACTGTCACCAGGACAGAGATACTGGCACACAAAAACAGGCTGAAATGAATGAGACCTTCATAGACAGGACGCAGTCGGACCCACAGGCCATCTGCCCTTTCTAAAGAGGTAGAGCGAGGCAGCTTGATTGCTGCTGCCTCGCCGAGTTTCACCTCAATCGATTGTTCTTCTTTAGAACGTTCGTCTGTCACTTCGACAATGCTCCCTTAAGGGCTTCCTCGTTCGCTTTGGCGACTTCATCAGAAACAGGCACATAACCGACGTCTTTCGCAAGTTGTGCTGCGTTCTTAAGATAAAACTTCACAAAAGCTTCAACCTCAGGTCGCTCTAATGCTGATTTTCGCACATAGATAAACAGAGGACGGGATAGTGGTGCGTATGAGTTGTCACGTACTGTTTCCAGTGAAGGCGTTGTGCAACCTTTGCCACCATCGACGCCCAGTAACTTCAACTTATCTTTATTTTCTTCGTAGTAGGCATATCCAAAATAACCAATCGCATACTCATCCGATTGAATACCGGTTACCAGAACATTGTCGTCTTCACTGGCGGTGTAATCTGAACGGCTTGCTTTTTCTTCTCCGACAATGGCTTCGGTGAAGTAATCAAACGTTCCGGAATCAGTACCAGGTCCATACAATTTGATGTCTTTGGCGGGCCATTTGGGATTCAGGTCTTTCCACTGTTTGACGCCACTTTCAGGTCGCCACAATTCCTTGAGCTGACCAACAGTCAAACAATCGCACCAGGTATTCTTGGGGTTGGCAATCACAGCCAGACCATCAAAGGCAACCGACAACTCGATAAACTCAATCCCTTTTTCTTTGCAGGCATTGGCTTCTTTTTCTTTCATTCCTCGTGAGGCATCGCAGATATCAATTTCGCCCGCGATGAATTTTTTCATACCACCGCCAGTACCGGAAATCCCCACAATGGGGTGCACATCTTTGTGGACAGCACCAAATTCTTCTGCAACCGCTTCACTGATGGGATAAACCGTACTCGACCCATCAATTTGCACTTTTCCAGAAAGCTCGGATCCATTCCCGTTTTCACTGCTTCCATTACATCCAACGCCAATCAGGGAAACCCCAACAGCCAGACACACCAGCCCGAATACTTTCCCTATGTTTGTCGTGATCATTTCGTGCGATTCTCCCAATGCGATATGGTGGTAAACAAGATAGTTGTTATGTACATCAAGGTGTCAGAAACAGGCCAGTCAAAACCAACTAGCACATGGCAGACCCGCTTCAGACGTGCGTTACCATACCCGTGAATTGTTAAGACAGTATTAAGATACCGTGAAGTACTTAATCTTTCTTGAACATGGGGCGCATAGAGAAAATCCGCCTAAGCCATTTACCAAAAACAACTTATGGACTTCACACTTAAGAATTAGCCGCGGGGAAGCCGCACAGAAAAGGTACTTCCCTCACCGACTTTGCTGGTCACGCCGATAGTCCCTTGAAATGACTGGACCAGATGCTTTACGATCGAAAGCCCCAGCCCGGTTCCCCCCAGCTCACGCGAACGGGCTTTGTCGACACGGAAAAATCGTTCGAACAGACGGGCCTGATATTTTTCCTCGATCCCGATCCCCGTATCCTCTACCTGAAGCAGCACCATACCGGACTCTTCCAATTCCCAGCGAATCGTAATTCGCCCTTGCTCGGGAGTATATTTGATCGCATTATTAATCAAATTCCCCAGAATCTGATGCAGCCCCTCTTCGTCGGCTCCCACTTTGATCCCGGGCGATTTTTCTTCAACTAATAATTCAATCTGTTTGGACTCAGCAACTTTCTGCTGGTCGATCAGGCACGATTCCACGAACGGCCTCAACTCAATCGTAATGATATCAAAAACCTGATTCCCAGATTCAATACTCGCCAGACTGATCAGATCCAGAATGAGCTGATGCAACCGGTCGGCCTGTTCTTCGATCCGCATCAAAAACGTCTTGCTGATTTCCGGGTCGTCCATCGCCCCCCGAATCAGTGTTTCTGTATACGCCTTGATCGAACTTAAAGGGGTTTTCAATTCGTGCGATACATTCGCCACAAACTCCTGCCTGAGCGACTCCAGCCGGCGCAGTTCGGTCATATCAAACAGTACAATCACCAAGCCGGGACAGGGAGTTCCCGGTAACGGCGTCGTCGTGACCCCTAAAATTCGATCGCTGGTACTCTCCAGTTCGACTTCCATCCGCTGCGGTTCCAAAGTGTTCAAGACCTCTGTCACCGATTTTTGCAGCTGATGATTGCGAACCGATTCAAACAGCGGCTTCCCCTCCGCTTCTTCTGGCGAGAAAAAGAGCAATCGTCCTGCTGATTCGTTGGCAAACAGCACATGCTGCCGCTCATTCGTCGCGATCACTCCTTCGACCATCCCTTCCAGAACCGTACTCAATCGGTCCCCACTGGCCTGCAACTGCCTGACGCGTTCGGCCATTTCCTTGCTCATATGGTTGAATGACTGTGCCAGGATTCCCAGTTCATCGTGCTGGGGAAAATAGAGTTTTTGATCGTAATCCCCGCCGGCAATCGCCTCCGCGGCATTGGTTAGAATCGTCAGGGGACGAATCATCCGCGCCACAACCCAGTAGGTCAGCAGCAGCACCGTAAAACTAACCAGTAAGGCAATACTCCAGATCAACTTCTCAATCGAAGAAATTTCCTGCTGGATTTTTGCCATGGTAATGGCAACCCGCACAACGCCTGCAGGCTTTCCGTCTTCTTTGAACAGCAGGGCGTAATACAACATTGGTTCGCTCAGCGTCGGACTGATTCGTTCCGATCTCCCCTCCCCGGTCGACATCGCCTGGATGACTTCGACCCGATTTTCATGATTCTCCATCTCCCGGACCAGTTCCAGAGAATCCTGATCTGAGTCGGCAATCACCAACCCGTCCAGATCAATCAAAGTCAATCGCGTCCCGGTCTGCTTCCCCAGCTTTTTGACTTTTTCCTGCAGCCGCTCAGTGAGTCCCTGTTCGAAAATACCGTCCAGACTGCTCTGCATAATCACAGCCGAATCATGCAAGCGCTGCTGAACCTGTTCCACAACCTGTTCCTGCTGGCGTCCCGAAACAATCAAAACGAAGACAATCGCAGACGCAATATTTAAACCGGCATAGACCAGAAACAGCTTCCAGAACAGTCGCGAAGACCACATCGTTACATCCACCTTGATGACTAACAGAGCATTCAACGAAACCGGAACAACCAATCAACGAACATTAAATAAATCGAACGAGCTCTGAAAATGCTATATGAAACCCGAATGCGGGCTGAAGAGAATTCGCCTATTGTGAGCCTGATGCCTGTCTGTTCGCAAGGGCTGAACAACAATTTCATCAAGAGTTCGTTGGAACCAGTCTAAAAACGCGTTCGTGAATCAACTTCACCTGCATCATATGAGAAATGCTTTTAGGCGACACGAGCAGATGCGCACCTCATCAATCCCATGTCGCAATTCTCTTTCATAAATATTTCGCTGAACTTATCCCCAACTCAAACAACAGAAATTTCAGCCCGGAAAAACAGGTGTTTTTTTTACGATTGACTCACAGCCGCCTCTCCCTAACATGCGTTGCAAGCATCGCGCGCACGAGCAAACATGATTTTCATCTCGGAACTAAGTTCAGTCCAGCATTAATTCCGATCATTTAACTCCTGCTATAACTGATGTTAGGAACGCTCTATTTTCTTACGCCTCTTAAAGAGACCGCTCATTCCCATCGCTTCAAGTCCACTTCAATGGACTTCGCTCTGACTTCATCTAACCACCATTCAACTTCAAAGGCGGTTCAAATACTGTTCACAGCTTGACACGCTCATGCACTTCGACATCATGCAGTAACTCAAACCGACCGCGTCGAAATGTCCGCCAGCCGTCATCCTGATTCAGCGCACCCCGCCCTCGCACGTTTTGCGGCGCGCAGCAAGGCACAACCGAAATTCTACCCGATAGCCAGCAACTTCCGTTAACTGAAAATCCGGCAGCAGTCATCAAACAAGAATGCTCGACTGCAATTCAGGATCAATGTCGGGAATAGAAGAATCGCGCAAGCTGCATCCTGCCCGGGACCGCGCAGCGGCGACCGATTCATCGAGAACGAAAGACATTAAAACGACGCTAGTCGGGAATCGACGATACCAACTCTTCCGCGACGGCTTCCAGTACATCGGACGTGACCACAGACAATTCGTCTGCATACCCGACCAATAGCCCCAGATCACACAGTCGGTTGATCTTGCGGGGATTTCCCTGCGTCAACTCGAACAGAGTTTCAAACGCGTCGTCATCAAACACCGGCTCATTGCGTCCGGCTACTTCCAACCGATGCTCCACATAGTTGCGAGTATCTTCGGGCGAAAACGGTTTCAGCAGACAACGCACGGCAATCCGGTCGTCCAGTTGCGCCGACCGCTGCAGATGACTCAACAGCAACTGATCGCCGACTAACAACAGTGTGAAATCGATCTCGGACGTCTGTTGAAAATTCAACAGCTGATGCAGCGTTTCAAAAATCCGCTGATCCACAATTAAATGCGCCTCGTCAATGACGATCACAGGCTTGTGACCCTGCTCGCACAGCAACAACAGCTGCCTGTGTAATGCCCGCACGATCCGATCTTTTCCCGGAGCCACAGGCTCAATGCTCGCTTCCTCTGCGCCTAACTCGACGGCAAGATACGAAATCAGTTCGATCGGCGATAATTGGGGAAACACCAGATGTACGAATGGCTGATGCAACTCAGCGAGCTGGCTTTTCAGTACATGACACAGATATGACTTCCCCATTCCCGAACCACCAACGAGTAAACCGGCCCCTTTGCTGTTTTCGATAAGATATTGCAGCTTCAGCAACCCTGCCTGATGCGGATGGCTTTCATAAAAAAAAGTGGCGTCCATTTTTTCTTCAAAAGGACCACTCTGCAAATTCCAGTAACTCTGATACATAAACTCTGATTCCCGGGAATGGTTTAGCGTAGAACATCCATACTGAGACGTTGACTGATTAATTTCTCAAACGACGAAACGAGCCATTCACTGGCAAGTTGTCAATTTCTTCGATTTCTCCCGTCAGCCAGGCGGCTCCTTCTTCTTCTGGTTGGGACTGGCTGCCTGGTTGCTGCTCTTTGGAAAGATAAACGGGGTATTCGCCTGCCACCTGGATCACGCGCCCCGCTCTATTCTGCTGGCCTACCGCATGAAACACGCTTCCGTCATTCTGGGATGTCCCTACAGCCTGTTCGACAGAAACGGTCCGGATCACAGAGGTCGGATTGTCGAAGTCAGAACTGCCCGGCTCATGCAGCGGCAGAGCTGCATCCAGACCAAATTCCATTGAAAGCTCGTCGCTGACGCCCAATTCCGGGGAAATCAGTTCCGGTTCAGATAACGCCGTTGGCCCTTCCAATGACCCGAAAAACGAAAGCAGTGCCAGCATCGAAAAAACGCTTGCCAACAGACCGGCAATCGTTTTCGTCGTCTGATTCCACTTGAAGACAAAGGGGCATCTTCGCGCAATCGGAGCAAATACGGAATGAAGAAGATTCAGAACGTGTTTGAAAAATAGAGACTTAAGCCAACTCATCTCTCGTTCCTTCGAGGGGTGAATATCTGATTGACAGCAAATACGAGCTCAATCCCTGAGTTCTTTTCAGACGGAAAAACACCGCCGATCACTGAAGAGAAACCCGCTCTGCCGGAGGGCAGCAAGCGCTCTTCTTATATCGGTTAATGAGTATACTACTCTTGACTGTTTCACGGACTTGGTAAAACAGGAAGAACAGTAAAACAGGGGCCTAATTCAGGTCTAACACGTCGGCCATCGTATACAGGCCCGCCCGTTGCGTTGCCAGATATTTGGCAGCAGCCAGAGCACCATAAACATAACTGTCCCGGGTATGGCCGCGAACGGTCAAATCGATCGTCTCGCCCATCATCCCGAACACAATGGTGTGCTCACCCACATTGTCGCCCGTTCTTAACGCATGATAACCAATTTCGTACTCAGGCCGAGGCCCCGGGCGACCATGTCGTCCATGGACATGTTCGGTCTGCCCCATTTCATCCGCGATGATTTCACCAAAATGCAAGGCCGTCCCACTCGGCGCATCTTCTTTAAACCGGTGATGACGTTCGATCACTTCGACATCCACTCCACCGGGAGAATTTTTGAGTGAATGAGCGGCTTCGCGAACCAGCTTCATCATCAAGTTGACGGCCAGACTCATATTCGGTGCCAGAATCAGTGGTGCCGTCTGCGAAGCGGTCAGCACTTCATTTCGCTGTTCCGGAGTCAATCCCGTCGTCGCCGCTACCAGAGGAATCTGTCGTTCCGCACAAATCCCGGCCACTTTCAGCAGGCCCGCTGGCAATGAAAAATCAATGATCACATCAACCCGGTCCGTCAGCTCTGATTGAATCTCAACCCCAATCGGACCAATGCCCGCCACTTCGCCGACATCTTTACCCAGCAGGGGAGAATTGTCAGATTCCAAAGCCGCCCCGAGTTTTAAGTCCTGATCCTGAGAAACCAGCACGGCCACGCGCTGCCCCATCCGACCACCGGCCCCATTCACTCCGACGAGAAGTTGATCACCCATTTCTCACTCCCACTTACTGAAACGATTCTATGCACTCAAATGTATTATCTGGAACGGATCTCTGTTGAAGATCGTAATACAAGCCCCCCCACTTTTCCATGAGATCCCCGGTCATTCTAGCTGCATTTTTGACTTTATTCACCCCGGTTTCGGATTTCCGCGATGGCACACTCTAATTCGTGCACCACCTCTGCCTCTGACTCAACAGCCAGCCGCTGTTCCAGCGAAGCAACAACCTCAGCCCCTCCCAGTTGTCCCAACGCCCAGGCGGCCGCCCCTCGAATCAAAGGCTCAGAATCCGTCAATACTGCCTGCAGTCCCGGCACTGCCGCCGCATTTCCCCGGTTGCCCAGCACAATCGCCGCATTCCGCAATAACCCGGCTCGCCGCGCGCGCGACATCGGCGTACTCTGAAAACGTGCCTGAAAGGCCCCTTCATCGAGCGTCAACAATTCGCAGGCATCCACGGGGGAAAACGACTCCACAGGCTGAAACGAAGGCTCACCACTGACGGGCGCTTTCCGGTTCCAAGGGCAGACATCCTGACAGACATCACAGCCAAACATCCAATCCTGCATTCCCGGTCGCAACTCTGCGGGGATCGGCTGATCTCGCAACTCAATCGTCAGATACGAAATACATTTCCGCGCGTCTAGCGTCCCCGCTTCCACAAATGCATCGGTCGGACAGGCATCCAGACAACGCGTGCAGGTTCCACAGTGCGACGTTTCCTGCGGCGCGTCATATTCCAGCTCATCACTCAACAGCAGTCCTGCCAGGAAAAACCAACTCCCTTCGGTCTTATTCAACAGCAGCGTATTTTTTCCAATCCAGCCCAGCCCCGCCAGTTGCGCGAAATCCCGCTCCAGCAGCGGCGCCGTATCTACCACGCCGCGGGTTTCACAATCAGGAAACTGCTCATGAATTCGGCGGGAAAGCTGCTTCAGCTTTTTGCGAATCACCTTATGATAATCGGTCGTCCCCCAGGCATAACGGGAGACCCGCGCCTCGGTTCCCGAAAGAGACGGCGGTTCCTCTGTCCGATAATTGAGTGTCAGCATCAGCACACTGCGGACGGAACTCATCACGTACCGCGGATGCTCATAGGCGTCTTTCCGACGTTCCAGATAGTCCATCTCGCCAGCGTAACCCTGATTCAGCCAGTCCAGAAAACCATGATAACCGGCCGGTGTGACCGCCGGCGCGAGCCCCGTCAGATCGAAGCCGACTTCCTGCGCCATCTGCTTGATCAGCGTGCTTTGTTGACTCCGATCACTGGCTGATCGTTCTGATGCTTCGGCCATAGTTTTCTCGAACGCAGACGTTTTGATTCAGACCGAAGGATGCGACTGCAGCTGTTCCCATTGCACGCGACCAACCGTTACCACTTCGGCATCATCACATTTTGCCAACGGGGTATACCGCGGATGCTTCGATTCTTTATAAGGATCATTGTGCTTCGTATTGTAGCAGCAGATAAATCCCCACCGCGGATGCGCGCTCTTGTTCTGATCAGAACGATGTAACAGATTCGAATGAAAAAAGATGGCAGAGCCTGGCTCCAATGTGCAGTAAACCAGCTCAAATCGCTCGCAGGCTGCATCAACCCGTTCGGGGTCGGCCCCTGTCTGATCTCCCACCGGGCCATGATCGATCCGCCCCATCAGGTGACTTCCCTTAAGCACCTGCAGGCAACCATTTTCTACGGTCGCCTGATCCACGGCGATCATACAACTCCCCATATCCGGAGACAGACAGCCATTGTTGTACCAGTAGCCATAATCCTGATGCCAGGCCCACGCGCCGCCGACTTTGGCCTCTTTTTGAATCATCTTGTGATGGTAATGATAGACCTCATCACCCAGTAAGGCTTCCATCCGATCTACAACACGATGACTGCGAGCGATCGCGCCATAAATATCATCGTGCAGTTCATTATCGACACTCAGCTTGACCGCGCCCCCTTCACCGTCCGCGCGGCTGAACGTCGCCTGCTGCATCGCCAGATCCGCACGACCAATCTGCCCCAGCAGAGTCACCTCTTCCTGATTGAAGAGCCCCTCCACAATCAGAAAACCATCCTGCTGAAACTGTGCCAGCTGTTCTGTAGTAAACAACGCCGCGGCCATCTCACTTCTCCCATCTCTCAATAAAAGGGCGCTCTTCATGAGTTTAGGAAGCTGACTGCACTTTATGAGTAGTAGCCCGATCGACAGATGGGTGCCACTATCAACGAGTATCACTATCAAGGGGTGGCACTGTTGGCTTGCTCAACAGTGTATTCTCAGTTCCAGCAACAAATAGTATTTACTCAGCTCCAGCAACCAACTCAATTGGAGAGCATCAAGCTCCCACAAACCACATTGTCAGTAACGTGTGCCACTGTTGGCTTGCCCAACAGTGCCTACTCAGTTTCAGGAACCAACAGCGTGATACAACTCCAATAAAGAACACAAACGATCTTGATAGCCCACCACGGAGTTCTTACTGTCGGACAAGCCGACAGTGCCACCCCATTTTCAGTAGGCTAATATAGAGGGCTCCCATCAGAAGGGAAACCTCTCGTCCAGTTTACTCTTTTTCCTCACAGGTTTCGAGCATCTCTCATCTCCAAAACAAAAACACAGCCCGTTTCTCAACAGGCTGTGTTTTAAGTTATGTTCATAAAACAGATTCAGAGAACCGTATTATGCTTCATCTAACAGGTTGACCGCTGCGAATTCCTGACCTTCCAGCATCGCCAGACTCGCACCACCGCCGGTACTCACATGAGAGACCTGATCGGCAAATCCGAGTTGTTGAATCGCAGCCGCACTGTCTCCGCCGCCGATAATGCTTGTCGAATCACTGTCGGCAATCGCCTGGGCGACGGCTTTGGTGCCGGCATCAAACGGAGGCATTTCGAACACACCCATCGGTCCGTTCCAGACAACGGTTTTTGCCGACTTGACGACGTCCGCAAAAATCCTGGCTGTTTCGGGGCCGATATCCAGGCCTTCAAAACCATCGGGAATCTCGCCCGCTTTGACAACAACTTTATTACAGTTGGCGTTGAAATCATCACCACAGTGCGTATCGACGGGCAGCATCAGTTTGTCGCCCCCTTTGGCGATCAATTCTTTAGCCAGCTCGACTTTGTCTTTTTCGACGAGGCTGTCACCAACCTGCCCCCCTTGGGCGAGTGAAAAGGTATACGCCATTGCCCCGCCGATGAGCACCTTGTCACAGATCCCCAGCAGGTTATCGATGACTTTAATTTTGTCAGAGACTTTGGCACCACCCAGAATCGCCACAAACGGACGTTCGGGGTTGGCGATCACGTCGGTCAGATACTGAATTTCTTTCGCAACCAGAAACCCAACCACTTTCGGTCTCTTTTTCATCGCTGCCGGCACTGCCACCATCGACGCATCGGTACGGTGACAGGTTCCAAACGCATCGTTGCAGTAAATATCACCGAAGGCAGCCAGTTTGCTCGCAAATTCAGCGTCCCCTGTTTTCTCGCCTTCGTTGAACCGCAGGTTTTCCAGAATCAACACCTCACCGTCTGGGAGGTCGGCCGATTTAGTTTTTGCATCCGGTCCCACTGTATCTGTCGCAAAGCCGACTTCCCGCCCCAACAATCCACCCAGACAGGCGGCCGTCGGCTTCAGGCTATACTTTGCATCGTCGCCATCCCCTTTGGGACGACCGAGATGACTCATTAAAACAACGCGTCCGCCGCGATCAATGACCGATTTGATCGAAGGCAGCGCCATTCGGACGCGGCGATCATCGGTGATGTTGAGATTATCATCCAGAGGAACGTTGAAATCCACACGCATCAATACGGCTTTGTCTTTAACGTCTACGTCTTCAATTGTCTTCTTTGCCATGGAAACTTGAACCAGTCTCTATTAATACAGAGTTTGAGATAGAATGTTATTGTGATGAATACTTCTGATATCAGAAGTATTCCTGATGATACTTTTTTGTATACGCAACTTAAAACACGTTTCGTGATCGCTGACCCAAAGAGACTGAAGGACTATTCGTCCATCACCTCTTTTTCTTTCGTATCAGCCATGCTGTTCACTTTGCCCTCGAATTTCTTGGTCAAGTCCTGGACGTCGGTCTTGGTATTGTCGCGTTCGTCTTCGCCCATTACTTTGTCTTTTTCGGCTTGATCAGCGTGTTTGTTGGCATCACGACGAATATTTCTGATCGAAACACGGGCCTCTTCCGACAGTTCTTTCACGCGCGAAACCAGTTGACGGCGACGCTCTGTCGAAAGTGGGGGAATATTCAACCGCACCACACGACCATCGGTATTCGGAGCCAGACCCATATCGCTGGCCTGAATGGCTTTGGCGATCTCGCCTACCATTTGGGCATCGAACGGACGGATCAGAATCTGCTGCGGTTCCGGAACACTGACATTCGCCATCTGCTTCAACGGGGTCGGCGAACCATAATAATCGACGCGAATCGAATCTACGAGGCCTGGAGTAGCCCGACCAGTTCGAATGCCCTGCAGTTGTCCCTGCAACACATGAACGGCTTTGTCCATTCTCTCTTCCGCGTCGAGTAAAATTTCTTCCTGGTCCATATCACAAGTCCTTTGAGTAGATGGCTTTATCTGAATTGAATCTTCAAGTAATGATGATCAAACCGGTGTTTTCAGAGTCTGTACTCCTCCCTCTCGCACCGATAAACAGGCCTTGAGACAGGATCAGACAGATCTGGTTCCCTCGAACGGGAACAGAAACTGGCACGATTTTAGTTGACCGGCTGGAAAAATCAAACCGTCAGGTATGAGAAAAACCAGCTGAAACGGGTCCAGCTGGTTTTTCTGAGTCATTCTTACTTAAAACACTCACCCATCACAAACGACGGATCAGGCAATCGGCGATTCGTCCCGCGTCATTAAACCACTTAAATAAAGCAGATTTCTCTCAGTTGGGATGTTCGTCCGGAACTGCAGACTCTTATTTCCTGCCTGCAGCAGATCGCGGCGGCTGATCTGCCCTACCAGATAGCAGTCATCACGTACCACGGGCAAGCGGCGTGTTGGCGTACTGAGAAAAATCTGGGCAATCGTCAGTAAATCCGTCTCCTCGGTAATCCGCCGTGCTTCTGTGTCTATAAAAGGGAAAATCTGAGATGAAGGGAGTTGCTCATAGCTGGACTTGATTAACACATCCATACAACATCGTTCAGAAAACACACCTAACATCCGATTTTCCTGATCAATCACAGGAGCCCCTGAGATGCGATGATTCAACAGCATTCCAATTGCTTCCAGTACATCCATGTCCGGAGTTAAGGTAATTAACTTCGTTACCATAATGTCCTTTGCGAGAACTGGTTTATTCATCGCGACCTCCCCCTGTAAAAAACGACTCAGAATAGAATTTGAGAAGCACAACAAAAGAAATGAAGTCAAAACAGTTGAAGTTATGTACTCTCAATTCGGAAATGAATAACGTGCAAGACGCTATTGAAAAATCGAATGTGGGAAACCCGTGCATTCTAACAAGATTTTTTGGCCATCACAAAAAGATTTCTGCTGATCAGTTAGTGTTCTGCTGATACTGAAATCCATTATCTTCTTCTGAAATAAGCACTTAATGAATTCCTAAAAAAACACATCCCCCCGCTTTTTTTCGGAATTTTGCTTGATACCAGAAGAGTTGGAAGACCAGACTTATCAGAAGTAACGTGAGACGCCTATAATCAGGACTGCTGTAAAAGAACACCTAAAGAACATCTTCTGAAGGCCTGTACCAGTCTCGCTAAGTCAGTGAACTGTCCAACAATAGAAAAAAACCAAATGTCAAATCGAGTGGAAATTGACGGAGTTGGCCTGCACCTGGGTCGCGCCGACCAGACATCCGGAGAATGGATCGGGCAACATGAAGCATTAAAACAGCTTCTAGCCTGCTGGCTTGTGATTGACGAAAAAGATATGCCGCTCACACCACGGCTGGTGGGAACGCCGGGTATCGGTAAAACGTCACTCGCCATTGCAGGTGCTCGCACGCGCGATCAAGAACTCTATATTTATCAATGTACGGCCGACACACGACCGGAAGATTTACTCGTCACGCCCGTTCTGGCCGAGAGTGGCAAGATCGTCTACCACACCTCTCCCCTGGTGACCGCGATGATTCGTGGCGGAATTTGTGTGCTCGATGAAGGCAACCGCATGAATGAAAAATCATGGGCCAGCCTTGCCCCCCTGCTCGATCATCGCCGCTATATTGAATCGATCGTCGCCGGAGTCACGATCCCGGCACACCCGGAATTCCGTTGCGCCGTCACCATGAATGAAGATGAATCCACGTTTGAAATCCCCGACTATATTCTCAGTCGCCTGCAGCCCAGCATTTCGCTCGAACATCCCAATCGGGCAGATGAAAAAATGATCCTGCATTATCACATCCCCTTTGCCGACGAGCATATGCTCGACTTAACCGTCGACTTCCTGCAACAGTCGCATAGTCTGAAGCTGGATTTCTCCACCCGCGATGGCATTAACGTCTTGCGTCTGGCATTGAAACGCGCCGCTCAGGATAAAGACCATCCGCTCAGCAAAGATGTCCTCTGGCTGGAATCGCTCAAAAACTGTCTCGGCGACGATGCCCTTGACCTCGAATCTCTGTCGGAAAAACGAAAACAAAGCCTGGGCGGAAACATGATGCCTATGGGACTGGGAGACTTCTTTTTCTCACCGGACAACCCCCTGCATCCCGATCGAGACGACGACGATGACGATGACCTGGATTATGATGACGACCCTGATGACAAGGAAAGCTATTAGGTTTCGCTAACATCACAGGCGACTTTGGACATCGTCTCCGCTAGGGTTTCTGGGCCGCCACCGGTGGTTCTTCAAAGCTAAGTCGGATCTGAAATGGTTCAATCAGAATACTTTTCCGCTCGACATCAGGGACAACCCAAGTCCGCAACCGATTGCTGCGCGTGGTTTCTTTCAGGACGATCTCTCCGCTTCGCAGATCAACCACCTGCAGGTCAACCAGTGTACCATCGCTGGAAGGCGGCCCTTGAATACGACGGATTCCGAATGTAATCACAGGCAGATCCAGAAATTGCGAAAAGTCAATCCCCTGTGCATTCAGAGGCAGCGACCACATCAATTTCCCTGTCTTTCGATCAACAGAATACACCATTCCGTTGAACAGAAATGAGGTCATGCTGAGTGAACGAAACGTGGCTCGCTTTTCTCCCACAGCTCGCTTTTCCCCCACATAAGGCAGACTCACGAAAACGAGGGATTGCTGCGGGTTCTCCAACACCAGCAAATTAAGGACACTCGGCGCCGGTTTCCCTTTGACTTCATATTTCGTCTCACCTGTCCGCAAATCCAGAAATGAAATCGTCCCATCCGGCTTGATCATCACCAGGTCATGACTCTGCCCCAGCGTATAGGTCGAGGATTTACTTAGTAACTGGCTCCAGATTTCCTGATCAGTCGTGAGATCTTTCAATTCCAGACGGCGTACGTTATCCGCTTGCTTGGTAATCGTCAGCAAGTAACGCTCAAACGCAAAAATGGGAGATTCGTCTCGATCCAGTTTGAATGCGTTGACGACCTCTCCGCTCTGACCACTCAAGACGACATACCGTGTCTCCGCACGCTCGGACGATGTCATCACGATCACGTGTTCTGCGTCACCATAGTGCCTGCTGCTGGTGACCACTCCCTGTCGCTTCCATAATATTTTGCCAGTTAACAACTCGGCAGCGATCAATTCAGTACCCAGTTGATAGCAGAGAAATTCCTGATTAATCGTACCAATCCGCCCCAGCAGCTCGCGGTCGGCATTACGTGTGACATACTCGCGCAATACGGGAGCCACGCCGGTGCGCTCGATCGAAATATAATCACGCAGACTCGGTGGACCGGCAATCAACCGCTGCTTCCACAATAATGTCGGCTGATTGTCTGCATCCCGGTTCAGCGTATCCAGGACACAAAATTGAGAACCGAAGTTAACCACAAGATAATGCTGATACACGCGGGCAGAGAAATAGGGCTGAGCCGGAACCTCAATTTCTGCTTCAACTAGTGAAAACGCCCACTGCTGTTTCCCCTGACCATCGTAGGCCACCAGGAACTCTTTCGCCGGCCCCACCTCCAGCCGATAATTATTGAACAACAGGTTCGAGAGACCAATGATTTCTACGGGTAGCGACGTATTCTGCCCCTTCGACTGTTCTCCATGATAGACCTGCGCCGGATAATCAGGCCACTCAGGCTCCGCACGCTGTTGTTTCTGGAAGCTTGCCTCAGAACGCCATTCTGTCGTTAACTGCAGTGATGTTTTTCCATCCAGACAAACCACATTTGGCCAGCGTGCAACCAACTCGTCCATCAATGCTGCCGCCTGCGAAGTGCGATACATCCCCAGATAAGTTTGTGCCAGCTTTGCCGTCGCAAACGCTGCCATCACAGATTGCTTTGAATTTCTGAGATCTTCCAGATGCTGTATCAACATGCGACGCAAGGCAGCCCGTTCATTTTCTTCATTACTAGTATTGATCGCCTGCTCTAAGCGTTCAATCAAAACCACACGTGCCTGCTCTGTTTCAGGTAAATTTCCGCAACACAGCAGAAAACGTTCCAGCTCATTCCGTTCGGCACTAACCAGTTTGTCTCTGTAATACCGGGAAAAGAACTCATTAATTTCAGCCCGTTCCTGCTCTGAAGCGCGGGCCAGCAGGAGATCCAGCTGGGAACGAATCCAACGATCCGTACGGACAAATGAGCCCCCTTTGACCGTTTCCGAATCCAGCAGCCCCTTCAACTCTGACAGACGCAGATAATTTTGCAGTGCCGCGTTCAGATTTCCCTGTTGCTGATAATTAAGGGCCAGAATCTGATAAAACCGCTTGCGTTGATCAGCATCAACCAGCAATGTTTCCATCTTGGCAATCTGGTTTTGATTCTGACTAAAATCATGATCCAGACTTTCCAGTAACATGTCTGCGTACAACCGTCTGGCCCGCAAAGTAGGTTTGATTTGGATCGATTGATCAATTTTCTGCATCGCCAGATCGACGTCGCCGGCAAACAGATTCAGTTCGCCTCGCAGAAGTTGCGCCAATGCCAGATCCGCAGGCTGCTTCGATTGATCGGCGAGACGAATCTGCTGCCGAATCGATTCTACCGATTTGAAACCGACCACTTCAGTCTCATTTTGAGTCACCAGCATTCCACCGGCGGCAGCAAGATTACCCACAAGTGAGTCCATCTCAACGCGAGTTCTTGCCAGGACCAAGCCATCGTCCAGCCGGATACTGAGAATTTCCCCCGTGTCCACCGGTTGATAATATGTATTTTTCACCACAATTCCACGACCACTGGGAGCAGCAATCGGCTGTGATTTCGGCCAGGCAGGAGCACCATCACTCAGCTTGATCGCCTCAATCTGATCGTTGCTCACCAGCAGAATTTTGCCATCATGAACGGCGGCAATGAACAGGTTGTTCCGCCGCGACTGCGACCATAACAATCGACCATCGAACAAATCCAGGCATTGAAGATTCTGTAGTTTGCGCGAGTAAACCAGTACTCGATCTCCCACAATCAGCGGAGTAAACTCGGCCCAGCCTTCGACATTTTTAAAGGAATCACGGGCAAATGCAGCGTAGAGGGTAATCTCTTCGCCGCCCACATCTACCTTGCGCCACAGCAGTCTGCGATTCATGATATCAATGCCCACCGTACATCCTTCGCCGGTTTCACAGACCATCACACCATGTGCAAAAGAGGGGCTTAACCCCATACGACGGCGAATATGATCCATCGGGCGACGGCGATCCGATGAGAAGTCACGGGCAATCGGGTATTCACTACGATACAAGGACTGTGTCCAGAGCGTTTTCCCTGTCTGCGCATCCAATACCAGCAAGCGAAACTCTCGCCCCTCTTCCGCCAGACAGTAGAGTTTTCCGTCCAGAGGCAACGGAGACCCCAGAAAATAATGCCCGGAATAGCTCATCGGTTTTTGCAGTCGCGGGCCTCCCGCCTCCCAGACAAACTTTCCTGAAGCAGCTTCAAATGCCATCAGACGGTTATACGAATTGGGCACCAGAATATTATCGCGATCAAGTCGACTGAAATGATAAAAACCGGCAATGAACCCGACATTTTCTACACAGTAGACCAGCTTTCCGTCCGTACTCAAATGACCGAAGGTATAATCCTGCCAGGCACGTTGGGCCAAATATTTTTCCAGAGGAGTCTGAGGCATTCCTAAAGACTCTTCGTCTGTATTCTGCGGATCTTTTAACAGCTCCTGATATAGTGCATCCGACAGTGTGGTTTGCCAGCTCAACTTTCCCGTCGATAAGGAAACCGCCTTCAGATTGCGGTGTGTTCTGAAGACGACTTGATCCTGAACGATTAATGGGCTGGCAGCCGGTAACACTCCCGCAACATGTTTGCGACGATAGTCGCCCAGCTTCTTCAGCATTTCTTCAAGCTGAGGCGCGTCTTCCTGATTGCTTAAAGCAGGATCGTGAATCGTCGAGAAATGCCAGACCGGTTTTGCAGACGGCACTGCAAACAGAGCCGAAGCCAGACGAGAAGGACTGCCACGATACATGGTCCAGTTCTTTTGTTCCTCCGCAGCCCTCATGTCAGGAGTGCCTACCAGAGCAGCTAACCATTCAACCGGGTTTTCATTGGCGAAAGAGAGTGTGACCTTGGTTCCATTCGGAAATTCGAAAGTCTTACCGGAAGTCAAACGGACCAGTTTCTTCAATGCCTGACGACATTTCCCCTGATTTCCCAGGTAATACCAGGCGACCGACAGTTTGAACGTCAGGTGGGGCTCCTTCGATTTACCCAGATCGTGTTGCTCACTCAACGCCTCCCACTGTCGCGTCGCCGCCCAGAAATCTCCCCGCTCAAAGTAATACGCGCCCAGAGTATAAGCGGCCTCTGCTCCCGCTTTCGTAAAGAAATAGCGACGAACCACTTCCTGCAACAGATTGAGGTCATCCTGCTCCACAGCACGATTCAAGAGCTGCTCGGCTGTGGGGCCATATTGCAGCGAATAAAAACGTTTCCCTTCTTCCGGCAGATCCGCGATGACCTGCTGCACCATGCGTTTCAGGCTGGAAAATTCTAACCCTTGTTCGAGAGACACATAGTCTTCCGGTGCTTCCAGAATCGCCTGTAACTCGGGAATTGCGATCGAATACTTTTTCTCCCCAATCAGCTGTATCGCATCCCGATAATTTTTGGAGTGCAGACGACTGGTGGGAAACAGAGCATGACGATCCTCACCTGGCTCCATCGTGCGCAACGGCTGCGCGAAGACAGGGATAGAAGAATTCACGAGAAGAACCAGTACCATCACCGCCAAAGTTAAGCGATGGGGACGAAATCTGGTCAATCTGTCTGGCTGAGTATTAAAAAACATAGGCAAATGAAGAAATTCCACTTCCTGCAAAAAATGTTTTATTTAAAACAGACTTCAAGCGTGCCTCGAAACCCATCTTTCTGATAGAACGCGTTGGGAGTCAGAATTATTGAACGATCAATCTGGTATCGGCAATCACTTCCTGAATCCCCTCATCGTTAAGCTGGCCTTTCTGGTAAGCTCGGTTTGCTTTCACCTCGCCTTCCCAGATCATCACATTCACCGCCGCCTCATTCGTCACATTATAACCTGCCGGGCCGGCAGCTCCCTCAAAAACCGTTAAGGGAACGTGTTTGATCTTCGTGTCTTGAGCCACCTGTTCCAGGTCCGGTTTCGCGGAAGCAGGATCATCGGTTAAAACCACCACAAACGCTGCCAGCTTTTCATCCTGATGCGAAGCCACTTCCTGATCAATTTTCTGAATCAGCGTTTTTGTATTTTGATCCAGATCGCGAACAAAGATCCCCACCACGGGTCGCTCACCATACAGGCAACGGTAACAGAGATGTTTTCCCTGATGGGGGCCCGTTACATCTTCGACATCAAACGGCAACGGTATCGCACCGATTTCCATGCCCGACTGAATAGACACTTCTTCGGTTAGGCTCTCGTCCGATGGGCTGCCGGGAATTGCTGTCGCTTCCCCCTGCTGACGCGCGGGCGCTTCTGCTTCTGAATTCGCAGCTTGCTCCGGGTTCCCACAGCCTGCAAGCATGACCGCCGCCCATAAAAGACAGACAATGAACCCTGAACAGACTTTGTTCAAACGGATACGACACATCTCTCTGCTCCGATTTGATTTACTACAAATAAAATCTCACCTGCAGCATCAATTGTATGCCGTCAGTACATGGACTGTCGAGTACGAATGACGAATTTTGCAGGTGAGTTCCAAGTCGGTTCAGTCACCGAAAACCGCTATTTCAAGCTGTTAACAAGCTTCAAAATGGCTTTGCTGTCATCGGCTGCTTTGACCTTGGTATTTTTCATGACGACTTTCCCGTTTTTATCAACCACAAAAGTCCAGCGTGCCGCTGTCACACCGCGGGTCAAAGTTTCTTCTTTGCCATCAATTGTCCGCTTGATAGATCCACCTTTTTTCAAAGGCACACCGAATTTCTTGGCCACACCGCCATCTTCATCAGCCAGCAACGTGAAATTCAGATCGTACTCTTTTTTAAACAGCTGATGACTTCGGGCCGAATCACCACTCACCCCAATGATTTCCACATCTTTCCCTTGCAGCGTTTTCATATCATCCCGAAACCCACAAGCCTGCTTGGTACAGCCGCCGGTCATATCTGCGGGGTAAAAATAAACCACCAGGATTTTTTTGCCAACATAGTCGGTCGACTTCCAGCCTTTCCCTTGATCGTCCTTAGCCGTAAAAGCAGGTGCCCGATCGCCGACGTTCACTTTTCCCGGAGGTCCTGAGATCTGTCCGGAAACAGTGGCAGAGAAACCGCATAAACATAACAGACTCAACACGGAAATCGAGAGCTTACGATACAAAACCTTCATGTCTTTCACCTTGTGTTTAAAGTTACAGATTAATTGATCAACAAAACACTTTGAAAACTATTTGGCTAACAACGCAGAAACTTTCTGCTCATCGTCAGCTTCAGACGGCACTTGGCCGTACTCCCCGAATGCCGTCACTTTTTGAGGCTGGGCGACCAGCAATTGCTGGCCCGCAATGATTAAATTACCACCCGTCTCCCCATGCAGGGCTCGCAACGCAATTCGTTGTTTTAAAGATCCCCGTTCAGAATCGACCACCAGAATTTCTTCCCGCAAAGGCCAGTAAACAAAATCCCCCGCCAGAACCCCTCGCCCATAACCGAAACCCTCCGGGTCATGAGAACCGACCTTCCATTTGACATCGCCGGTCGCTCGGTCAATTCCGAACAACTGGTCGCCACTGGCGATCAGCGTTGATTCATTGACCCCCAACAGGTTCCGCATCTGATGCGGCAATTCTCGTCGCCAGAGCAACAAACCGGTATCGGCATCAAAGGCCATCAATTCTCTGGAGTCTTGCGGCGCAGCAAACAGAATTCCACGATCATAAACACAGGGCACCAGCCCCCTTTGCATATGATCGCTGAGGACGCGCTTGGTAACGCGTTCTTGCGTAGCATAGGCTACCAGCCAGTTGAGCTTGCCGTCACGGGAATCCAATGACGCGATGGCCCCCATATCCGTTGAGAGATAAAGCTGACCTTCTGCAAAGGTCAGTAACAAATGTGTGATATAGTTAGTTCCCTCTTCGATATTCCGCAACGCCAGGCAGACTTTCTGATTCCAGATTAATTCTCCGGTCTCTGTCGAGAAGCACGCGACATTGGTCTGCACTTCAGGAAAACCACGATGCAGAACCACAAACAGTCTGTCGCCGAAAATGACCGGAGCCCCTTCGAATGACCAGATAAAATTCTGCTCGCGCATCTGCGCAGAAGAAATTTTCCAAAGCAGTTTTCCCTGCCCCTGATCCAGGTCGAGACAAACCAGATCCGAAAACAAACCTAAACGTTCATCTTTGGCAACCGAAGTCACCGGTGTTCCCATGCGGGCATAAAGACGGCCATCGGCAATCGTCATTGTAAACCGCGGCACTCCCACCACAGGGCGAAAGGGAAGCCGGGGGACACCGCCTGGCACAGACGGATACATGATCGGGCTGGCCTGTTCTTCCCCGGACCACGCAGGCAGTCCGCTCTTCCAGTTCAACGCATAAATCCGTTCGTCATCATTGAAAAATACATGTTCCCCGTGCACGACCGGAAACAGCCCGGGGGGAACCCGATGTTCGAATGCCGGTTTGCGGGGAAACTCCTGGCTCCAGTTGAGCGGAATCGAAAAAGACCATGCGATCGCACCGACATCCAGTTTTTTTTCTGCCCTGAAATTCCGCGTCTGATCTCCGGCAAACGTCTGCATTTCCCGTCGTGCCGCGGGTAGCGAAACCTGAGAGTGATTCTCCAGAATGGAAGATAAGATCGCAGCCAGATTTCCCTCTTGTCCTGCCAGCATGCCGGTCGCTGCTGGGTATCTCTTACGGAATACGTCTCGTTCCATCGTGGCCCGTTCAAAATCCCCTTCGAAAAAGCTGACCAGAACTAAGCGAGCCAGGATGGTTGGCACTGGTAAATCGGTGTCGGGATAAAGAAACACCCCCGGATCATGCTGGCCTTGCTGTGTGGCATCAGCGCGAGGAATTAGTTTCCGCCAGTACGCACGGGCTGCAGACAAATCTCCCTGTTCCCAAGAGATCTCTCCCAGCCGATACAAGGCGTCATCCCCGTAGCTGCTCATCAATGCCTGTTCAACAATATTCAACAGGGGTTGTACCGTAGCATCTGCCACCGCCTGTTCCAACCAGCGTTTGGCACGGGGGTCTGTCTTTTCACGATAAACGGCAATCGCTTCACGCGGAAAACCAGCCAGCAGATTCTGGCAGTATTCGGATACCCGCAGATAGCGGCCCGGCGATTCGGGATACAGCGTGTCGCCATACTCCTCGGAAATCTTTGCTAAGATATTGACCGCATCTTCCCACTGTCGCTCTGCCAGATAATCACGCACGGAACCCATTTTTTTGAGAACCGTGTTATTTACATCCAATGAGACAGATTCACGAAACTTCGGTGGGACATCCTGCTGCTCCGGTTGCGCCAGACTGAGCTTCGTCGAGAAACAAGCTGATCCCAATACTAGCAGTACGATGAAACCACGAAGCATTTGCATGGTTATGACGACCTCACCATCTTCAGCAACAGTGACAGAGCATTCAAACAGGGCATTAAAAAGGACACGCCCTGTCAGACGTGTCCATATCGAAATTTTCTCTCTGATCACAGAGTCTCAGATCACAGAGATTGATTATTTGAACTTGGAAGGGCTGATTTTGATATCGCCCAGATCAAGGGTTTCTCCCGCTTTGACATTCACAGGTAATGAGCGAACGACATAACCACCTTTTTCATGCCAGACACGGAATTCATTTTTTCCTTCTGGAAGGTTTTTAATCGTGAACTTTCCGTCCTTGTCTGAAATGACAACATAAGGGTGATCAATGACAAACCAGTAAGCTGTCATCCAAGGGTGAATATCACACTTCACCTGCATTGGCAGTCTTTCGGCAATCGGGTTCGAAACTTTTTTTCCTTCGCGATCATTGGGAGCCAGAATGAAATTCACGGCTTGATTTTTGAACGGAAATGTATGCGTGTTATGCGCCACGGCATCATTCGACTTCACAATCACCTCTTGATCAGTGCGAACGATCATTACATGAGGGTAGAAAGTACAACCTTTCTGATCGAAGACCACGGTCTTGTCTTTTGATGCCTTCAGATCAGGATGGATCTCTTTGACCTTCTTTAAGTACAGAAAGGCGTTTTGAATCCCGTTGTTCTCGGCATTCACGATGAGGTCATTGTTATAATGTGTCACTGCAGCACAAACCGCAGCGTCTTTGACGGTGGGATCGCCTTTTTGACGCTGAACAACAGGCTTCGGAGCAGGACCATCAAATACAAACCGCCCCGTGATTGAACCCCAACCCGCTGCAGAAACTGCTGCCGGGGTGAGAAGACTCATACCGGAAATCAGAAGAGCAGCGATAATGGACTGGCTAATTTTCATCTTTTGCATGATTAAAACACCTTGTTTATTAGAATTTTGATTGAACAGACCATCATGGGGAAGGAGACGAACTCCGCATCAATGCAGGAGATCCGTGTTTGGGTAGGTAAAAAGTCAGGTGAGATCAGTATTCTCTAGAAACAATCTTCACTATGTGAAATCTCGTCTGACTTTAGGATGACAGAACAAAGACCCAAAATCAAGTATTTCCGAAACAGGATTACCTCAATTTTCCGGATCCAAGACCGACCCAAGTCCGATATGTATTTGTTTTTATGTTTAAAAAACGAATGACGCGAACAACCTGAGCCAAAACAAATGCTTAGTCAGAAGACACTTCCTGGATAAGATTCTGCAGAATTCCCTCAAAGGCCTCACTCCCCTCAGTGATTTCGGCACCAATTTCTACCGCCCAGACCGGCACCCCAGACAACCTTTGTTCACTAATCTTGACCAAATCCTTACCAGTTGTCAGAATCAATTCTGCCGAGGCACTCTCTGCTTGAATTCCAATTTCCTCCAGCTCAGCACGGGAATAGTGATGATGGTCCGGGAAAACTTGCATCCCCGCCACACCGAAACCAGCGTTCTCCAGTGTCTGTCGAAAGCCTTCAGGGTTGCCGATGGCGCAGAACCCCCACACGGTTTTCCCGGTAACAGATTCCAGCGATTCTGTTTCGCCTGAGACATTCACAAGTCCCTGAGGTCGAAATACCGCGCAGGCAATCCGATCTCGGGAGAGATGTCGGGCCACCTCTTCTTTCAGACTTTCCAGTGCCTCGGTTGAGCATTGATCCGCGCGAGTCAGGATCACAAAGTCCGCTCGCTGTAAAGCCGACTTCGGCTCGCGCAACAGCCCCCGCGGCAACAGCCAACCGTAGCCCCAGGGACACACGGCATCAATCAGCACAATATCCAGATCACGCGCCAGTTTGCGATGCTGGAATCCATCGTCCAGAACCAGAAGTTGCGCGCCTGCATTTACAGCCTGCTTTGAAGAATCGCTCCGATTGGGATTTTGATAATGCGGAACGCCGGGACATAATCGATCCAGCAATAGCTTTTCATCATTCACTTCGCCAGACAAAGCACGATACCCGCGGCTCAGTAATGCAACCTGCACCTGCTGTTGTTGAAACCACCGAGTCAAATAAGCAACGAACGGTGTTTTGCCGGTGCCCCCTGTCGTCAGATTGCCCAGACTGATCACAGGAACCGAAGGCCGCTCGCGAGCACGCAGCCGCCAGTCGAACATCCGATTACGAATAGAAATGACCGCGCGGTAAAACAGACTGAAAACCCACAAACAGGGTTTGAGCGCCTGAGCGCACCAGTCCTGTCTCTGGCCTGAGATAATCCTCAGATATTCCACTTCGTTCACAAATCAGCCTGCTTCAACACTCGACGGAATGAAAGGAGTCGGCCATGTCATCACAAAAAACACGCCCTGTTCTGAACATGATAGCTGAGTCGAATCGTTCTGGCTAACCTGCAGCCAGTCTGCGTGACTCAAAATACTACCGCACTCAAAACAAGGCGTGGGTGCAAGAGGACAAATCAAATTGAACGAGAGCGCATTTCAGGAATCGTCGTAACGGATTGGTGACAGACTCCCCAAGCTCCCCGCACAGCATTCAAATGTGCGATCAGTGCTTCTGATACGGCTTATAACTGAGTTCAACGATTCGCCCCATTATCAAACGGATCCGTCTGGTTTGGGGAACTCTTCCCGTTTCAGGAAAAATGGCATAGACCTGATAAACGTGTTGAATTCCGGGAATCAAAGGACGCTTCGTTACAAATTCCCAGATATCATCGTTTTCAGGATCACGATAACCAACCATCTCATCCCGTTGGGAATTCAACGCAACCACGCGAATATCTGTCGCACCAGGTGCATAGATATCCAATCCCGCATCACGGGGGTGGCCTTCGGGCCCATCGGATGGCATCATTCGGGTGGGACGCATATAAGCGTTGCCCCTGGTTCCCGGATAATGCAAGATCGTAGGCCTTCTTGGTATCGCCATTGGCATCGGCTGCATGGCTAATGGCGCCGCTGCACCACCACCGGCTGGTAGCCCATCAAAGCCAGCAACACCACTTCCAGACTGGCACGACTGACAACCAACGCGCGAACTGTTTCCCAAACCATAGACGGCTCCTTGATAATAATGATCTGCAATTGAATCTGAACCACAGCCACAGGAACTTTCCCCGCAACCCGTTCGACATTTATGTTTATGCCCCAACTTCCACGGGCTGCAACATTTTCCCGAACGGAACAGAGACAGACCACCTTGCTTACAATGTCCTTTACCACATTTGTGGTGACCAGCTTCGACCTGGCCTGGCGTTGCCAAACAGACCAGCCCTAGAACTAACAGTCCGGCAAGACCTGCCTTGGCAGTTTTTATGTTCATCATCTTAAACGAATACTCCCTGTTTAAATGAGACCGAACTGAAGTTCTCTCAAGTCACTGAGCACACAGTGACGTTTCTCATCTTCATCAACTCTTAAATCAAAACGCATTTATTTTTTGTATGAAACGAACCAGTTCATTCACACCAAGTGAACTCGACCAGTCTGATAGCGAGAGACATCCCGTCTCCCTTATCATTCAGTCAGACGAACATATTTGTTTGTCTGTTGTATTTGTGTATTTGTCAGAGTGACTTCAAATGCAGCACACTCTACTTTCAAACGTATCACTCCCCATCAGCCGTGCGGAATGGAAATCAGAAAAAAACCATTTTGTGTGAATTGAGCTGAACTGCTTTGAGAGTCCTTACGAACTGGCAATAAAAACACATCAGTCAGTTTAGGGACACTTGTCAAAATACAGCGACCTGCATCGCGCAAGCGGAACGATTACACCTATTTTCACCAGTTTTAATGGAAAACAGGGATGCAACCAGTATTCACCCAAATCCCGTTACAGAAACTAGTTGTGACATCACAAACATCCGCATCAGATGGTTTAAATCGAGTCGGATTAATCCACTTACACCGGCAAGGGCTAGCAGTTTCATACAGAAAGAGACAACATTGACAATTCACCGTATGCGAACTAAATTGCCAGCACCAAAGTGTCGATGCCGACTGATGTATTTGTCACACATACGCCAATTGCTTATGTTCTGAATATCAAATTTGATCTCGGATGCATAAACGTACTATAATGCTGGCGATCTGATTTAGGCCTGATGAACGATTCCACCTTCTGAAATATCAGACAGCGGCAAGAGTTTATGTAAGCCCGATTTTACAAGTAGTGTGAAACGTCTCTGTGAATGGATTCTGCACAATATGATGAGAAAGTTGTGTGCTGAAAGTCGGTCCACTCGCCTGCCTTTTAACAATCTCAGTAACTCAACTTTTTTCATACATCGAAGTTAATACTTTTGCAGAAGTGAGATTCTATAATGTTAAAAAAGAGTAGTTTCCGATTTGGTATTCTGAGCCTGTTTTTGTTTGTATTGAGCGCTGCTCCTTCTTATGCCCAGGAATGGGCCCAGAAGATGTTTGAGAAAGACAAAATTGACTTTGGTGTCATTGCCCGTGGTTCTGACGCACAATACCGTCTGAAAATTAAAAATATCTACCCGCAGCAAGTCCATATTTCGAACGTCCGCACCACCTGTGGCTGCTCGGCGGCAGAGCCATCCAAAAACATTCTGGAAAGTGGTGAAGAAGGCTACATTCAGGTCAAAATGGATACGGCACGGTTCCAGCGACGCAAAGACTCTAATGTTATCGTGACCATCGATGCGCCGCAGTATGCGGAAATCCGGGTTCCGATCACCGCGTATATTCGGACTGATGTGGTCTTCACTCCCGGTGCCGCCAACTTCGGTTCTGTCGAAGTCGGCAAAGGCGCTGAAACCACAGTCGCACTGGCCTATGCGGGCCGTCAAGACTGGGCCATTACCGGCATCGAAACCAAAGACCCGTCACTCACTGTCAAAGCCGTCGAAACCGGTCGAGGCGGCGGACGTGTGAATTATAACATCGTGCTGAATCTGTCCCCCAAAACACCTCTGGGACCGATTCGTGAACAGATTATGCTGAAAACCAACGATGTCAATTTTACGACAGTTCCCCTGCTGGTCGAAGCCAAGGTGGAATCAGATATTACGATCACCCCCGAAATCGTATCTCTGGGTATGATGATCCCCGGTCAGGAAAAGACAGTCAACGTTGTTCTGCGTGGTAGAAAACCGTTCGAAATCAATAAAATCGAATGCGAGTCAGATGATGAAGTGTTCAAAATTCGGATGCCGAAAGCAACGCAACCGATTCATGTTTTACCGCTGACAATCATGCCTCCCAACAAACCCGGTGATTACTCAGAAGAATTCACCGTCACCATTGCCGGACGTAGTGAACCAATCACTTTCAAAGCCTTCGGTAAAATTTCTGATACGAAAACGAACTAGTTTCATCACTAGTTCTTCATTGCGAGTAAAAAGGGCATTCTTCGGAGTGCCCTTTTTTTATTGGCCAATCCGTTCAGGTAAACTACTCTTTAATTTCGTGCAACCGATCCAGCACAATCTCCAGCATCAAAGGATGCAAACCGAGATGGGCACAGAGCCGGAATCGCGTCTCGGGATAGGTCGCACAGAATTCACTCCGATACTGCTCCAGATCATTTTGCACATGCACTCCCGCCGACAGGAAATAAGGCAGCAGCAAAACCTCGTCTGCTCCCGCAGCAACACAACGCGCGGCTCCTTCTGGAATCGTCGGTTCTGCCAACTCGAGATAGGCAATCTCGATAATCGGAAACAACTTTCGCTCTCGCAGCATTTCTGCCAGTTTGACGAGATCCTGATTCGCCGCATCGCGCCGACTGCCATGAGCAATCAGCAGAACCGCCTTCATTCTTGCATCAGACATGAATTCAACCATAATAGAAAAAGCCAGCATTTACTTACGCAATCACCGATGCGATTATAGACTCCTGACTGCATTCGAACACTGTACAATCTGCAACCTGTAATTCTCGGAACAACGTCATACTTCAGCGACGGTTTATTCACTTCAAAATCGAGTAGCAACCTTGAACACACAAGAACACGAATCTGCCCCAGACAGACTGGGTGAATATCTGATCGGAAAAAAAATTGGTGCCGGCGGTATGGGATCCGTCTATCTCGCCACCAACGTTCATACTGATCAACAGGTTGCCATCAAAATTCTGCCCAGTGCGCTCGCGCGGGAACCCGGTTTTGTCGAACGGTTTCACCGTGAGATTGAAGCCCTGAAAAAAATGCACAATCCCTATGTGATTGAATTTTATGACAGCGGCGTTGAAAACGATATCTACTACTATGTCATGGAATACGTGGATGGGGAAACGCTAACCAAACGACTCCGCCGTGAAAAACGCATCGACTGGAAAACGGTGATCGAGATTTCCATTCAGATCTGCTCGGCACTCAAAGCAGCACACGATGCCGGTATTATTCATCGCGACTTGAAACCTTCCAATCTGATGCTCAATGAAGACGGCTCTGTCAAACTGGCTGACTTTGGAGTCGCACAGTTATTCGCTACTGAGAAGCTGACAGTGACCGGCGGAATCATTGGTACTGCCGAATACATGTCTCCCGAACAGGCTGAAGGAAAACGTGTCAGCCGACAGAGTGACCTGTATTCTCTGGGAGCTGTCATGTATGTCATGCTCACCGGCAGACCTCCCTTCAGTGGGAAAACCATGCTGGCGATCATCCAGAAACAGAAATACGGTCAGTTTGATAAGCCCGGCAGATACGTCGACGACCTCCCGATTTGGCTGGAAGAAATCGTTTGCCAGTTACTCGAAAAAGATCCTCAGAAACGTTTCCCCGATGCTTATGTACTCTCCCGCCGCTTGCAGGAAGTATTAAACAAACACGAGATGTCAACATCCGAAGATACCTATGCCCTGTCAGGAACCAGCGCTGGCTCAGGAACTCCTACCGTAGTGCAATCCGCGTCCGACCAGGAAGCCGGTTCCGGCACTCTGATGCAGGGATTGATGCGAGCACAACTCGAATCGGACAGCACTGGCTCCAAACTAAGCCGCCTCTTTGACAATACGTTTTTCCTGCTGGGAATACTCGCGATTCTGGTCATAGGCGGTTACTTCTGGTTTCAGGATCGAGAGTTAACACCACAGGAGATGTACAATGAGGCGGAACTGATCCTCAACCAGCCTGAAAATCCCGAATGGTACACGGCCCGCGATAAATACCTGCTGCCGCTCTTAGAATCACCGCCAACGAATTTGGAAGAGGATATAAAAAAGCGACTAAATCAAATAAACGCTTATGACGTTCGCTCCAAAGCAGGTATGACCGCCAAGCACAGATCACGTATCGGACAACAAAACGAATCCCAACGATTTATCATGCTGGCAAAACACTATCGGGAAACCGGAAATTTAGTGCAGGCCGAAATTATTCTGGCCGCTTTAGTTGATGCCCTGAATGGTGACACTAACCAAATCGCAATGCGAGACGTTGCCAAACAAATGCTCGACGAGTTAAGAAATAATTCCAATAGAACAGCAAAGCGTCACGTGATGCTGACTCAGTCCATGACCAATGCCGACGCCCTGTTCCAGAAAAAGAAGTACAAAGAAGCAGCCGACGTCTGGAAAGCGCTCATCATTTTATATGATCAAGACCCGAACGAGGTGGCGCAAGATCAGATTAAAAAAGCGAAACGAAATCTTGCCAAACTGCCCGATCTGAATCAGGCAGAGGAATCCCCTACCGAAACCCAGAAAGCCGAACCAGAGAATGAATGATTCAATCAATCTGAAAAACTATATTCGCGAAATCCCTGACTTCCCCAAACCGGGAATTCTCTTCCGCGACATCACCCCCCTGCTGGCAGAACCGGCGGCCTTTCAAGAAGTCATTGATCGTCTGACCGACTATTACCGTGATAAAAAAATCACTGCAGTCCTGGCAGCCGAAGCCCGAGGCTTTATCTTTGCAGCGCCACTCGCGCTCGCTCTGGAAGCACGCTTCATCCCCATTCGGAAACCGGGGAAACTTCCGTTCGAAACGAAGGCCTTTCACTACGAACTGGAATATGGCACGGATTCACTGGAAATGCACACTGATTCCATTCATTCCGACGATCGCGTACTCATCGTCGATGACCTGCTTGCCACCGGAGGCACGATCTCCGCCTGTATCGAGTTAGCAAACCATTCAAAGGCCGAAGTCGTCAGTTGCGCTTTTCTGATTGAACTCTCATTCCTGAAAGGTCGCGACAAAATGAATGGCTGCGACGTCTTTTCACTGATCGAATACGACTAAGAATACAAGCAGCCTTAAGGAACCCAGATCGCAGCCGGGCTGTCAACATTCGTGGAATTTTCCACACGTCGCGCTTTCATCCGCACGTAAGGCGCGACGT
The DNA here is from genome assembly GCF_963976445.1 of uncultured Gimesia sp. Classification (GTDB taxonomy): domain Bacteria; phylum Planctomycetota; class Planctomycetia; order Planctomycetales; family Planctomycetaceae; genus Gimesia. The sequence goes on along the minus strand of NZ_CAXBKP010000003.1, from coordinate 279,542 downwards.
AGCGGCCCCGATGGCGAAAGTGTCCAACCGGCGCATTCGGATCGGCGCGCATTGGCTCACGTAAATCTTCAATCACAAATCCCTGCCTGCACAATCCGCCGATAAGTTGATCCCAGCGATGGAGATATTCCGTTGCCCCCTCTTCCCGATACGAACGATCATCCGCTTTCGGTAAAGGTCCCTGCTGATAATATTCCAGTCCCATCACGTACTGATCCTGCTGATCGCGACTGGTAATCTGCAAACTGGTTGGCGTTTTGTGCTGGCAGATATACAGCCCCCCCGGTCGCAAGACGCGCGCCACTTCACAATAAACGGCTTCCACATCCGGCACATAACAGGTACTCACTGGCTGATGTACAATATCAAACTGAGCATCATGCAGTTCAGAGAGATCATCCATCGATGTTTCCACAATTCGCACCTGCAGCCCGCGTCTGCGTGCTTCTTGTTCATCCAGCTGCAACATTTTGTTGCTCAGATCAACAACGGTGACTTGCGCACCGGCAGCCGCATACAGAATTGACTGCCAGCCACCCCCCGATGCCAGACAAAGTACCTGCTTCCCTTCGACGGAAGCGGGTAACCAGCCGCGGGAATCCAATGTTTGTAATGGGGCGCGGCACTCTTCATCAGTCGCAACCTTGGTAAACTGGCTGCGAACCTCTGCCAACCGATTCCAGGCACTACGGTTGATGGGCAGGTGGGACATGGCGAAGTCTCGATTTTAGACCGTACTTTAAGATTCCTGCGTTTGACTCTGTGCATCCAGCAATGCACCTGCAAACGTCACCAAATCACCCTTGCTACGCGCGACTCTCTGCAATACATCCAGATGATCGGTCTTGCGACACAGATCGGTAAACGAAAACGTATTTGGATCTTCAAACTGGCTCAAATGGGTTTCTGCCAACTCGACGGCCCGCTCGTTCTGATCCACACGCGTTAGTAAATCGATCAGCACATAGGCAATCATCTGCTTGTCTTCGTCATCCGGTTCCTGTTCAAGCTTCTTCTCAAAATAAGCAATCCCCAAATTGCGATCACTCTCTTCTCCCGTCAGTGCTTTAAAGAAATGCTGATGGGCCGGATAAAATTCTTCGAACGGCGCTTCTCCCGGATACTGAAACTGCTCATCCAACTGGGAACCGTATTCACAAAGTTCGAGGACTTTGGAAAGACTCGGATCATCATCGTTCAACAGCCGCGCAAACCGCACGACAGAATTCAAATGCGAAACGTCAATATGATAACTGCCCCCCTCAAACATCCAGTCTCTCCCCGCCATCAGCTCTCGCAGATTATCAGTCGGCGGCGCCATCGGAACTTTCTGCTGGACCTGATACTGCAGGGACTGCACAAGATCGCCATAAAGCTGATCGACCAGCAACCGTGCCACCTTCTGACGGCTTTCCGGCTTGAGCTGCGCATTCATCTGATCAAACACGGTAATCGTGTTACAGATCCCGTTCACCTGCAGCATAATATCAAACCCTTTTTCCGGGTTCGCACCTTCATACACGCAGACCTGAATCAGCTCTTCCACCTTGTCTTCCGGAATCGTCCGCGAATTGATCTTGTTTAATGCTTCGGCCACCAGCTCCGGTTCTTGAATCGTCTGGAAGTAGAGCCAGGCATCCGAATAAAGTTTTTCGCCGAGAAACAGGTTGCCCACCTTGCGAGCCGCGTCGACATACGCCTGCTCGAACTCTTTTTTCTGCGCTTCGGGAATCGGATCAAACGAGGTCGGCTGCAGCAATTCAACGCCCAGCGACTGTTTCTTTTTCATCAGCAATGCATCAAACAGACGATGGTAGTTTTTCTGCTCAGTCAATGTTTCAATCAACCGGTCCAACATGGATTCCGGCGATTGCTGCTGTAACTCTTCCAAGGCTGCAAATACATCTTCAGACATAATTCTTCTCTTATTTCTGATCGCTTCAGTTTAACTGGTCTCTGCCGACAAGTGGCCTGCTTCGAGTTCTATTGTAAGAATTCTCGAAGTCCCTGAGTACCCTGCCAATCCAGAAAGAGAAGATTCACTCTATTTCGTGGAATCTACTCCACAAATAGCAAAGGGATCAGTTCGCCGTCCGTATCAAACCGCCCGATCACCGATTCATAATTCGTATGATGTCCCAGGACCGCCCGCCCTTGCGCCCCTTTTTTCAGGCTGCGATAGACCAGCAACTGATGTTTTCCAATTCGCAAACGATGTCCGGAGGCTTCGTCACGGGCAGAAATGTTGCCCCCCTCACTTACTGTCAAGCTCGTCCAGTCTGCCGGTTTGCGTTTCAGTCCCGGTTCCCAGTCAATGATCAGCGGTGCATACAAACCAGTCGATTTCGAAACTTGCTGCTGTAAAACCAGTTGACTCTCATCGTTCAACGTCAGGCTCCCCGGCTGAAAGAAATCCCGCTCCTGTGACAGACCGATCGGAAACACACGCGCTGATAACCCTTTCGTTTTGAGCACCATCTCGTGTGTTTCACCATCCAATGAACTCGCGATTCCCGACGTGACCGGAATCATGGAACGATATTCCAGATTGGCAGCTTCTGTTCCCGTAACAATATCAGACAGAAAAACAAAATGTTGATTGCGTGGCAGCAAAATCTGGCGTTCCAGCCTATATCCCGACTCCAGATCCATTTGCAGTTCCAGATAGTCTGCATCCGCGTCAGAACTCCAGCAGACGCAACTCCATTCGCCGTCCCCGGTAATCTCCTTGCCATCTGCGATCAAAGAAAAGTCCCATCGACCCCCAAACAAGGTTTTTCCCATCGCCGACAGACTTAATTCGGGTAACGCACCATTCCAGCTTACCAGCACCAGATTTGCCGCATCCGACCAGTAATTTCGCATCAATGCCAGCGCAGACCAGTCCGACTGACACGAAGATTCGTCCTCCGCTTGAATCAAGAAGCTGGGGCGTTTCTTCTCATCGACAAACAACGACTTCAAATAGAGCCGCTCGGCACTCCTGCCGGGAAGCTCTGCAAAATATGCTGCGAAAGCCAGCAGTCCGAGATGCTCCACCGAATGCGTTGGACACAATGCGATTTTTCCGGAAACGTCGCAGGCAGCAACCAGTTTCTCAACCGACCACTGAAAGCGCTCCAATGCTTCTTGATCCCAGACTGGCTTTTTCCAGACCTGGCCGATGAACAGAGAACGCGTCAACGTCGCCAGCCAGAAGTCGATCCGCGGCAGGTAGTCCGCATGCGGAGTGCCATCGTTATCGGTTCGATCAAAAAAACAATCACGTAGATTTTGTTGGCCCAGTTGACGAAAATTTTTCGCTCCTGAAATATCCGAAAACAGAAAACTGAGGCGCCAGGGTAATTCGCCGGAAACCAGAATCACCTGATCTTCCGATGTCTCTGAAAAATCGGTCTCTTCCAGATTGAAACAGAGCGAGGCGGCGGCGAACAAACATTGACGCCACACGCTCACCAGCGCCGCTGGTGCTAAACGATAACCCACATTTTCCAATACCTCAGTTAACAATAATAACTCGTAAGGCCGCAGGGGTTCGGAAGTCGTCACCTGACTCAGCCAGCCCCTCAGCAGGCGGCTGACTTCATCCCAACTCAATTCAGGTGTCTTTTTTTGCTTTCCGTCTTTTGATTTTTTTTTGTTCTTGGCTGATGACTCTCGAATGGACTTGATCAGCTTGATTAAATCCGACGTGCGACACGTTTCTTCATCCGTCTCTTCCGACCACAGAGAAGCCCACAACATGTCCGCAGCGTGTTTGCCCTGCTTCTTCTGTTTCGCTGTTTCTTTCAAACGCGAACTCAGGCCTTTAATGAATCGACTCAGGTCACCCGTCTGGGCCCCCTTCATCAAATCCCCGGACGGCTTCGACTTCCAATGAATCGCCTGCAGAAATTCTTCATCCGACAACGAAACGACCTGTTGGGGTACGGACTGACCAAATTCGATTGACACTGTTTCTTCCATGTTCCTATTTCCCCAACAACTCTAGAAAATTTCGCTCTGAGTATCCTGACAAGACAGATTCGCTTGAGCAACTCTTGAAAAGTCGGCCAGCAAGACCTGGCAATGACCCAATAAATTGCGCCGACTAGAGACTATAGGGTAACGGTATTTCTTGCGAAATCAATTGATCCAGCACCCATTCAGCATCAGACGAGAAACATGAGACCCGGAATTTAACAAAAGATCACTGCCCGAAAGCCCCGCGGCGCTATCTGGCAGTTGAATCAGAGCCAAATCAGCCCGTTTCCCAACCGTGACTGAGCCGATCTCATCAGACAGCTCCAATGCACGCGCTCCCGCCAATGTACCGCATTCCAGAATCAGTCCCGTAGAAATACCTGGAAAGGCCTCACGCAGAAAGAGTAACTCATTCCAGAGACTCAAATCCGGATTCGAAGCTCGGCTGTCCGTCCCCAACGCCACATTGATGCCCTGACTAATCAGAGTCAGCCACGGATGAGGGGGATGACCGAAATAATGGTGAGTCCGGGGACAGTACACGACGGAAATCTGTGGGGCCTGCCTCAGAAACTCAATCTCCTCTTTTCCGAAATAATTCCCATGCACGGCCAATGCCGACGTCAACTCAGCCAGAGGCACCAGATAATCATACAGCCGCATCCCCTCGTTCAGGATACGCGGGTCCCAAAGCCCCAGCTCGCTTAACAATTCAACAAATGGTCCCTGTTTGCGTTCCAGCAAATCTAATTCTGCTTGTGTTTCAGCCAGATGCACGGCAACCGGCACTCCCTGATCACGGGCCTGCTGAACCAGATTCAGATATAAATCGGGATGCACACTGTAGGGTGCGTGCGGACTCAGCCCGAGTCGCAAACGACCATACATCTCCCCCTCAGTCTGTTGCTCTAAAAACTCAGCCGCCATTTGTTCCTGACCGGCAATCCGATCGGCCGAAAAACCAAGGCACTCTCGAAACACCACCGCACGAGGAGCCGGCTCTGTCTGCCCCAGTTGATGAACACTCTCGACACTCGTCGCAATTTCTCCCAGACAGGTCGTGCCCGCCGCTAAACTTTCCGCGATTCCCTGCTGAATGCTCTGCTTCACAGAAACATGAGACTCAAACCGCGACTTCATAATCGACCGAATCCAGTCGGTGAAAGGAGCCGTCGGACCAAGCGGACGCTCAAGATGACTGAATTCCAGATGTGTGTGGGCATTCACCAGACCGGGAATCAGAGCACTGTTTCCCAGATCAATTGCCTGCGGATGATCGCCGGCATACACGGCGGCAATCCGGGAACCCTCAACTTCGACCACGGCTCCCTCAAGCGGTGGTCTATCGACGGGGAATACCCAACGTGCTTTTAAAATCTGACGTTCCAAAATACTACTTTGATCAAAAAGGAAGTGGGGTGCAAGAAAGTAAAATACCGTGGAATGATACCAGACCGACTGTTATTTGGAATCAGTCAGGCGGCGGTCGAGTGAGGAAGAAGACAGAGAATCAGCCGACTTCATATCCTGGTCGGTTGATGATTTCGACTGCAGTACGGTCCAACGTAATAACGCGAATCCCACAATGCCACAAACCAGCAGTAACGGCCAGGAATACCGCAATCCTTCCGGCCCCATCGTGACAAAATGCTGTATTCCATACTCAGGAACCCAACTCTCAGGAATGCGTTCTCGCAACACAGACAGTGAGTTGTAGATGAAGTGAAAGATCACTCCTGGCAACAGACTACGACTGAAAACCGCAATCATTCCCAGAGCCACACCCAGCAATGTGGCATTAAATACCTGTTGCGGAATCATATGCATCGCACCGAACGTCACACTCGATAGTATAATCGCCAGCCAGACGCGTCCCCGACGGCCAAACCCGCTTAAGATAAAACCACGAAACGCCAGTTCTTCGCAAACAGCCGGCGCGAACGCAAATGCCAACAAGATCAACCAGATCGACTGGTTCGGATCGGACATACTTTTCAGAACTTCCACGGTTCCTTCAGGCAGGGACGGGAAAAACCAGTCCAGACTGACTGCCAGTTCAAGTGACAGTGGATGCAACGCGAAAGGCAGTATTAAACCAACGGCCAAAAAACCGAGGCTGGGAAAATAGAGCCGGAATGTTTTTCTCATACTGGTCGTCAGCATGATCCCCATCATCAACGCAGGGGTCGCAATGATCGCCAGTTGTTGTATCATCAATAGCTGCATCATCCGCAACGGTCGCTGGGCATCTGTAGCCAGCCGGATCGCATCGCCCATCGTATTCATCACGCCAAACTGCAATAACATGATGAGCACAAAACAGAAACCGGCTTCTGCAAAGCTGGGTAGCGCATCCTTGGTCCGCATCAGATGCCGTAACCACAACCCCACTTCAAACCGTTCGGCTTCACGAAACAGGACATCTTCGCGCTGAAATTGATCGATGGCCCACCATAGTGCCAATAGACTATATCCTACACTCGTGACCAGAACGGGAATCGCATACACATACAAGATTCCCGCATTCACTGACGAAAGCAGCATCCCCTTCAACAACAGAGCCACTCCCACAACGGGCATTAAGCTGTAAAAGGCATTGATCTCCACAGCCGGCGAAAGACAGAACACAGTCAATCCCAGCGTCACCATCAACAGCGGTGTGAGATAATACTGGCCTTCTTTACTACTGCGGGCAAATGTCGCCAGCGCCAGGCAGAGGGCACTGAATAATGCCGATAGTGGAATCAACAGCAGTACAATCCAGAATAGCGCGGAAAAGGAAGGAAATGAGAGATCACCAATTTTGGAAAGCGCTCCCGCTCCCGCCACGTTGACCATATGCCGCCCGGTAAAGCCCATACTGGCCAGATTCAGCAGCGCCGTCGAGACGCTGAAGACCATGACGGTCAAAAACTTGCCTAACACAATTTCGGTACGTTTCGCGGGCGAGATCAACAATGTCTCCATCGTGCCCCGCTCTTTTTCACCGGCTCCCAGGTCGATTGCCGGATAAAAAGCGCCCGTCGCTGCCATGATAATCAGCAACGCCGGAAATAATTTACTCCAGAGATTGGCCGCCAGTTGGTCATCCTGGGCTAAATCGATGGCATCTGGATTGATGGGCGTCGGCAACGATTCGGGAAGATTCGCCCGACTCAAACGATCCCGCAGAATCATCTTCTCCCAAGCCCGCATGACTTCTTCCACGCGGCGATAGGCAATCATCGATTTTTCATCAGCACTGTTTTCCAGAATCAAGGGCCGCAAAGAATCCGCCGGGTCAAAGTCGATCGGTTCATGCCGCTCCAGTTTCGCACTGACCTTCTCAATTTCTTTTGATAGTCCCTTAGGAATCAGAATCAGAACCTGAATCTGACTCTCGGCAAACAGCTTACTGAGCCGTTGATTGGTCTCTGTAATTCCCCGCGCTAACAGGACCTCCTGTTCCTTGTCTTCCTGGTCTTCAAGCTGGTCCCATTGAGTGAGTAATTCCTGATGCTCCTTCAGAACCACTTCCAATTCATATGCCTGTTTCAGAATTTCCTGTCGTTGCTTATCTTCGACGGCATCAGCAGGCTGTTCCACAGGCTCACTGTCTGTAATCACGTGCAACTTGCTTGCGTCGGAAGGCATCCTGAACCAGTTGGCGACAAATCGGTCTCCATCCAGTAATTGCGGATGCTTCGGCAGATCATCGGCTCCCAGCACGACTACATTACGGGGCTGTTCCGAAAACAGCACCGTCATCTGCACCATGCCGATACCCATTGCCGGGTAAAGCAACAAAGGCAGAACTGCGACCATGAACAAGGTACGCCGGTCGCGCATCTGATCCTTCAGTTCACGCATTAAAATAAGTTTGATATTCTTCCACTGTATCATCTGATTTATTGAGCCTTCATCGCCAGCTGGTCTTCATGCTCTTGAATTAAACTGAAGAACAATTCTTCCATATCCGATTCATGGTATTGTTCTTCCAGTTCCGGAATACTGCCGATTGCCAGGATTTTTCCTTTATAGATGACTGCCACACGGTCGCATAACTTCTCGACTTCCCGCATGATATGCGTGGAAAAGATAATACACTTGCCTTCATCGCGCAGCGCATCAATGGTTTTCAAAACGGCACGCGCCACCAGAACATCCAGGCCAGTCGTCGGTTCATCAAAGATCAGGACCGGCGGATCATGAATAATGGTTCGCGCGATCGAAACCTTCTGTTTCATCCCGGTCGACATCTTCGAACCGAGCATATCTTTGATATCCTGCATCTGTAGCGTGGTAAAAATATGGTCCAGCCTCTGCTGCAATTCCTGCTCTTCAATTCCATACAGACGACCAAAATACTCCACCATTTCCCAGGCGGTCATCCGATCATAGATACCGGTATTACAGGACATGAAGCCGATATGCGTCCGCACATCCTGTGGCTGGGTCATCACGTCATAGCCTGCTACCGTCGCCTTACCTCCCGTAGGCTGCAAGACCGTGCTCAACATGCGGAGGCACGTTGTTTTGCCTGCACCATTGGGGCCCAGCAAACCAAAGATTTCGCCGGCTTGGACATCAAAGCTCACGGAATCGAGCGCAACAATACTGCCACGACGCAAATCATCGAAACTCTTGCTCAGCTGCTCGACGTGTATCATATCCGTACATCATCCCTAATGCCTGCGGTAATCAGAGCACCAGCTTCGCGCTGTGTCACTGAATGAGAGGCTTACTTATATGTTATTATTACTAGCAAGCATAGCCTATCACCGCGAATCGGCCTGTTTGAGATGCTTCTCTGACCGATTTTCTCTCAGTTGAGTACCGGCAGAGGAACGTGACCTGAACCCTTGGCAGGACCATTAGAATCAGGATCATCGACATAGTCGTAAAAGACATTCCGCTGCCGCGGAATATATCCCGATTCCGTAATACAACGCCGAATTGTTTCAACCGTCAGCTGATGCGTGGTTCCCGCTTGTGACACCACGTTCTCCTCAATCATCAGACTCCCCATATCGTTCGCACCGAAAAACAGCGCCATTTGGCCCGTCTTTTCACCCTGCGTCACCCAGGAAGACTGGATGTTCTTGAAATTATCCAGATACAGGCGGCTGACTGCTTGCGTTTTCAGATACTCAAACGCGCCCGCAGGAGGTACGTAATCCATGTCCGTATGATCCGGCTGCAGCGTCCAGCAGATGAAAGCAGAGAAACCATTCGTTTCATCCTGCAATTCGCGTAAACGATCCAGATGCTCGATTCGTTCGGCCAGCGTTTCCACATGGCCAAACATCATCGTGGCGCTTGAGATGCCTCCCAGTTCATGCCAGACTCGATTGACTTCCAACCAGCCATCCGTCAGCACTTTTCCTCGTGTAATCTTTTTCCGGACGCGATCAACCAGAATTTCTCCGCCGCCACCGGGAAGACTGCCCAGACCTGCCGCCTGCAGGCGTTCCAGTACTTCTCGCAAAGAGAGATTGTTGAGTTTCGTGAAATGATAAATTTCCGGAGGACTGAAACCATGAATATTCACAGTCGGATAGCGTTCGCGCAGATCGCGAAGCAAGTCTTCATACCACTCCAGCTTCAACGTCGGATGCAGGCCTCCCTGCAGCAGAATCTGATCGCCGCCTAACGCAATCGTCTCTTCAATTTTCTGATACAACTGCTCCGGCTTGAGCACATACACTTCTGGGTCTTTGGGACTTCGATAAAAGGCACAAAAATCACAGACTGCAGTACAGGAATTGGAATAGTTGATATTCCGATCAATGTTATAGGTCCGGTAAGGTTCCGGGTGCAGACGTTTCGTGACTTCGTTGGCCGCTTTACCTAAAGCCACCAGATCGTGAGACTCCATTAATTTGAGTCCCTCTTCTCGATTCAGACGCTCGCCGGCGACCGCTTTATCCAGCAGAGATGAAATTTCGGAAGACAAGAGGAACCCCCTCGGGAGCCAGTCCCGTTTTAATGGCTAATTCTTGAAACAAACGTAACCCGCAACATTCCGCAGGTCCCAGATAAAAACTCAGATTATTCTTCAGATAACTCTCGGCTACCGCCACGTCAATGCCCAGCTTCGGCGCTTCTCGTCGCGCGATTTCATCCAGGAGCATCACTCCCTTATCACGCGCCTGACATAACGCCGTCTCTAAGGTACCAGTCTCCTGATCTCGCCGTACAGCCCACATCGCAAACACGAAAGGCAGACCCGTCCAACGTAACCATTCTTCGCCCAGATCCCACGTCGCGACAAATTGGGTTTCCGGCGTATGAATCGCACGGTCACCGATCAATAAAATCGCATCGGCGGTCGTCGCTTCGATCGTCTGCTCAATCGGCAGTGGCTCCACTTCAGGAAATACACCATATTGCTCGGCCAGCATAATTCGCACCAGCGTCGCACTCGTCCGCGACCCCATATCGAGCGCCAGCCGTTTGATCTGCCCCAACGGAACACGACTATACATCTTCACACTCAACACCGGCCCCTGTGTTGCCACACAGGCGTTCGATATGATTTCATAATCCGGATTCCGGATCACCTCAATTGAGGGAACCAACCCGACATCAATCCGCCCCGCTGCCAGATCATCGGCCAACAGGCTGGGATAATCTAACATCAGTTCAGCATTGTCAGCCAGATCTTCCAGATCTTCAATCAAAGGCTTCGAGTTGAGATAGGAGACCGCACCCACACGTATGGGAGGCGGAATCAAGTCAGACATTATCGTTTGGCTTTCATTTCCTGTTGCAGTATCCGACTTATTATAGCCAGCAATCTTCATCTCGCAATCAGCTTATATTATGGTGAAACAGCGTCAAAACGCACTCTGATGCACATTCTGACCATTGGTGTTACAATTTATTGATTAACATGACCTTCAATAATGAGATTCTAGCAGTTTGTGCCACCGCTATCAGGGACTATCTACCTGAAAATTCAAGGACGGACGAAATTCGGCGGTATAATTCAGACTGGAAAACCATCTACAGGCATCAGAAAGCAAAATTCGTATGTCAGACAACAGAAACGTGAAAGTCGGCTTCATCGGGGCTGGTCGTATGGCAACCGCACTGGCCGCCGGTCTCATCTCGTCCGGCTTTACCACAGCAGATCATGTCTCCGCCAGCGATACCTACGAAGCAGCTAGAGAATCATTCGCCCGAGAAACAGGCGCTCAGGCTGCCGAGTCGAATCTAACCGTCGTAGAACAGTCAGAAATCATTGTTCTCTCGGTGAAACCACAGCACGTCGCTGAGGTACTTGAGGAAATCAAAGGAACACTCACCGATCAGCAACTGCTGGTCTCCATCGCGGCTGGCTGCCCCCTTTCCCTGTTTGTCGAAATACTGGGCAAGACAAAACGACTGATCCGCGTCATGCCCAACACCCCCTGTCTGGTTAAACAAGGCGCCTCGGCCTTTGCACGTGGTGGACAGGCTTCGGAAACAGACGCCAGTCTAGTCGAGTCACTCCTGTCGACCGTTGGCACTGCGGTCGAAGTTCCCGAATCTCTGCTCGACGCCGTCACCGGCTTATCAGGCAGCGGCCCCGCCTACATTTACCAGGTGATCGAAGCACTCAGCGATGGTGGTGTCCGCATGGGGCTTCCCCGCCACATCGCCACCCAACTGGCCGCGCAAACCGTCAAAGGTGCCGCCGAAATGGTGCTTGAAACCGGCGAACACCCCGGCGCACTCAAAGACGCCGTCACCAGTCCCGGAGGCACCACCATCGCAGGCATTCATGCCTTGGAAGCAGGCGGACTCCGCAACAGCCTGATGAATGCGGTTGCGGCTGCGACAAATCGTTCGATGGAACTGGGCAAAATTTCCTGAGCCACCCTGACACACACCTGCCCCTCTGGTTTTTCGCAAAGCCTGTCACAATCACGAATTGATACAAACGGAAACGGAAACGATCAGGTCAGACCACCCGGGGCACTGCTGCGCCCTGATATCACATCAGCGAATTCGAGCAAGTTGCCTATTCTATTGGCATACCCCCACTGCACAAACAAAACCACGCCTACTGATCTTGCTTTCAACAAAAGATATTACCAGGACACATTGCCATCCATAAACTATTCTGTAACAACATGATACCGCATTGTCTGATATGAATTGTTCTTTTTCACAATTCATAGGCACAGCAATTGCAATTGACTAAACCACCTTAACTTGCGTGGTCTATCACCCCCTAAGATCCTGCCAGATTCTCTCCTTATTTTAACATTGACATCGCTTTATATATTGTGCGATCTTTTTCATTGATTTACAAACTTTACTAAATATTCTAATTCTTTCTGTTCTCTTCATTATCAGGAATATGCATAGTGAGAAATTCAAACAAGCGCAAACACGGTTTTACCCTCATTGAATTGCTGGTGGTAATCGCCATCATTGCCATTCTGATTGCCCTCTTGCTCCCTGCCGTACAACAGGCACGCGAAGCCGCCCGGCGATCGGAGTGTAAGAACAAACTGAAACAAATCGGACTGGGTCTTCACAATTATCTGGAGACACATAGTGTTTTACCTCCCAGTTCAGTAGCAAAAGGGCTTTGCACCTACACCGGATCTCCTGCCCCCGTTCCTTCTCCTATGACTCTGAATGGAAGTGGATTAGTTCTGTTACTCCCGTTTCTGGATCAGAGTACCCTGTATAATCAGCTTAACTTCAGCTTGGCTTTTGATGATTATGGCGCGGCTTCCGGTTCCCCTTTACCGGGTGGAAATGCTAACTTTAACTCCGCCCTCGTCAACCGGAAAATGGAGATTTACAGCTGCCCCTCTGATCCGGGTCCACTGGGTATCCCCGCTAGTGCCAGCTATATGTTACCCAACGGTTCCAACGAACATAGAACCAGCTATGACTTTATTGTCTATCGACTTTCCTATTACCAATGCAATAACTGGACTACCCGGCCTGCATCCACTCGAACCATGTTCGAAGACGGCAGTAAGTGTCGGCCCCGCGATGTCACAGATGGCCTTTCAAACACGGCGATGATGGCGGAAACCCGTAAAGCCTGTTGTGGAAATGGTGCGAATGCCAACTGGGGAGGACGAGGATATACACAGGTTGGATTGACATTGGGATTTACAAATCCCAACCGAACGGATCGAAACAGCGGTAGCTATCCGGGTGGTAACAAAGATTTCGCTCCCTGGCTGGGAGACTGGGGCTCAGTGGGAAGCCATCATGTGGGCGGGGTTCACGTACTCCTCGGCGATGGCGCAGTCCGTTTCTTGAGCGATAGTACTGCCAAAAGCATCCGAGACAATCTGGACCGGATTGCAGATGGAAATCCTCTCGGGGAATGGTGAGACACTCCGATTATTACTCTCGTCACATGATCGCTCTGACCTCGGCTTCCACCGATTCCAGGGCGATCGCGATGATTTCTTATTGAGACTTCAAAGGTATTTCGATGACATTTTTACGTGCTGCTCAACTTCGGTTCATTTTACTGGCTGGTTGCCTGATGATTACATCAGGCTGCGGATCATCGGCTAAGGAACCAGAAATTCTTTCAAAACTCGTTCCGGTCACCGGTTCGGTGACACTTGACGGAGAGCCGGTCCCAAGCGTGCTGGTAACCTATCTGCCAGAAGCAGGTGCGACCGGTGCAGAGCTGGCATTTGGCTTCACTGATGAGACAGGCAAATACAACCTGCGAACGCCGGTATCAGGGTATTCACCAGAAAAATCACAAGGAGCCGTACCTGCCAACTATCGTGTCTACATCACAAAGCTGGTCATGCCCGATGGCTCCCCGATCGAAGGAGAAATTTCCGATGCCGAAGCAGAAGAAAAAGGAGCGCGTCAACTGCTGCCCCCCAGGTACTCAAGCCCGACGGCAACGAAATTGAAGGCAACGGTCAACCCGACCGCCACGAATAACGATTTGGAGCTCACTAAGTAAGCTTTACAGGACTGCTGCAGCGCACCTAGTGGAGTGTCATGTTTAATTTGGGGGTTGATCGATATTACGAGAGTGCGACAACGGAGCACGTAAACAACACCCCCAACCCTCAATTTCTAGCTTGACAAAGCACTAGTCCCAATGACGGACTGCGAACTCTCGCCGGAATTTCGTAAGCGCGGTCATTGCGCTGATTTGTTGCGGAAAGAGAACGACTTCCTGAACGTTCAGGTCGCTGCATTTGTGAGTGACATTTCGTGAATTTGAGATACGAACTTGCGTTACCAGCACAGTTCTCTCAGAATGAAAAGCACCTGCATTCCTGATCCCACCTGAAAACAACGGGAGTTCCTTCCATGCCCAGCCAACTAATGTACCGTCCCCTCGTATTCTGCTGCCTGATTGCCCTGTCCCTTACGACGGTGACTGCAGCCGAACCCGATCTGAAAGCCTGGCTGGCAGAGCCGATCCTGGAAAAAGATCTACCCTGGAAAGAGGTGCAGGCTTTCATCGCCCCCAAAGTTCCCGGCATGCCCGAAGTCAGCAGTGTGGCCGAGTGGAAAAAAACAGCCGACCGGATCCGGCAGGATGTGTTGAATAAAGTCGTCTATCGCGGCGAAGCCGCCAAATGGCGCGACTCCAAACTGAACGTCGTCTGGCTCGAAACCATCACAGGCGGTCCCGGATATAAAATCCAGAAGTTGCGATATGAAGCACTACCCGGCTTATGGGTGCCCGCCCTGCTCTATATTCCCAACGAGCTGTCGGGCAAAGTCCCCGTAGTAATGAACGTCAACGGCCATGATCGCAAAGATGGCAAAGCGGCTGACTACAAACAGATTCGCTGTATCAATCAGGCAAAGCGGGGCATGCTGGCACTCAATGTCGAATGGCTGGGCATGGGGCAGCTCAATACTCCCGGGTTCACGCATTACAAAATGAATCAGCTCGACTTATGTGGCACGAGTGGGCTGGCGCCGTTTTACCTCGCGATGAAAAAAGGACTCGACGTCCTGCTTTCGCATCCGAACGCTGACCCAAACCGCGTCGCAGTCACCGGTCTGTCCGGCGGTGGCTGGCAGACGATCTTCATCAGTTCCCTTGATGAACGGGTTACGCTCTCGAATCCCGTTGCCGGTTATTCGAGCTTCCTGACCCGCGTCTATCACACCAAGGACCTCGGCGATTCCGAACAGACGCCCAATGACCTCGCCCTCTACGCCGACTATACACACCTCACCGCGATGCGGGCCCCGCGTCCCACTCTGCTGACCAACAACTCCAAAGACAACTGCTGCTTCGAATCGGGATATGCCCAGCCACCACTGCTCAAAGCAGCATTTCCCATTTATAAATTATACGATAAAGAAGACAACCTGCAGAAACACATCAACGACGACCCCGGCACCCATAATTTTCTCAAAGACAATCGCGAAGCCCTCTACCGCATGCTCTCAGCTCATTTCTCCCAACCGGGCAAACCGCTGCCGGTCAAAGAAATCGCGTGTGAAGACGAACTCTTTACTGCTGACGAGCTCAAAGTGGAACTCCCTGCCAACAACGCTGACTTTCACAGCCTGGCGCTGAAACTCAGCCAGAACCTGCCCCGCCCCGCGAAGAACGCCTCTTCCCAAAGTCGACGAGCGTCGCTTAAAAAAATCGTGCATTCCACACAGACGAAGCTCACCGGGACTGAAGTCAGCCAGAAAACAGCAGACAGTACAACCATCAAATTCTGGAAGCTGAAAGTCGACAACGACTGGACCGTCCCCGCTGTCCAGTTTTCACGCAAGCCTTCGAAATCAACAACCATCGTCGTCGCCGACGCCGGCCGCCAGAGTCTCGCGGCAACCGTAGAAATACTTCTCTCGCAGGGAGAAAATGTACTCGCCGTCGATCCGTTTTACTTCGGGGAATCCAAAATCAGCCAGCGTGACTTCCTCTATGGACTGCTGGTCGCCACCGTGGGAGAAAGACCACTAGGCATCCAAGCCGGTCAACTCGCCGGCATCGCCCGCTGGTTAAAGCAAGATCAAGAACAGACTGCTATACAGATTCAGGCAGTGGGCCCCCGTAGTAGCCTGTTCACACTCGTTGCGGCCGCCCTTGAACCCGCAGCAATCACCGGCGTCAGTCTGCAGGATTCCTATGGCTCTCTCAAGGAAATTCTCGAACAGGACAAACCCGTCAGCCAGGCCCCTGAACTGTTCTGCTTCGGACTGCTCAAAGAGTTTGACATCAAAGCTATCGTCGCACTGGCTGGTTCGGAACGGGTACAGTTCATCGAACCCAGCGAGCGTGTGAAACAGGAACTCTCTCACGTCACGGTAAAAAAAGACGTCAGCTACCTGGGTAAAGGACGCACTGAAAAGCTCGATCTGTATTTGCCCGATCCAAAATTTCAGCAAGGCCCTTACCCCGCGGTCATCATCATTCACGGCGGCGGCTGGCACGGCGGAGACAAAGCAGCCCGCAGAGAAATCAACATCGGTACCAATCTGGCAAAAGCGGGTTACGTCTGTGCCAGCATTAATTATCAACTGGCAAAGAAACAATCAAAGTTTACGGATAACTTGAAACAAGTCTGGCCCGGCCATCTGCAGGACTGCAAAACCGCCGTCCGTTTTTTGAGAAAACATGCCGACCAATACCAGATCGACACCAAACACATCGGCGCTATTGGCGGCTCTGCCGGTGGTCATCTGGTCGCCATGCTGGCTGTCACCGGCGATGATCCGAAACTCGAACCCCAGGAACCCTACGCCGGCTTCTCCTCACGCATTCAAGCCGTCGTCCCCATGTATGGAGCGCATGACCTGATTGCACTGGCGAAGTCACGCGATATGCTCTCCTCGTTTTCAGAGATAGAAAAAGAACTCAGTCGACAGGCGTCCGCGGTGAGCCACATCACCAAAGATGATCCCCCGTTCCTCATTCTGCATGGTACCAAAGATGCGCTGGTTCCCGTAGAACAATCCGAACTTCTGGCGGCCGCTCTGAAACAAGGCAACATCCCCGTGGAATTGCTGATTATTGAGGGCGCTCCTCACAGTTTCCACCTGCAGCCGAAACAACAAGATCTCAGGCCCACCGTCATCGGATTCTTCGATCGCCACCTGAAACCCTGAGCTCACAAAACCCTCTAGAGTTGACACCAGGTCAGACTCTGATAGAATAAAACAAAGTGTAGCCAAGGCTACATTTAACCGGTTCTCTACTGCCCTCTGATGGGAGACGATGAATGAGAAGGCTGTTCGCTTTCACCCTGTTATTGAGTTTTCTAGCCGGCTGCCAGGCAAAGGATGGCTCTTCACGCGATAATACAACCGATCAGCAGCAATCAGGCACACAGCTCAACTACCCCATACCGGTCGCGGCAACCGTCGGTATGGTGGCAGACCTCGTCAAGAATGTCGGTCGCGAATATGTGACTGTCACGCAAATCATGGGTTCGGGAGTCGATCCCCACATGCACAAAGCCAGCCGCGACGATGTGCAAACTATTATGAATGCCGATATTGTCTTTTACTCTGGGTTGATGCTGGAGGGCAAAATGACAGATACTCTGATCAAAGTCTCTCGTAACAAGCCGGTGTTTGCAGTCACAGAACTGATTGATAAAACAACGTTACTCGAACCGGAAGACTTCAACGGACACTATGACCCCCACGTCTGGATGGACGTGTCCGCCTGGTCTCAATGTGTCGCTGCCGTCAAAGATGCCCTGTGTGAAGTCGACCCCAAACATGCCGACGCCTATCAGAAAAATGCCGCAGAATATAAAACAGAGCTGGAACAGCTGCATCAGTACGGCTTGAAAACCATGCAATCGATTCCGGAAGCGAGTCGCACCTTGATCACGTCTCACGACGCCTTCAATTATTTTGGTCGTGCTTACGGGCTGGATGTCCAAGGCGTGCAGGGCATCTCAACCGAATCGGAAGCAGGGCTGAAACGCATTAATCAACTTGTCGACATGCTGGTGAAGAAAAACATCAAAGCAGTCTTTGTCGAAAGCAGTGTCTCCAAAAAGAATATCACCGCACTGATTGACGGCGTCAAAGCACAAGGCCACGACATCATTATCGGCGGCGAACTGTTTTCCGATGCAATGGGCGCAACAGGTACGTATGAAGGCACCTATATTGGCATGTTGGATCATAATTTCACCATCTCCGCACGTGCCCTGGGAGGAACAGCGCCTGAAAAAGGGATGCAGGACAAACTCACCCGCTGATTAAAACAGGCGATAAACGTTAACAGGCTGCGCAATTCCATTTGAACTGCTATACTTAAGAGGAATTTATTTCGCTCAATCATTTGATGAAGTAAAACCGGACTTATGAACACAAGAGAAAGCGTCGCTGCAGATACACCCTCTGAATTCTCATCCACAGCAACCCCGCTCTCGGTGTATGACTTAACGGTGGCCTACCATCGCAAACCCGTGATCTGGGACGTGAGCTTTGACATCCCCCCGGGCAAACTCGTCGGAATCGTCGGACCGAATGGGGCTGGCAAAAGCACCTTGATCAAAGCCATCATGGGCCTGATCCCCAAAGCTTCGGGACGAGTCCAGATCTTCGGCAAACCATATCAGAAGAATCGACAGCGCGTCGGATATGTGCCCCAACGTGAAAGTGTTGACTGGGATTTCCCCGTGGATGCCCTTGATGTCGTGACAATGGGGCTTTACAAAGAAATCGGCTGGTGTCTTCCCGTACGCAAAAAACACCGCACCCGCGCCATGGAAGCACTCGAACGCGTGGGAATCGCCGACTATGCCCATCGACAAATCAGCCAGCTTTCCGGTGGACAGCAGCAGCGCACCTTTCTGGCCCGCGCTCTGGTTCAGAACGCCGACCTGTATCTGATGGACGAACCGTTCGCCGCCGTCGATGCCGCCACCGAAAAAGCCATCGTGAAAATCCTGCAGGAAATGAAACAGGACGGGAAAACCGCGCTGGTCATTCACCACGACCTGCAGACGGTCCCCGAATACTTTGACTATGTAATACTGCTCAACATGCGAGTCATCGATCATGGACTGACGGCAGACGTCTTCACTCCGGAGAATCTTCAGAAAACCTATGGAGGACGACTGACGCTACTCGAAGAAGCCACCGAAACCATGCGACGCCGGGAGCAATCTCTATGAGGGCGTTCGCGCTGGTGTTGCTCTGCGCATGCCTCTGGCCGCCCTGTCTCGTCTTTGCGGCTGAAGGTGCCAGAGAAATTCAAACTCAACAATCCATCACGGATCGCAGCATCACGGTCCCGGAATGGAACGACTGGAAACGCGTGTTCCTGTTGCAAGATTACAACACGCGCATTGTCATCCTCGGCACCACACTGCTCGGTATGTCAGCCGGCATGATTGGCAGCTTCGCATTATTACGCAAGCGGGCCTTAATGGGAGACGCACTCAGCCACGCCACACTCCCCGGCATCGCCATCGCCTTTATCATCGCCACCTCTTTGGGGCTGAATGGCAAATCGCTGCCGATCCTGCTAGCGGGAGCCGCCGTCAGTGGCTTGCTCGGAATCGCGGGAATTCTGCTGATTCGCAACCTCACCCGTTTAAAAGAAGACGCCGCATTGGGAATTGTGCTCAGTGTCTTTTTTGGAGCCGGAATCGCGCTACTGGGTATCGTGCAACAAATGCAGACTGGTCACGCCGCCGGGCTCGAATCGTTTATTTACGGGAAGACTGCCTCGATGGTTGCCAGCGATGCCTGGCTCATCGGTTCCGCAGGACTGACCTGCATGCTGATTTCCATCCTACTATATAAAGAACTGACGCTGCTCTGTTTTGATGAAGGCTTCGCCAACGCGCGCGGCTTTCCGGTAGTGTTGCTGGACATGCTCTTAATGGGCCTGGTCGTCGTCGTCACCATCATCGGTCTGCAGGCGGTCGGACTGATCCTGATGATTTCTCTGTTAGTCATCCCACCCGCAGCAGCCCGTTTCTGGACAGAAAAGATGGCCTATATGTCACTCGTAGCCATCGTCCTGGGAGCGCTCAGCGGCATGATCGGCTCGGCGATGAGTGCCATCTTCCCCAACCTTCCTTCGGGGGCGATGATTGTTCTCGTCGCGACCGCCATGTTTCTCTTCAGTATGGTCTTCGGCATTCCCCGCGGCATCCTGATCCGCAAACTGCGTCGGCATGAGTTGAATACAACCGTAAATCGACAACACCTGCTACGCGGCCTTTATGAAACTCTCGAAGCGCGGGGACTACTCGAAGAAAAGCAACCAGCAGAATCCACGTTCGTCCCCATGTCCACGCTACTTCAAATGCGGAGCTGGTCACCAGCCAAGCTGAAAAAAATTGTCAGACGGGCACAGAGGAAACAGCTGATTGTAGCACTTCAGGAAGACCAGATACGACTGACCAAAGCCGGTCTTCTGGAAGCAACGCGTATTGTTCACGAACATCGTTTGTGGGAACTGTATTTAATCACATACGCCGACGTCGCTGCAAGTAAAGTCGATCAGGATGCTGACACCATCGAACACGTTTTAGAACCGGAAGTCATCGCAGAATTAGAAACGCTGCTCGTGCGGCAGTCGACGGCAGGAGTCCTGCAGAGCCCGCACGCCATTGAAATCCAGCAGGAAAAAACCAACGGACGCCAGTCTGGTCCCCGGAGGGCAACCTGATGGGGGGACTGGAAAACTGGAACTGGTTTCTGGATGGCTGGATCATTGTCGCCGGCATTTTATGTGCGACCTCAACGGCACTGCTGGGCAATTTTCTCGTCCTGCGAAAAATGAGCATGCTGGGAGATGCGATCACGCATGCGATTCTCCCCGGCTTGGCGGCAGCGTTTATGATCAGCGACAGCCGCAGCAGCTTACCCATGTTTGTGGGCGCCGTGATCGCCGGGATCTTGACCGCACTGTTTACAGAATGGATTCGGAGTTTCGGCAAAGTTGATGAAGGCGCCTCCATGGGGGTCGTCTTTACCTCACTGTTCGCTTTGGGTCTGGTAATGATCGTACAAGCCGCCGACCACGTTGACCTTGATCCGGGCTGCGTCTTATATGGGGCGATCGAACTCACGCCTCTCGACACCATTCTGATTGCCGGCTGGGAAATTCCGCGCGTCGTTGCCGTGCTTTCTGTGGTGTTGTTGATCAACCTGCTGTTCGTAATCTGCTTTCTCAAAGAACTCAAACTCAGTTCGTTTGATCCAGCGCTCGCCACCACCACCGGCTTTAACGCAACCATTATCCACTATACCTTAATGACATTGGTGGCTATCACAGCGGTCGCCAGTTTTGAAACGGTGGGAAATATTCTGGTTGTGGCGATGTTTGTCGTACCGCCGGCAGCCGCATATATGTTGACTGATCGACTGGGCCGCATGATCGTACTCAGCGTTATCCTGGCGATCATCGCCGCGGTCACCGGACACATCGGCGCCATCACTGTTCCCCACTGGTTTGGCTATCACAGCACATCCACCGCTGGCATGATGGCTGTCTCCGCTGGCCTGCTGTTCGTAGTAGCTGCTCTGTTTGGTCCCCGGCACGGCATCATCATCATCTTTGTCCGTCGGCAGATTCTTGCCTGGAAAATTCTCGCCGAAGATATCATCGCACTTATGTACCGCATTGAAGAACGTGATCCTCAGCAAAAACCAGATGCAAACTACCTGCGAGAAATTCTGTTCTCACGATCTGTCCCAACCAGGCTCTCACTCCGCTATCTCACGAAACAGGGGCTGATCGCAGACACAAACGGGGACTATGAATTAATGGAAACCGGCCGCGACATGGCACGCCAACTTGTCCGCTCGCATCGCCTGTGGGAACACTACCTGGTCGAACATGCGGGTATGACAGCCGAAAACATTCACAAACAGGCCGAAAAACTGGAACACTTTACCGACCGTCAACTACGTGAAAAATTGAACGAAGACACCCTCGACACCGACCAGGACCCGCACGGCCGCCCCATTCCACCGGAAGAGGAAGTCCGATAACCTTTCGAAACGATCTGAGAAGGTTCTGCTGATGCAATTATGGACCATACAAACAGAGGGTTGGTTAGCGGATCTGATGTCGAAGAAGAAAAAGTTTGCCTCATACACGCGTGTAGATCATGACTTTAAACCACACTACAAATGGCTCTCGCAACAAATGGCTGACCGGATTGGAACCAACCCCGACCGGTGCCCCACGTTTGCCTGGTACAAATTTTTTGAAAAACATCGCAGACCAGACTTACGCTGGAGCGGGCATTTTCCCAGAGGCACACCAGGAGTTCGAGTCGAGCTGGAAGTTGACCAGGAACAGGTTCTCTTATCAAATTTTTCGATGTGGCATGCGGTTTTAAATCAGGACTTTCTTGCCGGAAACAAAAGCGAGTCTCATGAACACGAAGAATTGCTCAAGGCAGGAAAATCCACTCATAAAATGATGAATGACTCCTGGAATCGCATCTTCGATCTGAAATTTGGCGACTGGCGATATTGGGGGAAGCGGTCCGAGCGGGCGATTCAAGCCTGTATCGAGAGTGTCTCTATAGAACAGATTCGAAAAGTCGATCATTTTATTGCACGTTGAAGCCGTTTCGGCGTAACGAAACTTTCGGCATTGTTTCGCGTTTTAATGCTCGGAGGAAACAGGAACGTCTTGATCCTCAGGCTCCGGTTTAGGCTTCTGATCTGTCGGCGGATCCCATTCCCGGCCCACAATCAAACGTGCCCCGCGGCGGAAACTGAGATAGGACCAGCCCCATTGCATCACAACCAGCACCCGGTTTTTAAACCCGGTCAGATAGAATATGTGCACGACCAGCCAGACCACCCAGGCAATGAACCCGGATAATTTGAACCGTCCTATTTCTACAATCCCTCGGCTGCGACCAATGGTCGCCATCTGCCCTTTATCACGAAAATGAAACTTACTGCGCGGCTTACCACTCAATTCCTCGCGAATCGTTTTTCCGATAAACTTTCCCTGCTGCAACGCCACCGGCGCGGTTCCCGGCAACGGTTTCCCAGTCTGATGTGTGTAACTGGCCTGATCACCGGCGACAAACACATTTTCATAACCCTGCAGACTCAAATCTGGTTCCACAATCACGCGGCCGCGATTATCCACATGCATGCCCCCCGATTTCCCCAGCGGAGACGCTTCGACCCCTGCAGCCCAGAGCACAGTGGCAGCACGAATCCGCTCATCTCCCAGTTCAACCCCTTCTTCAGTGATGTTAGTCACCATAGAAGAAGTCCAGATCTGGACACCCAGATTCTCCAGATCGCGGGCCGCCCGATTGGACTGTTGCTCGGAAAACATCGGCAAAATCCGCGGCCCGGCTTCGACCAGAATCACCCGCGTATGACTGGGATTGATCCGGCGAAAGTCCTTGGACAGTGTAAACCGGCTCATCTCGCCAATAGCGCCCGCCAGTTCCACTCCTGTCGGACCACCGCCCACAATCACATACGTCAGATGTTTCTTTTGCTCATCAGAATCGGTAATCCGTTCTGCGTGTTCAAACGCAGACAGCACACGTTTGCGAATTTCCGTAGCCTGCGAGATGTTTTTCAAACCGGGCGCGTATTGTTCCCACTCGTTGTGACCGAAGTAACTGTGCGTCGCGCCGCAGGCCAACACCAGATAATCAAAGGGCAATTCACCAAAATCGAATTTGACTTTTTGACCGGGCAGATCAATCGATTCTGCTTCCCCTAACAGGACGGTGGTATTGCGATAGGTTGAGAGCAGGCTGCGAATCGGTGTGGCAATGTCTGCGGGACTAAGTCCGGCCATCGCAACCTGATACAAGAGCGGTTGAAACAGATGGTAGTTATGACGGTCAACCAGAGTGATTTCGACTCCCTGAACGCCGCCCAGTTCCAATGCCGCATTCAAGCCAGCAAAACCACCACCGATAATCAGTACCCGTTTGGGCTCTGTTTTCTTTTCTGGGTTCTGTAATGTATTCATCACACTAATTTTATAGACCGGACGTTAATACCAATCGGACAGAAGTCAGCGCCCCCCTCGATTTTGATTATGCACACACTATAGCTATTCTAGACAATTCGTCTATGCGCACAAATTGCGTTCTTGAAAAATTCCGGCAGTCAGGCTGTGAATCAACACGGACTGATGAGTATTAAGCGAGAATATCGTGAATCACTTCCCCGTGCACATTCGTCAGACGGCGTTCGATTCCATTGTGGTAATACGTCAGGCGCGTGTGATCAACGCCCAATAAATGCAGCACCGTTGCATGATAATCGTGCCAGGCGACAGTCTGTTCGACCGATTTCCAGCCGAACTCATCGGTCGCACCATAATCGATTCCGTGCTTGAGACCGCCTCCTGCCATCCAGACGGAAAAGCCGTTCATATTATGGTCACGCCCCGTTCCCACCGTATTTGAGGCGGATTGGGTAAATGGAGTGCGTCCGAATTCCGTTGAAAACAGAACCAGCGTATCGTCCAGCATGCCCCGCTGCCTCAAATCTTTGAGTAGACCGGCAATCGGTTGATCAATGCGGGTTGCTTCGCGGAGGTGATTGCCTTTAACATCTTCGTGCCCATCCCAGTTAATCCGCGGTGAACCAAACGAGCCTCCCGAAAAGAGCTGCACAAACCGCACCCCTTGTTCCAGTAACCGCCGCGCCAACAGACAATTTCGAGCAAACGGCGCCGTCTCTTCAGCATCGAAGCCATATAGGGATTTCGTGGCAGCCGTCTCTCCCGATAGATCAGTCACTTTGGGTACGGCCAACTGCATTTTGGCTGCCAGCTCGTGGCTGCGAATCCGGGCTACCAGATCACTGTTCGCTCCCGTTCGTTCGAGGTGACTCTGATTGAATTGATTTAAGAGTTTTCGGCTGGCGACTTCAGTTAATTTTGAAATCTTACGACCGGGAAACAGATCGCGGATCGCCGGCCCTTCACTCTGGAATGGCACTCCCTGATGCAAGGCCGGCAGAAACCCGTTCGACCAGTTAATCGTGCCCGCAGCCGGATAGCCGCGGACATCGGGTAACACAACATACGACGGCAGCTCATCGGTTTCACAACCTAAGCCATACGAGAGCCATGCCCCCAGTACCGGGAACCCGTTCAATCGAAAGCCGGTATTCTCCTGAAACGTAGCGGGCGTGTGATTCGCAGAATCGGCTTTCATGGAACGAATCAGCGTTAACTCATCTGCCTGCGCCGCGATGTGCGGAAACAGTTCAGAAATCCAGAGACCGCTCTTTCCACGTTGCCGGAATTCAAAATCGTTCTTGCGCAGCAATCCGACCTGGCCAAAAAACGTTTCCGGCGTTTTTTCGGTCGGCATGACTTTGCCATGCAGCTTTTTGAGTGCCGGCTTATAGTCAAACGAATCCAGGTGACTTAATCCCCCAATCAGGCAGACATGAATCACT
Source organism: uncultured Gimesia sp. (assembly GCF_963976445.1). GTDB lineage: Bacteria > Planctomycetota > Planctomycetia > Planctomycetales > Planctomycetaceae > Gimesia. The sequence continues at coordinate 254,240 of NZ_CAXBKP010000003.1, read as the reverse complement.
CGTTTCACACGGGGAGGAAAATGCGTCCCCATTTGTGAAGTTTTACCCGGTGAAGTTTTACCCGGTACCGCCGCGCTGAGTGGATTCTGCTTCAGCAGTAAATCCATCAATGCGGTTCCTGCCAGCCCGGTTTTCGCCCAGGAAAAGAAATCCCGACGCGACATGCTATCAGCATCACAGACAGAACCGGCGTTCGAATTTTGATGAAGTGGAAACGTCATAACAGTATCAATTCACATATAAAAATTCATTGCTATTCATAATCACGCGGCACAACGCAGACAGGCCATGCTGCTCCAGAAAGTCTCGCGCCAGCTTCGCCTCTTGTGGTTGGGGATGCCGTTGGAACGCCAGCAAAAACAGTTCATCAACCTGCTGCTGGCTTTCCGAGCCAGCCCGTTGCTGTACGCGTTCAGCCATCAGGTCCGACATGCGTAATACAAATGAGGCATTCATTAATGAGAGTGCCTGGAGCGGCGTCGTTGTAGAGGCTCGATCAGGAGTCGTCGTTGAAGGATCTGGACAATCAAATATTTCCAATAAGGGATGTCGCCCGCCTCGCGCAGAAAACCGATAAATCGACCGGCGATTGAATTCTTTGCCAACCGGATCCAGCGGTTCATAAAACTGGGTCCCTTTGAAGAAATACGATTTCACATCCTGATATCCCTGCCCGCCGACTTCAGGATTGAGCTGGCCAGCCACTTTCAGAATCGAATCACGAATGGATTCAGCTTCGATTCGCTGCGGGCTTTTCCGCCACAGCCATCGATTGTCGGCGTCAACTTTCAACGCGTCCGGTTTCGGTTCGGAAGCTTGTTGAAACGTCGCCGACAACAGAATCAGGCGATGCAATGATTTCAGGCTCCAGTTTTCACGTATCAGCTGAACCGCCAACCAGTCGAGCAATTCAGGATGAGTGCACCGCCCGCCGTTAAACCCAAAATCATTCGGTGTATTCACCAGCCCCTGTCCGAAATGATAGTGCCAGACCCGATTCACCATCACGCGGGCAAACAGCGGATTTTTGGAATCGGTCACCCAACTCGCAAATTGAATACGCCGGTCTCGATCCGGGCTGTCAGCCGCCAATCCCAGATCGCCCTTCACCCCTTTGATCGCGCTCAGCCCTCCCGGCTTCACCACGCCCGCTGGCGCACTTACACTTCCCCGCCGCAGCAAATGAGAAACCCCCGGATTCCGAGAAAGCGCCGCATACACTTTCGTTGGTTGAATCGCCTGCAGACGCGTGATTTCTGCCTGCAGTGTCTTCCGCTCTTCGAGCAATGTTTGTCGCTGAATCTGTTCGGGTTTGGACAATGCCGCCACCAGTTCTGCTTCCGAAAAAAACGTGCCCCCCCATTTCCCGGATGCTTGTATTTCCTCGGGCGTCAAGGCTCGGTCATACAGGCGGGCTTTGCTGATGATCCCTTTCAACAGACGATTTCCGCCCGGCGACCCATGTCGTAAGCCAAATAAAACTTCTGTTTTCCCAACAGAGAATGGCTGTAGCTGTTGTGACTGGTAAGCGATCCCATACGGCGTCCCATTGCGATACGCGGCGATTTTTCCGTCGGCGTGATAGACGATTGCAATCTGCACTTCTTTTTCAGCGGCGTCTTGTTCCGGTACTCCCTGAAACGATTTTGTTCTGCTGAAATTATTGCTGCCTGACAGCCAGTGCCCCGGTTGCTGCTCACCAAAGACAATCGCATCGAACAGAACTCCGTCTACCGTCTGCACGCTCATCACACCTCCGCCACGTTGATCGAGGTTTGAAAGTTTCACCCAGGCTTCGAGCGTCTTTTCTTTCAAATGCTGTTTCAGCGGTTCGGTTTTCAGGCAGGATTGATTTCCATCCAGCACCAGCCCCTGCTTGGTCTGTTTCGCAGAACCAAGTAATGTCCCTTTTAAGCCCCCCACCTGATCCTGAATACTTTTCTGAAAGTCCCAGGCCGCAACCGGAGATGAGATCGTTACTGGTGCATCGCTTTTGTCTTGCGTGATGCGACTGGCCATTACACGCTGACGAGCCTGAGTATCCAATTCAATGAGGGTCGCCTGAACCATCTGCAGTTTCTTCCCGCGTTCGGCTAACTGTTGTTGTGTCTGTTTATACCGGGGATCGGGAAGATCACGTTCACCATGCTCGACGCCCGCTAAAGCAGCGGCGATCTGATAATATTCCTGCTGGCTGATCGGATCAAATTTGTGATCATGACAGCGGGCACAATTGACCGTCAAACCGAGAAACGTCTGGCTGACCACTCCAATTTTATCTTCCAGTTCATCCTGACGCATCGTTTCCCGCATCTCCTTAATGGCTGGGATAACGGTATTATGTGCGCCGGCGACGAGAAAACCGGTCGCGATGACTGCCTGTGGGTTGTCGGGCTCCAGCATATCGCCGGCCAGTTGCATCCGTACAAATTGATCGTAGGGCAAATCTCGATTGAACGCCTGAATCACCCAGTTCCGATAATGCCAGGCATTCGTGCGAGGCTGATCCCGTTCAAAACCATTACTCTCCCCAAAGCGAACCACGTCCAGCCAGTGTCGTGCCCAGTGTTCCCCGTAATGCGGCGACGCCAGCAAATGATCGACCAGTTTTTCATAGGCATCTGGCGCGGAATTGTTCACGAACGCTTCGACTTCTTCCGGCTCGGGAGGCAAACCGATGGCCGAGTAATAGAGACGACGAATTAAGGTTCTGCGATCAGCGCGGGACTGGGGTTGCAGGCTATGCTCCTGCAACCGCGCCAGTACAAACGCATCAATCGGATTGCGAACCCCCTGTTTGTCTGGGACCTGAGGAACAGTAACCTCTCGCAACGGCTGCAGCGACCACCAGTCGTAGCCGCCTCGCTTCTTAGTTGTTTTGCTGAATGGATCAATGGGATCGGTGCCCCACGGTGCCCCGGCCTCGATCCAGTGTTTGAACAACTGCTTCTCATCTGCAGAGAGTGGATGTTCGGGAGGCATCTCATCTGACTCGATGTACTGCCAGATCAAACTTTCATCGGGCTTGCCCGCTTGCAGTGCAGGACCACCTTCTCCCCCTTGAAACGCAGCCGCTCGACGCGAAAAATCGAAACCGGCTTTGGGATCCAGGCCCGCATGACAGTCCAGGCAACGAGCTGCAATTAACGGAGCAATCACGTGGTCAAAGTCGGCCTGTTGCGTTGCTTTATTTTGAAAGCGCTGTTCTGCCGAAGCGATCTCGGCAAAATTCAGCCAAAGAACCACCGTCAAAACCATCCAAAGTTTTTCGCCTGCGCGCATAGCAAGTTTCTTTCTGCTGCCGTTCGATTTGAAAGGAGTATTGCATTATCGCTGATTATCAATTCCATGCTGATGAGGTTGACACACGTGTCTTGGCCTCATACCATATTTCACTATTGAAACCTATTTCATATATGAAGTCAACAACAATGAGCGTCCCCCGAACAATTCCGAAAACTGATGCAGCCGCCTCTCCCAGCTTGCAGCGGGGCATTGCCTTGCTCGAATATCTGGCAAAACATTCGCATGGCTGCACACTCAGCGAACTCAGTGAACAACTTTCAATTCCGCAGGCCTCGCTGTTACGGATTGGAAAAGCGCTGGAAGAGATGGGTTATGTCTCGCGCGACCTGGCGACGAAAAAGTTTTACCTCACGAACCGTTTCCTGCAGTTGATCCCTCCCAGCGTTCAGGACCGCCCTCTATCGGAATGTGCGATTGGTCCGATGCGGGAACTGCGCGACATGACCGGCGAGACCACACAACTCTGCTGTCTGATCGATACAGAGATCGTGATCATTGAACAGTTGCTGGCGCGGCATGCCTTCAAGTATTCCGCGGAGATCGGTGCCCGTGCCCCGTGCTACAGTTGTGCTCCCGGAAAAGCCATCGCCGCGTTTTTACCGGAAAATGAGCGCGAGGATCTGGTCAACCGGATTCGTTTCAAACGTTTCACTCCTCAAACGATTACGTCAAAACGTGCGTTTCTCAACGAATTGAATCTGATCCGTCAATGCGGCTATGCGATTGACCGTGAAGAAGGAGTGACAGGCATTCGCTGCATCGCAGCTCCGATTCGAGATCGAAATGGCATCGCGATCGCCGCCTTCACGATCACAGGGCCAGCGGAACGCATCCCGCACGACGAATACGAATCGTTGGGGCAAATCGTCCAATCCCGAGCCAATGCGGCCACAGTGGAATTTAATCGGTAAGCCTGCTCTCTGATGCTACCGAACGGACCACAAGCGGCCCCCACAATCAGCACAAGCACCCCAGCCGCAACGACCGTCAACTTCACCACGAACATGCCACCCGGACTATCAGGCTTTGAGCTCGAAGTTCCCGCAGTTGCTCTGCATGTTGCAATTTGACAACCTTCATTCGCGACCTAGTGTAAATGTAGTCTACCCACATTGGTGTATTCATGGAGTTGTATGATCAACGCCAGACAGACATCAATGTTTTAAAAATGCTCCCAGTAACTATGTCTTTATTTGGACACGAGAATAAATTCACTCCCCAGTGATATAAACTCGCTATTGATCTTAAAAAAATCGTCTCCAGACAAAGCCATTGCGATAAATCAGATTTTTTGTGGCGCGAAAAAGAAAACCGTATTGTTCGTAACGAACGGTATCAGGGTTCCATTCGATTTTCGCACCCGCGTTAAGGTCGCAAGATGAACAGTCCTCTCATAGCAAATAGTAATTCCGTGCCACAGCAGCAGTCTGTGCATGGCAGCTATAATATGGGCTCTTCACAGATCCTGAAGGAACTCATCGCCCTTTCTACTGAACAGGAAGTGTTCTCGCTGGAATCAGGCGAAACTGATTTCGTCGATCAGGTTATTTCGCGTAAACACCTGCGCAAGTTACTCACCGCACTGCAGGCCCGCGATGCTTCTACATTATGTCACTCCCGGCGCGTTGCATTCCTGGCAAAAGGAATCGCCACTAATTTAGGCTGGGAGGGAATTCATCTCAAACGGCTGGAAATTGCCGCACTACTACATGACATCGGAAAAATCGGTGTCCCAGACCACATCATGCTCAAGCCTGGTAAACTGACATCAGATGAAATTGAACTGATGTCACATTACCACAACATCGGCCTGGATGTACTGCAAGCCTGCCGAACCGACCACGAAGTGTTGACCATTCTCTCACAAACCCGCTACCACTTCAGCGGTGCCACCAACGGTTTTCAATATATTGGCAGCGACGTGCATCAAGGCGCACGCATCCTGGCGATTGCAGATGCCTATGATTCTCTGGCGACCGACCAGGTCTATCGAGCCGGAAAGAAACATGATGAAATCATGGCCATCCTGATGGAGGCCGCTGGTACCCAATTTGACGGAAACATTGTCTGTGCGCTTTCACGCTGGGAACAGAACGAACAAGACGCCTTCCACGATGCGCTCCTCGAAGTGAATCGGCTCTTTCAACCGAAGCCTTTCAGTGAAGAGGAAGCACAGGAAGCCAACCTGATCAACAACATTTTCTCATATCTGTTTCAGATTGAGAGCCTGTACGATGGGTTTTATATCGTCAATGCTGATTTTCAGTTTGTCCTGTTCAGTCCGGGTCTGGAAAAACTGACCGAAATCCCGGCGATCGATATCCTGGGCGAAGCTTGGACCGCTAACAGCCTGCCCTTAACCAACAAGGAAGGCACCAGCCTCTCCACGGCTGAATGCTCCATGAATCGAGTCATCGCCAATGGAAAGCCGATGACCACGGAATTCATGCTGGAGCGTCCTGGTGGCCGTCTGATTAATATTGAAGTTCAGTCGGTTCCCATGTTCGGAAAAGATGGCCATCTGGTGGGCGTCGCGGAAATATATCGAGACCTGTCCCGTGGCTTGAAACGACCTCAGGAATTCAATGATCTCAAACAGGCAGCCAGTATGGACGCTTTGACGTCCGTTGCCAATCGCGGCGAGTTGGAAACGCAACTGACAATCATGCTCAGCAGAGTCAACAAAGAAACCGATCCCGCACCGTTGAGCCTGATGTTTATCGACGCCGATCACTTTAAAAATATCAACGACTCGTACGGACATTCGGTGGGTGATGAAGTTCTGATCGAACTGGCCCGTTTATTCCAGCATGAAACCTACTCAGGAGAACTGGTCGGCCGATATGGCGGGGAAGAATTTGTGATTCTCTGCCCTGAAACCGATCTGGAACATGCAGCAAAAAAAGCAGAACGCCTGCGACTGGCAATCAGCAATCTGAAGATTGATCACTTGGAAAAAACGCGAATTTCCGCTTCCTTCGGAGTCGCTCAGGTTGAAGAGGGCGACTCCGTCGAAAGTCTGTTCCGCCGCGCAGATGCTGCCTTGTATCGTGCCAAAGAAACAGGCCGCAATAAGGTTTGCTCGTTAACAGGCCACCAGTTATTGACCGGAATCGATCCCATCAACGATTCGGTAGAGAAGACCATCGATGAAATGTTCTTTGAAAATACATTCCAGGCACTCATCTCATCTGACATCATCGTTTATAAGCTGGGCGGCTTTGTGGACGACAATAATGCGAAGTTGACGGAAGTCAACACGAACCGGGCTGTAATGCAACTCGGAAAATCAGGTCTGCTCCCCTTCTGGGGTAAAACCGATGATCGCAAACCAGTCGAAGTCGAAGTCGAATTCGGGTGTGCTGCTAAAAAAACAAACTCAAACGGCCGCAGTTCAACGCCACGCGTCGACGTCATGATCCGAATTTCACCACTCGGATGGGTCAAAAAACCGATGCTGTTCCAGCAACGTGCCAATCGGGTCTATCGACTCCTAAAAGACTACTTCGCTGCAGAGTAATCTCAAGCGGCAGATTCTGCCGATCCACTTCACTTTCGCCCTTGCATGACAGCCCCTTACGTCAATGCAGGCAATCCAGCCAAACCCTGCGGAATACGCTGACTAATTCGATATTTGAATATCCAACGATTCTATCTGTCTTACGCCCCCTTATAACCCGCAAGACACGAAAAACCATACACGCCCCAATCATGCCAACCCGATAAACCAAGCGTATCGATTAACACTCAATCTGCGCACGGTGGCTAACTAGTGGATTCCAAAACACAAATAGACAGTCCTTATTTTCTTGAGATCATCTCAAGATCGCGGTTACTGTTCTGCACATTTCTCATCTCGATTCTGATTGAACTTCCGGGTTGCGCTCACACAGACGGTGATTATGACGAGACGTGCTCGACCGTCTCCTGCCGTGTTAAAAAGAGCTTTCTGTTTCATCATGACAAATATTCCCCGCACCCTTATCGATCGCTGGAAGGGTATCAGACAGACCTGGATAAGTATGTGGTCAAGCACGCGGCCAGAAAGTGCGCCAAGCGGTCCTTGAAGACAATGGCTTGTAATTGCAAAGACAAACCATCTAAAGCGTTTCGCGATGGATACCAGCAAGCTTACGTTGATATAGCCCTGGGTGACTCTGGCGAAGTCCCTCCTGTACCACCAGAAGAATATTGGGCCGCTCATTACCGAACGCCACAAGGTTATCTGGAAATACAACAATGGTTCACTGGATATAAACTGGGTGCCGAGCATGCCCTTGCTGATGGACGCTACGATTATAATAAAATCGCCACCCCCTACTCTCAGTTGGACTGGAATCAACCTGCCACCGACCATTGGGATGAAAATACAACCTACAGGCAGGAGAGTCACCTGACGCAGCCAACTCCTCAAGCGTCACAGCCAGCGCCGATGAGCACGCCGTACCAGAACCAGACTTCACAGCCACCGAACTTAACACTACCGAAGCATCCCCTGTCTTTACCGGCTCCTCCCGCACCGCCGGTTCCACAACACAGTCAGCCCAGACCAACACAGACCATACCCCAAAGAGTGCCACCACAGGCGCAACCGGTATTGCCACCAAAGCAGCCTCGCAGTCAGCCTCCCATTGTAGCGCCGAAACCGCCACTACATATGCAGAGGACAATTCCTGCTCCGGTACTGAAACGCCATCAGCCGGAAATCGGTAAACCGGCGCCGCCGGCTTATATCAACGATGATCCGCCACCGAGTCCGTACTCATTACAGTCGTATCCTTATACGCCAAGCCATACACAGTTACCCAGTCGCAAAGCACCTTCAAAGCAATACCAGCAACTGGATCAAACAAACAGACAACGCTTGCCTCGTTTTTCGAAGAGTCAGCCTGTCATTAACAGGTATTAATTCAGAACCGATAGCAACAGAACCAGAGTATTTTCTGAGCCAAAACTCATTCAAAGGAAATAAACGACAGGATGTCGCAACAATTCAACAACGCAGTTATCGAATTGAGAGGTTCGAGTAGGATGCTAAAACACCTTAAAGCAATGCCCGCAATCAAGTGGCATCTTCTCTGCGCGCTGTTGTTACCTCTGCTCTTTAACGGCTGCGCTGCAATTCACCCGCTTAAGGGAGTTCCCGCTCAATATCTGCCGACGGAATACAAGGGAGAAGTGCGCTCCGGCAAGGAAACGATCGACCTCTCTCTGCTACGACAGCCAGCGCCGAAACATTATCTGCTCGATTCGGGAGACGTCCTGGGAGTTTATATCGAAGGCGTTCTAGGCCAGTTTAAAGATGTGCCTCCAGTTCATTTTCCGCAGTCACAGGAAGTCGCCCCTTCCCTTGGTTACCCGATCCCCATTCGTGAAGATGGTACAATTTCACTCCCGCTCATCGGAAACATTTTTGCCCGTGGTTTGACGCTGACCCAGCTCGAAGAAACAATCCGCCGCAAATATACGACAGAAAAGAGCATCCTCCGCGAAGGCCGCGATCGCATCCTGATCAGTCTGCAGAGACCACGTTCCTACCGGGTGCTTGTCATTCGCCAGGAAAATGCCAATGACATTGTGGGGACGACCGTCGGCAACTTAAACGTGGGACGATCCAAACGCGGCACCGGGCGTGTGATTAACTTACCCGCATACAACAACGATATCCTGCACGCCCTGGCGGAAACGGGAGGCTTACCCGGCCTGGATGCAGAAAATTCGATCTATATCATTCGCGGCGCCGCCCACGGCATGAATAATCCCCTCTGCCCGCAACCTATCCAGACAGGCTCTGCCACTTCGAAAAATGCCGGCCCCCCCCAGAACATTCAACAGGTGTCCGACACTTACACACCGATTCCACACTCATCCCCACTGCCAAGTGATACCGCATTCCAAGTCGGTCAGCCACTCTATTCTACCGATGGCGGTTTCTATTCCAGTGACCTTATGGCGCCGACGGTGAACAATGACTCGACAATGCAGCGCTCAGGAATTATCAAAATCCCCATTCGCCTGAGTCCGGGCGAACAGGTACATCTGACACAAGACGAAATCATTCTGCATGATGGCGATGTTGTCTTTATCGAGTCACGCGACACAGAAATTTTCTATACCGGCGGCCTACTGGGTGGCGGACAATACACGCTTCCTCGCGATTACGATCTAGACATTCTGGGGGCAATTTCCATCGCGCAAGCATCGCAGTCCGGAGGGTCTAATAAATCTACGGGCGGTCCTTCTGCACTGAATCAGGATGTCACTATCAGTGCCAGTAACGCCATCATCTTGAGGCAACTCCCCAATGGAACGCAACTGCCGATCAAAGTTGATTTGTATGAAGCAGTGCGTCACCCCAGTCAACGCGTGCTGATTCAACCCGGCGACTATGTAATTCTGCAATACACCAAATCAGAAGCAATCGCAGCATTTGTGGAACGTCACCTGCTGGAAGGTGCGTTGTTCGGGCTGGCTGCTTCCAATCTACAGGGAGGCGGAGGAGGACGCTAACCTGTTAAGCCGATTAAATTCGATGCGTCCTGAATCAGGAAGATCGGCGACTATTTACGGATGATGAAACCCTGTTTTTCACTGGGCTCCGCCAATAGCACACGACCTGTATGCAGTTTGCCTTCCTTGCCACCACGGGCAATCAACAGCAGCTTATCGTTAATACGATCAACCCCGAGACTGCACTCGAGATCAAATTTTGCGAGAAACTGGTAACTGGTATCCGCCTTTAACAACTTGGTTCCGTAACAACCGAACCACCATTGGTTGTCTGCAAACGCCGCAGTTTGAATTCCCAGCAAAGTGTAACCGCTTTTCAAAATATGCTTTTTGACAAATTTGAAGTTCTGATCGTATTCGTACAGATAATTCTCATTGATGTCTTTCGGCAAACCTCCAACCACGAGGAACTTGCCCTCATGAACGGCAATGCCGCCTGCACCATAAATCACTTCGGGAGTCTGATGCTTGGCAATCAGCAATAATTTTTCTGCATCATACACGTAAACCCATGAATCTGCTTTTCCCTCGGGGTTATTGAAATCGCCAAAATTGACGGCCACAAAAACTTTCCCCCCCTGAAAACAGAGATCGCCATGATGATTTCCCACAGGAATTTTCACCAGAACCTTGCCCGCCGCATTCGTTTTGACCAGCTCTGTGGTAAAACTCCAGAAAATGTGCCCCTGACCATCGATGCAAATTCCCTGCAGATGATGTGGATAGGTTCCCTCGCATTGAACGTTGGAATATTCTGATTTCTTTTGAACTGCTGCTGCCTGCTCCTCTGCTTTGCCCTGGAACGGGACTCCACAAACCAACATGAACATCAAAACAAAATACGCGTGCTGTAAATTCATAGCAAAAATATCTCCCTCAACAGACAGGACTCTCAGTCAAGCTTCAATCAGGCGGCCCAATCAATGACGTCCGTCTGTCATTTAAAACATTCATAACAAATCTAATCTGCAGAAATCAGGTCTGGACCATCACCGGCCCTTTTTTCATACGTCCCTTTTGACGATTTCACATATTTGGTGAAACCGAGTTCTCCCAGACGCTTATCATCATTTATAGTGCGTTTCGCTTCCGCATCCGACCATTTTCCAGAAAAATTGACTGCCGTAATCACCTTGTGTACCGCCTCACCCGTCTCAGGATGGGTCGTCAAAATCGGATCACTCATTTTTTGAATGACCTCAAAACGTTCGCCCGGCGTACCGTCCGGTTTAATGACTTCGTAGACATAAGTAGGCATTGCTACTATTTTACCTCTCAACTCAACTTGGAATACACACTGATCCGAGTCAGAACTCTCAGTCCAAGACTACGACCAGTCTGCGAAAGCAACAGCTTACACTGAATTTGACAGCCCCAAAACAAGACCAACCAGGCAAAACAAGGATATTTTCTCTTTATTCAGAGCAAGACCGACTTTTGCAGTCGTTAAAGTCCTATGCCTCCGACAGCAGATTCAATGTTCTATCAATAGTTTCTATCACAAAGACGGAATAATCCATTAAAATCAGGCAGCTTTCGAGTAATATTGCCGATGTGACACAAAAAAGGCGCAATAGAAACTTTACTCGCAACACCTGTACCATGCACATCCGACTCCTCTTTCTGCCTGTCTAGAATCATATCCATTCCAGCAGAGGAGGAAAAGGTCCTGATGTTTGAACCTGAAGCTTGAGAATTAGTGACTGGTATTGCTGGACCTGGCGAGCTAGAATCTGTTAGCATCATCCTATTTGCTGAACCCAGACAAGCTCACATACGTATACACAGCGTGAGTAGTTTTTTTTACAGGAGAATAGTCCGTGCAAGTTGCGATTACTTGTCGTCATGGCAGTGTTTCAGATAGTCTCCGCGATTACATTACTGAAAAGTCTGAAAAGTTACTGACGTACTTTGAGAGGGTAACTGCAATTCAAGTAACGATCGATCAGGGTGAAAACCAGAATCGCGTCGAAATTCTCGTTGATGCAGAACACAAACATAATTTTGTTGCCCATGCGGAAGGAGATGAAGTCAAACCGAACTTTCATTCCGCACTGAGTAAAATGGAACAACAAATCAAAAAATATAAGCAAAAGATTCAGGACCACCGCCGTGATCTTCCGTTGAATGAAATCGCGGAAAACAGCATTGCGGAAGCGGAAACAGAAACGGAATCTGAGTAATTTCCAAACCCTCAATTGCTTTTACAGAGTGATAGATAAAATACTGTCTTAAATATAATGATGTGTGATCAGCTTGGAATAAAGCCCCTCATTCTTCGTTTTTCAAGCTGTTACAATTTACAACAACGTCATGCGCCTTGACCGCAGACAATGATTTTTTTTGCAGATGTAGTTAGAAGGAAAGAATACATGAAGTTAACAGACTTCGTGGTTTCGGATGCGATCATTCCGGAATTGAATGTAACAACCAAAGAAGAAGCAATCCGCACGATGGTCGCCAGCCTGAAAAATGCAGGCAGCATCTCGGCTGAAGATGAGGAAGGTATCGTCTCGGCAATTCTCAAACGAGAAGAGCTGGGTTCAACCGGTATCGGAAATGGCGTAGCCGTCCCTCATACCAAACATTCTTCCGTAGAAAACCTGACCGCCGCAGTTGCCCTCTCTACGGAAGGTGTCGACTTCGCCAGTCTCGACGGTGAGGATGTTTATATTTTGTTTTTGCTAATTTCACCTCTGGATCGTCCGGGAGATCACTTACGCGGGCTGGAAAATATTTCCCGTCACCTGCGGAATCAAAAATTCTGTAATTTCCTCCGACAATCCAAAAACGTAAAAGATATTATTGAACTACTTAACGAAGCTGACAGCAATCAGCTGGATTAAGTACCTGGACATAAAAAGTCAGGGAGAACCTGTTCGAATTCAGCCCATACTTGCCGCCAAGGCCGACAATTTATTTTGAGTCCCAGAAGCCATGCTCGACTCTGGCTCATTTCTAGTCGGATAAAGAGGAAAGGGGTAATTACGAAATCTTACTGAAAACACCATTATTCCTGCATGAGACTTGGTTTGTTTTTCAGGCTGCTTGAGTAGTTATCAATTAGTGCCATGCAAGAATCTGTTTGCCGTCAGATTGTCACTGTCAAAATGAAACAGGGGCTGCATCTTCGTCCGATTTCAGAAATTGTCAGAATTGCACGTGACTCCACTTGCGAATTGAAAATTTCAAACGGGGATCAGACGGGAAATGCCAAAGAAGTCTATGACTTACTGGAATTAAAGGCCATGCCTGATACCGAACTGGTCTTAGAGGCAAATGGAGAAGATGCCAGCAAACTCATGGAAGAAATCGTTCAGTTTTTTGAATCAGGATACAAAAAATTCGAAGAAACGTCTGATCCATCTGAATAACCCCCGTACACATCGACCGAGTGGATTCTCACCGGTTGCCTGTCTGTTGAAAGCGCCATATTAGGCTCTAATTGAATGCTTGTTAAACGTGGAATTGCAGTTTCTCCGGGAGTAAATTTCGGCCCCGCACTCATTTTGGGGACGGAAGACTTTCGCATTCCGCGACAATTCGTCAGCGTCAATGTCATCGACACAGAGATTGCACGTCTTAAGTCTGCCATGGATGCGGTCTGTGAAGAAATCGCTGAAAATGAACGGCTCGCTTCAGACAAACTCGGAGAACAATACGGGGCGATTTTTGCTGCACACCTGCAAATGGTCAGATCACCTCGATTGCGGGAAGAGATTGAAACTCTGATTCGCGAAAAATGCTATTCCCCGGAACACGCATCCAGCCGTGTCTTCCGCCGCTATACTAAGCTAGTCCAGCATCTGGGTGATAACTATCTGGCAGAACGAGCCAGTGATATTATTGACCTCGAAAAACGGCTCCTGAAACAGCTCCTGGGTGAGAAACGCGAAGAACTTTCCAATCTGACAACGCCGATTATTGTTCTGGCTAATAACCTGACCCCCAGTGAAACAGCGGGCCTCGCCAAAGAATTCGTGCTCGGTTTTGCTACTGAGGTTGGCGGCCGAACCAGCCACACGTCGATTCTCGCCGGGGCACTGGAAATTCCGGCTGTCGTTGGTCTGGGTGACTTTCTCTCGGACATCTCCGGTGGTGACATGGTCATCGTCGATGGCAATAACGGCGAAGTCATCATCGACCCCGATGAAGAAACGCTCGCAAAATATAAAAACACGGGAGAACGCCAACGTTCGATGGCCGCTCGACTGGCATCCCGTCGAAAAATTCGTTCTGAAACAAAGGACGGAACCCGCATCCACGTCATGGGGAATATTGAATTTCCCAATGAAGTGGAACACTGCCGGGAACGGGGTGCGGATGGAATTGGCCTGTATCGAACCGAATTCCTGTACCTCCAGTCCAATACCGAACCCACAGAAGAAGTTCACTACGATGCTTACTGCCGCGTCGTTCAAGCGGCTCAAAATCGGCCGATTGTCATTCGAACCCTCGACTTGGGCGCAGACAAAATCCCCCGAGGCTACAGACATCTGGCCAAAGAAGGGATGAACCCGGCATTAGGCCTGCGAAGCGTCAGGTTAAGCCTGCGCGACCTACCCTTGTTTAAAACCCAGCTCAGAGCCATCTTTCGGGCAGCTGTACACGGGGATGTACGAATTATGTTCCCACTGATTTCCACCCTGCTGGAATGGCGTCAGGCTAAAATGATCGTGGGTGACGTTCTGGAAGACCTCGAAGAACGGGGAGTCGACTTCAAACCGAATATCCCGATTGGAATGATGGTTGAAGTCCCCGCAGCAGCCCTCCTGGCAGAAGAGTTTGCAGAAGAAGTTGACTTTTTCTCCATTGGGACAAATGATTTAATTCAGTATACTCTAGCCGTGGATCGATCTGATCCCGCGGTATCGTCTCTATACAACTCTTCAGATCCTTCGATTTTAAGGCTGATTAAAATGGTTGTGGAGGCGGCTCACAAGAAAAATATACCGGTCACCGTCTGTGGCCAGATGAGCTCTGATCTCAAGTCGATTCCATTATTGGCAGGACTGGGAATCCGACAGATCAGTGCCACTCCACTGGCGATTCCGGAAGTAAAAGAAGTAATCAGACATCTGACAATAGAGCGGGCAGAGGAAATCGCCGCACATGCGATGACCATCGACGTTGCCCGTGACGTAGAAAGTTATTTAAGAGGAGAACTGTACAAAATTTGTCCTGATCTGTTTGATGAAGAACTCCCCATGTAACCAAATTGGGTTACGGAACGGCATATTCTTTGAACCTCAAGTAGACAGAACATATTGATTTCCGGATGAACGCTGTATTTCAATCAGCA
The DNA here is from genome assembly GCF_963976445.1 of uncultured Gimesia sp. Classification (GTDB taxonomy): domain Bacteria; phylum Planctomycetota; class Planctomycetia; order Planctomycetales; family Planctomycetaceae; genus Gimesia. Next base: position 239,122 of record NZ_CAXBKP010000003.1, on the reverse strand, counting down.
TTCGTCATCACAATTTAACGTTTACATTTTGCAACTGGTTTACTTGGCTTCAATGAAACCAGCCAGTTGCCGTCTATTTCACCTCGGTGGTGAATGGATCAAGTAAGAACAAATTCAATCAAGACGAAATGTATTGTAAAATCATTTCCTGGCCCTGAAACGAACAAGGTGTGAGCAAAACAGGGGAATGCAATGGAAAATCCATCAGACAAATCTGGTATCTCAGATCCAGCAAGTTTGAAGTTCCCGCATCCCGCTGCTTCACACCCATGACCGCATGAACAAACCACCTGATCATTTACAGCAAACAATCAGCAAGACGGCAATTGTCGCCTTACGGTGGAATGCTACAGCTATCATGTCACATTTTCAGAGTCAACGAGGGACTTCCCTACTTGTTGGAACCACCTGCTCTTCACCTCGCTTTACCACGATGAGCGCCCCGCTTTTTGAGCTGTGCGCCATTTCCGGTGATCTGACTAACGAAGTAAGCAAACCAGAACCAGCAACTTCCGGATCAAAGTTCCTTCACGACATCGCACAGGAAATGATTCGACTCAACAGTCGCATCATGAAATCTCTCATTGATTGTGTGCATTCGGTTTCATACCGCAGCAATACAATCTACCCCAAGAGATCTGCCCATTCCTGGATTTTCCATTTCTGCGGCAGACTACAGACTGACATACTTCTGGCAAAGATCCAATCGATGCCTGGAATGTCCGTCTCTTCAGCGACTGATGAGGAATACAATATTCGTCGTGAAACAACACGACAAAGGGTATTCCATGAAAAAGGAAATGCTGATTAATGTCCTCCAACCGGAGGAAAGTCGAATTGCCATCGTGGAAGATGGTATTCTCGAAGAACTGTATGTTGAACGAAATAGCCTCGAAAACCTGGTAGGTAATATCTACAAAGGAAAAGTGGTCAATATTGAGCCCAGCATTCAGGCTGCGTTCGTTGACTTTGGTGTCGGCCGTAATGGCTTTTTGCATGTCAGTGACATCGAACACCAGTACTACAAACACCTCACCGAACGTGGTGACGGTAACGGCAAACCCGGGCAAGACAAAAAAAATCCAAAAGGCCGCCGCATCAATGAACGCAGCGTGGCCAATAAACCCCCCATTCAGGAAATCCTGAAACGTGGCAGTGAAATTTTGGTGCAAGTCATCAAAGAAGGGATCGGCAACAAAGGCCCGACTCTGTCGACCTACATCAGTATCCCCGGACGCTATCTGGTGATTATGCCCGGCCTGCAACGCGTCGGCATCAGTCGCAAAATTACGGACGAAGACGTCAGACGACAATTACGAACCATTCTCACACAACTGGCTCCGCCGCCCGGGCTTGGATTCATCGTGCGGACTGCCGGCATTGACCGAAGCGCAGATGACCTCAAACGAGACTTGAACTACCTGCTCCGCTTGTGGGGCACAATTGTAGGTCGCATCAAAAAACTACCCACTCCTGTCGAGATTTACTCAGAGAGTGACATGATGATTCGCACGATTCGCGATATCTATAACAGCGAAATCGATACCCTCTATATCGATGAGGCCACAGCCTATCAAAGAGCACGCGATTTCATGAAAGTCGTGCTGCCCAAACACGTCAATCGAATCAAACATTATACCGGCAACGATCCGATTTTTTATAACAGCGATCTCGATGATGAGATTTGCAGCATTCAGAATCGACATGTCCCCATGAAAGGCGGCGGTTCGATTGTGATTGACCAGACAGAAGCCCTGGTCGCAATTGACGTCAACAGTGGGAATTACCGCGCAGATGACAATGCAGAAAAAACTGCTTTTAAAGTGAATATGAAAGCGGCCGAGGAAATCAGTCGTCAGATCAGGCTCCGCGATTTGGGGGGCGTGATTGTGATTGACTTCATCGACATGCGGGAAGAGAAACATCGTCGATCGGTCGAACGCCGGTTGCGTGATCTCGTCAAACGCGACCGCGCACGAACTAAAGTTTTACGAATCAGCCCCTTTGGTCTGATTGAAATGACCCGCCAGAGAATTCGCCCCTCACTCCGCAGAAGCATGTATGAAGATTGTCCTTCCTGCCGCGGAACGGGTCAGGTAAAAACAGCCGAAAGTATGGCCATCGAAGTCATGCGGACGCTGATGACCACGGTAAACAAGAAAAATATTGCCCGGCTCATACTAAATGTACATGAGACCGTTGCAAATTACCTGAATAATAAACGCCGTAAAGACATTACAAACCTGGAAGAATCTGCTAAAACCTCAATCATAATCAACGCGCGTACAGATGTCGAACCAGAACATCTAACCGCACGTTGTTATGACGATATTGGAAATGAAGTGAATTTCTAGTCGTTTCTGACTCGAATTTTCAAATGTGACACCTTACAATGCCCTGCTCGATATTCGTGTAACCAGCACAGGTTCTGCGCTTTGTTCCCCTCGTGGCACGAGTTGACTGGCAAAGGCACAAAGTGTTTAACGATATACTATCAATGGCATTGCGCAATTGATTCTGAATACGACTCGGATTGACTTTGATTTTCAAATCCGACTTCAGCACATTTATTGATCAAAGAGTAGAAGAAAAGAAGGTTTGAGGATGTTTGTAGTAATCGAAGATGGCAGCCATCAATATAAGATTCAGGAAGGCGAGATCCTGACAATCGACTACCGTGCTACAGCAAACGAAGGTGATGCCATTACTTTCGAAAGCGTTCTGCTAGCCAACGGCGGTGGAGCCAGTGCCATCGGCGCTCCCACAATCGAAGGCGCCACAGTAGAAGCGGAAGTCGTAAATCCTGAATTCAAAGGTGAAAAACTCGAAATTCAAAAATTTCGCCGCCGAAAGAATTCACGTCGTCACACAGGACACCGCCAGAAATACACAACCGTTCTGATTAAAACAATCAACGTCCCCGGACTGGAAGTTGTTGAAGAACCTGCAGCAGAAAAACCAGAAACTGCTGCCGCTGAAGGCTAAGCCCTTCTACTTAGCACAGTGAACGCAATTCTTTCCCAATAGGAATTGCCGATCATTGTGCGTCTAAACACATACAAGCAAGCTCCCTGAAACCAGTTTTCAGGGAGCTTTTTTTATTAGTCGATCCCTGTGGCCCGCCCGAACTCTCAAAACGCATCACCCGAAAACGGGGTTGACCAAAAATGGTTATTCCGCATACCTTTACACCGTTTTTGTGGAATGGAGGCACCGTGATCGCAATCACCTTTTGCCTGTGAATAGCTTGGATAGGACTTTCAAATGCACCTGTTTTTTTCAGTGGGCGAACCCAGCGGTGACCAGCATACAGCTCATTTGATCGAGGAAATTCGCCACCGCTGTCCGGAGGCCCGCTTCTCCGCGTTCGGCGGACCGGAAATGCAAGACGCTGGTTGCCATTTGGAAGTACGTCTCACTGACTATGCCGTGATGGGAATTCTGAATGTCTTGCCGCTGATCTTTAAATTCATTCAACTGATCAAGCAAGTCGGGCAATATCTCGAATCAGAGCGCCCCGACGCAGTCATCCTCGTCGACTTCCCCGGCTTCAACTGGTGGGTCGCTAAAAAAGCAAAAGCTCTGGGCATCCCCGTGTTCTATTATCTGCCTCCGCAGCTCTGGGCGTGGGCTCCCTGGAGAATTCGACGCGTTCGTAAAAACGTGGACTACATTCTCTCCGGTTTAAATTTTGAAAAACAATGGTATGAATCGCGAGGCGTCAAAGTCGACTACATCGGCCATCCATTCTTTGACGAAGTGGCATCCAAGGCATTAGACCAGAATGTTCTGAATGAACTCGCGCAGCCTGAAAAAAAAACCGTTGGCATTTTACCTGGCTCACGAACTAGTGAAGTCGCCCGGAATTTTTCCGTCATGCTGCAAGTGGTCCGCCAACTGTCAGAGCAGTTTCCCAACGCCACATTTCCAGTTGCCTGCTACAGACAGGCCCATTTTGAACTCTGTCAAAATCTGATCCAGGAAGCACAGGCAACCAATCTGCCGATTCAGCTCTATTTGAACAAGACTTCGGAAATCATTGAAGCCGCCGACTGCTGTCTAATGGTCTCTGGTTCGGTCAGCCTGGAACTGCTGGCAAGAAAAACCCCCGCTGTCGTACTCTACCGCAGCCACTGGGGCATGTATTTCATGGCCCACCTGATGATTACCTGCAAATATATGTCGCTCCCCAATCTGATTGCGGACCGAGAATTGATGCCGGAATTTCCCTCTGTCGGATCGCCGGAAAAAGATGTCGCCAAAATCTCTGCGATTTTCGGTGACTGGCTTAGTACACCACTTTCTCTGGAACAAGCTCGCACAAAACTCACGTCACTCTACAATGAAACCGTGATCCCTGGTGCTTCAGCCCAGGCTGCGGAATCCATCTTGAGTCATATCCAGCCAGAAACTCAGCAGAAATTCGCCGCATAATATACATAACAACAGCACCCAACGCTCTCGGTTGTGTTAAATCAGGTACAAAACAACAAATTTCCAATGAGAATTTGGGGAACCTGTAATTGTTTGTTTTGTGTGAATGGTCCTCCAGAATTCTGCTCGTTAGAATCTTCGGATACACTGAAATGCGCTGGTAATAAGCTTAAAGCCAGCCACTATCATTCAATCTGAAAAACATCTTGGAATATCGGGACGACGTACACTAATGGGAAAAAAAACGATCCGTATTGGAATTGTTGGTGCTGGGGCAAATACGAAAAGTCGCCATATTCCTGGATTTCAAGCGATTGAAGATGTCGAAATCGTCGGTGTTGTGAATTCCACACCTGAGTCGACTGAAAAAGTCGCCCGAAAATATGGCATTCCACAGACCTATGCTCATTGGCAGGAACTGGTCGAAGACCCCGAAGTCGATGCCGTGATGATCGGAACCTGGCCCAATCTGCATTGTGATATCACATGCATGGCCCTCGAAGCCGGCAAGCACGTTCTCACCGAAGCAAGAATGGCACGCAATCTGGCCGAAGCGCAAAAGATGCTCAAAGTCTCTCAGGCTCGCCCGGATCTGATAGCACAAATTGTTCCCAGCCCCTTTGGCTTAAAATACAACCAGGAAGTCATTAAGCTGGTCTCTCAAAAATATCTGGGCAAACTGCGTGAAGTCGTCGTGCTGGGAGCTGATGACTCCTTCTGGGACTACAGCAAAAAATTGCACTGGCGACAGGATAAAGAAATTAGTGGAAACAACGTTCTGACAATGGGAATATTACACGAGACCTTAAGCCGCTGGGTCCCTCCCACAGAACGGGTCTTTGCTCAATGTTCTACTTTCGAGCCACGGCGTCCTTCTGCACACAGACAGGGTTACGCTGATGTTACTCTTCCTGAAAGCGTCCAACTTGTGACCAGACTTCAGGGAGGCGCAAATGCCATCTACCACTTAAGCGGTTCGATTCTGTTTGGCCCGGGCCTGCAGATCCACCTCTATGGCGCCCATGGAACGATTAAAGTTCACTTCACTCCGGAAGAAAGAATCTTTGTCGGCCATATGGGGGAAGACCAGATGAAGGAACTCCAGATCCCGAAAGAAGAACAAGGAGGCTGGCGCGTCGAGGCAGAGTTTATCGGCGCCATCCGTGGAGAAGAAATCGTCCACCATACGGATTTTGCGACGGGTGTCAAATACATGGAATTTACAGAAGCCGTCGCGCAAAGTTGTGAAACAAGTGAACCTGTAACGCTTCCGCTGTGACCTGATTCTAATAACGCTCATATAACGGCTTGAGTGAATTTTCATCATCAAATTCTGGGAAACTGCAGCAATACCAGCTCAGTAAATGACGCACTATTATGACGCCACCATTTCAACAGGAATTAGAAATAGCTCTGTCTGCGGTCAAACAGGCCTCTCAAATTTGTCGCTCAGTACAAGCAGCAATCACAGATGAAGTACTTGAGAAAAAAGATAAAAGCCCGGTAACGATTGCCGATTTCAGTAGCCAGGCAGTCATCTGTCGGGCACTCAACGAGGCATTTCCAGAAGACCCTATCATCGGTGAAGAAGACGCTGCTGAGCTGCGTCTGGAAGAAAACCGTGAGTTCCTGAACAAGATTGTGGCAGAACTCAACGCGGCACAAATTTCGGAGACCACTCCTGAAAATGTCTGCCGCTGGATCGATCAAGGGGGAGCCAAAGAGTATAGCAGTCGCTTCTGGACTCTGGACCCCATCGACGGAACCAAAGGGTTTTTACGCAAAGAACAGTATGCCGTTTCACTCTCCCTGATTATTGACGGAAAGATTGTACTCGGCGTCTTAGGCTGCCCCAACATGCCATTCCCGATTGATGAAACTGTCACCGGCACACTGTACTACGCTGTCGCCGGTCAGGGCGCCTTTGCGATTCCCTTAAATCAGGAACAGGAGCAGGCGGCATTTCCCATTCGTGTCACCACCACCACCGACTTTACGCAATCACGCTTTTGCGAATCGGTCGAATCGGGACACAGCTCACATGGCCATTCGCAACAGGTTGCAGAAAAACTGGACATTGAGAAAGAACCCCGGCGACTCGACAGCCAGGCCAAATATGCCGTAGTTGCTCAGGGAAACGCTGATATTTATATGCGACTGCCCACGCGCGTTGGTTATCGCGAAAAAATCTGGGACCACGCTGCCGGAGTGCTCCTGGTGCAGGAGGCCGGCGGTACTGTAACCGACATCACCGGTAAACCACTGGAATTTGATCAGGGCTACGAATTGAAAAACAATCAGGGAGTTATCGTAACTAACGGACCTCTCCATCCGGAGTTAATTAAAACTCTGGGTGAACTTGCAATCAATGAATAGTCTCCGGCTTTCGCCTTTGTACTGTTTATGAATATTGAACCGACATGGACTGGCAAATTGTAGTAACGTTCCTGGTATTGGGAGGAGTCATCGGCTCTCTTACGTTCCTACGTGCCGGCGCTGATACCATTCTCATGGGAGGGCTTACCATACTGGTAGTCACCGGTGTGATCCAGGTAGGGGATGCCGTCCAGGGTTTTGCCAATGAAGGATTGATCACAGTTGCATTTCTATTTGTTGTCAGCGAAGGCATACGCCAGACCGGCGGTTTTGCTTTTACCGGCCAACAGTTGCTCGGCCGCCCTAAATCACTGACCGATGCCCAAGCACGCGTGATGCTCCCCTCAGCAGTCTTAAGTGCATTCCTCAATAATACGCCTGTTGTTGCGATGATGATGCCCATCATTTCTGACTGGGCCAAGAAAATGCGGATCTCTGTTTCGCACCTGATGCTTCCCTTGAGTTACTCAGCCATTCTCGGCGGCTTATGCACTCTGGTTGGCACGAGCACCACGCTGGTCGTAGATGGGTTACTGCAGGATCACGATAATCACCCCGGCCTGTCTATGTTCGAAATTGCCTGGGTTGGAATCCCCGTGATGATTGTCGGCCTGATTTACCTGCTGGTCTTTTCACGCTGGTTACTCCCGGAACGAAAGCCGGCCATCACTCCCATGGATGACCCGCGAGAATATACCGTCGAAATGATCGTCGAACCGGGTTGCCCCCTGATTGGCAAAACAATCGAACAAGCCGGTTTGCGTCATCTGCCAGGTATGTACCTGATGGAAATCGACCGCCAGGATAATGTAATTGCTGCCGTCTCTTCCAAAGAACGTCTTGCCGCGAATGACCAGCTCGTGTTTGTTGGCGTCGTGGAATCGGTCATCGACCTGCAAAAAATCCCCGGGCTCAAACCGGCTACCGATCAGCTGTTTAAACTGTCCGGTCCCCGCTCCGAACGCTGCCTGATTGAAGCAGTTGTCTCGGACAGTTTTCGATTCATCAACATGTCTATTCGCACGGCAAAATTTCGTTCCAACTACAATGCTGCCGTGATCGCCGTGGCACGGAACGGTCAACGGATCAATAAAAAAATTGGGGACATTGAGCTCCAGCGCGGCGACACCCTGCTGATCGAAGCGCATCCTTCCTTCATCGATCAGCAACGAAATTCCCGTGAATTTTTCCTCGTCAGTCAGGTCGAAGACTCCACCCCGCCGCGCCACGAACGGGCCTGGATTGCTCGTACGATCTTACTGGCGATGATCGTGATGGTGGCCATCTGGAATGTCAAAATGCTCGTCGCAGCCATGGTCGCTGCCGGACTGATGACGGCCACGCGATGCTGCAGTGCAACTGAAGCCAAACGCTCTATCGACTGGGGCGTGCTGATTACCATCGCCGCAGGACTGGGAATTGGCCAGGCAATTGGAAAATCCGGAGCTGCAGACCTGATTGCTTCCACATTCATCGGCATGGGAAATAACAGCCCGTTGATCGTGCTGGCAATTTTATCATTTATCACGTTGATCTTCACAAACCTGATTACCGCCAAAGCAACTGCTACTCTATTTTTTCCCATTACCGTCGCCGCAGCAGCAACGCTTGATGTCAGTTTAATGCCGTTTGTGATCGCCCTCATCATTTCTGCTGCTGCCTGCTTTGCCACCCCGATTGGCTACCAGACCAATATGATGGTCTTTGGGCCTGGTGGGTATAAATATGCCGACTACCTCCGCATCGGAGGCCCACTGACTTTGATCGTCTGGATCCTGACCGTGATCATCGTACCTCTTGCCTGGCCCTTCCATCCGTGATAATGTAACTCTAGAGCCTGCTCTGTTGTTTCCCGCTCAGGCGGCTCTGGTAAAATGCAATCATCGCCCAAATTCGGACCGGCGGTCATTTGCTGTTTCGTTTCGTAGAGAAACTCTCCTATTCATTATCAGGATTCCACCATGAAGCGTCTCTTCTGTTTCCCGATTATTGTTGTCCTGATCTTTGGCCTTTCACTCTGTTCGAATAATTCACAGTTACAGGCACAAGAACCTGCGCCCGGAGACCGTGCCAAACTGGAACAGCAGCTCCAGGAACTGCAGGAACAAATCAAAGTTCTTAAGCAGAATCCCAAAATCAAAAAGTCGCTTCTGGCAGATGTCGAAGTTTATGCGAAGGCCGCAGAATGGATCTTGCGACATAACGAATTTTACAAACCACAATATGTCAAAGATACATTTCAAATTCTGGAAACCGGTCAGACACGCGCACAGCAGCTCCAGATCGGCAAACCAGAATGGACACAGCAAACCGGAACCGTCATCTTCGGCTACTACTCAAAAGTCGATGGCTCGGTTCAACCCTACGCACTCACCATCCCGACTGACTTTAAAGAAAAGTCCAGTCATCGCTGGCCACTCCATGTAGAATTGCACGGCCGCGGGGGGAAACGCAACGAAGTATTTTTCATTGCTCACCCGAACCGCAGAGGACCTCGCGAAGGTCATGAATGGCTACACCTGGAACCCTTTGGCCGTACCGATAATGGCTGGCGGTGGAGCGGCGAAGTCGACGTGCATGAGGCGATGGACGATGTTAAAAAACGATACCTGATTGATAAGAAACGCATTACACTCCGCGGCTTCTCCATGGGGGGTGCGGGCGCCTGGCATCTGGGTCTGCATTACCCTTCGCTCTGGTGTGGAGTCGGACCAGGTGCCGGATTTGTCGACTTTTATCAATATCAAAACTACAAAGAAAAACTCCCGCACTACCAACACAAAACGCTACACATTTATGATTCGATCGACTACGCCTTGAACGCCGCCGACGTGCCTGTTGTGACGTATGGTGGTGGCAAAGACAAACAGCTCGTCTCAAGCACCCGAATGGTTGAGAAAGCGAAAGCACACGATATCGATATCTCGCTGTATATCAGCCCGGAAGCAACACATCAGTCGCGGATGCCCGCCTATCAGGATTACCTTACTGATTTGCTGAATCATTCCAAACAAGGTCGCCCTGCCTGGCCTGGAAAAAAACAGATTCGCTTTATCACGTTTACCCCAAAGTTCAATGAGTGCGAATGGCTGACGATTGAAGAACTTGACGAAATGTATGAGCCCACGATTGTCGAAGGGGGTATCGATGACGAATCAGGCAACCTGCAACTGACGACAGAAAATGTCGCTGCCCTCTCTCTCGCCCGCAATGTTGCTGCCAAAGTCGAACTGGATGGCACACTGCTTCCGCTTGAGTCGGCCGCCGATGGCCTCTTGCCCCAGGTCTATTTTGTAAAAAGTAACAGTGGCTGGGATGTCCTCAAATATGAAGACTCGAAAACATTCATCGAAAATCCGAACCAGCGGAAACGACAAAACCTGCAAGGCCCGATCGATGATGCGTTTACACTCCCCTTTGTCTGCGTCACAGGAACCGGCACTCCCTGGAATTCTGAACTTAATGCCTGGTCACAATCGGTCCTGTCGCTGTTTGAAAAAGAATTCGACAAATGGCTGCGTGCAAAGGTACCCGTGATCAAAGATACGCAAGTCAATGATCAAATCATCGCTGCTAAAAACCTGATTCTATTCGGTGATCCCGGTTCGAATTCCTTGATCGCTAAAGTGGTCGAAGACCTTCCTGTCGAATGGACCAAAGACCAGATCACGGTGAACGGAAAAAGCTACGACACAAAAAATCACGGCGTTGTTCTGATCTATCCGAACCCGTTGAATCCTGTTCGCTATGTAGTCATCAACTCTGGACACACGATGCATGAAAAAGATTTCCGGGCTTCCAATTCTTGGCTCTTTCCCAAACTGGGCGACATCGCCGTGATTCAGTTTAAGAAATCAAAAGCCGGAACCTATGAAAACGAGACTGTCTGGGCGGAGCTCTTTGACAGCAACTGGGAACTACCGTAATTCCGTATCGAGCGCGGATCAGCTTCTGTATCAAACCAGGAATGCTTGGATTAAGTAATGGAATATCAGGAACCCGGTTTCGGCTCAGAGGGTGAGCGGGAACTTCAGAAGCGTTACGGAACAGAAAAACGCGCCAACAGTTTCTACGATCGGCAGATGATCGACTACCTGAATCCCCGGATGCAAGAATATATCCGAGGACAGGAACTGCTGTTTATCGCCACCTCCGATACGAAAGGCGAATGCGATAGCTCATTTCGTGCCGGCAATCCCGGTTTTGTGCGGATTCTGAATGAGAAACACCTTGCCTACCCGGAATACCGTGGTAACGGCGTGCTCGCCTCGCTCGGCAACATTTCAGAAAACCCACACATCGGATTGATGTTCCTCGATTTCTTCAAAGCAACCATAGGCCTGCATATCAACGGGAAAGCATCCATTGTCGAAAACGCGGAATTCCTGGTATCAGATGACACGCCTCAAGAAATCAAAGATGACATTGCAACCGATGATGGCAAGAAACCAGAACGCTGGGTGATGGTTGAAGTCGAAGAGGCTTACATCCATTGTTCAAAACATATCCCCCTGCTCGCCAAACAGGATAAAAAGATTGCCTGGGGGACTGATGATATGAAATTAAAAGGGGGCAACTTTTTTGGAGTCGCATCAAAATTGAATTCCAGAAAAGAATCCGCGGACTGACTGACTCACAACCACAACCCGTAAGCCATTTAATTCAAACTACTTACAACACTTAAAACCAACAAGTTTTACAAAAACGTAACGGTCTTCAATCCAACCTGCGGTTCAAATAACAGATTTCTTGAATCGATCTTGATTCATTTCGCGATTTTTCATAAAAAACCCACTCTCCTATCACATCATTTACTAATGCATGACTCAGTCTTGTTCCGATTCATGCATCCCCTGAACCAAATCAATGTCCGCGGCACCTGTAGTGTGTCCTTATTTATTGAGCCCTTTACCCCAATGATCCGGGCAACGTAATGAAACAACTCCGGCTCAGCACGGTACTGCCTGCTGTTCTAATTTTAATCTTGATGAGTGGATGTGCTTCACCATCAGGCCAGAAAACGATGGCCTGGAGAGCCCCCACTGCGCCCTGGAACTGGGGAAAATCCAAGCCCTCAGCAAAGAAGGCTTCCAAAGAAGAGACCGCAGTCGCCGCTGTGGAGAAAACTTCAACCAGTAGCGACGCACCAACAAAGAAAAATAAAGAGACCGCACCCAAAACCAAAACAGGTAAGGTGACGACACACAATGTCGAACTCCTGGCTTATATTAACGAAGAACTCAAAGATGCTTCTCCCAAAGAACGCGCTCAATATTTAAGTAGTTTCAAAGGCGTGGATCCGGATATGATCCGGAATATTCTCCGTACGCGGAGAATCATGAACAGCATGGAGCAACAGCAGCAGGAAACCCAGTTGGCAGATCATAAGCCCGCCAGCGTTTCTTCAATGAGTCTTCCCGGCCTGGGACACACACAACCGGGAGATTCACCATCGCCCGTCGTTCAAACCAGCGTCCAGCAGATGGCCCCCCCCGGTCAGTTGTCGCCCGATAACACTCAAATGAATGCCATGTCAAATCCAGTGAGACTGGGAAACCTGGAAGCAATCGGCACGAATAATACGGAATCGGGATTACCAGTCATTAACCCGACTCAGCAACAAGGCTATTCCAGATCGCAGACCATCAGCCAGGGACTGAATCACATCCCCGTTGTGGGTACGTTAAAAACGAAACTCTCTTCGGCATTCCAGCAAGGAACTTCTGCCTTACAGAACGGAATTTCCCGCACGAGTACGGCGATTATTGGCCAACAGGATGGGGCTGCTCCTCAGCCTCTTGAGACCGCATCTGCACAAATGCAGCCAGCCGTTCAGGAACCAGCGGAATTCAATCCGGTACCGACGATCAATCCTGCCGAATTAACAGGTGTGCCTGCTACAGATCAACTGAATCAACTCATTTCAGTAGCAGAAGCGGAACTGGCACAACTACCAACCGGATCAACGCCCGAAGAAAAACAACACTTTATTGAACGGCACGTTTACCTCCGAATGTTGTACCTGATGGCAGGACAGCACGAACGCGCACTCGAAGCGATTCCCGGAATCGAACCGGCTGACCAGGAATTTTGGCAACAAACTTTCTGGGCGGTGGCCAACTATTTCGACAATGAAGCCATTCCGGATCCGGCAGACCGGGCAACACAAACCGTCGCGCAATTAAGAGAGGCAACCGCCCGTCTGCAGGAAAAAGCCAATCTAAAACTGAAAAACGTTGCCTTCTGTCATAAGATTAACAGCTTTGGAAGTTATGAACGCTTTGAACGTGATGAATACACGCCAGGCCGCCCTGTGCTGGTTTACTCGGAAATTGAAAACTTCACCAGCGAACTGACGGCCGATGGCATGTATCGAACGCTTTTGAAATCCAAAGTCCAAATTTTTAAAGCAGGCACCAACGGAGATCTGGTTGCAGAGATCCCCTTCGATACGACCGAAGACCTCTGCCGAAATGTACGCAAAGATTATTTTCATAGTTATAAATTTGAAATACCGCGAAATATCTCACTGGGCCCCCACATCATGAAATTGACTGTGGAAGACGAAATCAGCCAGAAAGTGGCAACCTATACTCAAAACTTTACGGTTCGGTAAACCACGAATGCTTTCTAGTCCTTCTCCTTTCAACGTCTACCAGACTCGCTCTGGAAACGCTCTCTGCTCTCCCCCCTGCCAGCAGGCCACCGCATTCCGCTGGAATTTTCTCACACGTCAACAGCAGGGAGCTCAGTTGCAATTTGCTTCCGAGCAGGAAGTCAACACCAGACGCAGCCTGAAAATGGCCAAAGTGGAAGCGGTGTTGTTTGTCGCCGAAACGGCACTCTCCACACGAAAAATCGCGCAATTGGCAACGCTGGCGAATGCCGCTGAAGCAAAAGAAATCATTGAACAGCTCAATAATGCCCTGACTGCAACCAATTCGGCGTTTCACATTAAACGCGTCGCCACCGGTTATCAGATGATGACACAACCACAGTTTTCGTTCTGGTTGAATAAGCTCCATCAGAGGCAGGCAGCGCTCAAGCTCTCTGCACCGGCTATGGAAACGCTGGCGATGGTGGTTTACCGTCAACCAATCACCCGGGCAGATATTGAATCGATCCGCGGGGTCCAGAGCGCTGAAATGCTAAAGCAGTTAATGGATCGAGGTCTGGTCAGAATTGGCGGTAAAGATGACTCACTGGGACGCCCATTTCTTTACGAGTCTACTCGAAAATTTCTGGAAATATTTGGTCTGAAAAATCTGGATGACTTGCCTATGGGGGAAACGCTGCGAATTCGCCCCGAAAAGAAACAACAAGTTGTGAAGGCTGCGCCAGAAATCGAAATGGATGAAGCAACTCCAGAAAATGAAGTCGAATTGGTATCAGATTCCATCGATGAAGCTGCCTTGGAAACCTTCGAAGACACAAACGATTCTGAAAACGAAGATCTAAACGCCGCCTGACTTCTGCAGAGACAACGCTGAATTCCATCAACGAATGATTGGCTTTTCGACTTTGATCTCTTGCTGAGGAGTCGGAGCCTGATTCTGCCAGCTTTCACCGACAATCCAGCGATAATTCAAAATCCGTCGCCCATTGACCTGCTCAGCCCGAATCCAGAGTTCTTTCCCTTTTAACGAATCCGCATTCGGAATGTAATACAATTTGCGATCCTGCCCCTGTTTGAGCTCTGTGATAAATCGCTGCATTCGTTTCATACTGGGAATAAACAGGCTGCAACGAAACTGCAGGGTCTCAAGCGGCGATGTATTATTGACAATGATCTGCTCTACTTCCAGCACATTCCCTTCAATTTTCTTATCGATCACGTTTACCACAATATCCCCCAAGCCCACATGATAAGGCCTGTGCACGCGAATCGAATACCTGCGTTCTGCAAAGATTTCGAAATCGATCGAGACATCTTTTTTACCCAGGCTTGCATTGGAAGGCAGTGTCATAAATGTTTCTAACCGGTAGTCCTCCCCCGTGCCCGTGTTGAATTCCCATTCCTTCGGTTCCACTTCCCAACCCTTGGGAACGTTTAACACTGCTTTCCCGCGAATACTTTGTGTGAATGTGTTCTTGCCGACGAGTGCATCAGCGTGACCACCGTATTCACTCTTTGATTTCCCCTTTTCAAATTGGGCCGCCAGTCGCCAGTAAGCAATCTGCTTACTGCACTTCCGAACAATTACGGGAGCAGGCCCTACCGGTAGTTTGTGACGCCGTGTCTCAGGATCACGTTCCAGATTGATTCTTTTTCCCCAGACATCTGTGGCATACACGTCTTCACCCAGATAGATGGTTTCTACTGTTTGTTCATCGTTCCAGAGAAACATAATTGCTTCGTCATCTCGAGAAAACACATAATTTGTGCTTCTGTAAGGCATATTGAAAGCCCCCAGATACTTCGCCCCCTGAAGTGCCAACGCCACTGTTCTCCAGGGAAGAAACAGAAGTGTCGGTGAACCATTCTGATTGAGCAGGCCATGCTGCTCATCAAAAACAGAGTCAGCAAAAATGCCATCTGCTCCCATGTACTTCGCGGTTACCATGCGTTTTGCCAGATCAATTCCCCGCTCTTCGGGCAAGTATCCATCTTGTGGTAGTGGAGTGATGGTGATCCAACGCGGGCTTGCCCCCGGTGAGACATCGGTCTTCCGTAAAACGCCGGCCAGTTCTTCAGCCGAAAGTCGTTCATCATTGTTGATCGACAGAAAACTGTTTGGCATGGTATTTTTAGGTAGAGGCGTCTTCCAGTCCCAATGAATTCCCACATGTGTATCCCGGCCAATGAGATCAAGCTGCGATTTCACATTTTTCAGAGTTTTATTGAGATTCCGCATTCCGATAAAACTCTTGTCATCATCGCCACCCAGTTGCCAGTAATTGACCAGCGATGTATAGCGGGCAAAGACTTCTTCCAGTGAAGGCGACCAGAAACTGGCAGGCATTGTAAAGATCCCGCTAACCCCCTGCCAGTCTTTCGCAAATTGCGATCGCAATTCTTTGGGAGGATGATTTAGCAGCCCAACAGGCGTAATACTTCTGTTTGAAAATGCATCCAGCATCTCTGCGATCCGGCTGGGACGCTGAAGATCTTCAGACGCCATTACATTCCACAAAGGAAATTTGATCCAGTTAATCCCTGCCTGGGCTGCAATATCGGGTAGTTCTTTAATGGGTAGTTGATCATTTTCTTGCGAGATCGTCCAGCCAAACTCGCCTTGAGATCTGGGGGTCGCTAGATCGATGACCGCAAACGACGTTTTCTTTGCCAGGATCGATTGCTTATCACGCACTAATTTTGATCTGACCTCATAAAACCCATATTCCATCGGTTGCAGACGCCAGACTTCCGTATGTTTATTCCCGTCCAGCAAACGACTGTTGGCAACCCCCTTAACGTCTTCCGGATCCTTCATTAACTCCAGCGAAGAGTCGGCCACTTTCCGATCCATGCTGTCAACAAGTTCCAGATCGAGGCGGTACTTGTTCTGGGGATTCAACCCACTGATGCGGCTGCTGACACGAATTTCTGCCGAATGATCGACAAAATGGCGATGATAATTATTCAATATGTCCAGTTGTGGTAAGCTGCCAACCCACAAATCGTCAAACCAGACATCTCCTGAAATATCTTTCTGATTGTTATGCGCGAGATGGCACCCAATCACAATGAAACGAACATTCGGCTTAGGTGTCATTGGTCCCAAAATGACCTCGACCCAACCTCGATGAGTTCCTGAAACCGGACGGCTCACAAACTGCTGGACGCGCTGACGTTTGTGATCTAGAAATGAAATGGAAACCAGAGCGGCATCATGTTTTAATTTCTGAGTTTTGATGTAACCTCGGAAAACATAAGCATGATCAGAATCAATTTTCTCGGGTGGAGAATAGATCGTGGCATGCCCTCCATTCACTCCGAAATGCAGGCTTTGCTGACCGCTCCGCCCCTGGTTTCGATCGATACTCACTTCAACATACTGGGGATATCCGGAACCTTTGCGACGAGACCAGTCATCCGGTAGATCGTCAAAGTCCAAATCCTGATTTGTTTCGAACGAGAAAGACAAGATCGGCAGCGTATCTTCCACCAGGTGACCCTCAAAGGGTAAACCAGCCAGTAAAGCCAGGTAGCAGGTGAGAAACGATGACAGTATCATGGAGCTTTCCTGAATATAAAGATTCCTGTACTTAAAGATCGTCCATTTTTTGATCGAATCTCAATCAGGAACTGGGTGAAAAACCCTGTTTTTCCAATCCTTTTCTATTCTCCCCGAGATATCATTCTCTTTTTGCAAACGGTTAGATAAACTTTGCCAGTTGGCCGAATTACTACGATTATCTCACGCAATTAGAATTTCAGGTAGAAATGCCCCATAAGGAAACGAATGTCACGAATTAAACTTGCTGTCGCTACCCGTTGCTTTGGCTTACCGATCAAACGGGCAATCAAAACAGCCGCTCAAATCGGAGCGCGCGGGGTGCAGTTGGATGTACAAAATGAGATCACACCTACATCTTTCGGCGCATCCGGCGATCGCCAGTTCCGCAAACTTTTGGAAGAGTTCAATCTCTCAGTTGCTTCCTTAAGACTACCCGCCCGCCATGCGCTGACCGAACCTGAATTTATTGACCAGAGAGTCTCACAAATTAAATCGGCTCTCGAGTTTGCCGGTCGATTGAGAGTGCCAATACTCATTATCCATCCGGGACAGATTCAGACCGAAGAAGGAGGAAATTTCCCTCTCGTCTGTGAAGTCCTGAATGATCTGGTCCGATTTGCTTCACACATTGGTATCGACCTGTGTATTGCCTGCGAAACCAATTCGGCATCTGTCATCCGCGAACTCGTTTCGAAGGTCGATGCGGGATTCGTGGGAATCGATTTTGATACTGCGGACATGATTTTCAATCAGCAGGATCAGGAAACAGCGATTCGCGAACTTCATACGTGGATCAAGTCCTATCGTCTGCGGGACGCGATTCGAGAAATGGACAGAGGAGGCTCGGAAGTTCCAATCGGGCAAGGCATGGTCATGTGGGACCAGTTCCTGCCTCTTGTGATGGAAACTGGTTATCAAGGCTGGCTGGCCGTCGATCGTATCCAAGGCGATCAACGGCTCGAAGATTGCCAGCGCGCCATCACGTATCTGAATTCTCTGCTACCCTGATTTCAACCATCCACCAGTAATTAAAGTAAGCTCATGTCTCTTCTGGAACCCGAAATCCTGTCTGTCACGGAAACCACGCGTCAGATTAAAAATTTGGTCGAAGCCAATTTTCCGTACGCCTGGGTCATCGGCGAAATTTCCAACTGCACTATCGCCAGTTCAGGACACGTCTACCTGACTTTAAAAGATGATTCTGCCCAACTCCGCGCCGTGATCTGGAAACGGACTGCCTCGCGACTGAAATTTCAGATCGAAGACGGCATGGAAGTCGTCGCTGCCGGACCAGTTGAAGTCTATCAGGCACGTGGCACGTATCAGCTAAACATCGAACAACTCCTGCCACAGGGAGTCGGTGCACTCGAACTGGCGTTTCGCCAGATGCAGGAAAAACTGGCTGCAGAAGGACTGTTCAGCCCCGAACACAAACGGCCGATTCCTCAGTTCCCCCGTAAAATTGCGCTGGTCACCAGCCCTACCAGTGCCGCCGTCCGCGATATGCTGCAAGTCATTACCCGCCGCTGGAAAGCCGTCGATCTGGTCATCGTTCCTGTCGCCGTTCAGGGAGAAGGCGCTGCAGAACAAATCGCCGCCGGAATTGAACTCGCAGCCCGAATTCCCCACGTTGATACGATAATCACCGGACGCGGTGGCGGTAGCCTGGAAGATCTCTGGGCGTTTAACGAAGAAGTTGTCGCCCGCGCGATCTTTGACTGCCCGATTCCGATCATCAGTGCCGTCGGACACGAAATTGATATCAGCATCTCCGATCTCGTCGCTGACCGACGGGCTCTCACTCCTAGTGAGGCAGCGGAACTGTCAGTTCCGCTCCAGACCGATGTGCTGGCAACATTGACACACTGGAAAGGCCAGTTAGTCAACAACCTGAAACAACGTGCCCGCCAGGTTCGACTGCAACTGGATGCGCTGGCGGGCCGCCCGGCATTGACTCGACCACTGGACCTGATTCACAACCGCGCGGCACAACTGGACGAACTGGACCGCCGACTGAAACGCAGCACGCGCGAACTGCTCTCCCGGTATCAATCGGAAACAAAGCATCTCTCCTCTGCACTGGATGCACTGAGTCCTTTGAAAGTGCTAAGCCGCGGCTATAGTATTACGCGCGTTGAAACCGGAAAACAAAACGCAGAAACAGCAATTGTCAAATCGATCAAACAGATCAGCCCCGGTGACATCCTGCAGACGCATGTGTCTGATGGTACCATCATCAGCCAGATACAAAAGATGATGCCGGAACCGGAATCAAAGGCAAACAAGTAAGCGACCACTATTTTTCAACCAAAAATAAACTCTCATTGAATAAGACCTGATTACATGGCAAAGAAAAAAGCAGCAAATTCGGAAACACCTCTGTTTGAAGATTCTCTGGCAGAATTACAGGAAATCGTCAATACCCTGGAAGAAGGGACGGCCGGTCTTGAAGTATCTATGGAGCAATTCGAACGAGGCGTCAAGCTTTTAAGATCCTGCTACCAGTCTCTCGAATCAGCCGAACAAAAAATCGAAATTCTGACCCGCGTAGACGCAGACGGAAACCCGGTCCTGGAAGATTTTGATGCGACCGCATCCATTGAAACCAAAGGTCCATCAAAAACCGGACGGCGCAAAATCAGTTCGAAAAAGAATGACGAAGCAGAAGACAACAATGATCGGACACTGTTTTAAAATACAGACGACGCCCCATGCTCTGTAACTTTCAAAGAAATACGCATGTCACAACCATTCCTACAACTGGCCATTGATGTCGGCAACAGCCGCCTCAAGTTTGTCTTACTCAAGACCGAAGTCTCTGCGGAAGAGCACAATCCGCTGCCGCAGGTTGTGCAGGCCATTTCCACTTTGATCGATGGGTCACTCCCCTGGGAACAGATCAACGCCTGGTTTGAAAATCAACAGGAGTTAACTTGCCAGACAGTCGTCGCCGGTTCCAATCCACGAGGCATCGAACAGATCGTGAAAGACTGGCCGCAAGGAAATCTGCCCGCTCCCATTGAAGTTCTTAACACAGACCGTTTCCCACTGGAAATTTGCGTTGATGAACCACGCAAAGTCGGCATTGACCGCTTGCTTAATGCCGTCGCCGCCAACGCACTCCGTCAAGCAGATCAGGCCGCAATTATCATCGATACGGGAACCGCAACCACCGTTGACGTCGTTACTCCCGATGGCAGTTTTGCCGGTGGCTCAATTCTGCCCGGCTTTGAACTCTCTGCGAAAGCACTGAACGACTACACCGCTCTACTTCCTTTGATTCCCGTGGATGACCTGCGTCAGGCCGAATCGGTCGTACTGGGAAAAAACACAACCGATGCCATTCGTAGTGGACTCTTCTGGGGACAATTGGGGGCAGTACGGGAACTTGTCAACCAGCTTCAAAAACAATCACTGCCGAATGCCAGTCAGGTTCGTCCCCTCGTTTTATTAACGGGCGGCGGTTCGGCTCTGTTGGCGTCCCACCTCGAAGAACTCGTCCATTTTGAGCCCCTACTCACATTACAGGGACTGGCATTAGTGGCTCAAGAAATCAGTGGAGATCGATAATCAGCATGTCGGGTCGTCTTCAAACAAACTCACAAGCCGCTTGCTCTGCCGCGCTGTTAACGCCCCGCGGCAGAGGCGCTGTCGCCACCATTCGCGTTCACGGCGAAGCAACAAAAATAACACACGCCATCGATGCCTGTTTTCATTCTGCGAATAAGAAATCATTGGCAGAGCAACCCCTCAATCGCATTGTGTATGGACTCTGGGGACAAACCAACAACGAAGATCTGGTACTCTGCCGAATTGAAAATGAGACGGTCGACATCCACTGTCACGGCGGCATGGCAGCTGTCGAACGGATTCTGACAGACCTGCAGACCCAAGGTTGCAAAGTTCTCTCCTGGCAGGAAATCGCCTGCCAGACACAACCGGCACTGGAAGTTGAATTGCAGACAGCACTGACTGCCGCCACGACATTCCGCGCCGCTGAAATCTTGTTGTGTCAATCGCAGGGAATCTTACGCAACGCCTTCGAAGAGCTCATTCCAGATGAAACAGCAGACTTCGATCCGGATATCTTCCAAACACAAATTCAAAACCTGCTCCGCTGGGAACACCTGGGACTGCATTTAACGGCTCCCTGGCGAGTAGTCCTTGCGGGCCGACCGAATGTGGGCAAATCGAGTCTGATCAATGCAATTCTGGGATATGACCGCTCCATCGTGTTCAATGAAGCAGGCACAACCCGCGATGTGCTGACGGCATCCACAGCCATTGAAGGCTGGCCTTTTCAGTTTTCTGATACCGCAGGCATCCGCGAACAAGCTGATGCATTGGAAGCGGCAGGTATTCAACGGGCAGAACAAACCCTCCAGCAGGCTGACTGTCGCGTGATCCTGATCGACACCAGCCAGCCAGCACATCCGGACGACCAGCGACTGCTCTCGCAATGGAACGATTCAATCATCGTCACCCATAAAATCGATCTCCCGCAACGCTGGGATACACCACTGCCCGAACAAGCGATTCCCGTCTCTTCTAAAACGAAAGCCGGCATCGAAACTCTGTTGGATCAACTGGTGAAACGACTGGTCCCGGAAGTCCCACCTTTAGAGACAGCGGTCCCCGTGACGCAACGACAGCTTGATCTTTTGCATCAGGCAGCCAACGCACTCACAAACCAAGATCAACAGACGTATCGCGGTTTGATTAATCAACTGCTACTTCTGGAATCAAACAGGGATTCACTCAACGACGCGCCTTAACGGTCTGCTTCCACTGATGCAACGCGATCATTAAATTGCCCTGAGTCCACAATAACGGCGTAATATCGTTGGGGACATACTTTCCTTTTTCCAGGAAATACGATTCCGGACAGCGGTAAGGACCAAAACGGCACTCCTCAGTCGTCAGCTGATTCAGCGAACGCTCCAGATGGAAACGCTGTTTTTCATAATCAGCCGATTGATCTGACTGCAAGAATCGTTGTCCGTAAATCACGGACATAATGGAATCGAAGATACACCACTGTGCTTCCTGCCCCGGCTTCAACAGCTTATCCCGACTGGCCTGATCTTCGCTGAAGTCGCTGGTCCGATCATCTTCGCTAAGCATGTCTTTATAGTCGGCACACCAATAGGAATCGCCCAGATAACGACGGATTCCGTAATCGCCCATCAGATGCGTTCTGACATCTTCCATGATCGTCTCAGCCATCTCGCCCTGCACCAACCCGAGAGGATAGATCAGGAATAACAGCGCCCCATCGTATTTTCGTGCCAGTAAGGGATCGGCTTGAATACATTCGGCAGGCAGAATCTCCGACAGAGTTGTTTGGCCCTGTTGAATCAAGTCATCGACCATCTCGGCGGAAACCTGCTTTTTACCAAACTTCAATTGGTCCCAGTTCTGGCTTTGATCCAGATACTGTTTCAGAGTCGACAATCCGCTGACAACGGTACCAATACTCGACGCTTCAACCTTGCGGGCCTCTTCCCAGTGACCACTGTCTGCGTCTTCCCAGTAACGAATCTTCTCGAAATAACGTACAAAAGCCGCCAGCAATTCCATCGAATCGTGAGTCGGCGTTAACTTTTCCTGTAACAGCAACAGACTGTAAAACCAGAGATAGCAACCCAACGCATCATTTTGAGCGTGCGCCCATTTTTCATCAATTTCCCCCAGTGTGTTCCCGTCAAACCGGATGTGCGGGCGTTTCATCACTTCCGTCGCGTTATATTTTCCGGAAATGATGTCATCAAAGCGATCTCTGTGCTTGATGAAATAATTGGTCAACGTGACTGCTGCTTTGCAGGCTGGCTCTGTTTTTCCAACGGCGTTGAGAGCATGCGCAACATGAATATTATCGCGGACCCAAATACTCTGATAACCCGTCGATTCATGAGCAATCGCTGCGGGAAACAATCCATTTTCCAGAGCGGGAAACGAAAAGGTATTCTGCGCTTCCAGAAAAGAAACCAGTTGTTCGGTTTCCTCAATTGTTTCTGGAGCCTGATTTAAAGTGGGGAATTTACTGTCATCCATGATAAAAACACCTGATGTATAATAGTTTGTTGAAATGATTCTTCCCTGGAACCATCGATTCGTCTCATTAACAAATGCGTCGAGCTGCGCGCAACGAATTGTGAAACAATTGGCTCCAAAATGCAACGGCAGACAGACGAGAACAGGCTTCTGGCTTTGTTTCCGAAAATCAACGACGTTGTTTTTAGGCATCATTGCCGAAATTCGGAAAGCCGCTGAGCGGAGTGCATTCCGCTGGAAATCACCTCAACAGACCATCAAAGATCTCTACAATCTGCAGCATCATTCTATTCACCGGCTTCCTGAACCGACTTCATACGTATCCGCAGTTATTACTTCAGAAGGAATAAGATTTGCATTTCTCTCCTCTTGCTGAGATCCTCATTCTTCACACAGCCCTTTGAGCGTCGGTTCGGTTTATGAAAGCTGCTTTGTCCTCTGTGATTCGATCACCCAAAACAGGCGTCCTCGCCTTGCTGGTCCTCTTTTCGTGTCTGGCTGTGGCACGCTGGAATCAGCTTTATTTTTTCACGCCCGACAGTGCCCGCTACGTCATAATGGCGAAATCACTTGTCAGCGGATCGGGATATCGGCTCATTGATACACCGGGTGAACCCCTCTACGCACATCGTCCCCCCGGCATGTCGCTGCTACTGTCACCGGCGGCTGTCATTGCTCCCTACAACGTGTTACTCGCTAAAGCGACGGTCCTGATCACGGCGCTGGCACTGATTACGTTGCTCTATCTGTACGTAAAACGTTTGCAGGAACCCGCGTCAGAACAGGATGAACTTCAGTTATCACGCTCGTTCTACTGGCCTGCGTTTTTCATTGCCTTCCTGTTTGCCATCAATCCCTACACGCTCTTTTTCTCTACGATTGTCATGAGCGAAATTCCGTTCATGGCCTGTTCGCTGGGGGTTCTTTTCCTGCTGGCTATTCGACAGGACAGACCCAGTAAAACAGACCTGATACTCTTTACCGGGCTTTTGGTCTTCCTCCCGTTTCTCAGAACGATTGGTATCGCTCTGGTTCTGGCAGTCGGCTGCTGGGCCGTGATTCGGCGCCAACGTTGGCCTTGGTTAGCGGGCGTCATCTGCTCTCTACTGGCGACAGGCATCTGGATGATTCGAAACTCCGCATTGGAACAGAGTGGGTATGCGTCCGTCGCGCTGAAAGAACTGAAATCGCAGGGGATCTTAGGCACGTTACTGAGCATCATTCAACGTTGCACCACACACTTCGAAAGTTTCTGCCAGAAACTCTTCCCGGACATGCCCGGCACAACACCCCGTTATGCCCGAATGATTCTGGACGAAAACGCCTTTCTTGCCGGCCCCGCCTGGATCTATCTCGCATTGGGAGCACTGGTATTAGCCTTATCCTGTTACGGGATGCTCAGACGGAAACAGCAAGGGGGAAGTGTCGCCTTGTTGTATCTCATTTTCAGTCTGGGAATTCTTTCACTCTGGCCGTGGATGCAACAGCGATTTACCCTGCCCCTCGTACCGGTAGTCTTGGCTTTTGTGCCCGCTGGCTGGAACGCCTTTGTGCGACATATCGAAGTAGCCCGACCACTGACTCGGAACCTGTCACTGGCCGTGTTCTCAATGCTCTTTCTGCTGTTCTGCGGCTGGCAAATTAAAACCGATGCGTCTCTGATCAGCGCCAACCTGAAACTGATCTCGCAGGCCGATGAGTTTTATACGGACCAGTTACCGCCGAATCAATTCAGTAACTGGAACGCCGCCGGCGACTGGATCAAGCAGCATACCCGCGCGGACAGCCGTTTGATCACGCGACGCGCTGATGTCGCCACCACCGGACAGCGTTATCAACGTCTGAATTTTTTTGAAACGACCAATGCAGAGAAGCTGCATCAAACCATTCAGGACTTCTCTGCCGATTATCTGGTTACCTTCAGCCGCGAAACCGTCTCAGCCTTTCCCTGGCATCTACTTGATCAGGATCTCGTTTATCGGATGACACCGGTGTATGACGAACAGGGCGTGATGATTCTGAAGCTGGAACCCAACAGAACAGGCACGATTCGCCAGCAATATTGGAACGCTGACGATTCGTTAAAGATCGCCCGCAATGCCATCGAACGATTTCCACATCGCCTTTCGTTTCAAGTGGCGTTTACAAAACAGCTGTTCGAAGCCGGCCATTACGCTGAACTGATTGACTATGTAGAACAGTTACAGCAACAGAAGATTGAAGACGTCAGACTGACCAATCTGCTGGCCTGGTCTTACATTAAAACCAAACGCTATCAGAAAGCCATTCGTGAGTTTGAACGGGCCTTCTCCATGCCCGACCAGAAAATGCTCCGCCGTGATCTGGTACAGGGAATCAACCTTGCCCAGGAAACATTACAAGCCAGTTACCAACCCGCCAGCGAGAAACAGCAATCAGAAGACGCAAGTGAGAATCAAGATCTCAAGCTTGCGAAGGCATATTTTCGTTTGTCGCACATTCTGAAGGCGGAACAGATTCTCAGTGAGGCATTGAAAAAACCGGCTTCCTATCAGAACAATCAGGCAGAATTGCAAACGCTACTGGCAAAAGTCTATCTCGCTGAAGGCCGTAAAATGGAGGCCATGGCACAACTGAACCTGGCCTTCCAATCCGGAAATCCCGAAGCCCATCAGCTGTTAGACATGCTGGAACTGGAGCAACGAGTAGAATTTTTTCTAAAAAACCAGGAAAAGAATCGTGATGAAAAAAACGCACAACAAACGACAGTTATGCTGCAGGAATTATTGACTCTTGCCCAATTTTATGAAGACGCGGGCGTTCCTGGAAAAGCACTGTCTCTCATTGAACGGGCGAATACATGCCTGCCCAACGAGCCACAGTTACTGAAGTTACTACTCAAGTACCAGTTGTTTTATGCCCTGATTCCTGAGGCAGAAGAGACATTATTACAGCTGCGAAAACTTATGCCCCATGATCCAGAACTGGCGGAGAGTGTCCAAAAAATTGAGTGGCGAAAAGAGACGCCCCGTTTCTAAAAAACAACCATCCACGTTGCTGGATGCGTTATTCGCGTGCCAATCCGACAGACCACGGAATAGAGTGTAGAATTTCCATACCGCATTTTGTTGCGAGTCAAAACGGAGGACTTCTCATGGAACTCTGGATTGATGGTTGGATGTACTATTTACTCGATGTTTGGCACAACGCAACAACTTCAGATTATCTCGCACTCCTTCTCTGTGTGATTGTGGTTGGTGGCTTCTTTAACATTCACCGCAGCAATCTCAAATAATCACTCGTCCTGAGTGACTTCAACGCACCACTGTTCGCCGGCGTAAGATATCACATCTCCCGGCGACAGTTGCTTGCGTCTTCTGGTCTCGACGAGTCCGTTAACAGTGACTTCGCCTGCCTGGATAACGACTTTAGCATGACCGCCTGTTCCGACCGCCGCCTGCTGTTTTAAAAACTGATCTAAACGGATCGGTGGACGTGATTCTGATACCATTCGGTTTAATCTCTCTTAGGATGACTTCTTCTTGGTTTTCTTCTTTTTGGACTTCCGAGGCTGTTTCAACTTCTTGAGCTCTTCAGGCGTTGGCGCTTTGAATGTCGCGTCTTGTGGCGAGTCAGATACAAGCGGGCTCGTATCCCCAACTTTTTTCTGCCAGTCTTTCATCGCCGACACTAACCGGTCTGAATGACTCCGACAAGCCGACAGCCCGAACAGATTCTTCGTTTCCGCCGGATCATTCTCCAGGTCAAATAGTTGTGACTTGTTGATCTGCGGGTAGGTAATCAGTTTCCATCTGTCGTCGCGAATCGAACGTTGCACGTCTTTGTAAGCGGTAAATAGTGTCTCGCGGATTTCTGATTTCTTGCCGCTAATCACAGGCCACATGCTTGCTGCATCCAGGCCTTGTGGGACTTCGGTTCCCACCATTTCACAGACAGTGGGGAAGATATCGTACAGATAGACCAGCGCATCGGTCTGGCCGTGTGGAATCCCCGGACCACTGAAAATGAGAGGCGCTTTCATACTGTGCTCATAAAGGCTTTGTTTCCCCATCAAACCATGACTGCCAACAGCCAGACCATGATCGGAAGAAAAAACAATCACTGTATTCTCATATTCGCCGCTCGCTTTAAGGGCTTTCAGCAATCGACCAATATGACCATCCAGCCCTGTAATATCAGCATAGTAATCATGCAGGTGCTTTTTCACTTCCGCTTTGCTGCGCGGGAAACCAGCCAGTAATTCATCACGCACCACCTGCTCTCCGTTGTTAAACGGATGCAAAGGTAGATAATTCTCAGGTAAGGGAATTTGGTCGCGCTGATAAAGGTCCATATACTCCTGATCCGCTACGCGCGGGTCATGAGGGCAGGCAAACGCCAGATACATAAAGAAGGGTTTGTCTGCTTTGGCTTTCAAAAACTGAATCGCATTATCGACGATTTCTTTTCCAGGCTGACCCAGTAAACGTGCCTGTTGATCATTCAAATATTGGGACTGATCGAACCGCTTATGGATCTCCACAGCAGTATTCCCTTTTTTGCCATGATGGTAAGTAAAGTACCCCGCTTGTTTCATGGAGTCTGGAAAGTTCGATTTCTTTGCCGAAGCGTAACGACCCGTCCAGCGGAAATAAGTGCGCCCGCTGAGCAGCATATTGCGACTGCAGACACAAACCGCACCGGAGTTACTTCCCAGGCAGTAGGCATTGTTAAATACAAACCCGCTCCGCACGAGCTGATCCAGGTTTGGCGTCTGGATCAGCGAGTTCCCCAACGCATGAATCGTGTCAGCACGTTGATCATCCGTAAATAAAAACAGAACATTCGGTTTTTGCTTCTGATTCTCGGCTGCCTCGACGATTCCCATACGGAACCCAAAACAACACAGGATAAAAAACAAAGCCAGAAAAACTCTGTGGCGAAAACTCATGAATGCCTCCAAGATTGAGCGCGAATCTGGTATTCTGATGGTCGATAGAACACAATTGAATACAGCTTTAAACTTCGAATATATAGCAAGGACCACCCAAATGCCAGAAGCAGTCTATGACCCAGTCAGTATGATCAAACCCCGCCGTAAATTGACGGGGATTTCTGCCGTTTTGCTCCCCTATCTGGAATCCGGGGAAATTGATCGGGATTCATTAAGTGCCCATATCGCCCGTACCGCTGACGTGGGAATCACCCCCGCCGTCAATATGGACACGGGATATGTGAATCTCATTGACGAGCCGACCTTTATCGAAGTTCTGAAGATCGCACAACAGACACTCAATGGCGGCCCGTTTGTCGCAGGTGCTTTCGTTAGCGATCAATCGGGAGCCGAATTTGATGCCTCTGGTTATCAGAGAAAAACGGACCTGATTCAGGAGCACGGCGGGACCCCGGTCATCTTTCAGTCATTCGGTCTGGTCGAACAGTCACCCGCAGAGATTATTAAATCCTATCAGACGATTGCCGCCAATACCGACCGTTTTATCGGTTTTGAATTAACCAAAGATCTGGCCCCGTTCGGATCGGTCTACGATCTGGACACCTATGCCGCCATGATGGAAATTCCGCAATGTATCGGAGCCAAGCACTCGTCTTTCCGTCGGGAACCGGAATGGGAGCGGCTGCAGCTACGGGATCAGAAGCGACCTGATTTCAAAGTGTTCACGGGCAATGACTTCGGTATCGACATGGTGCAATATGGTAGTGACTATTTACTCGGGCTGAGCACATTTGCCCCCGACTTGTTCGCCAAACGAGACGCCTACTGGGCCGCAGGCGATCCTGCGTTTTATGAATTGAACGATCAATTGCAGTACCTGGGATATTTCACGTTCCGCAGCCCTTCTCCAGCTTACAAACACTCGGCGGCCCAATTTTTACACCTGCGAGGCTGGACCAAAACGAATTTGACGCATCCCCAAAGTCCAACCAGGCCCGATACCGATATTGAAGTCTTACGCGAACTGGGACAGCGACTCAGTGTCATCGATTAATCAAAAATGCCCCAATCCCGGCCAGAGATTGGGGCATTTTCTATATTTCATCAGAGAAACAAGCCGAAAAAAGATTCAGAACGCGCTTAGCAGTCAGCTAAAGGTTCTTTCTTTTCCGTAATCACGGGCAGTTCCTGTGATTTATCGGCGTTGATCTGGGTGTATTCCTGCCATTTTTCCGGAACATTGTCCTCATGAAAAATTGCTTCTACCGGGCATTCAGGCACGCATGCTTCGCAATCGATGCACTCATCGGGATTGATATAAACCATTGATTCCCCTTCGTAGAAGCACTCTACGGGGCAAACCACGACACAATCCGTATATTTGCAATTGAAGCAAGCCTCTGTAACCACGTGTGCCATGAGTTTTCCTTTCTGGACATTGCTCTAAAAAAATCTGTTAAACAGCTCGAAGCCGTCTTTAAGAGTATAGGCTTCGACTATGAAAAAACTACCTGTCAAGCTTGACCAATTTGAGAGGACTCAAGCCCGTCAGGCTATCTTTTACGTATATAGTCCATTTGGGAATCCGCTTACAACCTCGAACTGAAGTTTCATCGTAGATCGCATAAAAACAGGTGTCAAGACTACGAAAGCCACCTGAAACCCCACCAATGCTACTTCTATCGGCAATCTTCGAGACAATCATTTGCTGTTTGCAAAATAAGACCTTACAGCCTCTGACCGTCGACTTCCTGAACCAACATTCAAGAGTCTCCACTTTTTAGTTCGACACATATTGACAGGAAATGGTTCTCGACATAATCTACGCACGAAATTTCGAATCACTTCTGAGAAACCCAGGATGGGGATTAATCAAAGTGACCGGAACAAACACACCTTACCTGAAAACAAGGTGCACAAAATCTCTCAAAACCACCAACCTTACCTGTTTTTGAGCACGGAACTCTCCGGATTCCCATAGCGAATGGAGTCGCTGAATGACAAATGAGACCCCCACCCCAGTCCCCTTCATCAATCTTGTAGCCCAATACCAGAGAATTAAAGAGGAAGTTCAGGAAGCAGTCCTGAAAGTCTTTGATAATCAGTCATTTGTCTTGGGTGACGAAGTAGCAGAATTTGAATGTGATATCGCCGAATACTGCGATTCCCGTAATGCCATTGGAGTCGCTTCCGGTACGGATGCACTTGTGCTGGCATTAATGGCATTGGAAATCGGCCCTGGTGACGAAGTGATTACCAGCCCGTTTACCTTTTTCGCGACGGGAAGTTCCATCGCACGCGTTGGAGCGACGCCGGTGTTTGCTGATATTGATCCTGTCAGCTTCAACCTGTGTCCCGAATCCATTGAAAACAAAATCACGGAACGTACCAAAGCGATCATGCCGGTCCACATCTTCGGGCAATGTGCTGACATGGAACCGATCTGGCGAAATGCAGTCCGTAATGGCATCCCGGTCATTGAAGATGCGGCACAAGCAATCGGTGCAGAATACCGTGGCCGACGCGCTGGCGTTTTAGGAACGATTGGCTGTTTCAGCTTCTTCCCCACGAAGAACCTGGGAGGTGCCGGCGATGGCGGGCTCGTCACAACCGACGACCCTGATCTGGCCACACGCATCAGACGCTTACGCGTTCATGGTGACCTGGGCGGATACCAGCATGCGGAAATCGGCATCAACAGCCGACTTGATGCACTGCAGGCAGCCGTGTTGCGGGTCAAACTTCGACACCTCGATCTGTGGACCGCAGAGCGTCAGGAAAATGCACGACGCTACAATGCCCTGCTCCGGCATTATCAACTTCTGGATTGTATCGAACCACCAACGGTTCTCCCCGATCGACGACACGTTTATAATCAATACAGTATTCGCGTCAAAGGCGGACAACGGGACAAGGTTCTCCAGGACCTGCGAGAAAAGCAAACTGGTTGTGCTATCTATTATCCTCGTCCTTTGCACATGCAACAATGCTTCCAATACCTGGGTTACCAGGAGGGAGATCTACCGGAGACGGAATTGATCACCAGTGAGTGCCTGGCGCTGCCGATCTTTTCGGAATTAACTGAAGTACAACAGGAAACAGTGGTACGAGGAATCGCCCAAAGCCTGGGACGTCTTTCCTCTTCGCAGTTCCCGACTCTCTACTCAGATACTCCCCCGGCTTCGAAAGCAGCTTAATCAGTCAAATTGCACTGATGGAAATAATCATCCCTCTGATTCCTTCGTGAATCAGAGGGATTTTTTATTGTCCTTGATCCTGTCTTTCTGTTCTCCCCAGACACAAAACACACGAAAGTCACCCCATCTTACTCAACCGAACCCCAATAGGCGCTCTCACCCGGAAAATCGTATAAATATTCAGGTAGCTCCCACACGAGTCTGATTCGTCGTGTAGATTTAGAGTAATGAAATTAATTTCCTGCAGCGATGTGCAAAGCATCCACGACCAAATCCAAACTCCTGCCAAAATAATGACACTGATCGGCAGTTAAGGAGATCACATGCCGACTCTTTTTCGAAACCCAACAGTTCGATTACTGGTCATCCTGATCATCAGCGGGCCAACTCTGCACCTGTTGCATGCTGCAGAGAACAAGAAAGAGCCTGACCCTACAGCGGGCAAAACAGCCATTGCGCTCAATTACTGCCGCGCCTCTTTCTACCGCATCAAAAAATCCGGCTCCAAGGAAGTCATGTACGAAGAGCGCGAGAAGATTTTGAATAATCTGAATCTGAACGGCGTGGGAGACGAAAAGGTCATTAAACTATACTCATCGGTTCTCGATGAAATCGGTCAGGTTGAGATTGCTGAACAGGAACGGGAATACTTTAAAAACAAACACAACTACCATTCGCGTCAAAAAGCAGCGACAAATGCCCTCGCATTGACCACCGATGTCTTAACACTGCAATTTGGGAACGCCGTCCGAACCGGTGCTAATAGCTGGTGGGATTATCGAAACGTAGAAGCACAAAAAGACCTGGACCTCTGGAAGGTCGACAAGAAACGCATGGAAACAGTGATTTCCAAATCAACGTTGTTCATGGACACATTCTGGAAACTGGCACAAGAGAAAAATATCCCCGATGACTGGTTGATTCGTGATGACGACCTGGAATCACTTGACACAGCGATGAAGGAACAAAACCCCCGTATTCGTCTGCGGATATTAAAGCGTCTGGAACGCTTTATGAGCCATTACCCGCCTTACTGGTATTACGTTGCCCGCACCCAGCAGGCACAGGGACAGCTCTTTGCCGCCTCGCATACTTATACACAACTGGCAAACGTTGGTGAGGGCTATTTCCGTCGCGATGACATGCTCGCTTCCGGCACTGCAAATCTGGCTGGGATTCGTGACTATCTCGGACAACCTGGGGCCGCAAAAATGGCTCAGAAATCCCAGTCCTATTCCAGTGATGTCTGGGAAGCCAATCTGCTCTGCTCGCGGATTCTACAAAAGTACCAGCAACCCGAAGAAGCCGAAGAAGCCATTCTCCGTAATCTCGACGTGGACCTCGAAACCAACCAGAGTTCGGTCGCATTACTCTCACTGTATTACGCCACCAATAATAAACAGAAAATGATGGCCCAGTTGAATCAACCAAAGATTGTGCAGTCAGTTCCTGTGCCGACTTTGATTCAGTGTGCCATGTTCCTGGGAGTGGGAAAAACGCCTCCGATCGCGACGGCACAGATAGAGTCTTCACTCTATGTCTACAAACAGCTCCATTTTGGCGCGGACGACATCGTCATCGCCTCTACCGGGAACTGGCATTTGCATATGTCGCAAGCGGAACTGGTGATGGCGAATAAAACGTATTCCCGCCCACGACTCGCTTCCGGGAAAAATGAAATTCACGCACGGTTTGAACGCGTCGCTGAATTCGGAAATCCATTTGGCTCTTCAAATCAACTGGCCTCTCAACCTAAACTACGACTGAAATATCCAGATGGTTCCAGCTTGGAACTGAAGCTGGCCACGGCACCACAAGATCGCACTTCACTGGAGGGGAGTAATTTAATCAGTGCCCTCAAAGCCCCTCCCGGGCAACATTACAAAATTGTCGGCGCTGAGATTCAAGGACAAACCATTGCCTTTCACCAAAATGCTATCGAAGACGATGGACGTCGGATAGTACGGCAAAAACCAACGCTCACACCGGATACCCCTCGGATGTCGCAGGGAAAACCGCTTCCGTTGGGCCCCATTATTGAACAACCTCTGCAAGCACAGACCTCCCCGAAACTACCCACTCTGGAAGCCCCCGAACTGACGATCCCGAATTCTCCCCCTCCCATCCCCGCACTTGCGTTTGAATTGGAGGAAGAGAATGGCAAAAAGAAAGGGAGTAACAAGAAAAAAGGGACCGTGGTGAGTTTCCCGGCACCGCCAGAAGATGACTAATGTATCGTAACATCGCTTTATAGCGGCTGTCGGTGCTGGAATTGAAAAACAGCGGCGAGAAATAGTGGTCTTCGGCCTCCCAGACCGGTATGATGCTGATACAAACTTTTCAGCCCCTATCTGAGTTTCCGGGCTGTTTCCCGCTATCGGAATAATTTCCGTAACCTGTTCGCAGCAACCTGATGCGACTGCGAACACTCTTGCTTGAGCCAGAAAACATGCTGTCCTCCGAAAATGATGTTACACAGTCTTCCTCGATAGAAGCCTGTTCACTTCCGTTGATCACTGACCTGACCCGCGATCAACTTGCGGAATGGTGTATTGGGCACGACTCTTCTTCTTATCGCGCTGATCAGATCCGTCGCTGGATTTTCACCAAACGCGTCAACGATTTTGATGCGATGCATGATATTTCCAAAAAGTTTCGTGACCTGCTCAAAGAAAACTTTCGACTGTTTTCTACCACCATCGTCAAACATCAAACTTCGAAGGATCGCACAGAAAAACTGCTGCTGGAACTTCACGACGGGCATCATGTCGAATGCGTGCTGATGCGCGAACCCAAACGAAACACCGTCTGCATCAGTACGCAGGTGGGCTGTGCAATGGGCTGCGTCTTCTGCGCCAGCGGCTTACTGGGACTGACCCGCAATCTGACCATGGGAGAAATCCTGGAACAGATCCTGCGGCTGGACCGAGTGATCGGCGAAGACGAACGCATCTCCAATATCGTCATCATGGGCATCGGAGAACCATTGGCCAACCTGCCCGCCTTGATCCCCGCGCTGGATACGCTGAACCATAAAGGGGGCATGGGAATTGGTGCGCGGAAAATCACCGTTTCCACCGTGGGCCTTCCGGCGAAAATTCGGGAACTGGCAGACGTTAATAAATCGTATATTCTTGCTGTGTCCCTGCATGCACCGAATGACACACTGCGAGATCAGATCGTCCCCATAAACAATAAAGTCGGCATCCAAAAAATCATGGATGCAACAGACTATTACTACGTTACCACCGGCAGACGCGTCACCTTTGAATACATTTTGCTGGCAGGCGTCAATGACAGCCCCGCGCATGCACACGAGTTGGCCGGACTGCTAAAACATCGCAATGCCCACGTGAATTTGATCCCCGCAAACGGAGTAGAAGAAACAGGCTACCAAAGCCCTACGACGCCCGACGTCGATCGTTTCTTTTTGACGCTCGCCAAAGGTGGCGTCAACGTGACCGTCCGCAAACGAAAAGGGGACGACATCGATGCGGCCTGCGGTCAACTGCGATTAAACCGTGAAAAGGAAAAAGACCTGATTCAGGTCCAGTAACTCAAACCGGGCTGCCGCTATTCCAGTTCGAAATCTCCTGGGTTAAAATTGACAAGCACGTCATCCCGGAAAATAAGATACACGCTACGACCACTTTCATCCGGGCCCCACCGATAAGCTTCATCAGTGGTACGAAACGTCCCGCCGGTTGCTTTCAGCCACTTGGAAGATTCCTGGAACTCGCCAGCTTCTCCGAGTTCTTTCTCGACGCTGCCGCGTGACATCCCGGAATACAGGCGATTTTTGAGTATCCAGTCCAAAGCTTTGGCATCTCGCTCTGTCTGAAAACGCGTCCGATATTTTTCGGCGGGATCCGCTTTTTTCTCGACACGCTGTGAACCAGACATCGCTTTTGAATCCCATTCGGGCATGGTCTCACACCCTGAACTCAAAAGAATGACTGCAATACTGCATACCATCCACGGCACCAAACATTGAAGGTTGGCCATGATCCTGTCCGCCTGATTGAAGGAAAAAAGTTGCGAGAGCACGTAACTGCCAGAATGCGTCTGCTGTGGCAAATTACTTGAGAGATGTGATTTGAGAGGCTGAATTGCTCAGTGAAGTGTGGTGCTTTTTAACAGATCATGCCAACTATGCCAAGTGCAATTCCTGCCCGCCAAATACCATCATAACTTGAGAATTTTAAATCCCTTACGTCATTCACCCTGCCCCAAAATTAAAATCGAATCTTTTACTGGGTTGTCAGATTCCCTGCGCACGTCTATCCTGAAATTGTTCGATTTTTCATTCTCAATCAGCAATATAATTCCCACGAGGTTTGAATCAATATGAAAATGTTTTGTGCTGGCCAATGGCAGGACACCAAACAGACCATCAATGTCACGAACTCATTTGATCAATCAATCATCGATACCGTTCCCAAGGGCAGGGGTGAAGACATCGCAAATGCGGTCTCTGTGCTAGAACAGGGAGCCCGCATCATGAAAGCCATGACGCCCTATGATCGCAGTCTCATTTTGCAGAAAGCGTCTGAATTACTACTGCAACATCAAGACGAATTTGCCCGCACGATCAGCCTGGAAGTCGGTAAGGTCCTGGCAGAAAGTCAAGTCGAAACCGTCCGCAGCGCCGAAGTGATTCGACTGTCGGGTGAAGAAGCCCGCCGTATGACTGGTGAAATGATTCCCCTGGAAGGAAATGCGGGGGGTAAAAATAAAGTCGGTTTCACGCTCCGCGTCCCCTGTGGGGTTGTCGCCGCAATCACCCCCTTCAACTTCCCTTTGAATCTCGTCTGCCACAAAGTTGGCCCCGCGATTGCCGCTGGAAATGCGATTTTGATCAAACCCGCCAGTGATACACCACTCTCGGCGTTGAAGCTCACAGAAATTCTGCTCGAAGCCGGTCTGCCTCCCGAAGCGATTGCCTGTGTGACAGGACCGGGGGGAGAAATTGGACGCGCGATCTGCACCGATTCCCGGATTCGAAAAATCAGTTTCACAGGCAGCTATGAAGTGGGAACTAAAATCTGTGAAATGGCCGGCATGAAACGGGTGACAATGGAACTAGGCAGTAACAGCCCCGTTGTGATTATGGATGATGCAGATCTCGAAAAGGCAGCGACTGCCATTACGATCGCCGGATATGCGAATGCTGGTCAGGTTTGTATTTCCGCACAACGCATTCTGACTTCCTCAGCCATCAAATCAGATTTTGTCGATCTGCTGAAGTCCAAAGTCGAGAATCTGACAACCGGCAACCAGCTGGAAGATTCCACCAAAATCGGCCCGATGGTACGCGAATCAGATGCGGCCCGCGTGGAAGAATGGGTCAATGAAGCCGTCAGCCAGGGCGCCCGGCTAGTTTGTGGCGGACAGCGACAGGGAGCCATCTATACTCCCACAATTCTGGATGAAACCAAGCCTGACATGCTGGTCGTGAAAGACGAAATTTTTGGACCTGCCGTCGCACTGTCTTACTTTAACGACGTCAACGAAGCCATCGCGATGGCCAACGACACGACCTACGGACTTTCTGCCGGCATCTTTACCCAGGACATTGACCGCGCCATGAAATTCGCCCGTCAAGTCGACAGCGGGAACATCCACATCAACTGGTCCAGCCAGTGGCGGGCCGATGCGATGCCTTACGGCGGTTTGAAACATAGCGGAACCGGGAAAGAAGGTCCCAAATACGCGATTCAGGAAATGAGTGAAGAAAAAATGGTGGTCATGCATCTGGCCGATTAAGGCCAGAAGACAAACAGACTTATTGCAGCGTGACCTTACTTCATCTGATAACGTTCCAGTGTTTTGCCTGCGCGATATTTCCCGTTCTGCTTGGCCTGAAAGATCTCGTTGGTATGCACGTCTATCGCCGTTAAATAGTTCCCACGATAGGCGGCGGTGTCGAGACAGACCCAACCATCGAATACCAGCGGCTTCCCTGATTTCTGTGCTGTATGCCCACAAATGATCCGTCGTCCGGAAGGGTCTGGTGCTTCATCGCCTTTGAGACGGTCCCAGCGCAATTCCTGAGATGTCAGATCTTCTAAAGGTACTCCAGGCACAGCCGTGGCATGCACAAAAATATCCGTCTCGGTCTGATAATAATCCAGAGCTGTCGCCATAAAAATGCGATGCTCCTCAGGAACCAGATCGTAACGACCGCCGTACGAATCGAGGGCTTCCTTACCGCCATGCTGCAACCACGTCGACTCCCAATGGCCGCCGTTCAGACCATCGAGCATCATCTCTTCGTGATTGCCTTTGAGTATCACTAATTTACAGGTGGCCTTGAGATCTAGCAGAATCTCAATCACATGTTTTGTGCCCGGTCCACGGTCGACGGCATCGCCCAGGCAGATAAAAGTATCATCTCGAGTTAGTTCGAGATGATAGAGAATTGTTCCCAACGCCACATCGCAACCGTGAATATCACCGATTACAAACGTCCGCCCTTTGAGTGTCGATTGATCCATCACGCGACCGTATTAATTAAAAGGTAAAATTTCCTGCATCAGGATTTGTCTGATTGACTGGGAGGCATAATCCGAGTTGGCTTTGAACTGGGCTCCCCTTTCAATAGCTGCTGACGCGCCTGAGTCTGCTGTGCCAGTCCATGGATCCGGATGAATCCCAGTGCCGTCTCGTGAGGAAACTGATCGCCTTCCTCATACGTCGCCAATTCAGGACTGTAGAGACTGTGCTCACTCTTCAAACCGGTGACTGTGTGGTTTCCTTTATACAGGGAGACACGCACCGTACCAGAGACAAATCGCTGGTTCTTTTCGACAAACCCCATCAAGTCCTGATGGAAAGAGCTATACCAAAGACCGTCATAAATAATATCACTACAGGTCTGGCTGACAAAGGTTTTGAATCGCAGTGCCTGCCTGCTGAGTGTCAGGTATTCCAATTCACGATGTGCGTTATGCAGAATCACAGCAGCCGGCGCTTCATAAATTTCGCGACTCTTAATTCCTACCAGACGGTTTTCAACATGATCAATCCGACCGACGCCATTTTCTCCGCCAATTTTGTTCAAAAGCAGAATCAGATCAGCACCATCCATTTCTTTGCCATCAATGGCGGTCGGACGGCCTTGCTCGAATTCAATCGTCAATTCCACAGGTTGGTCAGGAGCATCCTCTGGTGCAACCGTCCACTTATATGCTTCTTTAGGAGGTGCCACCCAGGGGTCTTCTAGAAT
Organism: uncultured Gimesia sp.; assembly: GCF_963976445.1. Taxonomy (GTDB): domain Bacteria; phylum Planctomycetota; class Planctomycetia; order Planctomycetales; family Planctomycetaceae; genus Gimesia. Next base: position 200,719 of record NZ_CAXBKP010000003.1, on the reverse strand, counting down.
CCCGGCTTCCACAGAACGTCCCCACAGATTCTGGTCGATACTGAAAATACTCTCTTTGGTGGCTTCGACTTCAATGCCGTGCTCTTTCGCGTATTCCAATTCTTCCGTTCGTGTCCATTTCCATTCACGTACCGGAGCGATAATTTTCAGGTGAGGCGCCAATGTCTGGAAAGAGACATCAAACCGGACCTGGTCGTTGCCTTTTCCCGTACAACCATGGGCTACGGCAGTTGCACCATATTCCTTGGCGACTTCGACCATGCGGTGTGCAATCAGCGGACGGCCCAGAGCGGTCGCCAGGGGGTATTTGCCTTCGTACATCGTCCCCGTCATCAATGAAGGCCAGACGAAGAAATCGACAAACATGTTTTTCGTATCTTCGATGACTGCTTCCACAGCACCGGTCTTGATCGCTTTTTCCTTGATTCCATCCACATCGCGACCCTGGCCGAGATCACAAGTATAAGTGATCACGTCCATGTCATATTTTTCGTTGATCCACTTGACGGCTACGGAAGTATCCAGGCCGCCACTGTAAGCCAAAACTACTTTTTCTCTTGCCACGAAATTCTACCAATCTTCTGGAATTGATGGAGTAAAGATTCTATTCGACGGAATCTGCGAATGATGCAAATATTACTATTATCAGTGCCTGTCCGCAATGCGCACCTTCTAACATTCTAGCCTGTCTCCCGGTTTATTAAAGCGGATCCAAGGCCATTCCACTCGAGAATGACAGTGTGAACGGCACATCTGTCTCTGAGACGCAAGCCAGAATCAGGGTAAAACGAAACGCACCCGACAGTAAACCTGCCGGGTGCGTTTCAATCTATTAGCAATGACGATACCTGATTTTAGTGCAGGTCGTCGCTCTGATCATCCTTACCCTTTTCAGCAATCAGAGCATCGCTGGTCAACAGCAATGTTGAAACACTGGCAGAGTTCTGCAGGGCAGATCGTGTTACGCGAGTCGGATCAATGATACCGGTCTTGACCAGATCTTCGTACTTCGAAGTCGCAGCATTGTAACCCATGCTGCCTTCAAGTTCAGAGACCTTTTCACAAACCACGCTGCCATCATCGCCAGCATTGTTGGCGATGGAAGTCAGCGGAGCACGGCAGGCACGCAGAATAATCTCGTAACCCACTTTTTCTTCCAGAGAAAGACCCGTTGGTTTGCAAGCTGCAGAACAGCGAAGCAATGCCACACCACCGCCGGGAAGAATTCCTTCCGCAACCGCAGCACGAACGGCGTGCAAAGCATCTTCGACGCGTGCTTTCTTTTCTTTCATTTCACTTTCAGTCGCGGCACCAACGTTAATTTGTGCAACACCACCAGAAAGTTTCGCGATTCGTTCTTCCAGTTTTTCTTTGTCATAATCGCTGGTAGAATTTTCCAGCTCGCGACGAATCTGTTCGATACGGGATTTAATTTCGCCCGTTTTTCCACCACCTTCAATAATGGTGGAGTTGTCTTTGTCGACAGAAACTTTCTTGGCTGTACCAAGATCAGAAAGCTGAAGGTTTTCCAGCTGAATTCCCAGATCTTCAAAAATTGCCTGACCACCAACCATAATGGCAATGTCCTGCAGCATGGCTTTACGACGATCGCCATAACCGGGGGCTTTCACCGCACAGATGCGGAAGGTACCACGCAGTTTGTTGATCACGAGAGTCGACAGGGCTTCCCCTTCGATGTCTTCAGCAATGATCAACAGAGGTTTTCCGGCATTAACGACTTTTTCAAGTATAGGAACCAGATCCTTGATGTTGGAAATCTTCTTTTCGTGAACCAGAACGTAGGCATCTTCCAGATCGCAGGACATACCTTGAGGATCGGTCACGAAGTAAGGCGAAAGGTAGCCGCGGTCAAACTGCATCCCTTCAACGACTTCAAAGCTGGTCTGCAGGCTTTGGCCTTCTTCGACGGTAATCACACCATCTTTACCAACCTGTTCCATGGCGTTTGCCAGGATCTTTCCGATTTCTTCGTCACCATTGGAAGCAACTTTACCAACCTGGGAAATCGCTTTCTTGTTTTTACACTCGATCGACATTTTCTGGAGTTTTTCCACAATGTCTACGACGGCTTTGTCCATACCACGCTTCATTGCGATGGGGCTGACACCGGCAACGACTGACTTCAAACCTTCGTTGTAGATCGCTTCTGCCATAATCGTGGCAGTTGTGGTTCCATCGCCGGCAATATCAGATGTTTTGCTGGCTACTTCGCGAACCATCCGGGCTCCCATGTCTTCGAACTTATCCGGCAGTTCGATTTCACGGGCAACAGAAACACCGTCCTTAGTAACAGTAGGGGAGCCAAAGCTCTTTTCAAGAATAACATTACGACCTTTAGGGCCCAGCGTGACGCGAACTGCTTTCGCCAACTTGCTGATACCGCGTCGCATTGCTTCCTGAGCTTCCTGATCGAAGGCAATCATCTTTGCCATTTCACTATATCTCCATGTACTCAGTATGAAATTTGAAGGGAAGAGTAATCAGCCCAACTGAAACAGAGGCGATTACTGCTAAATACAAAATGTGACAGCTTAATAAGTTGCCAAAATGTCACTTTCGCGGAGCAACAGGTATTCTTCTCCGCCGATTTTAATTTCGTCCCCGCCGTAGGGGCTGAAAATCACGCGATCCCCTTCTTTGACAGTTAATGGAAGCTTTGTTCCATCTGATTTGACATGTCCATCTCCGACGGCAACAACTTCGCCACGCTGTGGCTTGTCCTGGGCACTATCAGGCAGAACAATACCACCGGCGGTAGTTGATTCTGCAACTTCTCTTTTCAGAACGACTTTGTCACCAAGAGGGACAATCCGGGCGCCTTTACTTGCCTTGGCAGCCTTCTTCGCCATTGGGATCTCCTAGATTTTTTTTGATTTCTGACTCAAATGTGTCTACACATCGATTGTATTTATAATCTGTGGTGGCAAAAAAGCCGCTCCACAACAACGCTACAGCAACTAAGATCACACTCACAGATCTTAGCGTGTTCTCCCTTGATGCGAACGCCGTGCCTAATTTGATATTAATCCATAACATCAATCACAATTTACATTTACCATCATTACCCACATTTAGAAGTTACGTAATTTCCTGCCGGACAGTCTGACCAGCCTTCAATCCTGCTGCCAATATGGCAGCAAATGGGATCCAAGTTTTAAGATCACGCCATCTTCACTCCGACAAACACCCCTTTTCAAAACTTATTCAGATTCGGAAGAATCACAATTGACACAACTGTTAAAATAGGTAAGATCGACACCTGAAATAGCATACTGTCTCCCTGAAGATCTCATTCAGGGCAGAGGGCTTCTCTCCCTCGCTTCTCTTTACTGTCAGCTCCACACTCTCTCTCAATTTTTCGTCTACACATTATTGAGATAAGACTACCAGAGGAGTTTGACATGTCTGAGCCAAATTATTCCCCATCCCCATCAAATGAGCTTCCGACCTTAGCGCATCGAGTGCAATGGGCTCATGAATTATCTTTGCAGGGAAAAACTCACGAGGCCCGCGCCTTGTTCTACTCCCCGGAAATAGAAGCAGCGGAATGGGAACGATGCCTGCATCTGGGGCAGTTTTTACTGGAATCAGGACATGCTTTGGAAGCAATTGAACAACTTTCGATCGTGCTGGATTACGCCCATCAACAACAGGAAAATCACTTGCGGTCTGTAGTCTGCCATAATCTTGCGATTGCCTATCGTAATTTGGGGTACTTCGAATTAGCAGCTCAATTCCAGCAGTATTCCATCGCCTGGGGTGATCTGCGATCGGCAAACCACCTCGCATTGGAACAGGAAGTTGATCAACTCACTGATGACGCCGCCTGTGATCTGACAGGGCGTGCCAATGATGCGATTATCCAACAGGATTACCAACTGGCAGAGCAACTACTGAACATTTCCCTGACTCGGGAAATTCTTTATGGCAACTCTGATGCCCAGGCAGCCGACTGGGGAAACCTGGGAATCATCCACGGTTTGCAGGGAAACCACGCACGGGCCATCACTTATCTCTGGAAAGCCTACTTACTACACAAACAGACACAAAACCTATCTGCAATGGGGCAGGATCTGGTTCATCTTGCTGAAATTTTCTGGGCATTGGGACGTTTCCAACGCGCAACACGCTGCCTTTCGCGCTCGGTTCACTTTTTTTCCCTCTGTGATCACACGGCCGAAGCGCAAACAGCGTGTGCCCGATTACACGAACTACAGCGCCTGCTACAGGTCAAGCAACACGACCCGCTCCTGAATTAACCAGATTGGCGATATGAAGCTAAAGAGGGGGACCATATGAATTTCCGTCATTGTCCACTTGCTAATTGCCCCCCTGTCTGTTGATAATTAGGAAACTAGCGAGGTCGACTCATTCATTTCACACCCTGATCCGGAACCAGACGATTCGTTCCGGGATTGATCGACTCTCAAAGAATTGGCGCGATTTCTCAAAGACATCTCGAAGGTCATTCATGCCCATTAAGGTTCGTTGTAAAGAATGTGATGCTTCATTTTCTGTCAAAGATGAAGCGGCTGGCAAACGGGTTCGCTGCAAAGGATGTGGTGCCCCCATCAAAGTTTCCGCAGGCCAACCCAAAAAGAAACGCCGTTCTTCCAGTGACTCTGCTGATACAGATGATTTTTTAGCTAGTTTTGACATCGACAAGATCGAAGATAAAGAATCGAAAATCTGTCCCCGTTGTGGCTATGACGTTGATGATGAGGATATTGAGTGCACCAATTGCGGTGTCGACCTCAGCACTGGACGCATGAGCGAAGCGACGCGTCGAAGACGAAAACGCAAAGGCCCTGCCGTTGAAGAGTTCTACTCAAAGTCCTGGGGAGATGCTTACCGTTTTCTAGGGAATCATAAAGGGCTGGCGATCAAAACGGCCGTCTACTCTGTGATCGCCAGCTGCCTGTTTTTAGGATCCATCTTTATGATGCTCTGGTGCCACCGCACGCCACCGCGCGCGTTCTGGGGCTTCATTGCCTTCGTCTCAATTATGGCAATTCCAGGTTGGATCTGGTTCATCCAGACCGAAGTCGTCCGTTTTGCTTTACAGAAAAAAGATAAACTGAAACGGATCAACTTCGACTTCTTCTTATGCTCCGCCTTGGGAATTAAATTCATTCTCTGGACAATCCTGTTCAGTCTGCCCGCACAGGCCATCTTTGGCTCACTGGGTTTTTATTATATCTCAAACGACTCGAGTCTCATCGGTACGATTCTGATTGCCATTGGCTTTATTCCCACCTTCCTCATGTTCCCTCTGGCAATGCCGCACATGACGATGCTGGACACCACCCCCGGCTGGATGCCGCATAAAATGGGAAAGATATTTCTAGTACTATTTAAACCAGCGATCTTCTGGTGTCTGGTGTTTCTGATCACAAACCTGCCTGCGATTGGCTGCCTGGCGGGCATTGGTGCCGTATATGGTAACGACCTGAATAAATTTTTCTCGAACGTCCGCTATAACTCGACCGTTGCGGCGGATAATTCGGCAAAAGAGTGGGCTGATGAAAACAAAATCAAAGACTTTCAGGATGGGCCGATGGTTGGCAAAACCCCCGCTGAGCTGGAACCGAAGGTTCTGATTGCCCCTTCTGTTCTCTGGTTACTTGCCTGCATCTTCTATGCCCCTGCCATGATCTATAATGCACGGGTGAACGGATTACTGGCCCTACACAGTAAACCTGACTTAGGCTTGATCACAAAAATTTCAGAAACGAAATATGTTTCCAAGACAGAGCGAGAAGAGAATGCCCCCACTACGGCCCGCTGGCAACTGGCAACAATTGGAGTTCTCGCCGGCTCTGGGGTAGGAACGGGGCTCTATTTCCTCATTCCTATGCTACCGGAAATGCTCCTATATGTTTTGATTGGCATTTTCGGCTTAACGAACTTGGGTTGCTTCGGAACAACACTTGTAAAGATTAAGCAGGTAGATGGGGTTGGACAATGCGTCCTTGGTTTTTTTATCTCACTATATGCTTATGGAAAAGGATGGGCTTACGCTGCGAAAGATAAGGAAATGGGCACTACAATGCTCATCTGGACCCTATCTTTGATTGCTGGCAACATTTTAGTTGTGGGAATGGATCAACATGGACTGTTAAATGGTGAAGAGAAGCCTCCAGCCGCAAATGCTCCTGCCGAAGTTCCTGCAGACGAAGCGGCTCCATAATCCCGGAATTCGTCTCCAGTCGCTGGTTGACAGCCCTGTCTAGTTGTTTACAATAGGGAAAGTTTTCACCGCTCTTCCCTCCTGCTCATCCAGCGGGCAAATGGAGTGGGTACTCCTGATTCACTCTTCCTACAACGACGTGATATCATCGGGAGCCAATTGACAGTGTTCCATTTGTTCTGAACAGTACCCCACTCATCCACCCGATGCCGTTGTCGCTCATCCTGTATAGCGCAAATTGTGGTGATGCTGTTTGATATTGGTCTCTCCAGAATGATAAAGTTCCATGAAACCACATTCCCACGATCTATTTGATGAATCCTCCATGAGTTTTGGGGATCACCTCGAAGCCCTTCGCGTTCACTTATGGAAAGCGTTGATCGGCCTTGCCATCTGCGTTGTGGGCGCTTTATTTATCGGCCACAAAATCGTCGCCGTTGTCCGCGCTCCCATTGATTCTGCTCTCAGGGAATACAATCTGGACAAGCTGCCTCATGAAAAATCCGAAGAAGAAGAGAAACAGCAGAAAACCATCGATGAATTGATCGCCAGTCTCAACAGTCAGCAAAAACAGACAGCCGAGACAAAAGTACTGCAAGAAATTCTGAAGGACTATCAATTTCGTCTCAACAGTATGGAAAAGACGATGGCTGAACCGGTGACACTAGCGGTTCAGGAAGCATTTACGACGATCTATCTGAAAGTGTCCTTCGTCGCGGGTCTGGTATTTGCCAGTCCCTGGGTCATCTTTCAAATCTGGCAGTTTGTTGCAGCCGGCCTTTACCCGCACGAACGAAAATACGTCTATATCTATCTTCCGATCAGTATCTTCCTGTTTCTGGGAGGGGCTCTGTTCTGTTTTTATGCTGTATTCCCCTTTGTGCTCAACTTCCTGCTGAGCTTTAATAAACTACTCGGCGTGAACCCTCAAATCAGGCTTTCTGAATGGATCAGCTTCGCCATCACGCTGCCTTTGATGTTCGGCCTCAGCTTTCAATTGCCCCTGATCATGTTGTTCCTGGAACGAATTTCGATATTTTCGGTGAAAGACTATCACGAAAAACGCCGGATGGCGATTTTAATCATTGCGGTGATCTCCATGCTGATGACCCCTGCCGACCCGATGAGTATGATCTTGATGATGCTGCCTTTGATCCTGCTGTATGAACTCGGAATTCTAATGTGCAAATATTTCCCCAGTGCCACCGCCAGCCCCTTTGAGGCAGCCTAAAACCAGTCTGATTTCAGGCTCATTTTCCTCTGTTCATGGTTTGATAAGTTTCATTACAATGCCGTCCCTCCAGAACATCGGTTTCCGGAGAAAAGAACGCATCTATTATCAGACCATCAAGGTTGAACATGAATACTCCTGACCAGGAATCCGTCGTCGAATCGGCTACCGCGCCTGCCAAGAAAAAGAAACTCCTCAAAACCTCTATTGCCGTCTGCGTAATGCTTGCGGCTGGCATCCTGTTCTGGGAGGAATTTCTTGAGGATCGACTGGTTGCCAAACGCTGGGGAGTAGTCGAACCGGGCATAATCTACCGTAGCGGCCAGGTTTCCAGCTACCTGATTGAGCCGATGCTTCGTGAGAATAAAATCGAAAAGGTCATCGCCTTAAACGGAAGCGACCTAAATAAGCCTTATCTCAAATCAGAAGTAGAAACCGCCCGGAAGCTGAAGATTGATCACCAGGTATTATATCTGATTGGTGATGGAACCGGCGATATAGAAGATTATGCCGAGGCAGTTGCTGAAATCATGCGTTGCGAGAAAGCAGGCAAACCCGTGCTCGTGCACTGTGCCGCGGGCGCGCAGCGGACTGGAGGCGTCGTGGCCGCTTATCGAATGCTGGTTCAGAAAAAGACACCCGAAGAAGCATACCGTGAATTGTTACAGTACGACTGGAAGCCCAAAAAAGATCAGGCCCTGATTGATTATCTCAATCAAAACCTGGCCACGCTTTCCAAACTGCTGGAACAGAAAATTGAATGGTATGAACCACCGGCAACAATTCCCGTCATCGGCCAATAAACAAATACCCGCCTTGATTAGCCCGAGCATTTGTTTTGCCAAACATTATTTTCGCAAATTGGCAAACTGATTCCGCAGATATTCCTGGACCGTGATCGTATTCACGTCTTTATTCTTTCGCAGTGTTTCCCAGTGATGAATCAGTCCACGATCTCTGTTATCCAGTTTCCAGTGAATCTTGTGTTCTGCTCTTAAATGCAGCTTCTCTTCAAGCCGGGTCTGTAATTCCACTTCAGTCGGAATCAGATCGCGCGAACGGAGTTCCTCGTTCAAGACAATCCGCGAGCCTGGGGCTAATGTGTAGGGATGCAACACATAATTCAATCGCGCCATCCAGTCTGCGAACCGCAGATAGGTTTCGACCGATGCCTTCTGGTCGGGGGCGACACACTGCACACGATAATTGATCAGCTTACTGTCCAGCGTCAGTTGGTTTCTGGATTCATCAAACGCGACATCAAATGCCGGATCAAGTTGAAATTTCAATTGTGCGGCGATTTCCTTACCCGACGATTCCTGCCTTTTAATTTTATCGTGAATATATTCCTGGGTCTGATGCCGCGCAACGTTCAGCAGATTTTTAAGTTCGTCAAAATTGATCACCGCTTTTACCATTCGTGATTCATTAAGAATGATTAAGCGTTTCTGTGTTGGATCGAAAATGGTGACTTCACCCAAACCATCTACATGATCGTAAACTTTCTCTGCATGAAAAATCGAAACACTGCGGGAAATAATCGTCGGATCCACATTCGTTTGATGATGATAAACGGTTGTGCGAATTCGAAATTCCTGTGCCAGGCATGTATTGATTCCTACAACATGCGCGACTGCAAACATGCCAATGACGAGAAATGATCTCCACATATCGGCTTTACTTCCCTGTGATTAAATTTTCGAACGACCAGCGCTTTCATAGAATGTGAATGCAACCAGCGGTGATTCGATCAGTGATATTTTGAAAATGGGTGAGATATGAAAGAAGAGAGTGGAAGCCTAAAAAAAAGCCGGTTTTGCCGCAAGAGGAACTTTAAGCCAGCGAGGGAACCACGGTCATAAAACACCTTGGGGCAGCACATCGCAACGCACACCCTTAAACTGTTGCACTCATTGAACTTACAAAACAAAACCTAATATTTCCCCTCGATATTTTCTGTCTCTGAACAGGCTCCGGTTTCTATTTTCTCATATGAACTTCATAATGAGCATCCATTCGAACCATTCTACGATGTCATTTTCAACTCGAATTCGAATTTAAACAGGACTAACCATGGGTTCCCAGTCTGGAAAAAAAGCACAAGATCCCGCACTTCTTCCCGTCACCTATCACCTGAAACTTCCTAAGGATATTGTACCCGACGAAATTCAGCAGAAAGTGAAATCGGCTGAAAAAGGACACGTGCTGTGTGACACATATCCTTACCGGACGAAAATGGATCGGAAGAAGTATGAACGGGAAATCAAACCGTTACAGATCGAACTCTTGAAACTGCAAAAGTGGGTGCTGTTAAAAGGAGAACGCATCGTGATCCTGTTTGAGGGGCGCGACGCGGCCGGCAAGGGAGGAACCATTAAACGATTTATGGAACACTTGAATCCACGTGGTGCCCGGGTTGTCGCGTTGCCCAAGCCAACAGAAACCGAACGTGGGCAATGGTACTTTCAGCGCTATATTGAGCATCTGCCAACCGAAGGAGAAATCGTATTGTTCGACCGCTCCTGGTATAATCGCGGCGTGGTGGAACCGGTCATGGGATTTTGCCGGCCTACCGAACACCACATGTTTCTCCGCGAAGCACCGCAATTAGAAAACATGCTGGTCAACTCCGGCATTCACCTGTTTAAGCTCTGGTTCTCTGTCAGTCGCGAAGAACAGTTCCTCCGCTTCAAATCGCGTGAGACCGATCAATTGAAGCAATGGAAGCTCAGTCCGATTGATATCCAAGGTCTTGGCCTCTGGGACGAATACACCAAAGCTCAAAATGCGATGTTCATGGCCACAGACACCAAAGCTTGCCCCTGGACGGTGATTCGTTCGGATGATAAAAAACGCGCTCGCCTGAACTGCCTGCGATATGTGCTGAATCAGCTCAATTACCCCAACAAAGACGAATCGCTTGTCGAAAATTTTGACTCACAGATCATCGGTCCGAAAGAAGTGATTTACGATACGAGTGAATGGTGAGCCGTCATCCGGTCTGCGAGCGTTCAATACAGTAAGAACTTTGCGCGCCTGACGGCAAACTCAGCCAGATCTTGCTGATACAAAGACTGGATCTCAAACACGGGTTTGCCTGCTATGACGGCATCAAACACACGCTGATTCGCCAGCAAACGGTTAAAGTGGTTGATCTCCCATTGGTGGGGAAACAGCAATCGTAATTGATGGGCCACTTCCAAACCGGTTCGCACCGATTGAAACTGCCCTCGATCGGTGATGATAAAATTCACGCCGCCGCACAAGTCTCCTGCAAACTTACTGGACTTGGGTGTAAATTGTACGGGCACGAATCGCACACCAGGCAATCCGGACCGATTCAACTGCCGCGCCAGTTTCATCCCCTCCAGCCAGGGAGCACCAATCCATTCAAAGGGCGTATCCGTTCCCCGACCTACCGACAAATTGGTCGTTTCCAGGAGACCGATGCCGGGATACAAAACCGCTTCATTCAGGTTTCGCATATTGGGAGAGGGATTCACCCAGGTCAGGCCGGTCTCATCATAATACATATCGCGTTTCCAGTTCTTGAGGCGGATCACCTGTAACTCCACATTGATCTGCATCTCCTCATTAAACATCCGCGCCAATTCCCCAGCTGTCATACCGTGGCGAACGGGAATGCGATGATGGCCCACAAACGACTGTGATCCCTCATCGAGAACAGGGCCGGCAAAATCGACACCGTTTATCGGGTTCGGCCGATCAAGCACAATGAATTTGATGCCCTGTTTTTTCGCTGCCTGCATCGCATTCCCCATTGTGGAAATGTAGGTGTAAAACCGTGTTCCGATATCCTGAATATCAAACACCAGCGCATCTAGTTCCCGCAGGCTCTCGGGTGTAGGAGAACGTGTTTTCCCATAAAGGCTGAATATTTTCAGACCGGTTTTTTGATCAGTGGCATCGCCAATTTTTGCAACGTCCAACTTGCCGGCGAATCCATGCTCGGGGCTGAATAACGTTTTCAAATGAACGTCAGGCGCCTCTTTCAGAATTTGCACCGTGCTCTTACCATCGCGGCTGATTCCGGTGTGATTGGTAATCAGTCCAATCCGTAAACCTTTCAACGCTTTGAACTGCTGTTGGCGCAAAACATCAATGCCGGACAACACCTCTAACCTGTCGCTTGAGACAGCAGTGACCCCCGTTCGCGATGGCGTATGTTGGTTGATCGCCGCGGCCGCGATCGTTCCAATGCGTCCTGCCAAAGAATTGATCGAACCTTTTCCATCCGGGTGAACCCGGTTGCTCAGAAAAATCACAAACAGATCCTGAGCAGGATCAATCCACATCGACGTCCCCGTGAAACCGCCATGCCCAAACGCCTGACGCGACAAGAAATCACCTCGATTGGAAGAATAACGTGACAATTTATCCCAACCCAGACCACGCACCACATCAACGACAGGGTAATCGCGGGTCATGATGTCCACGGTCTCCGGTTTTAAAATTTGAGTTCCACCATAAGAACCCTGTTCGAGCATCGCCTGTGCATAGACGGCCAGATCTTCTGCAGTCGAAAACAACCCTGCGTGTCCCGCAACCCCACCCAATGCGTATGCCCGAGGATCATGCACTTCTCCTTGCATCCAGCGTTTTTCACGTTGCTGTGTTGTGGCGGCCCGTTTTCTTAACTCCGGTCCAGGCAGATAACCGGTCTCTTTCATTCCCAGAGGCTGAAAGATATTTTTGCTCGAGTATTCATGAACAGTCTGCCCCGTCACGCGTTTCACAATCTCTGCCAGCAAAATAAAACCGACATCGGTATAGGCAAAGCGGGTCCCTGGCTCATAGTACAGCTTCAACGCATAAATCCGCTCCATCGCTTTCTCAGGACCATCCCGATAATCCTTAATCGAATTATCGGGAATCAGTCCTCCCTGATGGGTCAATAACTGATAAACGGTCACATCCTGTTTGCCGTTCGCTGCAAATTCTGGGATGTACTTCGAGACCAGATCGCTGAGTTTGATCTTGCCCTGCTCCACCAGCTGCATCACACTCGTCGCAGTCGCGACAGGCTTCGTCAACGAGGCCATATCAAACACCGTGTCGGTGGTCATCGCGATTTTCTCAGGCTTCAGCTGACGATCGCCGTACGCTTTGAGAAAAACGATCTTCCCCTGATATCCCACCAGAACAACGGCCCCTGGCATCGAATTGCGTTCCAGGCCGCGTTGAACCACAAAATTGATCAAAGCCAGTCGCCCCGCATCCATGCCGACAGTGTCCGGCTTAGCATGCGACAATCGCGTTGGGACTTCTGCATTCCCATACTGTAAACTGAAAATGACAGACAGAAAACAGACGGCAAACAAAGTGTGGCTTCTCATTGATTCATCCCACTGCGATACTCAATTTGAGTTATGATGGCATTTTGACAGTTACTCTGTTTCCCATTGAAATCGAGCCGCCATTGGCATCCGGCGTCCCGATCCAAAAGCGCGGGTGGAAAGTTTGATCCCTGGCGGCATCTGTCGCCGTTTAAATTCATTTCGATCCAGTTTATTGGCAACCCACCGAACCGTTTCAATGGGATATTCTTTGGCCAGGCTCTGGACGGAAAGCTCGTCTTCAATCAAGCCTTTCAGAATGGCATCCAATAAATCATAAGGGGGCAATGAGTCCTGGTCGAGTTGATTCGGTGCTAATTCCGCACTAGGTGCCTTTTTCAGAATGTGTTCGGGGATGATTGTTCGCCCTGCTCGTTGATTCACATGCTGGGAAACTCGATAGACATCACGCTTGAAGACATCACTGAGCACGGCAAAGCCCCCCGCCATATCTCCATAAAGTGTGCAGTAGCCCACTGCCAATTCGCTTTTATTCCCAGTCGCCAGAGCCATCCAACCATGCTGATTGCTGCGAACCATGACATTCGCCCCGCGAATTCGGGCCTGCAGATTCTGGTCGGCCAGTCCCGCTGGCTGGATCTTTAAATCGTCACCAATTACAGGTAGGTTCTCAAAAGCACGGTGCACTTCGTCGATCGGAATGATCTCGTAGTCCAGCTCCAGATTTTTCACCAGCTCCAGCGAATCGGCCACACTGTGATCGCTACTGTAACGACTGGGCAGCAATAGCGCATGCACGCGTTCCGGAGCGATCGCCTCGGCAGCAATCGCACATGCCAGCGCACTGTCAATTCCCCCCGATAATCCCAGCACACAATCGGAAAATCCGCACTTCTGCATATAATCCCGCAAGCCGAGTACCAGTGCCTGAAATAATTGTTCCTCGCGGGAACTCTTTTCGATTTCCAGGGAAACCTCTTCCTGAGACTGCTCTGTATCATACACTTGCAGGCCTTCTTGAAACCCGGGCATCTGTAGAACAATTTGATTATTCGGATCGGTCACAAAGCTGTGGCCGTCAAATACCAAATCATCATTGCCTCCCACCTGATTCACAAAAAGGTAGGGAATGGCATATCGATCGACGTGTGTATCCACAATTTGATGACGGCGTTCTCGTTTATCAATCTCAAACGGACTCGCAGAGATATTGATCAATAAATCAGAACCGGCGTCTGCCAGGATTTTCACCGGATCAGGTAACTCCAGCGGCTGATTATGATAAAATGTATCTGGTTGCCCCCACCAGGCATCTTCGCAAATATGCAATCCGAGTTTGAGTCCCTGAAATTCGATCGGCTTGATCTGACTCAAATCTGCGTGCCGAAAATAACGCTGCTCATCAAATACGTCGTAATTCGGAAGCAGAAATTTATGAACGCGGGAGACCACCTTCCCCTGATGCAGCAAACTGCCAGCATTGGCAATCCGGCCAGCAGGAAGATCCCGACCAGTAGGATGTCCCAGGATGACGCCAATTTCAGATTTGATGTCTCGTGCCAGACGTTCGACGGCCCGATCACAGGCTTCGACAAAACCTTCTCGTAGAAGAATGTCTTTGGGAGGATAGCCACAGACGACCAGTTCTGAAAAAAGGACCAGATCAGCGCCCGCTTGTTCTGCTTGCTGCACCGCTTTTCGTATTCGCTGACAATTTCCAGATAGATCTCCTACCGTTGGATTCAGTTGTGCCAAGGCAATTTTCACAGACGTTCTTTACTCCTGAAACAGATGTTATCGAAATAGCGATTTTAACACTCGCTCTGGCTGTAGCACCAAAACTCGCTGAAAAGAAGCGCGCTTTCAATGGTACTTCGAAAAAAACGGGACGAATTACTGTCTTTTTTTTGACCAGATCAGAGACTCGAACTAAGTTTAGGTGAGCAGATCCATATCTCTCAAGGGAACAGGGCTATCGTCTATGCCCACTTTGTATCGATTCCCCACTTCGAATCATCCCGGGACTGAGATCTCTTATGGCACATTCTAGAAAAAGAACGTCAACAGAAACAGGCACACGACCATTACTGAGTCATACTTCGATCCTGATTATCAGTATCTTCATACTCGGAATGGCAACGGGAGAGCTTTCTACCCTACCCGCAGACAGTACCTTTCTGATGATGGGCGTGTTTGGCCTGGTTTCGTATTTTGGCCTGGGAACCCTGGCAGCCACGAGAGAGCGAAAACGACGAAAGCAACAATTGGAGCAAAAAGGAGAGGCACTGGCAGGACGGCTTGAACGCCATTTGACCAATGACACGCAAACCAATTCTCCCCAACGAGTCGCCTCGGCATCCCCCGATCTGAGCAGCAGTCAATACCAGGCCGTCAACACACAACCTTTTCCGTATCAAAACCACTTATAAACTTCTGCCTGCTGATATTTTGAAATCAATTGAAAAACGGCTCTCAGTGGCGTGATAGCCAGTTGAGAGCCGTTTCTGATTTCACTGATCAATCTTAGTTCGCAGAAGGAGGACTGACTCGACGAACGCGACTTAAAGCATTCTTCGCAGCAGTTCTGACTTCGGAGTTCGTATCAAACCGTGCCTTCTGGAGTTCAGGAATCGCCTTGTGAGCATAAGGGCCGATTTCTCCCAAAGCATACGCGGCTCCTGCACGAACCTGGCTGGCTTTATCCTGCAGAGCAATCGACAATGCAGCAATCACCCGATCGTCTTCCGGCTTGAGATCAGCCAGACTATAGCTGGCCAACCAGCGGATATTCACATCCTTGGACAGCAGACAATCCGCCAGTGTTTTATTGGCCTGATATCTCCACTCAGCGTTCCGAGCCAGTAATTCCGCAGTATGCAGGCGAACATAGCCATTACTATCAGAGAGAGATCGAACCAGAATCGGCGTCAATTCTTGAGAATGGAAACCAATCTGAGCCAGGACCGCTGCTGCGAAAGAACGATCACTTTCCACTGAGGAATTCATGGCATCAATCAATGTTGGGACGGAATCATCAGTATTCCCTTCAATTTTCCATAAGGAAAACGCACACTGGATCCGAACTCCCATATTCTCATGCAGTGAAAGAGATCGCAGTGCGGGTACTGCAGCGACCGCTTCCCCTTCCATTGCTCCCAGACGTTGAATGGCCTGCTTCAGCATCGGGGTTTCAATCGAATCGAGTTGTTCGACCAGTCTCCGTACTTCCCCTTTCGCATCGGGGCACATGGAAGCTGCTGTCAGGGGCTGAGTGACTTCCGGTTTTGGTCGGCTTACAACCGCATTCTGCACAAGCGATTGTTTACTCTGTACGACATTCTGTATTTCAACCTGACGTGAGACAGGACTGATCGTCGTCGTTTTCATCTCGGGATCAAGCGGATTCCATTGACCAATCCGAGTCACGGCACGACCTTCAAACGGCGATTCGATGGCCGCTATCTGGTTTGTACTCTGATACTGTTTTTCGAACGGATTTTCCTGTTTCACTTCTGGTACCGTCTGCTCAACCAGTTGGAATGTGGGCTGTTCACTGGACAGATCAGCTTCCGGAGGTGTGAAGTCGGCGATCAGTTCATGCTGTAATTCACGCATCAGTTCATAGGCAGAACGGTTCTTTTTCTCTTGCTGCTGAACCGGCTGCTGAACCGGCTGCTGAACCGGCTGCTGAACCGGCTGCTGAACCGGCTGCCGAACCGGCTGCCGAACCGGTTTTGACTCAACCCGGGCAACTCGCTGTTCAGGGACGACTTCCACTCTCTTTTTCTCTCTCGCGACAGTTTGCTCCAGCCGCTCCAGATCATCGTCGCCCAGTTTCCGGAACGCCACTTCTTCTTTCGCTTCAGGGCGAGTTTCCGTCTGGGCTAGAAGTTCCTCAAAGTCCACTTTTTCTCGTTTCGTTTGTGGTTTGACTTCCTGTTTCTGTGCTACTTCCGCCTGCGGTTTTTCAAACGCCGATTCTGCCAAAGCCGGATCCGTTAAAAATGGATTCTCGATTTCATTCCCAGCATTCTTTTTGACAAGCCTATCCCGAATCACGTGGAACGGAGAATCTTGAGAGTCTGCCACTTCGGCTTTTGGCTGTTGGGCCTGCTTTTCCTGATCAGACTGAGCCACGGATTTTTCAGTGACTTTGCGAAAGAAGTCTTTTTCCATTCCCGCCGTACTCAGTTTCTGCTTTCCCTGCTGAGGCTGAGAATGATTGACCATCTTCATGTCTGTTTGAGCTGTTTTCAAAGTCGGATCACTCGAAAGCTGAGCGATATTTTGTTCAACTCGCTTCAACAATTGCTCATTCAACTCGTAGGCTTTAGAACCCTTCTTTAAATCTCCACGACCACCGACAGCCATTTTGCTGCTCGCCAGAGATTTCTGATAATGCTTTAACGCCTGTTGTTTTTCTCCACGCTGTGAATGCAGATGTGCGACAATTTCATGCGCTTCTGCGGGCGTGCTGATCTTGCAAAGCTGCGTATAGCTTTCCGACATTTTCCCCTGAATGCCAAGCACGGTTGCCAGACGCGTTACCGCACGCTCACTCTTGGGATCAAGGTCTACCGACTTTTGTAGAATCTCTTCTGCCTGCTGATACTTTTTCATCTTATAGAGTGCATAACCATAGTCACTCAACAATTCCGAATTTTCAGGAGTCAGTTCCTGGGATTTTTTGAAATACCCCAACGCTTCTTCGCGTTCCCCCAGACGGTAACTGACAATCGCCAGCCTGTGACAGGCAAACGCGCGTTTCGGATCTGCTTTATGAATTGCTTCGTAGGCTTGTTTTGCCTTCTCTAATTCTTTTTTGTTTTCCAGATCCTGAGCAACGACCATTTTGCTATCCAGGACCTTTTGCCGGGTGGATGCGGGGAGCATGGCTGTGGGCATGTGTGAACAACCAGCGAATGGAACAGCGACAGACGCTGAAAGAACTGCGGCCCAAATACTGCAGCGCTTCATTATGAAATCCTCGAAAAAGACACGTCGAGAGCGATTAGTTTACTTTAGCCGTTTCGTGAATACGATTCCCTGGAAACATCTGAGAGCCAGTTCAAGCCTCATCCGACAAACTTACTCCTATCGGATGTCATTCCATTTACATGGATCATGTCAAATGAAATGTTTTGAACGACCACTCACGGCCTAATGAATAGTTCGGTTATTCACGTTGCGACGATGCAAAGGGAACTACAGAATATCGCACTCATGACGAAGATCGTGCCGGAAGAACTGGTTGTGCCACGTAAAAAAACAGGGCAACCTTTCCCGGAAAGCTGGAGTTTGACGATTACCCAGGATTTGCCGCCGCGGCATTGAATCGCTTCTATTGAACTATAAGGTTTTCGGTTCTAACGCGGTCAAAATTAGCTTCAGCATCTGACGGGCGGCGGCAAGCTGCCTGTGGTGTCGAAGTGTAAAATCAGCAGCGGGCTGAAAATCGAGTGGAATTTCTTCTATCAGCGTATCACATTGGAAACTTTCAACGGTAAATAATTCCGGTGGACTGTCGAGACCGGACGCAGTTCGAAATGCAACAGCAATACAAATCATTCCATCCTGCTGCCGGGGTGCATCGGGCCCCAGATGCCCCGTGATCGAAGCAGCCACCGATGCTTCCGGGGTCTGTCTCAAAACTCCCAGTGCCATCTCGCGGGCGGTCTCGACACTTACATCTGTATACTTTTCCAATGTTTCCGGCTGCACTCCCAACCATTTCATTTTAGTATCCCAGCGGTAAACCACTGCAGAACCACAAAAGTACTCGGAAATTCCAGGCAAGCTCGTTAATAAGGTCGCAACCAGCCCCCCGGTACAGCTCTCGGCAATCACCAGCCTCTGGCCTCGTAGTATAAGCGCCTCTTTGACTTGTATCGCAGCCTGGACTAAAAACTCGGGTAACATCCGGATCTCCCAAAAAACAACCTTCAGCCCTCGATTGATAATTTACACATCACGCCATCTATTCTACAGTGTGGTCATTGTAATTATTACCTTCTCGCAGAAACTGAAAGTCTTACTTCCTGAATCATGTTGTGCTCCAAACCCTCGAAAGATCTCAAACCCTATTTTCGAACTCTAGAAGATCTGGACAGCCCCTTCGACTGGACTGCTTTTTTTGGCAATGATCATCCAGTGGTCCTGGATGTGGGAGCCGGCCGTGGCTTATTCCTGTTCAATGCCAGTGGCGCCAACCTGGACAAAAACTTTCTGGGCATGGAAATTGATTACCGCGAAGGGCGGCGGGCCGCGACAAGACTAATGAAAGCGGAACGACCGAATGCCCGCGTACTGGGCGGTGATGCACGCATTGCCTTTGATAAATTCATATCGGATTCATCGATTTCAGAAGTGCACGTTTACTTCCCTGATCCCTGGTGGAAAAAACGACACCACAAACGCCGCATCTTTACAGACGTGTTTGTCACTCGGATCACCAAGGCACTGAAGAATGGTGGGGAACTTCACTTCTGGACCGATGTAGAAGAATATTTCGAACGGGTCAAAAATCTGATGGACCATGCCAGTCAGTTCATCCAACAGGAAACGCCGCAAGAGTGCCTTCCCGAACATGACATGGATTACCAGACCAGCTTCGAGAGAAAAAAACGAAATGAAGGCTGGAAAATCCACCGCGGTCTCTGGAAACTTCAAAAATAAACCACGCCGAAACGGTCTATAGTTCCATCAGTTGTCCAAAACCGCCTGTTGCAAATCGATGGGGCGATTAAACCTGGACCGACGCCTAATATGATACCACCAGATCCCTCGAATCGGATAAAACAGCACCGACCGGACATGCTCATGCTGTTGTTGCAAACTGCTGAAATATGCTTCCTCAAAATTCGGCACATTCTCCCGTAATTGGAGATGCTTGACTTTCATCAGATCGGCGATGGCGGACTGGTGTTTTTCGTTTAAGAGATCAGTCTGCTCAATCCCAAACGACTGCACAAAACGCCGCGGAGGCGCCGGAAAAATCAACGATTCTCGATCATTCGCCGTCACCAGAGAATAGTCTTCTTCAAAGACGGTCGTAAAACTGTGAAACCTTCCGTAAGGTGACAACGTGACCTGGAAATAGGTGGCGTCATTCAGGTTCTCCCAGGCTAGAATATAATTCTGTTGCCAGCGATAAAGCCCCACCATTTCAAATTGCATTGACTGAGTCCAATCGGACTCGATCCTGCATTTTCCCGTCAGATAATCATCCCAGTCCGCTTCAGGTAACAAGACCCATTGAGGAGATCTCATATGCTGAATGGCATAATAAATTAGAATGGGAATCAGGATGAACAAATAACAGACAATGATTCCCAGTAAGATCAATAAACCATTAATAAGATTGGCGTTAGCCAGCATAATCTAATTCCGAAGAAAGTAAGTATGACCGTCGATGAGACATTCGCTGCCAATGCGCGAACTCAGAGTTTACTTATCTTCTCACCCATGCGATCAATTTTCCAGCCTAAAAGTTTGGCATTAATTTTATCACTCAACGCGTGACACATCTCCAGAAAGGCATCGGTGGCTCGATCTTCATTCAATTCATGCGCTGAAAACTGTTCCAGTGTACCCTGCCGCAAATTGGTTACATCATCAAGTAACCTCTGCAACGCGGGGCCATCGTCCTGATTATTTCCATCCACCTCCATCTGCTTCTTTTCAATATCAACCAACTGCCTGATGTAGCGGTCCAGCCTGTGCTCCTTTGCTTTGGAACGCCGCTTCTGAACCCATCGAAATAACAGATAGGCGGCAATCAACATCGAAACAAAAAACGACCGTATCCCCTCTGTTCCTTCGACAAAATCGGAATTGAGAAATGGCTTCAGCTCGGGGTTGTAAATATGGTCAGCACCAGAATGCAGGGGAAAGCCCTGATTGTCCTGTGCAAATTCATTACCTGCTGCAAACAGTTCATTTAAACGCATCTGCCGCGAAAAATTTTGATGCAGAATAATTGCAGTTACTTCTGCAATCAGAGGATCAGGCAACGATTCCCGCGTCAACAGATGCGCGCCACAGGCCACTGTCTGCAGATTGTTTGCAGGTACAATCGGTTCCTGTGTTCGAAACATACCTGCGGGAATTTCATATTCAGAAAAGTGGGATGCCTTACGTGTCAGCGCGCCGGTAAAGGGAATTTCCAGGATGCGATAATTGCCCGTCTCCAACAACTCATGCAGCACTGGCGCTTCAATCCCCACAGTCACGATCGCGGCATCCAGTGTTTTCTCTCCAAACTGTTCTTCGACTTCCTGATAGGAAAGATAAGCGGGTTCAATCTGATCCAGATTGAGCTGTAGATGTCGCAAGAGCGGTAGACTGGCTGCCAAATCTCCCGATCCCTGATCACCTATTGCTACTCTTCGCCCCTTCAGATCTCCGACACTTTTGATGTCAGAATCAGCGGGCACAATGATATGTAAAACCTGTGAATACAAATTGGCTATGAAACAGACCTGATCGGCCGGACGCACCGCTAATTTTGGCTGCGCCTGCTTCACAGCTTTCTGTGCCGCAAGCGCATACTCGGTTCCCGGCTGATAAAACCCCAGATCTACTTTTCCGCGACGTAATAATTCCAGGTTTTCCAGGGAGCCTTTTGTCTCCAGAATCTTCACATCGACAGGCAAGCGTTGCTCCAGCATCGCTTTAAGTTGCACCGCCATTCCATGATAGCGGCCTTCCGGGTGACCGGCGGCAATTGTGATCTGTTTCGGTAATGCCGTCATCCAGCGATAGGTCTGATGCAGGATCACCGGCAGGAAAATGAGCAGGACCACAATCAGAACTTTAAATAAAGAACGCTTCATATCTATCTTCTTCGATGAATTCTCAAAAATAGTAATCCCAAATGATCTCTGCAGAATGTGCACAGAATATCATACTCATTTGCGCTGAGGTTATCCCCTTTACAGGCAGAAATTGATGGTTTCCTTCTTAAAAACGAAACTCACCCCCAAGAGTATCAAACTGTTTTTGGATTTCCCGACTTTGCAGTGCCGTTTGCCTTGGCGCGATTTTTCAGCGAACTATGCTAAGGGACGATACCTCTGTATCATTAGGAAGTCATTGTGATTTCCCTGACCCTATTCCCATTGTATTTATTAAGCGAGTGAGTTCCATGTACCGAGTCCTGATCACGGACAACCTTTCACCAGCCGGTCTTAAAGTTCTTGAAGACAACCCGGAAATTGAATTGGATATCCGCTCCGGTCTTTCGCCGGAAGAAGTACGGGAAGCACTCAAGTCGGCAGACGGAATCATCATTCGCAGCGCCACAAAACTGACTGAAGAAGTCCTGAAAGATCAGCCAAGATTGAAGGCGATCGTGCGAGCTGGTGTAGGCGTCGATAACATCGACCGTAATGCCGCCACTCGCGAAGGGATTGTTGTCATGAATACGCCTGCTGGAAACACCACCAGTACGGCAGAACAGACGATTGCCTTAATGATGGCGCTGGCCCGCAATATCGGCCCGGCTTACTCCACCATGAAAGAGGGAAAATGGGAGCGTAAAAAATTAACCGGAACCCAGGTGGCTGGCAAAACTCTGGCGATCGTCGGTTTAGGCCGCATCGGTCTTTCCGTTGCGCATCGGGCGCAGGGCTTGGAAATGAAAGTCATCGGTTATGACCCCTTTATGTCAGCAGAACGCGCAGCCGAATATGGTATTGAACTCTACAAAGAAGTCGATGAGCTGGTAAAGCATTGTGACTTCCTGACCGTGCATACTCCCCTGACAGACGAAACACGCGACCTGATCAACGCCAAACGGATCGCCACCATGCGTCCTGGCGCCAGAATCATCAACTGTGCCCGGGGCGGCATTGTTAACGAAGATGATTTGGCCGATGCACTGGAATCAGGTAAAATCGCGGGTGCAGCTTGTGACGTCTTCACACAGGAACCCCCGGAAAACCGACGCCTGATCAATGCTCCCAATATGTTGGCGACACCGCACCTGGGCGCTTCAACTGATGAAGCTCAGGAAATGGTAGCACTGGAAGCCGCCGAAATCATTTCTGACTTTCTGACGAAGAATGAAATTCGCCACGCCATCAACATGATTCCTGTTTCAGGAGCAGAGATGGCAGATCTCAAACCGCATATCGAACTGGGTCATCGACTGGGCCTGTTTTTGTCTCAACAGACAAAGGGCAGCCTCAAGAGTGTTCAACTTCAGTATCGCGGAGAAGTCGCAGAAAAACAGACAAAACTGATCACATCCAGCTTTGCCGCTGGTTTACTTTCAAATGCCTTTGAAGCCGACGTGAATATCGTGAACGCCACCGTTTTTGCAAAAGAGCGTGGCATCGAAATTTCGGAATCTCGCTCCACCGAAGCGGGAACGCTCTCCACACTGATCTCAGCAACGGTTGAAACAGAAGAAGGTAAGTATTCGGCTGCCGGCACCATCTTCGGCCAGGACTTCCTGCGTCTGACCCGACTGGATGAGTTCTATCTCGACGGTTACCTCGATGGCAACCTGTTGATTTACCGACACAATGATGTGCCTGGCCTGATCGGCTACATCGGTACGGTTCTGGGTAATCACAATGTCAATATCGCCCACATGGCTTTAGGCCGCCTGCAAAACCAACCCGGTGGTGAAGCCATCGCGGTTCTGAATGTGGATGGCGATGTTCCCGAAGCGGCGATCGCAGAAGTTTCCGGACACAAAGATGTTTCCTGTGTGAAACTCATTAAAATGCCGCCCGCTACGGCGCCACTGTCCTGGTTACAGTAATCTGATATTGGCTTAACAGTCGCTTCATCAAACCGAACTGATCTTGATGAAGCGACTGAGCCATTTCAGTATACATTTTGATCCTCACCCCCAGGAACAGTTGATCGAGAGGGCCCTGAAAGTATAAAATATCTGCGGTAAAGGTACGCGCCTGATTCGAGTAAGGAATTTCTAATTTTTAATTGACTGCGGCATTAGTTAAGTTATTATGCCCGTCAATTAAAATGTTTCTTTACTTATGAGTCGCTTCGATTTTTATCGTACCTTGAATATTGCCATAACCTTGCTAAGAGACTTGGAGGGTGGGCGGCATATGATATCTGCAACTACCAGTAAGGCACAGTCTAGCGGCATGCAGGCGAGCGTGTTGGCGCTGAACAAGACTTATTCGCCGGTTCACGTAATCTCCGCCAAGCGTGCCTTTTGTCTGCTCAGTAAAGACATTGCGGAAGTCATCAGCGTGGAAGATGGCACCTTCATGAATTACGACTTCAGCTCCTGGATTGAAATCAGTGGGCTCAGATCGGAATTCAATGAACGAACAGAACTCGAAGACTGGATTCTCACCGTCAATTTTGAAATCCAGGTGCCCCGCGTTGTTCGTCTGCTTCGCTATGACCGCATCCCCAACAATACGATCAAGTTCAATCGCCGTAACATCTTTATCAGAGACAGCTATCGCTGCCAGTACTGCCAAAAGAAATTCGGCGTGAAACAACTCAGCTTGGATCATGTGGTCCCCCGCTCTCACGGCGGGGGCATGAACTGGGAAAATATTGTCAGTGCCTGTCGCCGCTGTAATACCAAAAAAGGAGGCCGCACCCCCTCGCAGGCTGGCATGAAGCTGCTACAGAAACCCGCCAAACCCAGCCGCAATCCGGTTCTGCTCCAACAGGTGAAGCATGAAAAATATGCCTGCTGGAAAAACTTTGTCGGTAGCAAAGAATTACTCTCCTGCGACTGAAATCGCTTTGCCACAGCGATAGAATATTTGAACATTTCGACTGTACGGGAATGACGACACATTTGTCGTGAATCGCTCCGTTAAAATCGACAAATTCCACGCTATTGTAACCATGAAATCAACTGATTTCTCAAGCCATGGTTCCACTCACCTCGAGGACCGTCTATAGTACGGTGCTGATACAAAAGTCCCTCGCTACAATTCAACGTGTTAACAAATTCAGGAATCTGGAATGTCGTCTTCTCCCTTAAATGTGGCTATTATCGGTATGGGAACCGTAGGCACTGGTGTCGCAAAAATCCTGCTCAATCGCGCCGAACAAATGACCACGCGTGCAGGCCGCCCGATTGTCCTCAAACGGGCTGTCGTCAGAGACCTTACCAGACCACGCGAGATTGACCTGCCACCCGAAGTACTCACCAACGATATCGAAGCGGTTATCAATGATTCCTCAATTGACGTCGTGATTCAGCTGGTCGGGGGAATTGACCCGGCTTACGACATCATGCTGCGTGCCTTGGAAAGCGGTAAAGATATCGTCACCGCTAACAAAGCACTCCTTTGTGAAAAAGGAGAAAGTCTGTTTCAACGCGCCAAAGAACTGGGGCGCTGCATTAGCTTTGAAGCAGCGGTCGCGGGGGGAGTGCCGTTAATCGAAACCGTCACCCAGGCCATGTCAGCCAATCAAATCACATCGATTGAAGCCATCCTGAATGGAACCAGCAATTACATTCTGACGCAGATGTTTTCGCATAATACGAGCTATGAAGACGCTGTCCGCTGTGCTCAGGAAATCGGATACGCGGAAGCTGACCCCGCCATGGACGTGGATGGTACCGATGCTGCTCAGAAGCTGGGAATTCTAGTGCAACTGACGCTCGGCGTCAAAGTCGGCCTGGATCAGTTCCTCAGGCAGGGCATCGACTCGCTCTCTCTGGCCGATTTACAATACGCCCATGAACTGGGATATACTGTCAAATTACTGGCGGTCGCTAAACTGCTGGATGGCCAACTGGAAATGCATGCTCAGCCTACATTGATTCGCAATGATAATCCGCTGGCGCATGTGGAAGACGCCTACAATAAGATCGCCCTGCACGGAGACGCCGTGGGAAAAGTCTGGCTGTCAGGCATGGGAGCCGGTCAGATGGCAACCGCTTCTGCTGTGGTGGCAAACCTGATTGATGTCGCCGTCGGCCGCGCCGCGATCACCTTCCCTCGGCTGGATCTCTGGAATCCACGCCCGGATATTAACATCATGCCGCGAGAAGAAATCTCTCGGCGTTACTTCCTGCGGTTGAATGTGGAAGACCGTCCGCACGTTCTGGCTGATATCACGAACGTACTCGGAGACCACGAAATCAGTATCGCCAGCCTGGTCCAACACGAAGCGCCCGAAGCCGATCAGACCGAGGACTACTCGATTGTGCCGCTGGTAATTATGACGCATCGCACCACAGAAGGCCGCTTCCAGGCCGCCAGTAGGGAGCTGGACCAACTGACTTGTATCCGAGCTCCCTTTGTGCGTATGCCAGTTAACGACTAACCAGGGTTTATTATTCTTTCGTGGCTGCGGCTTTTTCAGGCTTGGCTGCCGCTTCCTCAGACTTTTCAGCCGCTGGTTCGGCAGGTTTCTTGTCATCTTTCGCTGCCGGCTCAGCAGTCTCAGACTTCGCGTCTGTCTTGGCAGATTTGTCCCCGACAATGGTTGCTTTGACGATGTAGTCCAGCATCGGAAACTCTTTTTTTAGAAAGGGGTTGCCTTCACCCACGACTCGCTGTTGATCAGGACCAGCTCCTCTTGGCGCCCCTTCTCCATACCCCTTGTAGAGAGAATCAACCACATCCATACCTGAGATAACCTGTGCAAACGGAGAGAAGCCCATTCCGTCCAGATTGGAATTGTCACCAAAGTTGATGAAGAATTGTGTGGAACGCGAATTCGGTGCTCCTGTTTTGGCGAACGAAACATAACCCCGTTTATTCGACTCGATAACAGGATCATCCATGATATTGTTGTCGCGCCATTTCGCATGCAATGCCGGGTCACCATTGATGCCCACCTGCGCCATGAACCCGTCAATCACGCGGAAGAAAGCGCAGTTATCATAAAAGCCGAGCTCGACCAGTTCTTTGAATCGTTCCGCTCCTTTAGGTGACCATTCTGGATGGACCTGTAGCATAATGTCGCCCTTGGTGGTCGCCAGTAGTACCTGATAACCTTCTGCATTGGTAGTCGTTTTTTTGTCTCCGGAAGCAGCTTCGGGAACTTCCGCATCGATGCCTTCTGGGGTTTCACTGGTACATCCCACAAAACAAACCGCGAGCAGACACAGCGCCAACAAAGTCAAACGTGACATTTAATTATTCCTTACACTAGCTGAAGTAATGAAATTGTATATAAACTCAAAGTCTTTTAAGTATTCTGAATTTCCTGACTGAGCCGTTCGAACTCAGTTCGCAGAACAGGCATCGCCCCCGCCTTACTGGCCACCAGACCTCCCACGCGATTGGCAAACAACGCCGCCTGTTCCCAAGGCCATCCCAACAGACGACGGGAAATCAGAGCCGCGGTAAATGCATCGCCGGCTCCGACCGCATCCGCGACCTCTACGGGAGACCCGGGAATTTCGTATTTCTGATCGTCCGTATAAATCACACATCCCTCAGCACCGCGCGTGATGCAGACAGCGGTCACACCATACTCCTGTTGCAGATGGTCCGCAAATGCCTGCAGATTTTCTGCTGAAATCGCTAACAGTTCCGATAAAACCTGCACTTCATCCTGATTCAATTTGACGATCTTCGCTGCTGTCAAAGACCGCTCAATCCAACTGCGATCATAGTACTTCTGACGGAGATTAATGTCATACACAATCAGGCAGTCTGAATTTGTCGCTGCCAGGCACTGGTGAATCGACTCGCGCGAATCTGCTTCACGCTGCGCCAGTGTGCCGAAGCAGACGGCCTGCGCCTGCTTCATCAACTCAGCTAACTCGTCGTTGAACTGCAGATGATCCCAGGCAACCTGCTCATGAATCGTATACTGTGGATCGTTGGCATCGCTAAATTCAACGGTCACCGTTCCCGTGGGATAGGCCTCATCAATTTGGACAAACTCTGTCGAAAGCTGCTGCTGCTTTAAAAAGCCGAGCAACTCCGTACCCAGTTCGTCTTGCCCGACGCGGGTCACAACGGCTCCCTGGCAGCCGAGCTGATTCGCCTGAAAGGCAACGTTCGCTGGCGCACCGCCGGGTCGCCTCTCATCACCAAAACAGTCCCACAGTAATTCACCTAAACCGATTACCAGTGGAAGCGATGTTAAATTATTCATGGAACTCTGATTCAATTCTCATTCAATTCAATTACACTATTTTTATGCCGATGATTCGACGAGTGTCGTGTCGTTCACTTAGCACAGCACACGTCCTGTCTGGTGATACCATACCATAACCCGGGATAGAAATTCCATGCATCGCATTTATGAATACCGTCATTTAGTCACGCCCGAAGAAATTGACGGATTGGGTCACGTCAATAATGTTGTCTATCTGAAATGGCTGCAGGATGCGGCGGTCGCCCATTCCACCGCCAATGGCTGGTCCGGTCGCCGCTATCGGGAAATGAAACTCGGCTGGGTAGCGCGGAGTCACTTTATTGAGTATTTGCAGCCAGCGTTTGTGGACCAGGAAATCATCGTGCAAACCTGGATTTCCACGCTGCAAAAAGTCAAATCCCTCCGAAAATATCGAATCATACGACTTGCGGATTCAGAATTGCTGGTTCGCGCGGAAACAAACTGGGCCTTTGTGAATTATGAGAACCTCACCCCACGACGCATTCCGGAAGAAGTCGCTTCCTGCTTCTCAATTGTACCCGAACAGGAAGAACCCGTTTCATGATCGGCAACTCTTGATTCGACGTTCAATAATTCCAGTGAAGTTTTCATCTCCCACGTGAAATCGTCGTTCCCACATGTTACCCTATCAACAATTCGATCATTGACAGATCTTAGCTTAAAACGAAATTCATGTTCCCTTCTTCTTCCCGTTCATGGTGAATAATGACTGATCAACCGTACGAAAAACTTGGCGCATTCTATCTGGGTCGAGAATATGACCTGCCAAACGGCGCGATCAAAGACGATCTGGTTCTATATGACAGCAAAGACCTGACAACACACGCCGTCTGCGTCGGAATGACCGGCAGTGGTAAAACCGGGCTCTGCCTGTCACTCCTCGAAGAGGCCGCCATCGACGATATTCCCATCATCGCCATCGATCCCAAAGGAGATTTGGGAAACCTGCTGCTCAACTTCCCGGAATTGAAGCCCGCTGACTTTCGTCCCTGGATCGAAGAAAGTGAAGCCGTCCGCAAAGGAAAAACGCCGGACGAGTATGCCCGCTGGACGGCCGACCTCTGGAAAAAAGGACTGGCCGACTGGCAACAGGACGGCGACCGTATTGAGCGACTTCGCTCTGCCGTTGATATGGCCATCTATACGCCGGGCAGCAACGCCGGTCTGCCCATCTCTGTTTTGAAATCGTTTGATGCGCCCAGTGACGCTGTCTTGAATGACAGCGACGCCTTCCGGGATCGGATCATGTCGACTGTCTCCGGCCTGTTAGCATTACTAAAAATCGATGCGGACCCGATCAACAGCCGCGAACACATTCTGCTCTCGAATATTCTCAGCAATGCCTGGAAAGAAAAACGCAATCTCTCCATTGCCAGTCTGATTCAGGAAATTCAGGTCCCTCCATTTGAAAAAGTTGGTTTCCTGGATCTGGAAACGTTCTATCCTTCCAAAGATCGTCTGCAACTTTCAATGCAACTAAACAACCTGTTGGCTTCACCTGGATTTGAAGCCTGGATGCAGGGAGAAGCTTTAAACATTGAAAATTTGTTAATGACGAAACAGGGTAAGCCACGTATTTCCATTCTTTCGATCTCTCACCTGTCCGACTCAGAACGCATGTTTTTCGTGACGGTGCTGCTGAATGAAATCCTGGCGTGGGTCCGCAGTCAGTCGGGGACATCCAGCTTGCGAGCTATTCTGTATATGGATGAAGTCTACGGCTACTTCCCCCCTACCGCCAATCCGCCTTCCAAAACACCGATGCTGACTCTGCTCAAGCAGGCCCGTGCCTTTGGACTAGGGGTCGTGCTCTCCACACAAAACCCGGTCGACCTCGACTACAAAGGACTCTCGAATACAGGCACCTGGTTCATAGGCCGCTTGCAAACCGAGCGAGATAAAGCGCGACTGCTGGATGGACTGGAAAGCGCGTCAGGTTCTGCCGGCAGCCAGTTTCATCGTCAGGAAATGGAGGCGATCTTGTCTGGCCTGGGAAGTCGGGTCTTTCTGTTACACAATGTGCATGAAGATGCGCCCGTTGTATTCCATACGCGATGGGCACTCTCTTACCTGCGCGGCCCGCTCACTCGCACACAGATTAAAACACTGATGGACCCGCGTAAGCACGCGCTGGCGGAAGCGACAGCAGACCAGACAACGACTGCGCCCAATATGGTTGCCTCTGCGGAACGTGACTCGACTCAACCACCATTGATTCCGTCTGAGATCAAACAACGCATATTCACTCCGTCTTCATTATTATCACAAGGCAGCCGCCTCGTTTATCGGCCCGGCATCATCGGCCTGGCAAAATTACGGTATGCCGACGCCAAGTCAAAAGTCGATCTCTGGCAGGATGTGGCGCTGCTGACAACCATCACGGGCGAACTTCCCGAGTCACTCTGGGACGAAGCGACTCAAATTCCTCCCGGCAATCTGGAATACGACAACGAACCCGCCACGCAGGCCCAGTTTGCCGAAGTCGAGTCTTCTCTGACACGACCATCCCAGTATCGTACCTGGGAAAAGGATCTGAAAACCTACCTCTATCAGGAACGTCCACTCAATCTCTGGTTTAGTGCCGACCCCAAATTGTATTCCGAGCCTGAAGAAAACGAAGCCGCTTTCCGCGCCCGCCTCAAGCAACTGATGCGTGAAGAACGCGATTTGCAACTGGAAAAAATACGCACCAAATATGCTTCCAAATTCGACACGATTAAAAACCGCATCCGTACCGCCGAAGAGCGTGTGGCCCGCGAAGAATCCCAGTACAGCGACAAAAAGCTGAGTACCTTTCTCTCGATTGGAACCACTATTTTCGGCGCCCTCATGGGTAGAAAAGTCGCCAGTGCCACGAATGTGCGGAAAGCTTCCACTGCGGCGCGCAATGTGGGACGTGCCGCCAAAGAGCATGGTGATATCGGACGCGCCAAAGAAGCACTGGAAATCCAACAGCAAAAATACGCAGAACTGGAAGACCAGTTCCAACAGGAATTAGACAAACTCGAAGAGCCCATTCATCCGGAAGATCTTGAAATCGAAGAATACCCGGTCCGGCCTCGCAAGTCAGACTTAATGGTGAATGAAGTGGCGTTCGCCTGGCTCCCCTGGTCCGTAGACACGACAGGAATCAGCCAACCCCTCTATCGTCTGGACGAAGAATAAATGCAATCCGTTTCGATGTTATAGATCAAAACAGGAGCGAATCTATGAATGGCCTCACCCCTGTTTTGATTTGAAACTTATTTCACAACGAAGTTAACCATGCGGCCGGGAATGACCACCGCTTTGACAATCGTTTTTCCTTCGAGATACTTGGCGACCGTTTCATCATCCTCAGCCGCCTGCTGCATTGTTGCCTGATCGGCGTCTGCCGCGATGGAGACTTTGGATCGCAGCTTCCCGTTAACCTGCACGGGAATTTCCACGACCGATTCCTGCAATAACGCCTCATCAAATTCAGGCCAGGGTTGATAGGCCAACGATTCGGAATGTCCTAAGACACTCCAGAGTTCTTCCGCGACATGCGGTGCAAACGGGGAAAGGAGTAACACAAAGTCAGACAAAACGGCCTTCGATCGAACTTTCTGCTGCCCCATCGCGTTCGAAAATTCCATCATACGACTGATGGCCGTATTGAAGGATAATTTCTGGATGTCTTCGGTGACAGCCTTGATGGTTTTATGCAAGATTCGTGACTGCTCTTCGGTCGGGTCTGCTTCCGAAATCGCTTCACTTAATATGACTTCTTCAGCACGTTCTTCAATCATCAACCGCCAGACACGCCCGAGAAATCGGCTGACGCCTTCCACGCCGCTCATGCTCCAGGGTTTGGTCGCTTCCAATGGCCCCATAAACATTTCATACATGCGTAAGGCATCCGCGCCATACTGTTCGACCACAACGTCTGGATTCACGACATTGCCCCGTGACTTCGACATCTTATAAGCACGACTGTTCACAAATATCGTTGGATCATCAACGAGCGTAAAGTCCTCGCCTTGCTTTTGCACCTGATCGGCATTCAAGCTGACGATACTTACAGGCTTGCCGGTTGATTTCTCAATCCATTTTGTTTCTGACTCATCCGACTCAGCGACCTCTTTGGAAGAGACCCAGGTACCATCGGCCGTCTGAAAGCCCGTCAATTCAACATCACCTAAAATCATTCCCTGATTAACTAACTTCTGGAATGGTTCGGGGCAGGCCACAAATCCAAGGTCAAACAAAACCTGATGCCAGAAACGGGCGTAAAGTAAATGCAACACAGCATGCTCGCCACCACCAATATAAAGGTCAACGGGCAACCAGTTTTTTTCGTTCTTTGGATCGACGAAGCGTTCATTGTTCTTCGGATCAGCGAACCGCAAATAGTACCAGCAGGACCCCGCCCATTGCGGCATGCTGTTGACTTCACGATATAAACGGGTTCCGTCGGTGTCGGTTTTATACAACCATTCTTCCGGGGCGACGGAAAGTGGTGGTTCGGGTGTGCCTGCCGGCTTGAATTCTTTCAAATCGGGAAGTTCCACAGGTAAACTCTCCTCGGGCACAGCACGCATCAAACCGGTGATCTTGCCGTCCGCATCCAATTCATGCCAGATCGGAAATGGCTCGCCCCAGAAGTGCTGACGGCTGAAGAGCCAATCCCGCAAACGATAGTTGACGGCCCCGTCCCCCACGCCCTGCTCTACCAAATTTGTGGTAATCTGTTTTTTGAACTCCGCGGTCGGCGTTCCGGTAAAATCACCTGAATTGATAGCGGTTCCCAAGCCGGAAAACGGCGTTCGTTTTTCTCCTTCAATTTCCGCTTCGAGTGCCAACTCGTCTTTGGAAGGCTCATAACCGGCTGGTGGCTCGACAACGGGAATGATGGGCAAATTGAATTCAACAGCGAATTCCCAGTCGCGCAAGTCGTGCGCAGGAACCGCCATGATCGCTCCGGTCCCGTAACTGATTAAAACATAGTCGGCAATCCACACCGGAACTTTCTCGCCATTCACCGGATTCACCGCATAGCTGCCAGTAAAAACGCCTGTTTTCTCTTTCGCCAAATCGGTTCGATCCAAGTCACTCTTGAGTGCGGCTTGCTTCCGGTACGCTTCGACGGCGGCTTTCTGTTCGGCAATCGTTAACCGATCTACAAACGGATGTTCCGGTGACAACACCATATAGGTGGCACCGTATAATGTGTCCGGACGGGTAGTATAAATCCGTAACACATCCGCTTCAGACTCTTCCGGGAAACCGGATTCCCCCCGCGCCGTTTGCCAGGCTGCGAACGCCTGATCTAAATCAGTACCAGACTCTTCAGAGCCGACAAAGAAATCGACTTCCGCCCCTTCACTGCGGCCGATCCAGTTTTTTTGCAACGACTTGATCGAATCAGACCAGTCGAGACCTTCTAAACCATCAATCAAACGGTCTCCATATTTAGTAATACGGAGCATCCATTGACGCAAAGGAATACGCTCAACCGGGTGGCCGCCCCGTTCACTCTTACCATCAATGATTTCTTCATTCGCCAACACAGTTCCCAAAGCCGGACACCAGTTGACCGGCGCTTCGTGCTGATACGCCAACCGCTGACGGTCCTGATAACGGCGGGTCGCTTCTTCTCCTTCCGCTTTCACTTTTTCGGGAATCGGCAACTCGCTGATGGGCCGGGCACGTCCCACGCGCTGTTTCCCATCGGGGCCCGTCCATTCGCATTCGCTGTCAAACCAGGAATGGAACAATTGGAGGAAAATCCATTGTGTCCAGCGAAAGTATTCCGGATCGGTGGTCGAAAACTCGCGGCTCCAGTCATAACTGAAACCCAACATCTTTAATTGACGACGAAACGTATCGATATTCTTCTGCGTGGTGATCCGCGGTGGTGTACCTGTCTTGATCGCATGTTGTTCGGCGGGCAAACCAAAAGCGTCCCAACCCATGGGATGCAACACCTGCTTGCCCTGCATACGGGCATGTCGGCAGACAATATCAGTCGCCGTATAGCCTTCCGGATGACCAACGTGTAAACCATCGCCCGACGGGTATGGGAACATATCCAGTACATAGAGTTTTTCTTTGCCCTCAACGAATTCACCTGTCTTGAATGTTTCGTGCTGGTCCCAATAGGTTTGCCATTTGGTTTCAATCCGCTTGGCGTCGTAACGAGGCATTGTGTCCGGTCTTCCTAAATAGGTCATGGGCACCAAGGCCCGGTCAAAAATTCAATTTACTGCCCGACAGGGTTAATTCCCCGGCCGCACATCGTAACAAACAAACAGGTAAACTGTCAGTGTTCTCTTTAGTTATAGAGTAAGTTTAGCCATCCTCAGAAACTTTGCAATTCTGCCTGTTTTTGATAGCGAGGGTTTCTTTACAGTCTGTGATTTGTCAAAATGGGGGCTCCTTAATTCTGAACTTACCCGTTACCCGTATCAGCTCAATCCTATGATTCGGCCCTATGATTCGGCTTAGCCCTGGAGTAAACATAATGGCAGTCAATTCACCCTCTCCATTCGAGCAGGAAACCAACCGACGTGACTTCCTGAAAACATCCTCTTTGTGGGGCGTAGGAGCACTGACTGCAGGCTCATTGATCTCAGACACAACAATGGCAGCAGGAGTTCAGGACAAAAAAACACCAGAGAAACTCAAACTAAGTCTGGCCGCCTATTCATTCCACCGCTATCTGCAACAGAACTGGCCGAAACCACGTCCGAAAAAAATTCCCGCGACGATGAATATTCAGGATTTCGTACGTTACTGTGGCGAGTTGAAACTCGATGGCTGCGAATTGACCAGCTACTATTTTCCAAACCCGGTCAGCGAAGACTATCTGAAACAGACCCGTGATCTCGCGGGTTCACTTGGTCTGGAAGTTTCCGGCACCGCTATCGGCAACGATTTCTGTCTGCCCAAAGGAACTGCCCGGGATGCACAACTGGAAATGACGCGGAACTGGATTGATTATTCAGCCATTATGGGTGCACCAGTCATTCGCATCTTCGCAGGCCGAGTGCCCAAAGGAGGCAATGAAGCCGAGGCGATCCGTATGTGCCAGAAAGGCATCAATGAATCGCTGAAATATGCCGAGAAAAAGGGAGTAAGCTTAGCCCTCGAAAATCATGGCGGCATCACTTCGACTCCGGAACAGATGATGCGAATCATTGATGGCATCAACAAGTCACCCAATTTTGGGATTAACTTCGACAGTGGAAATTTCCGCACAGAACACCCCTATGAAGATCTTGCCAAAATCGCGCCACTCGCGATTAATGCCCAAATCAAAGTCGAAATGGGAGCACGCGGAAAAGAAGTTCCCGCGGATATCCCACGGATCGTCAAAATTTTGAAAGACGCGCACTACAAAAACTTTATAGTGCTGGAGTATGAAGCAAAAGAAGAACCCAAAGAAGCTATTCCCGGCTACATTCAACAATTGCGGAAGCTTGTTTGAAGTAAGCTGCTTTCCACATCAGAATTAGGTTAAGTGAGATGCGATCATGGAAGAAACGGATCCCAAACCTCCTCAGCAAGAAAAAGGACGCTCGTTCTGGAGTCATCAATTGCCTCTGGAACGAGAGACCTGCGTCTTTATTCTAGTCAATGCGTTAGACGTCTTCATGACCTATCTGCTACTGGTGACAGGCAGCTTTAGAGAATCCAACCAGCTCGCGAATTATTTTATCGCGGGCTGGGGTATTAAAGGCATGGTGTACTTTAAGTTTGCTCTGGTCACTGTCGTGACGGTGATTGCACAAATTGTTGCCAGAAAAAAATTATCGACGGGCCGCAATTTGCTCAATTTTGGTTCGTTGATTGTTGCCGGTGTCGTGATTTACAGTTTTGTGCTGTTTCTCCGATCAGGGCATCTGTTTTAGTGATCTGATACAGCCTGCAAACAAAGATTACTCTGATTGCATAGTCGCGAGGCGCACCAACCCGGCAAATAAGATCGCCGCGGTTTCGATCCGCAAAATAGCTTCACTCAGTTTGACCGGTGTCGCTCCTTTTTCTAACGCGGTCTGAAGTTCCTCAGAAGAAAAACCTCCTTCAGGGCCAATCAGCAAAATCACGGGACTTGCGACAGCATCAGCCGAAGTGGAGTTCAGCAAATCCAACGGACTTCCGCCCGGGTCTGCAATCAACATACGATGATCTGCCTGACAGACTTCTTCCAGGAATTCCTCCCATTTCTGCAACGGCGCTAATTCCATCAGACGCATCTGGCCAGATTGCTTTGCGGCGGCGACAATCGTTTGTTGTAATTTTTTCAAACGATTCTCACCTGGATCGACGCTACTGCGTTCCGTGACCAATGGCACCAGTCTGGTCACGCCCAGTTCCGCAGCCTTCTCAACTAGCCAGCGAAAACGGTCTCCCTTGGGCACTGCTGTCGCTAATATCAGCGGAACCTGAGAACTCACCTGCGATTCCCGTCGCGCGATGACTTTGACTTCTACACTTTTTCGCGTCGTGTTCGTAATCACCGCATCTGCTACCGCACCGGTCCCATTAAAGACCTCCACAGTATCACCAACCCGCAGGCGTAAGACGTGCAGCAAATGATGGGCTTCACCACCTTCCAACAGGAGTTGGTCCGGGGCAAAAGAACCTTCAAAGTAAAATCGGTGTGGCATAAATAAACTTCAAGCTTTTCAAAATACGTAAGTTGAGGAAAAAAAGAACAGGCGGACGGGGTTCGGTCATGCCGATGGCACCGAAAGACCGATTTTAACAATAACGGAAGTTTCAAGCTCAGAAGATGACTGTCATCATTCTTGTGGCACGTTGCTCCCCATGGATGGTATCTCGTTCCGTGTGCGTTCTGCAAGGTGCAGAGAATCTGAACACATAGGTTCTAACTCAAAATACAACAGGTCAATAGTAAATCATGTATTGCGATTTCTGGAATTTGTCACACGCACCCTTCGACCAATTACTGGACCTGGAATACTTCTTTGAAAGTGAATTCCATGAGGAGGCTCTGGCACGCTTATTATTCGTGGCGGAAGAGCAAAAGAAATGCGCCGTGTTTACGGGGCCGGCTGGAACAGGTAAGTCCTTAACACTTAAAGTATTTCAGACGATCTTAAAAAGAAGCCCGTACCAGTGCGAATCGATTGATCTGCTCGGCCTGGGAGAAGAAGAATTCCTCTGGCAGCTCTGTGCGCAATTACGTCTGGGCCCATCCTATTCCACACAACTGCCTCAGCTCTGGCGGCAACTGACTGATTTCCTGATGGGACTGCAACTGACTCAGGGCCGCTTGATACTGCTTCTGGATCATGTAGATCAGAGCCGTTCCGAATGCCTGAAAACGATTGAACGCTTACTCCATACCGGAAATCAACGATTCCCTGCATTGACGATAGTAACGACTTCAGGCACGCTGAACCCTGGAGCAGCGACGACCGTTTCTCAATTATCAGACTTGGCGATTGAACTCGGATCGTTTGATCAGGAAACGACGGAAGCTTATATCAGGTACCGGCTGAATTGCTCAGGTTGTTCAAAACCTCTCTTTACAGCAGATGCAATGAGAGAAATTCAAAAAGCCACCGAAGGCACACCAGAGAAAATCAATCAGATCTGCGATCTGGCCCTATTGGCGGGATACGAACAAAATCTGCAGGAAATTGACTCTGACGTGATCACCAGAGCAGAACGTGAAATAAAAGGTGCTCCCCTCACAATAAACCGCATTTCCGAAGTCATGCATGGTGTATAGAATAGTGGTGTCAAAACCCACTTTCATCACTTTTGGATCACTGGCAGAAAATGCATATTTGTTTGTTTGATATTGATGGCACATTGATCGATACCGGTGGTGCCGGTCAACGGTCGATTCTACATATGCTGGAAGAAGAATTTCAGGTCTCTGCGCCTGTTGAAGGCATTCCGACAGCCGGACGGACCGACCATGCCATCATGGTAGACCTTTTCGAATACTTTGGCATTCCAAATACGAGTCAGAATCGGCACCGCTTTGAATCCGGCTATCTCAAACTGCTTGCCGAAAAACTGAAAGAGCGGAAAGGTCGCGTGTTACCGGGCATCAAATCGATTCTGGAAACAATGTCCCAACACGAGCATATCGACCTTGGTCTGCTGACCGGTAATTTTGAGCATGGCGCCCGGCAAAAACTGGAGCACTACGACCTGAATCACTTCTTTGAGTTTGGTGCATACGGAGATCATCACGCCGATCGAAACGATGTGGCTCACGAAGCAATCAAACAGATTCAACATCGTCATACTCCCGATTCACTAGCTGAGACTTCGGTCTGGGTGATTGGGGATACGCCCAGTGATATCCACTGTGCCCGGGCAATTGGCGCGAACGTGATTGCCGTCGCCACCGGCGTATATCCTCTGGAAGAACTCAGAAAATGTGAACCGGATTACCTGTTTGCTCACTTCGAAGAGATAGAGCTCTTCCTCACACTCTTCGCGGCACCGGAGGAGAGAACCGACTAAAACAGGGTTTTCTGTTCCTGAGTCGGCGCGATGCATTCTGATGAGTCATGAACGACTTTATTCACATACGAGCTGACAGGAAAAACCTGCATCTCCTCTGCGGGATAAGTCTGAAGTAACCGTTCCAGCTGCGGGACAGGAGTTGTATCGGCACTCAACCAGCGCTCATACTGTTCTGGGCGCAGAATCACGGGCATCCGGGGATGTATGGTCTCCAGCAGCGTATTTGCGGCAGTCGTCAATACCGAGCAGGTTTCCAGCTCTGCTCCATCGGGGCTCTGCCACTGCTCCCAGATCCCTGCCATCGCGAACAATGGTGCCTCATTTAACCGGACGCACATGGCTTGTTTCGATCGATTTCCGGCACTCTTCCATTCATAAAATCCGTTGGCGGGAATCAAACACCTGCGATAGCGAAATGAGTTTTTGAACGCCGGCTTAGTGGCAGCCGTTTCTGAGCGGGCGTTAATCATAGCCTGCCCAGGCACAGGATCTTTCATCCAGCCGGGAATCAGCCCCCACTGAAAATGGTTGACATGAAAACCGTGTTGACCTTTGGTCATCGCCAGCACAGGCTGTGAAGGTGCAATATTGTACCGGGGAGAGATGCGCGGAAAACTGACCATGTGAAATAATTTTATGATCTCTTCGCCAGGCGAAATTAAGAAAAACCGTGCACACATAATCTCGATTTGCCTTCACTTGTTTTGTGCAAACAATATGATGTCCCCTAAGTCAACTGTATGATATCGTATCTCATCCTGGACTGAATCACTATTCACCCGCTGCAAGACGTGACTCATATTTTTAGATCTCCAACAGGAATAGATGGAATGACTCCTTTGCGAAATATTGGAAACACAAATATCCAGGTGACCCCTATCGCGATGGGCTGCTGGCCGATTTCCGGAGTCACAAGCGTTGATGTCACCGAAGAGGCAAGTCTGGCGACTTTGAATGCAGCTTTTGAATCCGGCATCAACTTTTTTGATACTGCATACTGCTACGGCTATGAGGGAGAAAGTGAGCGCCTGATTGGAAAAGCACTGGGAGAAAAACGAGAGCAGATTGTGATTGCCACTAAGGGCGGCATTCACTGGTCCGGCAAGAAACAGATTCGGAATGCCTCACCTGCCAGAATCAAACAGGAATGCGATGAGAGCCTGTCGCGTTTGAATACAGACCGGGTCGAGCTTTATTATTTACACGGACCTGATCCGGAAATTTCAGTCAGTGAGTCGGCAGGTGCTTTTAAAGAACTGCTGGAAGCGGGAAAAATACTTTCTGTTGGCGTATCAAACTTCACACTGGAACAACTGCAGGAATTCGCCGCTGTCTGCCCGATCTCTGCCTATCAACCACGTTACAATATGCTACAGCGCGATATCGAAGCTGATCGTCTCCCCTGGTGTATTGAGAATCAGGTCTCGGTGATGGCCTACTGGCCGCTGATGAAAGGGTTACTGGCCGGCAAACTTCCTCGTGATCATCAATTTGCACTCCAAGACGGTCGTCAAAAATATCCCATGTTCCATGGCGAAGAATGGGAACAAAACCAGGACTTCCTGGATGATCTGCGCATTCTGTCAGAAGAAATGAATCACACCGTAGCCCAGATCGTCATCCGCTGGACGATTCAGCAGAAGGGAATTACATGTGCGTTATGCGGAGCGAAACGCCCTGAGCAGATCAAAGAAAATGCGGAGACCATGAACTTTGAACTATCGGACTCACAAATGGAATCGATTAATCAGCTGATTCAAAAGCGTGGTCCGATTTGTTCCTGATTACCAATAAAACGGTCTTCGCCTTATGGAAGAGTCAATCCTTCACGAATGGAATAGCGGGCCAATTCCACTCGGTCATGAATTCCCAGCTTGTGCATGATCCGATATTTGTGACTGTCAATCGATTTTTCAGAGAGATGCATTGAGCGAGCGACTTCCTTGACACTCTTCCCTCGTGCCAGATGCCGAAGCACTTCAATTTGCCGGGAGGTCAGTGACGCCAGCATGCTTTCTGACTGAATCAAATATCGATTCTTTTTATGATCGAAAATCAGTCGTTCCTGAACAGACTGCGAAAAACAATATTCACCCCGAGCGGCTTTTTTGATGGCGTGAATCAAAGATTCAATCGGCTCACCCTTCAAAAGATAACCAACAGCATTTACCCTGAGAGCCAACTCAATGAAAATGTCTGAGAGATAACCGGTGAGAAAAATCATTTTGGTATTTTTCAATCGGGACGATATTTCTTCGCCAATATCAAACGAACCGCGTCCTGGCAGCTCAACGTCCAGGATCACGACATCGGGTTCTGTTTCGAGAATCAAGGCTAGACCATCATCTGCATTGGTCGCTGTCCCAACGACCTCAATGCCTGAGTCTCGTTGAAACCGTGTCACCAGTGAATCAACAAGCATCATATGGTCATCTACCAAAACGACGCGAATTAGATCGGTTGAAGTAAGCATGTTGGCCCCCGGAAAAAATTAAGTGAAGAAATTATAGATATCAATTAACTCATGGTTCAATCTACTTTCCACCATCGTTTATTTATTATTGGCACCATCCAATATGTCTCTGCATTTTTTAGAGAGAACATGCACATCATTTGTCACATCTTCGACAAGTGGGTCTAACTCTTTTAAGATACTAGCTAGCTCCGTCTCAATATTTTCG
This sequence comes from uncultured Gimesia sp., assembly GCF_963976445.1. Classification (GTDB taxonomy): domain Bacteria; phylum Planctomycetota; class Planctomycetia; order Planctomycetales; family Planctomycetaceae; genus Gimesia. Next base: position 159,709 of record NZ_CAXBKP010000003.1, on the reverse strand, counting down.
GAGGGTAATCCCCCTAGGCAATCATGCTGACACTGCAAAATTGTCAAAAAATTATTTAAACGATGACATGTAGTTCGGACATCCTGAGCGAACTCAAAATGATCTTGGTGAAATGATTGTGCCATTGGGTGTTTGTGCTTTTACTAGATCACACAGCAATTATTTAATATATCAGCAACTAGTCATAAATAACTGAACGAGTTTCTCTACCAGACTTCTGAGAATTGATGAATAAAGTATTATTGAAATGATAATGCGATTTCTTGGTAGCAAAATACAGACTGGCCAACCATTAGTAAGAACCTCTAAGTGCCACTCTCATCACCTATCGTATACAACTTTCACTAAAAGACTCAACTGCAAACCGAAAGAATTTTGCAGTATAACCCCCTACACATCTATACTTCCATAAATCTCTTTCAAAGAGAGGTGGAGAGCACCTCACCAATTAAAAACAAGATCGTTTCGTCTTCTTTACACCCTGTTCACGTAACTCAAGTCAGACACAGCAAGTATCATCACAGAGACGTCGCTACAGACCAAACTCCCGTCTACTTCCCCCCCTCTCACTCGACGTCTGTTTTGAATTAGGAGGTCTTACACTGTATTCCTGCTGGATAAGCCTCCACTCAAATCCGGCACAGTCGGAATACCCAGAAACTGTCCTCGTACCGTGTAATAATAATTTCCAATATCCTGTTGATATTTTGGCACATGTAATTTTTCGTGATCTATGTTCTAAGTGCACAATTATTGAAAAACACCATATGTCATACAGACATCATAAGAGTTGAGCACCAGGTTCAACTTTGAATTTCAATAAGCCAGCAATACTAACTCGAAATACCTCCGAAGAATCGAATTATAGATTTTGTATTATTCTCAGGAAACAGGAACTTGATAATGACGTCAACCACCACAGGTAAATCGGAACTCACAGCAGAATTTGTGAATCCTATCATCAGCTCAACAATCTCTGTTTTTGAAATGATGCTGGGGTGCACACCAAAACGTACCGGATTGAGTTTAAAAGCAGACCACATTCCAGAGCACGAATTAAGTGCTGTGATTGGAATTTCTGGAAAAGCAGCCGGGACACTCGTTCTCAGTTTATCAAAAAGCGTAGGCATTGGAATTTTAGATCGCCTCGTTGGAATTTCATCCGACGAAATCAACGACGAAGTCTGCGATGCCGTTTGTGAATTGGCGAATATGATTGCTGGATCAGCAAAAGCTCAACTGGAGCATCTGGAAGCATCCATCAGTATTCCCAATATTATTACCGGAAAAGGACACACCGTTCATTATCCTTCGAATGTTGTGCCAATTTGTATCGCGTTCGATTCAGAAATCGGAACTTTCACAATTGAAGCAGGATTTTCTGATCGCTAAAACACCCGTTTGACTAAATACTTGTTTTTGAACGAATTACTGACTTAAAGATAAAGGCCATTCCAATGAAAGTATTACTTGTTGATGACTCAGGAACAATGAGAACAATCCAGAAGCGATGTTTGTCGAAACTGGGTATCGAAAATGTGACTGAAGCAGAAGATGGAGTCCAGGCATTAGAGATATTCCAGAATTCCACTTTTGATATTGTTCTGAGTGACTGGAACATGCCAAATATGGATGGGCTTGAACTCCTGAAAGAGATTCGTCAGCTGAACAAAGAAATTCCCGTGATTATGATTACAACCGAAGCTGAACGTGCTCGTGTGGTCACAGCAATTCAGGCCGGTGTATCTGATTATCTGGTCAAACCATTCACTCCAGATAGTTTAAAAAGCAAACTGGAACGATGGGTAACTTCAAACGCTTAACGTAAATCACACAAGCTCTGATTGATGCTACCCTGGTTAACTTTGTATGCGCTTTGAAAAACGTAGTGCCATCCAGAGAGATTCGCGTATTGAAAATGATTGTATTTTCATTGAATTGCATTACCGCAAAGGTCTTAGATAATGATTTCTCCTGAAAAAATTTGGTCTTCAGATCAATTACCAACCTTACCTGCAGTCGCTGTGAGGTTGTTGGATCTATCAAAAAATCCAGATACGGACATCAAGGAAGTAATTGAGACGATCAAATCTGATCCTGCGATTACAGCAAAAATATTGAAAGCCAGTAACTCTTCATTTTTTGCTCTACGATCTGAATGCAAAGGCATTGAGCGGGCAGTTCCCCTATTGGGGACGATGGTGGTCACCTCACTGGCTTTAAGTTTTTCACTTTCGGAAGCGGCAATCACAGAAGGCCCGCTGAAATCACGATTTGATTCTTACTGGAAACAATCGATCATTCAGTCTGCAGCGGCAGAGTTGTTGGCTTCAAAACTGGGTAATGAATTAAAATACGATAGTTTTTTGATCGGCCTGCTTCAGGATATTGGCCATCTGGCAATGCTTCGATCCATTCCCAACGACCTGTTACCAGCCCTTGAGCAAGCAGAATCGCAACAACGAAACAGTTCTGAAGTGGAAACTGAGATTCTGGGAGTCAACCATGCCGAGGTCGGTGTTAAAATGATGGAACGCTGGCAGATGTCTGAGCAATTCAAATCTGCAATTGAGCATCATCATGACACATTTGAGCAATTGAAAGCACTCGAAGCAGATCCAAACTTCAAACTAATCATCATCATTGCGACTTCCGCATCCATTGGTGACTACTTCTGCTCTCCCAACAGCGGACTGGCCTTGCATCGACTGCAGGAACTGACCGCGGAATTCTACCAGATGCCACACGATGACCTGCATGGCTTCCTTGAAAGTGTTCAATCGAGGTTTGAAGAAGCAGCCCAAGTGTTCCAGGTCAATATGGATGATATCGGATCACCTTACGAAATCATGGCGACGGCTAATGAGCAGTTAGTTCAATTGACGATGAAAGCCCAGGTCGATTCAACTCAAGCCAGTGCGCGTCAAGCAGTCATCGAAGAACAAAAAGTTAAACTGGAATCCGAAAATAAGCAGCTGCAAAGCAAAGCGATTCACGATCCTCTGACAAAAGCATATAATCGAAGTTATTTCAATGAAGCCTTTGAAAAAGAGATTCATCGTTGTGCCCGTTGTGCGCAACCGATTGGAATTATCTTTTCGGATATTGATCGCTTCAAACAACTCAATGACACATACGGACATCAATTCGGAGATTTGGTTTTACAGCGAGTTGCCCACGTAGCCAATGAATCCACTCGCCGTTCCGACGTCTTCTGTCGTTTTGGTGGTGAAGAATTTGTAATCATGGTCAACAACCCATCCGAAAATGGAATCAAGGAATTGGCAGAACGACTGCGGGCTTTGATCGAAAACGAAGTCATTGAGTTCCAAGGAAAACGTGTGCCGGTAACAGCCAGTCTGGGTGCGGTCGTCGGCATTCCACCTCGAAACATCGCGGGCTTCGCTGAGCGTTTGGTTGCTGAAGCAGACGAAGCGATGTACGTATCAAAAGAAAAAGGACGGAATCAGGTCCATGTTCGTTCCATTATTACTCAGGAAGACCAGGAACTGCATCGAATCATCAAACGCAGCAGGTTCAGTCGCTGGTTGGTAACCAAGAAAATTTTTGATATCCCGACCATTTCCAAAGCACTCTTAAAATGCCCCAAACAAGGCGAACAGGTCAAAATAGGTGAGCTTGCCATCGCTGAAAATTTATTAACAGCGGAACAAGTCGTCAAAATCCTGGATCTTCAGAAAGAAACGGAAAGCCGGTTCGGTGAAGTTGCCGTCCGCCAAGGCCTCCTGACTTATGAGCAAATTGCCTATCTCCTGGCGTTGCAGATTGAACCTCCGATCGCCTTGGGGAAAACGTTAATCACCCTGGAGCTGCTGGATAGTACGCATACCGCAGAACTGGTGAAACAGTACCTGTTAGAAATTAAAGACAGTGCTGCTCCAAAAGCAGAACGACGAACCGAGTTTGCAAATTCATGATACACAATCTGAAATCATCCAGATCTGGATGTTGTACGTGATCGTGTATCATGACATAATCCACGACTTTATAACATCATTGAAGACAAGCGGCTCGTCTTGTTTTCACAGCACAAACCGAAAACGGATTTTCGCATATTACCCAATCCACAATAATCCCCCTAATTATGGAGGGCGATTGAGATGAACTTAATCGCTGATGCACATACGCAACTGGAAGCAACATCTCTGGTATCGACAGCGGAAGTTCCACACGACGAACACCACGCTCATGTAGAACCACCCGCTTTTTATAGCGTAATTCCTTTCGCCGCACTTTTGTTGTGCATTGCTTTTCTCCCCTTGATTCATAAAACCGAAGAGTGGTGGGAACACAATAAAAACCGCTTGCTCGTTGCCGTCAGTCTGGGGCTGGTCACCTTACTTTACTACACCTTTCTGTATGGACATGGTGTGGTAGACCACGTAACCCATGAAATTTCGGCCCCTGGATTCCCGGCGGCGATTGTCGTCCTCAAGAATGCCTTACTGGTCGAATACATTCCGTTTATCGCACTATTATTTAGTTTATATGTCATCAGTGGAGGGATTGCCTTTAACGGCCATCTGGTCGGCCGCCCGGGATTGAACACAGGCATCATTGCCATCGGAGCGGCGATCGCCAGTTTCATCGGAACCACTGGCGCAGCCATGTTATTGATTCGCCCACTCTTGAAAGCGAACGAAAAACGTGACTACGTTGCCCACACCGTCATATTCTTTATTTTTGTCGTTTGTAATACTGGGGGCTGCCTGCTTCCCATCGGTGATCCGCCCTTATTCCTGGGATTCCTCCGAGGTGTTCCCTTTACCTGGACGCTTTCACTCTGGCCGATGTGGTTGGCGATGAACCTCTCGTTACTGGCTGTTTATTTCGTGTTCGATACGATCCGTTATAAAAAAGAGAATAAAGAAAAAGTCGAAGCGCCGCCGGAAGTGATCGAACCATTCTCGCTCAAAGGTAGTATTAACTTCTTCTGGTTACTGTTAGTCATCTTCTGTGTCGCAGTCTTTGACCCTTCTAAACCGGTTCCGGGTACTGACTGGCATGCTCCGTCCTTCTTTCGCGAAGCCTGCATGTTCGCTCTCGCAGGGATCTCTCTGTTAACCACGTCCAAAATGATTCGTAAACAGAACTCTTTCAACTATGAGGCGATTCTGGAAGTAGCGGCTTTATTTGTCGGAATCTTCATCTGCATGCAGGCACCCGTTCAAATCTTGAATGTCAATGGGGCCGCACTGGGAATTGATTCTCCCTGGAAATTCTACTGGGCAACGGGCGTGCTCTCCAGTTTCCTGGATAACGCCCCCACCTATGTTGTCTTTTTCGAAACAGCGAAAGCCGCCGGTACCAATGGACCTGCCGTCGCGGGCGTCAATGAAGTTTCGCTGGTGGCAATCAGTCTGGGTGCCGTCTTCATGGGAGCGATGACTTACATCGGAAATGGCCCCAACTTCATGGTCAAAGCGATTGCTGAAAAGAATAACATTCGCATGCCCAGCTTTTTTGGATTCATGGCCTATAGCTGTGTGGTCCTGCTCCCACTTTCGGTTATTTTGACCTTTGTCTTCCTGGTCTGATCTTTTCCGAGAGACTCATATAACAAAAAACAGGCAGCCCGGGTGACATTCACCTCGGGCTGCCTGTTTTGTTAATGGGGCGTGTTGATCCCCGGATATTATTTTTTCTTCTTCGGAGCAACCACTTTCTTCAAGACATACTTGCGGGCGACCGGCTGATTGACCTTGTAGATTTTATCTTCCAATGCCATAGCAGCTGCTTCGCTCTCTTGAATCGTCTTCTCTTGATTTTCCAGTTGTTTTTCCAGTGGTTTAATTTTCGCCACCAGTGCTTCATCCTTCTGTCCAGTCTGGGCATCTAATTCTCGTTTGTACCGTGCAAATCGCTGGTATGGGCCCCAGCTGTTCCGTTTTTGTCTTACCGGGCCGTCGTTGCGTTCTTTATTCAGCAATGCGACTTCCATGGCCTGCTGGTACTGAGGCGTTTTGGCATTACTCTGCAACTCAATGTGCCGGGCCAATGCGGTATTGGAATACTGTCCCACCACGCTACCATCAATCGACAGTTCGTAGCGACCCGCTGGTAACCCATGAATCGAAAGCGACTCTTGACTCATCCGATGCCCCAGTTTGGTTAACTCTGCTCCCAGTTGAGCTTCTCCGGGTACGACCCAGGGTAGACTGTCTGCCAACCACGTGAAGGTAACGCCCTCATCGGCATATTGTAAATCTGAGAGCGTGCCCCCTTTCGCAGTTGCTGCTGGCTTTCCTTTGACATTCTGGCTGATGTTAATTCGTGAAACCTGCCTCTGAACATTCATATCATACAGCAATGCATAAGCCATGACGACCTGCCCTGCTGCACCTGGATGGATGGCATCTTTAATGATCGTGAACGAGGGATCTTTCTGACGGGCTATGAGGGTGATATTATTCAACGGACCATACATGTCAACAAAGCCAAAACCCGACTCTGCAGCCACTTCGCGCAGCCATGTTCCATAGTAGGCAAGAACCGAGTTATACAATTCCGTTGCCGCCGGATCCCGTTTACGTTTTCCCATTCGATCGGCGCGGGCATCAAACATTGTCGGCGTCATCAGAATGGGCTGTGCGCCAATCCCTTTGATTTTTGCGATCAATTCCTGCATATCTTTGTAATACGTCTGGAAAATAGCTTCATTAAACGGTTGATACTGCCCGTCGTTCATTCCCAGTAAAACGGTTACATACTTGGGCTTATAAGCGGCAACGTCACGATCAAAGCGGGCCAGAGCATCCCAGGCTTTCGCACCACCCACTCCAGAGTTATGAAACTTCAATCGCATCTTGGGATAACGGGTATAGAAAAAGTCTTCCACATACTGCGTGTAAAGACATTGGTGTGTGATACTATCCCCCAGAAAAACAATCGAATCTCCTGACTGCAGTTCGAGTTTTGCCAGTGGTGCTTTATGAGTCTGTTGTTGTGCTTCCTGAGCCTGTAGGCCATGAGCCGTCTGTAACAACAAAAACAGCGCGAACACATAGATCAGTGGTTTCCTGATCAAAGAATGATGCATGATGTCTCCCCTAATGCAAATAGAAAATAGAATGCCCCGGTTCCCGCAGGACCAGTCAGTTTGGTTTAAAGTGAGTTCTTCTAATGTCCTCTGAGCGATACCGATTTGCAAGCGTAACTCTTCCAGAGAGTCCTAATTTAGCCCAATTTGAAATCAGATTGCCAAAACTAATCACGCCCCTGCATACCGGGCGGATGAAACAAAGGACTGGGATCCGCTTGCGGTAACTGCAAACGGTCGGCAGTCTGTACATCGAGAAACACTGCGGCAGCCTGATCGGCGAAAACCAGCCGCCAGCCGGGATTCGCTCCCATTCCTCGGATTTCATCACGGGAATAACGGCTATCCAGAATAATGGCTGGCAGCTGCCCCTGTTCATCCTGCAGGACATAAGCCCAGTTTGCCCCCCCTCTTGCCATTTGCTGTTTTATTTGTTCATAGAACTGGAATGTTTCTTTGGTATTCACTTCCAGGCGACCATCAAAAAACACTTTTCGTTCCGGCCCATTATGAAAGATGTAGACGGCAGCCTGCCCCATGTTGGAGATAAAGGCGCGGTGTGGCATTCCAGCCTGGCCCGCAAACTTTGAAGCGGCATGCGCATACCACGCTTCTTGCTCTCCTAAACCCAGAGCCTTCCTTTCTCCTCCCCAGCGCGCCCAGTGGCCCGACAAAATACTTCCGATCAGAAACAGAAATATCACTGCGGCCCCCCCCTTGCCTGCGATGGACTTGCTAAGCCAACGGGATTTCTCTGCGGAAGTTTCAGGAGTTGCAGCTGTAGCAGATCGTAAATGCATTGATAAACGTAGCCAGTCAGAAACATTGTCACATAGAATGATTCCCGAAATCAGTGAAAAGACTCCGGTATTCCGTGAGGCTTTCCATGCCAGATGCGTAAAGGCAATGAAGAGTAGAATGCGAAAGGGATTCACTCGCCTCTTAACCAATACAGGAACGAAGCTACAAAGCGTCAGTCCGGCAAGCAGAACCTGTGAGAATAGATACAGGTTTCGTAACCCATACTGCCTGATGAAATTAATCGGAGGCTGGAATTCGCCAACTCGGACTGAATAAAAGGCCTGATCGACTGAAAACTTTTCATAGAGTGTTAACGGAAACAGCACTCCCTGCTCCAGATAAGGATTCAGAAAACAAGCCACCCCCGTCAGGACGCCAACTCTGATGAATGTCGTTCCGGAAATCGCAGTTGATGGCATCTCCAGCCCAAATCGCCCCTGCGCCCACACGCGAATCAGATGATCGACGACAAACAACACACTGATCACCAGTCCCAGCACAAACAAGGCATGGCTATTCACCCACAGCAACGTAATCAGCGGAATCAACCAGATCAGTTTTGGATGCGTCGAGACGCGGCTGATAACATACATCCAAAATGCAAGATACATCAGCGAAAGCATTTCCGGACGAACCAAAGATCGACCAGAAATACAAATGACGGGCAAAACCCATAACAACGCTTTCCACCACGAAGGGACGGCTTTGCCCGAGGCGAACCAGGCGCAACCGATTGTCACAGCCAGACAGAAAGCTTTGGTCAGAATCAGTAAATCAACGCCTCCCCAGCGATACAGCCAGGTGACCAGAATTTGAAAACCCCAGTGCAGATCAATCCAGGGTCGGTCAAAATCAACAAACGTGAACCAGTCAAAATAAGGAACGGTACCACGTTCCAAAATCAATTCACCGGTTCGCAGATGCCACCAGATATCCATGTTTCTCAATGGAAAGCAGGAAATCAGAAATGACCAGATCAGTAAGAGAGATAAAAAAAAGAGTTCGACAGGCAATCGACCGGTTTTTTGAAAATCCACTGAGAGTGAACCGGCCTTCATCGAAACACTGTCAGCCTGCTTCGTCTCTTCCTTGTGTCGAGGCGAACTTTTTTTCCGAGACTGATTTTGAGACCGCCTTGCTTTGCGGGACATAGTACAAACGCCTTTAGCCTGACTTGATCAAGAAACAAACTTGTTGATGGCGTCTATTGTAGCCTTTTCTTACCCGTCAAAAAAATGAACAAAGGACGTTCCTGGCAAATCTTTGAAAGTCTGACAGTGGTCCGCTTAACACTCAGTTCGCGCAAATCTGACTTGGCTGAGTTCTACATAATTCTGGACTGTTTATCGAATTACTTAAATGGGGACACGCTGATGTTCGGAATCGGGTGACCAGTCAAACTGATACTGGTCTCCTTTTTGCATTCGCGTCAGATAAATAATCTGATGCGTATGTCCAACAAAATGAGGTACGGTATGTGAAAGCGCTCCCAGAACCGAAACTGAGAACCCCTGAATGACGCGATTTTCCAGCAATGTATTTGCAGAGAGGGATTGCATCACCTGACACGCTTGTTCAATCGTGCGGTTCAACATTGTTTCTAAATCCTCTTGAGAGATTCGCTTTTCTGAAGAGAATTCCTGCTCGCGCTGGCGCTCATCCTTGGCTCTATTGATTCCGCAGACAGCCCATTGATTCAAATTGCCACACAGATGCAGAATGAGGTTCCCAATACTATTCAGTCCTGGTACCGGACGCCACCAGATCTGATCCAAGTCAAGCTGGTTCAGGCAATGTCTGATTTTATGGCGCGACTGCTTCAGCAAATGGACCGACTCCTGAATAAATTCCTGAGTAATCTCATCGGCAGACGGAGCCATGGCGTACTTTCCTGCTGAATCCAGACTAAGTCAGACGTGGTCCCAATCCATTCGCCAGATGATTAATAATCCCGGCTACTGCGCCCAGATATTTATTACCTTTGGAACGCTCGATTTCACAGGAACTGGAAGACGGTTTTAATGCCCGGCCCTTGGCCTTTTCAGTCATCTTGTCGAACACATCGTCGCGCAGATCAAACATACGAGCGGTAATAAAGATATTCGATGGGTTAAAGATATTGATCGCCGCTGCAACACCGATCGCCAGATATTCAATTGTGCGATCTAATTCGGGGGTAATGTTGAGCTCTCCCTGCTGTACCATTTCTTTAATCTCATCAAATTCCAGCTCTTTGCCTACACGTTGAGAAACGTAATGCGTTAAAGCCAGGTCGGTTGCGACGGTCTCCAGGCACCCCTGATTTCCACAGCCACAAACACGACCTCCCTCAGGTTCTACCGTAATATGTGCAATCTCGCCGGCGAGACCATGCTGACCATCCAGCAACTGCCCTCCGGTAAAGACACCCATCCCGAACCCGGAAGTAACGTCTAGATTAATAAAGTCATCCATCGCTTGTCCGGAACCGTAGGTCTTTTCAGACAGACTCAACGATGTCGATTTCTGAACGAGAATACATTCCAGATCGGTTCGGCTGGCAATATCGACGGCGGGTGCCTGACCATCCATAATATGCAGATTCGAGGCCAGAAAGATGCGCCCATCATTACTGTTAACCAGTCCGGGAACCGTAATCCCCACTCCCAAAGCAGGGATTTTCTCTTTCTCGACCAGATCCAGAATTTTCCCGGAAATGGTTTCGATCAATTCAGAATACGATTGAGGAGTTTTGAATCGGTCCAGCTTGTCTTCGTGCAGATGGCCATCCAAACCTGAAGCAACAACCGAGCAGTAATCCCAATCCAGAATCACACCAATGACCTGAGCGCTAAAACGAGGCAGCTGCAATAGCTTTCCAGGACGGCCCACAGAAAATTCAGCGGTCTCCCGTTCCTCCAATAAACCAGCATCGAGTAACGCACTGACAGCTTTGGAAACAGTCGGTGCACTGATTCCAGAACAGCGCATTACATCAGCACGTGTTAAAGTTCCCTGGCTCTGGATAACTTCCAAAACCTTACGAACGTTCATTTTTCGTAATAAACTCGGGCGGTGTGGGGATTGCATAGTCACTCTACGTATTAAGAAAGAAATGAATTTAACAACGACAGATTGCCAAATTAATTAACAAATCAGTTGTCAGTTGAACGGCATTACAAAAGTGAGGACAGCCCCTTATTAGACTGGCATACTTGGAACGCCTGAGTTGCAGGAAAGTAAAATATCCTGTGGCTGTAATTCAATATGATACGGAATCTTCAAATAATTACAAACGCCCCGCGAATCATTAGTATTCATTTTTCCATGTTGTAGAAATTGAGCTCGGAGTTTCAGATATGAAACCGGCAGGAAGAATTTGTCCGATTTTAGTAAACAAACAGACCCGATTGACCAAATAGAAGTCAACTCGGGCCTGCTTGAGTTGGCAACTACCACGCTTGATCAACCGGGTATGTAAGTAGCACGGTCTAACCGTTAAGGGACATTCTGTATTTAAGGTGTGAGCATAACTAAGTGTTTTCACTAACATGCTCTAACCAAGTATAGAACACGTCTAGAGAACATGCGTGGAGGTAAAACTCTGAAAATTAGGCAGTTTATACCAAACCAGCTAATGCTGTTTATACTCCACCTGCGTCTTGTCCCGTTCTCCTAAAGACTATCTATAATGAAACGAAAAAATGGTCCCAGAGTAACTGAAACTCTGAAAAACAAGTCTTCTTATTACGAAATTAAACTGATTCGAGTGGGATGAGATTGTGATTTAACCAGTGCAATGCAAAAATCTACCCAAAAGAATTCCGGATGTATTCAATATTACGGATAGCACATATACATTCCCACATACTATTCGCAGCAGAACGGGAAGTTGACTGAGCGTTTCAGACAGGTGGCCGCTTAATTGTTGCTCCTTCATTATTCGCCCCCGAAACGCATAGCAGTACACAAAAAACGCCTCAAGACCCAAGTCTTGAGGCGTTTCATCATCTTGATGACATACAAACCAGAGCTATTCTTTCCCGGCAGATGTTTCGTTGTAAACATGTAAGTCACGAGTCGGATAGGGAATATTAAATCCACGTTCATCAAAGCCCAGCTTGATCTTCTCCGTCAGGTCCCAACGCGTGGCCCAGTAGTCTGCGTTTTTTACCCAGGGACGGACTACAAAGTTCACACTGCTGTCACCCAGTTCATTCACAGCGATCACCGGTTCCGGGTCTGTTAAAATTCGCTCATCGCTTCGAACAATCTCTTCCAGAAACGATTTCACTGCTCTCAGATCATCGTCGTACCCACAGCCAATGACCAAATCGATGCGCCGCGTTTCTTTTTTGGAATAGTTCTTAATCGTGCCTCCAGTTATCTTGGAATTGGGCAGAATAATCGCAATATTGTCGCCCGTTCGCAGATGGGTGGAAAAGATCTGAATTTCTTCAACGATCCCGGCAACGTCCCCCGCTTCGACATAATCGCCGACTTTAAACGGCTTGAATAAGATCAACATCACCCCGGATGCAAAACTGCCCAACGTACCCTGAAAGGCCATTCCAACGGCAAAGCCAGCGGCAGCTAGTACTGCAGCCAGTGACGTTGTATCAATCCCCAGCTCCGAGAGGGCCGCCAGGATCACAATGACCATTAAGAGCGAATAAATAATATTCGCGAGAAACCGGGCCAAAGTGATATCCACCTTTGCCTGATTCATCAACCGGTTACAAAACCGACTTAAAATACTGGCAACCCATTTCCCTACTAAAAATATCGCAAGCGCCACGACAATATTGATGCCCAGTTGAGTCCCCTGTGTGGCCAGATACTCTTTGACGGTATGCCAAAGATGATTTGCCGTTGCTATGGGATCTTTGGGAGTGATGGTCTCTTTCTGTGCGAATAGTAATGACCACATGGTCTGGTCCCTTCCTGAAATGAGAACGATGAGAAAATGAAATGGCAAAACGACGAACGTCGAACTAAGAACCTGGCTCCCCATTCCCGTGTGCTACCTCTGACAGGCACGATTCTAGGAGGTTTCCCGCGCCAGTCCAACTTCGAAGTTCATTATTTTCCGAAGCAAATTCAGGCTGACACCTTTGGAGGGAAATGCCATAATGACTCCACAAAACAGTTCCGATCAATTACAATCAGTGCACTACCAGCCGTGACTCGTTCTTTCTGAGTTTTGATCAAAGTCTTATTTGCAGGAAGCAATCAATATGTCTTTCCCTTTCCGCATCAGCCTGATTGTTAGCATCTTCGCTGTAGGGATCTCACTGCACACCCAGAACACTCTGCCTGCTGCAGATCCGGAAAACAAAGAAACCAGCTCTTCGAAAGTACTCGTCACCGTCAACGGCCAGTCTGTAACCCAGGCTGATCTGGACTTTGCTTACCTTTCTCGCGGCATGGTCAATGCCCCCGAGACTGCCAGACAGCAAGTTCTGGAAGGTCTCATCAATCAACGTCTGATCGAGGACTTTCTGGCCCAGCAAAAAATCACGGTCCCACCACAACAACTGGATCAGAGTGTCTTACGGATTGAAAAGCTGATCCGCAAAAAAGGGGATGCCCCTGAACAGATCCTCGCAAAAATGGGATTCACACCTGAAAAGCTGCGTGCGGCGATCGCACTCCCGCTGTCATGGAACATTTATGCAAAACGGGAAATCACCCCCGCCCAAATGCAAACCTATTTCGACGCGCATCGCGAAGAACTGGATGGCACACGCGTCGAAGCCAGTCACATTCTCTTGAAGTTACCTGAAAATGCCAACCAGGAATCAATACAACACACCAAACAAAAACTGGCAGCCCTCCGCAAACAAATCCTGGCTGGGACACTCACTTTCACTGAAGCAGCTGCCCAGCATTCAGTAGCCCCCAGTAAAAATGAAGGAGGCAAATTAGTCACATCTGCTTATCGCGGCAAAACACCAGTTGTTTTAACAGAACAAATTTTCCCCTTGAAAGCAGGCGAAATCAGTGCGCCCTTTCAATCTCCGTTTGGCGTTCACATCGTCACACTCAATAAGAAACATCCCGGCCAATTCAGTCTGGAAGATATACGGGGAGACATTTTTAAAATCCTCTCCCAATCTCTGTGGAAAAATACCATTCAGAAACTACGTGGTAACGCTAAAATTGAATGGAAGACAGACTCCTCAAACTAGAGGCGCTCCTAAAACTCAACTCCCTCTTCATAGTTGAGAGTACCGCATATGCCCCAAAATAATCTGATTGAGTCAATCATCATCGAAGGAGTCCGACCGGGACAACACCTGCTGATTCTGGGAGGCGTCCACGGTGATGAATACGAGCCGATGGCCGCCATTCGACTCCTCAAAACGCAAATCAATCCTGACCAGCTTACCGGTAGAGTCACACTGGTCCCGGTCGTTAATCGGCCCGCCTATGAACGTCTCCAGCGGTGCGGACCGGATGATCTTGATCTGGCAAGAACCTTTCCCGGCTCATCGAATGGTTCAATCAGCCAGCAAATTGCCGCAGAAGCCACGCAGCTCATTCAATCAGCTGACTATCTGATCGACCTGCATACGGGAGGCGTGATTTCGAAACTGGCCCCTTTCTCTGGTTATACGCTGCACTCTGATCCTGTGATTCTGGAAATGCAACGGCGAATGGCGCGGGCCTTTAACCTGCCTGTCGTGTGGGGTACATCGGCACATCTGGAAGGGCGATCGCTGTCTGCGGCCCGTGACCATGGTGTGCCTGCGATCTACGCCGAATGGGGAGGCGGCAGTGGTTGTGACCCGGAAGCCGCCGCCGGTTATGCCGCGGGATGCCTGTCGGTAATGTCCGAACTGGGACTGCTCGATCTTGATGTTGAACCAAAACCAGTTTTATTTCACGTCGAGGATGACCGCAAAGAGAGTGGTCACCTGCAGCTCCAAAACCATGCTCCCGTCTCAGGTTTCTTCGAACCCGCAGTCCAGTTGATGGATCAGGTTCAGGTCGGCGATCACCTGGGGACGATTTGCTCTAAGACCGGCGATATCGTCACTCCTGTTACCGCCAGTCAGACAGGAGTTATACTGGGACTGAGAACACTGCCTTATGTCAAACAAGATGAATGGCTGGCGGTGATTCTGGAAACCGAATTGTAAACCCAAATTAATAGCCAGAGGATCCAGGTATGAATGAGCGACCAGTTGCCATCATCACAGGCGCAGCAGGAGGAATCGGAGGCGAAACCGCAGTTCGTTTCGCCGAGCGCGGCTACGACTGTGTTCTACTGGCACTTCCCTCAGACGATTTAGAACCGATCGCCGACCGCATCCAGCAAGCCGGCGGCCAGTACCTGACTTGCCTCGGCGATCTGACAGATCTCGAGTATGCGGAATCTGCTATCGAACAATGCATGTCGACCTGGGGACGCATTGACGTACTCGTCAACAACGCCGCCTGGCGTGAAATCACCACGATGCGAAAGATTGATCTTGCCAGTTGGGAAAAAACATTACGTGTCTGCCTGACTGCACCGGCATTTTTATCACGCTGGTGTGCCGAACAAATGGAGCGTCAAGGTCGTGGAGTCATCATTAACGTCTCCAGTATTCAATCACAAATGGCAGCCGGCATCAGCCCTGCTTACGTTGCCGCTAAGGGCGCGCTGGATTCACTGACTTACGAACTGGCAACCCTGTATGGCCCCAGAGGCATTCGAGTCATCAGCATCAACCCCGGTGCCATTGACACTGCGATGGGCAAAGACACTGCCGTCGATGAACAACAGGTAACGGCTGACAACATTCGTCAGGCTTCGGAAGATATGATTCCCCTACGGCGCTGGGCACATCCCCGGGAAATCGCACGCAGCATTGTGATGCTCGCCAGCGATGATGCCAGTTATCTCACGGGCACTTCCATCACCGTTGATGGTGGCTGGAAACAGCAATGCTCTCCTTATCCGATCAAGCACCTGCAACTCCCTGATGAATTTCCTGACAAGTAAAGGCTACTTTGCCGCATTCCATCTCCTGACAGCAATACGAATCGCTCCCAGACTGGAATCATCGACACACTCTACAGACGAAGGTTCGATCTGCATAGAATGTAACTGCTCCAGAAGTGAAACCCGATACACGCGTTGATACAGCAAAACCCCGCCCGTTAAAACGAGCGCATAATTTTCGCTGGTAAAATGCAGCCGGGAAGCAACCGCCTGAACCAACTCCGCAAGTTCCCTCGCCGCCTGCTGTAGAATCTCACACGCCAACTGGTCATCGGTTTCTGCCGCCTCAAACACCAGTTCCGATAGTGCAGCGATCTCGCTACGTTTGCTTTCATGATGATACACATAACGAATCAAAGCACGCGGTTCATCCAGGCCTAATGCGTGTAGAACCATTGGCTGCAAACAAGTTTCCGGTCCGCACCCATCAACGGATTTCGTAATCGCTTTCAGCGCCGCCAGTCCGATCTGGTATCCGCCCCCTTCATCCCCCAGCAGGTAGCCCCAACCTCCCGCGCGGGCCACCTTGCCAGCTTGGTTGACTCCATACGCCAGCGAACCAGTTCCCGCAATCAATGCCACGCCGATTCCCTTAGAGGTCCCGGCAGCCAACACCGTCTGGGCATCAGTGACCACATCGATTTGCTCTGCGACTTTGTTGCCTTGGGCCCACTGTATCCACGCCTGCTGTTCCTCCGTCCGCCCGGCACCTGACATACCCATACACAAGGCAGCGACCGTTCGTGGTTTTGTACTGGCAGACTCGAACGCGCGTTGAATTGCCAGCTGCACAGCTACCGCCGCTGACTCGACACCGATTGCATTCAAATTTGATGCACCTGCGATTCCTCGTCCCACCACATGAAATGAGCTTCCCTCTGAAAGCACCGCGAGCGAGGCCAAAGTCTTAGAACCACCTCCGTCAATTCCTAAAACGAGTTGGTTCGAATGCAATGACATGCTACTGCTCCTTCCCCCTGGAAACGGCTGAGACGCTTTATACTAATATCTCAAGCGCCCTCAGTTCCTTCCAAAACCTGTCGTAGATGACCGTGCGCCTGCTTGAGCAACTCGTGCGCAGTTTCCGGTGAAACGTTTCGCTTCACATGCACAATTGCTGTTTTCAGTTCTCCATTACATGCTTCCAAAACCAACTCGGCTGCTTCGCGTGACAAATTGGTAAACGCGATCAGAATTCGAATCGACCGTTCAATCAGTTTTTGATTCGTCGCACGCAAATCAACCATTAAATTACCATAGGTTTTTCCGACGCGGACCATGGCCCCTGTCGTCAGCATATTTAACACCATTTTGGTCGCGGTACCCGCTTTTAAACGGGTCGAACCAGTGACCACTTCCGGCCCCACGACCGGGCAGATCGTCAAATGAGCCACCTCTGCCAGTTGATTTTCCTGATTGCAGGTTAAGGCAATTGTCTGCGCCCCCTGCTCGCGTGCAAACTTTAAACCGGCAATCACATAAGGCGTTCGCCCGCTGGTCGCGATCCCCACCAGCACGTCATCCTGATTGAAGTCCAGCGATTCCAGATCGGCAACAGCAAATTCCGGCCGATCCTCGGCGCCTTCAATCGCGTTTGTGAGTGCCTGTTTGCCGCCGGCGATCAATCCCACCACTAGTTCGGGGGGACTATTAAACGTGGGTGGACACTCGCTGGCATCCAGAACACCGAGCCGTCCCGAAGTGCCTGCCCCCATGTAAATCAGGCGGCCCCCTTTCTGAAAGGCGTCTGAAATCAGATCAATGGCGGAGGCAATCGTATGTGCTTCCGCTTCGATGGCTGCTGCAATCTTCGCATCTTCCGCATTCATCAACTGCACTATTTCCAGACTGTTCATAGAATCAATCTGAGCTGATGCCGGGTTACACTGTTCCGTTGTTAAACGATCTAACATGATGATTAGCCTGTCAAAATTTTGATCTACCAGCTACTATGATAACCGGGATTTTGATTCCCGAAAGGATGCAACCGATCAATCTGGTGTTGATTTTCAAAAGCCGTTGATTGATCCGACTCTGCGCATCGCCATTGCATTCTTGCCAGACACACATCAAGCCCAATCAGGTATCGCCTCTGTGAATATTGCCATTGGAACCACCGACCTGCTTATTCTGAGCCTGTATTTGATAGGCGTCGTGATCTTCGGTTCCTGGGTCGGCGGCAAGCAAAACAATCTGTCTGACTATTTGCTCGGCGGAAAGACCCTCCCCTGGTGGGCGATTCTGGGTTCGATCGTCGCGACTGAAACCAGCACGGTCACTTTTCTCAGCGTTCCGGGAATTGCTTTTGAGCCGGGAGGCAATCTGCAGTTCTTACAGCTTGCACTGGGCTTTATTGTAGGGCGTTTCCTGGTCATTCTATTTTTGCTCCCGCTTTACTTTCGCGGAGAAATTTATTCCGCCTATGAAGTATTCAAAAAGCGATTCGGTGGGACGACCGAACGTACGGCTTCGTTCGCATTTATTGTGATGCGAACTCTGGCGGATGGACTGCGACTCTATCTGACGGCACTCGTACTGGAAAAAGTGGTCGGCATCCCGTTGTCTGCCTGTATTATTGTGATCGGCATCGGCACTATTATTTACACCTGTCTCGGGGGAATGAAGTCGGTCGTCTGGAATGACTGCCTGCAATTTGTGATCTACATTGCTGGTGCCATTTTTGCTTTTGGCGTGATCATCCAGGCTCTGCCTCATGGCTGGAGCGACTATCAACAGTTCGCGGTCTCACATCATAAATGGACCATGTTTAATTTTGACTGGAACCTGTCCAACAAATACACATTCTGGGCTGGCTTAATTGGGGGCCTGTTCCTTTCGATGGCCACACATGGTGCCGATCAATTAATGATTCAGCGCTACCTGGGCGCGCGAAGCCAAAAAGATGCCGCCAAAGCCCTGGGGATCAGTGGCTTTGTCGTCTTCATACAATTTGCACTGTTCCTCTTGCTGGGAATCGGGCTTGCCGCCTTCTATGACGCATTTCCGCCTCAGATAGCATTCCAGAAAACGGATGAAGTATTTGCGACATTTATCATCGATAATCTTCCGGTGGGCATTAAGGGACTGACATTAGCAGCCGTCTTTGCTGCCGCAATGTCAACGCTCTCCAGCTCACTTAGTTCTACGACAAGTGCACTGGTCAATGACTTTTATTTACCGCTGAGTTCGACTACGAAAAAACCTTCAGAGCTAGTTAAAATAAGCCGTCTCTTCACGGCTCTGTTTGGAGTGGCACAAATCACTGTCGGCATCGCCAGTCAATCGATCTCAGAAAGTGTGGTCGGAAATGTGTTCTCCATCGCCGCCATCTCGACCGGACTCATCCTGGGAATCTTCTTTTTAGCGACCTTCAGTAAGCAAGCTTCGCAAGCCTCTGCACTCATCGGATTTCTCGTTGGCTTAATCACCGTACTCTATGTCGCATTCGGATTGAAAGGACAGATCGCCTGGCCCTGGTATACGCTAATCGGCGCCACTACAGTATTTGTCGTCGGAATTGCTGGCAGTATTTTTCTGCCTCAAGTGAAACAAGTCCCCGAAGATTGAGTTCGAATGGGAACCGCTCGCGCCGTTAGCGTCCGCGCCAGAGAATTTGATCGGAAATTTCCAATTGTTCTTGTGCCGCAGCGATGTCACTTTTAAAGCGGCGAGCATCGACCGGATACCCCTTGGTCGGCTTTAAATCCGGAACATGCTCTGACCAATATTGATTGAACCGTTCCATCATCACTTCGCGCGTATACTTGCAAACCATCGAAGAAACAGCCACTGGGAAATGGGCTTCAGCTTTTGTCTGAAAACGAATTTCTGTATTTCCCACTTTATAGACACTCTTCGCCGTTGATTCTTCTACTCGAAATATCATCTCGCCATCGAGAACTTCATCCAGAAATCCATCGTAGCGGTTCCGACCGCCATGTTTGTCACCAATGATGAGTGTGGGCTCTGTCGATTCACGGTCCCAGACACGTGTCAGTAAATGCATGCACAGTCGCGTCAACATCACTCCTTTACTGCCATATTCCCGACACAGGCGATTGAAGCGTGCGGGCAGCACAATTTCAGAGCAAAATGCCTGTAACTGAATTCCCGCAGTATCCAGAGCCCCTTGTAGATTCTGTTGCGACTGGTCTACCGACTCGGCTGCAACCGTTGTAGGAATCGTGAACTCACAATTTCCATTCCACGGCTGCTGCTGAATTTCTTCGAGACGCTCAGGGGAAGCAACGAGTAATCGCCAGAGAGTCTCTAACGAAGCCAGTCCCTTTGCCCCATTGAATATTTGCAGAAACGGTAACGTCGATCGCTCCAGCGGCGCCAGCCCGGCTGAGGATGAATGTACCTGTTTCGAGTCGGCGACGTGTAACAAACCTGATTTTTTACCAGGCTTCTTTTGAGAAACGACGGAGTCGAGTGCTTGCCAGAAATCAAACTCGCGCGGATCTCCCGGCACCTTCCACAAACTCGCCGTAATCACCAGTGGCCCCAGATTAGGGCCATAGCCCGCCTCATCCATGCCGATCAAATAACCCATAACCTGCCCACGTGATTTTCAAGAGATGTCAATGAGACAATGCTGATACTACGCAGACATAATAAGAGAATCGAACAGTGAGCGGAATGATTGTCGATTGCGAAACAGAGAAAGGCGTTGGATTCCGACAGACAAACGCTCATTCAAAGCGCATCAGACCAAACGTATCCGGGCGCGGCTCTGTTGTCAGTGGATGATTCCATCCCTGCAAACCAACAGCCGGTAAAATCCGTACCACTGAGAAGCCCCATGTACTGCGTTTCAGTTGTGTTGCAGGCGCCAGTTCTTTCAGAGGAATCGCAATTTCGCTTCTCCAGTACTGTTTGTCCTTTTCACGGGCAACATACCAGCGCGGGTTCCAGCTCTGATCAATCCAGCAACGATCACTGGTCCAGCCTCGATGATCCACTTCCATCTGATAATACGTTGTGTAATCACGGTCGATGTCAAACGCGAACGAAAGACGATCCTGCAATTTCAGATCAGCGTCATAATCGCGGCCCGTATCAGGGGCTGCCGGGTAATTCAAACTCGCATTGACCGGAATACTGGCAGCGACATACAGGTATTCTTTATCGTACGACAACAACACAAAAGGCCGACTCAGATTGTCACGCCCTGCTTCGCTCTGGTTTTTCAGAGCGGAGACTGGTTTTTCCGAAAGCTGCAATTCATCTGCTTCCTGCCAACATTCATCGGATAACAGTCCATCGAGAACAGGACGTGTTTTGGTAAAGCGACAAAGATATACGGGACGTGGCGGCGTACTGGCCGGATGCAATAACCAGTTCTCAGCTTTGGCGATGTTTTTCCACGATTCATTGGCCCCAGGCTTATGAAAGTTATGAAAAATATCATCGGCCTTACCGTGCGATCCAATCAAACGATACAGGGACGCCAGAGGAATCTGAACTTCTGGTGTCTCATAAAAAGCGGGCGCATATTTTTGGAACCATTCCACAGCCGCCAGTGCCTGTTTTTTCCAATTCTCAGCAGTCTGTGTGCGCCAGTTCTCAGGAGCCCCTGTATTGAGTTGCCCCACCTGCCTCACGGTACTGAGTAAAGGGGAAGGAAGTTTCTCTGAAAACTGAAACGCATTTTGCACCCGGTTCGCAGCCTGAGGATCAGAATTGGTTGACCGCGAGCGTTTCACAGGATTCTCTCGATTGCGTTGCCAGGCGATTTCTTCACTGGACCAGAGCTGAAACAGCCACAACATGCCCCGCACTGCTTCCGGCTCCTGGGGAAACTGTTCCACCAGTTCCTGATACGTGGCTTCCGCTTTCTCTAAATCCTGATTCGCAAGGTACTGCTCTGCCAGCTGCTCCAGCTGCAAAGCCGCCTGCCGACGCGAAAGCCCTTGCGTAATCGTTTTCAGGTGGGACATAAGCTGTGCGGAAAACAACGGGTCATGAATCAGCTTAGCAGCCATTGCTTTCAGATTCCGTTGACGTTCCGCCAGTTTTCGATTGCGTTCTGCATCGACATCATTGATCTCATGCAATTCGCGACGGGCAGCAGAACCGGGAGCCAGTCCAATTCCCGCAAACAGCGTCCCCCCGGAAATGACGGGACTCTTGTCTCCTGCGTTGGTTTGATTGACGTCGATCAGACGATAGACACTGCGATCTGCATCAGAGGCCATTGTTTTACCGAGAATCTGTTTTCCCGTGGAAGCAACTGTGGCTGCTGTCGTGCCGAGCCGTGCAAGATACTCATCGGCTTCTACAGAAACCTGTCCGGAACTGCCGGGCGGCAATCGCAGGTAAACTTTCTTGACCTTCCACGGCGTCAGACCAGCCTGTTCGCGATGTTCTATATATCGCGTCGAATCAGCGGCATAACGCACCGCCTGCAACATGGCGTCTTTTACCAGTGTCGAAGCAGCGTCTTTGCCTTGCGGCTGATCGATAATTAACACCTCAGGCCGCCACGTGCGCAGCTGCGCAACGAACCGACTCAATGTAACCGACGCCAGCCGACCTTCCGTATGTCGATTCCACTCTTCAATGAGACGATCTGCATTCTGTTCGAGTCCCGGAATCTGAACCGGAAACCGCCAATCCTGTTGCCCCATCGAACCGCCGACGCTGATCACCGATTCATTCAATCGCAAATCCAGATCCTGTTGTGGCTGGCTGTCCGGCCCGAGATCGCGGCGAATGGGTAACGCCACCAGACTACGATAACCCTGATCGCCCGCATATTTGCTCAGCATATCAAAAGAAATTTGCGAGGGCCGGGCGTGCACACACATCAAAGCCACACGCCGGGGAGCCTCATGATTTGATCGCCAGGTGCGTCCCCCATCCATAGTAGACAAAATCGTCCCCAATGCTCCGACAGCACAACCAGTCTGATCATCCACAAAATGAATCGCTGCCAGCGGTGCACTCTGATTCGTCCATTGCTGACGCCATGTTTTTCCCCGGTCTGTTGAATGCCAGATCACCGAACCCGGATCGCCGGCAACCCAGACCAAGTCACCGCGGACTTCGACGGCCCGAAAATCTGAAAAATCTTTGAGCGGATCCGGTAACGCCGTCTCGGGCATCTCCCAGACAATGCCCTTATTGACGGTTTTACGCAGTAATGCCCCATCACCGACCATCCAGCCGGTAGACGTCATCGGTAATTTGACATCCTGAATTCCTCTTAATCCCTGAGGCGGAAACCGTGGGGGCAATACCGCACCGCCGCCTACCAGTGTCATCCGGCCTTGAGATCCCGCGACCACTCCTGTATCCGCATCAAAAAATGCGGCTGAACGGTAGCCCGTGGATTCATAGCCGGTCACGTCCTGCCATGTCTTGCCACCATCGATGGTTTTAAAAACGCCGGTAGAGTGCTGTACCGAAGCATCACCGACGACCACGCCTTCATTCATTCCGAAAAAACGGACATAGTGCAATCGAGGCAAACGTTTTTGAATCCGTTCTTCCCAGCTCTTTCCTCCATCCTTTGTGAAGAGTAAGACCCCCTGATTCATATGTCCGTACGCAGTTGTGCCACCGCCGGCGATCCAACCAATTTGATCCGTCAGAAAACAGATATGCCGCAAGGGGCACTGCACCGGGCTGGAAATGAACCGCCACGTCTGTCCGCCATCTTCGGTTTTCCGAATCACGCCCCGGTCACCAACTGCCCAACCGGTTTTCGCTCCCAGAAACTGCACGGCGTGTAGATTGGCATCATCCAGCAGAGGCGAACCTGAAGACACAGATCGCGTGTCAGCAAAGAGAGAGTGAGAAACAGCAAGCAGGTTGAGAACAAACACACATCCGAACAGCGCAGACGGCATCTGAATTTTGTGGTTCTCTCGGTTAAAAAACAGCATCGGACATCCTTGTTCGAACAGATTCCATGCGAAACAGACCATCAACGAACCGGCTTCTTCTCAGATTGGTCCTGACTTCCTGTCAATAGCGGAGCGTAGTTTACAAAAATGCAGATTTTACGGGAGGGGAAGTTTAAACTCATTGCAGGTCCAATTTCACAAAATCCCGGTATTTTCCCACCTGGATTGCAGGTAACATCCCTTGAAGGCCCTCCCCGGATTGTTATACTGGGAAATCCTCGTGCTTGAGCTGGTCTTCCGTCATCCGTACAGGTTGGCTGAGCTGACTCAAAGACAAGCCCAAGTGGCGGAATTGGCAGACGCGCTAGCTTGAGGGGCTAGTGGGGGCAACCCCGTGGAGGTTCGAGTCCTCTCTTGGGCACTTTGAAATCAAAGGACTTACGACTATTCGTCGTGAGTCCTTTTTTCGTTCCCCTCTTGACGAATCACAAAAACGGGACAGTGTTGGCACTATGTTGTGGACTTCCCTCAGAATAGTGGGCGCGGGGTAAAAGTTAGGTGGCCTGCTCATACTGCTTGGGGCTTTTATAGCCCAGGGCCGAATATTTTCGCTTACGATGATAAAACAGTTCGATGTAGTTACAGACTGCCTATAGAAGTTTTTCTAATTTCTTCAAAGCTTGCTTTGAAGCATTATGTCCCTGTTCAGCGGCTTTGCGATACCACTCCACTGCTTCAGTATAATCTTGTTTGACGCCCTCTCCCTCTGCATACATGAATCCTATATTGTATTGTGCAATGGCCAGGTTCTGCTTTGCAGCTTTGCGAAGCCACTTTGCCGCCTGAGCATGATCTTTCTGAACACCCTTTCCGTCACGATAGCTGATTCCCAAATTGTTTTGTGCTTCGGCAAATCCCTGTTCGGCTGCTTTGCGATACCACTGCACCGCCTCAGTCTCGTCTTGCTTGACACCGTTTCCGGTAGCGTACATGAATCCTAAATTGTGTTGTGCAATGGCCAGGTTCTGCCTTGCGGCTTTGCGAAGCCACACCGACGCCTGAGCATGGTCTTTCTGAATACCCTTTCCGTCACGGTAGCTGATTCCTAAACTGGTTTCTGCTTCGGCACATCCCTGTTTAGCGGCTTTGCGATACCACTGCACCGCCTCAGTATAATCCTGCCCGACACCGTTGCCTTTAGCATACATGAGTCCTAAATTGTATTGTGCAATGGCTAGGTTCTGACTTGCAGCTTTGCGAAGCCACTCCACCGCCTGAGCATGATCTTTCTGAATACCCTTTCCGTCACGGTAGCTGATTCCTAAATTGTTTTGTGCTTCGGCAAATCCCTGTTCAGCGGCTTTGCGAAACATTTGCACCGCCCGAGCAAGGTCTTGTTTGACGCCGTCTCCCGCTGTATACATGATTCCTAAATTGTTTTGTGCTTGGGCATCCCCCTGTTCAGCAGCTTTGCGTGGATCGGCTCTTTGAGCATCCTGACATCCGCTAAGCAAAATCAAACAAAAAACGACAAGCGAGAGTACCCCGACAGCGGTGCCAATCATTTCTTGCTGCTTAACTTGAGTCATGTTAATTGACAGAGCACAAGGACCATATTTCTTTTGTAGATCCTTGAAGTATTGCTCTCGTGCCATAACTTATTTCTCCCAGCCAAAAAGATTCGAAGACAAAACAATAGATTTCATCCTCCAGCCCCATAAAACAGCTGTCAATCAGATTAAAAAAAGAGGACAGAAATGTCCTGAAATGTCTATTAGAATTCGGCACATTAGCTGGAATCGAAATAATCCTCAAAAGTTTTTCTAAAGCGCTACGCTCACCTCAAATGGGACAGTATTGGCAACAAAAGAGCAACTTGACCACAACGCCCTTACAACATACTTCCCACAGATCCCTTTATCATCATCCAACTTACGACTATTCATCGTGAGTCCTTTTTCGTTGAGGGAATTAACGAACCATGAAAATGATACGGTGGTAACCGGAAGATTGTTTCCAGTGAGTTGCCAACAATCCTGCATCGCATGTTTCTCCAGCAAGATCCTAAGGAGCGGACCGCTGATATGCACCCTTGCTTACTGCCAACGATTGTTGAGGCGAACCTTGCCACGGCTCATTTTCCAGTGACTCGTGGAAGATCACACAATCGGGCAATGCGGCTTGAAGTCTGCTGATGGCATCAGCTGTCAGCTTTGTCCTGGTGAGATTGAGGATGCGCAGATTCTTCATTTTCTGTAAATGAGGAATCGCGTCATTAGTGAGAGGTGTCTCGACGAGAGATAATATATGAAGATTCGGAAGTGCTTTGAGATGCGCAAGTCCGCCGCCTGTGAGGTTCGGACAAGAATCGAGATATAAGTCCCGTAAACCCTGAAGCACGCCAAGATGTAGCAACGCCTCGTCCGTGATAGACGTTCCAGATAATTTGAGAAACAAGAGATGCTTGAGCGAGGCAAGGTGCAGGATGGCCTCATCGGACAGATTCTTGCCATCATTCAGATAAAGCTCTTCTGCCAGTTCCAGGTTTATCAGATTTTTGACTCCTGATGCAGACGCATCTGAGTGACCAATATTGATTGTCCGCAATGACCTGAACTTTCCAAGGAAAGAAAACTGTGAATCAGCGTTGCTGATTTCAGGCCAGTTAAGATATTTAAGACCACGAAGTCCTGCCAGATTTTCCAGCCCTGTTGTCAGACTGGGATCCATGTTCAAATCAACTGACTGGACCATAAACGGCGCGTCAGGGACTACCTTATCGGTTAGTCTTTCCAACTCTGTTCCATTCGCTCTTCTAATGCGAACTGCTCCGCCGTGATCAATGACCCATTGGGCTACACGGCGATCTGCTTCACTGGTGTGAATGGCTGGATGAATGACCGCGCAATTCGGAAGCAAGTTCTGCAAACGAATCGCAGCCTCATTGCTCACCTTAGTTCCTGAAAGATCCAACATGTTTAATGACGATAGTTTGGCAAGTTGCAAAACAGTGGTGTCATCAACATCCGTTTTCCGAAGATCAAGCGCCTGAAGTGACCGAAGACTGGAGAGTTCCGATCCCTGTAATCCCGTGGAAAAACCGAGCCAAAGCGTGCGCAAATACGGCAACTGTGATAGCTGTTTTAAGCCGGCCGCATTGGCTGGGTTCACCGCGCTCTTTCACAAGCGATGAAAGATCAATACCTTGAATATGCTCCATCACAAAGTAATGAATGCCTTTGGATTCCCCGGCATCATGCGCCGTCACAATATTGGGGTGAGATAGCTTCGCAGCCGCTTGAACTTCACGATGAAACCGTTGAATCGCCTGTGCGTATTTGGTCATCTGATCGGGCAGCGTTTTGAGGGCAACCTGCCTTTCCATGCGGCGGTGTTCAGCCAGATAGACCTGCCCCATTCCGCCAGCCCCGATCTTGTCCAGAATGCGATATTCGCCCAGCAGCAGTCGTTCTCCACGCCCCTGAAAAATCATCTGCGATTGAAATTCAGTGATCTTTTTGTTTTGAATAAGGCGTTTGGCGTATTCTTCCGCCGTTTCAGTAGCTGAAGTCTGTGTCTCTTGAGATAGCGTGAGATCATCTTGAGTTACAATGCCGGTTTACTGAGATCTGATTCGACGGTACCCCGATTTCCATAAACATTCGCTCCTACTTCACACTTGCCTTTGTGGGAGGTAATTCACTGCTATTAAAGCGATGTGCGTCTTTACACAGACTGAAAATGCGACCCAAGTGTTCATGGGAAGACCTCCAATTATTCGTTCACCTTTGTCGATTGTAAAGCCTCTTCGTGCTTTCTCCCGATTCCCCCCAAATCCGGTTCATTTTAAAATCAATTTCCCACCGCGATGTAAAAACACAATTTATGCTTTCATGAATCACAAATTTGGAAATCGATTAACATAGGTGATTGTTACCCTCACATTTTCAAGAGATATGACACCTTTGTCTCCCCCTCAGGTGTCCCTCGTCAGACTTGGATGACGAAACAGGCAGTCTGGATTACACACAGACTGTTTACGGTAAATACTATGAACTCACAACAGATAGCAGGATCGGACGAAGCACTTCAAGTCCCGCTGCAACAGCATAAACACACAAAACGATGGCTCGGATTAACAATTCTAACTGTGATCTGGATTTGCTTAGTGGGAATCGGCATGTCATCCCTCTGGAAATATCAGACGACTCCCGGAGAGACGACGGAGACTCCGAAAACCTGGCCAGCTGACAGCATGGTACAACAGAATCCAAACCGCCCCACCCTCATGATGTTTGCTCACCCTCATTGCCCCTGTACTCAGGCAAGCATCAGTGAACTGGCTTTATTAATGGAACATTGCTCTGGTCAAGTGGACGCGCGAGTCCTGTTCTTGAAATCATCCAAGTTCTCAACGGAATGGGAGAGAACTGATCTCTGGTCTTCCGCCACAGCGATTCCTGGTGTTACGGTCATCGGTGATCAGGATGGTTCTGAAGCAGTCCGATTTCGGGCGACCACTTCGGGTGATGTATTGCTGTTCGATTCAAACGGCCAATTGCTGTTTCATGGTGGTATCACAGGATCGCGAGGTCATACAGGAGAGAATGCTGGGAGATCTGCCATTGAATCAATCCTGATAAGTGGTAAAGCAGAAACAAAACAGACTTTTGTCTTCGGCTGCCCATTACTGGGACAAAACGACGCTTGCAGTAAGGAGAATCAAGAATGTCGTCAACAATAGAATCAGCGTCAAAAAATCAAGTTGTTTCCCAAAGAGCAAAAGAACTGTTCCACGAGAATCGTACGGACCTCTTTAAGAGAACCGACCGGCTGTTTGCCTGCTTAATGGTCATTCAATGGCTGGCCTGTATCTTCACAGCCATCTGGTTCTCTCCGCGCACCTGGATCGGAACATACAGTGAGACACACCTGCATATCTGGGCGGCTGTTCTGCTGGGTGGCCTGATCACTTTATTTCCAGTTTGCCTGGCCTGGCTTCGTCCCGGATCGGTTTTAACTCGACAGGTGATCGCTGTCAGTCAAATGTTGATGTCTTCGTTATTGATTCATCTGAGTGGTGGCCGGATTGAAACTCACTTTCATATCTTCGGCTCCCTGGCATTTCTTGCCTTTTATCGGGATTGGCGCGTACTTGCTTCTGCCACGAGTGTCGTGGTAATGGATCACGTCGTATTTGGACTCACTGACCCACAAGCGATCTTTGGAACTCTCACAGCAAGTCCCTGGCGTGTGCTTGAGCATAGCGCCTGGGTTGTATTCGAAGATCTCTTTTTGATCATTGCCATTCATCAGAGTTTACGAGAAATGAAAGCGGTGGCACAACAACAGGCCGCGCTTGAAGCAACGAACGAAACGGTAGAATCGCAAGTCAAAAGCCGCACTCGTGATTTGCAACTCGCTAACGAGATGATTGCTGAAAAAAATCGTTTGTTGCAAAAGCAGGCTGAAGTATTGAAAAAGCAGGCCAACGAATTTGCCGAGATGAATCACAAAGCCGAACAATTAAGTGCATTCGGTAAAATCCTAGACCGGTCTCATAACGAAATCTATATTTTTGACCTTGAGACTCTTAAGTTCGTGCATGCCAATCGAGGCGCCCGCTCCAATATTGGCTACAGCATGGAAGAATTGCAGGAGCTAACACCGGTCGATATCAAACCCGGCCAAACACAAAAATCCTTTGAGGAATTGATTGCACCACTGCTCGAGAAAACCCATGAAAGTCTCGAGTTTAAAACAGTCCATCGCCGAAAAGATGGTACAGACTATCCTGTGCAAGTCCATCTTGAAACATCTGTGTTAGGCGACAAACCTGTGTTCGTCGCCATCATACTTGATATCACAGAACAACAGCGTTCCTCTAAGGAAATCGAGCGGTTATCGCGTTTCCCCGATGAGGACAATAACCCCGTGATGCGTGCCTCGGCAGAAGGAACGCTGCTGTATGCCAATTCTTCAAGCAACCGTTTACTCAGCTACTGGGGAATTCAAGTTGGCAAAGCGTTACCCGAGGAAATTTACGCTACCTGTCAGGAAGCACTTAATTCTGAAGAGTCTGTTGCAATCGAACTGGATACTGAGGAACAATGTTACTCATTGATCACGACGCCCATCGTCAAAGAAAACTACGTCAACCTCTATGGTACGGATATCACATCGCGGAAGCAGGCAGAACGCGATTTGCTGCAAGCGAAAGAAGCAGCAGAAGGGGCAAACCGGGCGAAAAGTGAATTCCTCGCCAACATGAGCCATGAAATTCGAACTCCGATGACCGCAATCCTCGGCTTCAATGATATCATTCTGGATAATGCCACCCATCCAGGAGACGTGGATGCGGCACTCACGATCAAAGAGAATGGCGAATATCTGATCAAGCTCATCAACAACATTCTGGACTTGTCCAAAATCGAGGCAGAGAAACTCGTTGTGGAACAGGTGAATTGTTCGCCTCACGCACTGATTGACAATGTCTATTCATTAATGAAGGTACGGGCTGCCGCGAAAGGCTTACCATTTGAAGTGCACTTTGATGGTCCGATCCCTGAGACGATTTGCTCTGACCCGACTCGACTGCGTCAAATCTTGATCAATGTCGTCGGGAATGCCATCAAATTTACGGAAACCGGTTCGGTCCAGATTGTCACCCGTCTGCTAAACGCCGAGGATCAACATCCCAAACTGCAGTTGGACGTGATCGACACCGCTATGGGGATTTCGGAGGACAAAATCGAAAGCCTCTTCTTGCCCTTTATGCAAGACGATAATTCTGTGACACGAAAGTTTGGTGGAACCGGTCTGGGTCTGACGATCTCCAAACGTTTGGCTGAACTCCTTGGCGGTGAAATTTCGGTTAAGAGCACGGTTGGAAAAGGAAGTACATTCTCTATCACGATCGGTACAGGCCCAATACACAACATTCGACTCCTGGAAAAAAATACGACACACGAACTCGAAACGGTGTCCGAAGTGATGGAAAATAACCAAGCAGAGTTTCCACTCCAGAATCAACACATATTGTTAACAGAAGATGGCCCTGACAACCAACGGTTGATCAGTTTCCTGCTAAAGAAGGCAGGAGCCATAGTCACTGTTGCGGACAATGGACAGATTTCATTTGAGACCGCAACCGCCGCCATGAAAGAGGGCAGTCCCTTCGACGCGATTTTGATGGATATGCAAATGCCCGTTTTGGACGGTTATGGTGCCACACAATTATTGAGAGACGCCGATTATCAGGGACCAATCATTGCATTGACGGCACACGCCATGAGTGGCGATCGTCAAAAGTGTCTCGATGCTGGCTGTGATGACTACCTGACCAAACCGGTTGATCGCAGAAAACTGGTCGAAGTTGTGGCCAGTTATTTGAAAGTTTCAAACCGCGTGAAGCCGCCGAAAATCTCAAAGCAGGTCAAGGACGATTCAAAGCAGTCATAAAAGATGCTCTCTCCAAAGTCGAAATAGCGCTATCACTCATATATCACCATTTGACTATTCTATTTTTAAAAATAAATAGAAATTTGCCGTGATCATTTCCCGCAGATCCCGCCTTGATGATTGTTGGATCTTTTTTAGGGGGATTTCATGATGCGACGATCATTCTTTCCATTACGACTCTGCAAACTGAGCAAAAAAGGACGCCGTTGTGCCATCGTAAGTATGGTCATTTTCTTACTAACGGCAGCGTTTACCGGGCGACCATTACTACACTTAGCTCAAACGGCCTGGCTGGATTCCGAAGCGCGCGAACCACCGCCGGAAGGTTTTGTGGACGATGCCAGCCGGATGAATTTAACCGAAATTCACAAGATCTGGACGGTTCCCCTTGATACTCAAGAGGCTGAAACGCAACTCGCACAACTGTTTTCACACGCGCATCATCACCGATTACGCATCTCGATAGCCGGTTCGCGCCACAGCATGGGCGGCCATACCCTGACTCCCGGCGGGATCATAATTGATATGACGCCTTTCAAAAAAATGGAACTGGATGCAGCACAGAATTTATTGCACGTTCAGGCGGGGGCAAAATGGAGTGAGATCATTCCCTGGCTTGACCAGCGGGGAAAGTCTGTCGCGATTATGCAGTCGAACAATTCCTTCACCGTTGGCGGGTCCGTCAGCGTGAACTGTCATGGCTGGCAGTATGGGCACCCTCCGATCGCCTCGTCAGTGGAATCATTTCGACTGATGCTGGCCGACGGTCATATTGTCAATTGCAGCCGAACCAGGAACAAAGAACTGTTCTCACTGGCGCTCGGTGGCTACGGTTTGTTTGGAGTAATCCTGGACGTTGATTTGCGAGTGGTGCCGAATGAGAGATATCGGTTAGAGCAGTCAATCGTCCCTGTCACACAGGCACTCAGTACATTCGACACAATGATTGATGATCCCAACGTCGCGATGACATTCGCACGGATGAATA
The DNA here is from genome assembly GCF_963976445.1 of uncultured Gimesia sp. Classification (GTDB taxonomy): domain Bacteria; phylum Planctomycetota; class Planctomycetia; order Planctomycetales; family Planctomycetaceae; genus Gimesia. The sequence goes on along the minus strand of NZ_CAXBKP010000003.1, from coordinate 127,574 downwards.
TCACCCCTGATCATTTTCTGCAGGACGTCATCATCAATGTATTTTTCCGAGATCCGACGCCCTCCGGATCCTTACCTGATCTGGCAGAACCGGGGATGGCGGCGATACGACGTCATATATTCCGAGGGTCCAGCAACAACGATTACGGAAAAAAGCTGCGCTGGAATGCAGAGACAAAACTGCATCCACACTTGCAACAGAGTTACTATTCTCGAAATCAATTACTAAATGAAGGCGTGGAAGTTTTCGAGAACCGCTCCGCAGCCTATACCGACATTCTTCATGAATATTTTATACCGAGAGTAGGTCTCCTGGAATTCACAGAAGCCCTGCGCGAAATCATCCCGCGTCACAATCAGGACCTGTTGAATGTGACTGTGCGTCAAGTCAATGTGGATGACGATACCTTTCTCCGCTATGCAAATCAGTCACTGTTTGCGTTTGTCATGTTGTTTAATCAACCGCGAACGGAGGAGGGGGACAGACAAATGGAGGCGATGTCTGTCGAACTGATTGAAGCAGCACTGCAAGCAGGCGGCCGGTACTACCTGCCCTATCGGCTGCACGCGACACCACAACAGTTTCATAGAGCCTACCCGCAGGCAAAACAGTTTTTTAGATTAAAGAAGGGCTATGACCCTCAGGAATTGTTCCAGAATCAATTCTATCAAAAATATGCTTACTCTGCAGAAGATGTAGAGTAGAATGAAAAATGTGATTAGAAACCTGGTTTTCGAGGTCACGATAATGAGAGCAAATCGATGTGGATCCGCTTAAGTCTGGATATCGGCTGGCGCGACTTATGTTTTGGTTTCTGCAGTGCACTACTGCCGGGAAATAAGCGAGTCGCACAGGCAAAGCTGGAAGACTTCTGGTCGGGAGGGGACAATGATGCGCTGGTGTGTCTCTCCGTCCGCAGTGGATTCGATCTGCTGCTGCAGGCCCTTAACCTGCCGCCAGGATCAGAAATCCTGTTCTCTGCTGTCACGATTCAAGACATGCCTCTGATTGCCGAAGCTCATCATCTCATTCCAGTACCCGTTGATCTGAATAGCAGCGATTTTCAGCTTGATCTGACTGCCTTACGAACAGCAGTGACACCAAAATCGAAAGTGCTTGTCGTATCACACCTCTTCGGCGCCCGACCTGAAATGCAAGAAATACTCGAACTGGCCCACGAACACAGTCTGTACGTAATAGAAGACTGCGCTCAGGCATGGTGTGAATTTAACTGGCGCGGAAGCGAACAAGCAGACGCCAGCCTGTTCAGTTTTGGTCCCATTAAAACGGCAACAGCGCTGGGGGGGGCACTCTGCCGCTTAAGAAATCCTGACATTCTTACCGGTATGCGAAACATTCAGATGCAGGAAACCGTTCAAGTCAGCAGAAAACTCACTTTCAATATCTGCAAATTCTCTTGCCTCAAAGCGATCTCGACAAAGCCCCTCTTCGGAATCATTATCGCGATCGCCAGACAACGGGGGAAAAGCGTAAACGAAGTCCTCGGCGGTTTGACACGTGGCTTCTCTGTTAACAATTTCCTTGCCCAGTTACGCCAACAGCCAAATACAGGCACATTACGGCTACTGAAACATCGTCTGCAAACCTTCGATACACGCCGAATCCATCGACGTATCAAACACGCACAACGTATTATCGCCCGGCTAGGTCTGGCACAATCACAGCCGGAACTACTCGATTCCCGGCACTCCTTTTGGCTGTTCCCATTATTGTCCGATCAACCTGAAACACTGATCGAGTACTTACAACAACAGGGCTTCGACAGCACTCAACGGGGACGCCTGATGGTTGTTCATCCACCCACTAATCGACCTGAACTCAACTGTCCCAATGCAACGCATCTGTTAAACCGGACGGTATTTCTACCCTGCTACCCGGAACTATCAGAGGCAGCCATTGATGAGATGTGTGACTTGATCCTCAGTCTGGAACACGAAGAATCTGTCTATAACTGATAGATTTCATAGGGTGAATCGCAAGGAGTTCCCCGAGAGACGTGCATTCGCTGCTCTCCTGGCTCGATGATCACAGAAAAGACAGTCTGCCAGAAACCGTGATCTGGATCATCGTTGGCATGCCGACAGATTGACCGGGGGTGCCCCTGGTGATCACTGAGCGCCGCCTTGATTTCTTCAAGTCCGATCTCAGCGGCGTTCGCGTTCAGCAGTTCGTCGATGCGGGCCTTGCGGGGATGGGAGCCAATCAACTCCGGGAACTGCTCGTTATAGCCACAGAGATCCGGATGCTGACAGTGATTCGTATGCGTAATCCAACTTGTTTCTTCCGGTCGTAGAACCTGCACATCATCGATCGTGACTTCGAGATCGGCGGGCCCCTCGGGAGTAGTCAGCATGATATTCGCTGGAATCGCACGCTGTGCCCGCCGGATCGCATGGACGGCGGCATCAAGGTTGGTCGTTTCATACAGTTCACGGAGCGTGAAATAGTGAGGCACTCCCAGAGAGCGACTCGGCGCTGGCAGCGAATTCAGACAGGCCCCGATTCCCGCTTCGTTAAAGCCGATATAGGAGATCAATCCTGCCTGAGTCAGCGTTATCAATGCCGGTTTTCCAACCGGGCGGCGTGTCAGTATAAAAGTGAAAGGATCCAAATCCGGGTCATTGTCCCAGTTCTGTGCCACGATCGCGGAGCGTTGTGATGTCGCCGGCAGACTGATTGAGGTGCAGCCGGAATCGGGGGCAGCGGTGAACTGGTTACGAATCTGCAGCAGCATAATTTTCCAGAACGGCAAGTTCGCGGCTTCAGCGACGCCCTGCAATTCCTCGACTGAATCCAGGCTATATTCTTTCGCAAAAGGCAGACACTGTTCCGCCAGCGATTTCGCCTGATCGCTATTGACCTGCATCGTTTGCTGCAGTCGCTCGAGCGCCACTTCACAAAACGCCTGTACGTCTTCGCAGGCCGCCTCGCCCAGCTGATGGCCCATTACACGAGGCGTACCAACTACTTCAATTTCACGGTAACGGGTGGTTTCAGGCATGAAAGCTTCTCACTGCTGACTGAGGAAATCGGTTATCATTCTCACCGGCATCATAGTGATTCCTCTCAGAGTTGTTGAGCGTCCGTCGAAGAAATGAATGTGTCCTGAATTTCTTTTTTTATGAATGCCTTCTCAGCGGAAGCAGTAGTACGAAATTTTTCACGGAGAAAGGACTTCACAATGTTACTCCTCGAAAAATCGGAACCAGTAATCAGGGAGAGCCAGCCTTCGCCAAAGGAAAGAAAATGGACCAGACTACGACGATCGAACACTTTTCGAGTCAACTCTTCAATTGTCTGTTCGTGTATCGCAAACTGATGCACGCGACTACGAATCGTCATCAAAAAGTCGAGTTTTCGCTGCAGTTGTTGCTCTACCGCCTCAGCGCCTTCAAAAACAGTGCCATGGGCATCAAACACCCATTCGGGCCTTAACTTCATGACCTTTTCCAGGCTGGCAATCCATTGAGGGCCGTCCGCATCACCCAGTTGACTGTCCAGGTCGGCGGCGATGTAGAGATCTCCGCTGAATAATATTTTTTGTCCGGCTCGAACAGACAGATGTGCCCCGGACAGTGACCGGGCGTTTCGATCACATCAAAATGTGCATGCTCTGTCTTGATTGACGCCCCGATCGGACTCGCATCTGTAATCTGAGTGGGGCCAAACAAAAAACTACGATACCAGCGCAATTCAACGGGAAAACGGATTTCCGGAATCGCATCCGGGTGAACCAGCACCTGTGCCTTACACAGTTCGACCAGCAGATCATTATTGCCGGTATGATCTTCATGATAATGCGTGTTGACGACCGTGGTGATGGTCTCCACAGCCCCCAGTTCGATGAGTGCCTGTTTCAAACTGCGACGTGCCCAGGGGAACCCCGTGTCAATGAGCAGTGATCCATCCACCAGATAACAGACAGCGTAATCGTATCCCCCGCTAAACCGGCTTAAGAGTCGTGTTAGTAAATTATCAATCTGGATACAGGTGACATATTCCACGGGTTGCGTCACAGTCACACGGAACGGCCATAGGGGAAAGCGCCGGCAGAATAGTGCATAGGGCTGCCAAATTAGAAACCGCAGCCATTTCCCGATCATTGTATTCTCCTCGACAAGAATTATGTTTGCGCATCAGAACCAAAAACGAATTGACTGGAGACCAATTTTCTCAAACCAGGGGTCCAGACGCTGTGCCAGTCTATGCCAGTTCTGATGTGGGACGTTCGGATAGAGATGGTGCTCCAGATGGTAAAGATGATCAAAGGCAATCAATCGAAATAGTATTCCTCGGAATAATCGTGTCTGATGCGCGGTATCTGTTTCCTGAGGAACATGGGGAATATAAGCAGTGATCAGTGGAATAATCCAGCTCCCGGCTATCATCAGACCAACATAGATGATGGGGATGATTGTATATAAACTCGCAATCATAGCTCCCAAGATCAGGGAAAACACAATCACCCCCTCTGCAATAATCCAGTTTAATCGACCTCGAGGATTTCGCAGAGCCCAAATATAAATTCGAAACTGAAACACAAAACCCTCCAGAATTGCCCGCAGGAAAGACATGCGGGACGCATCGGCTTCGATATCATCTTCGTGAGGGAATCGTGCATGATGGTTCAAGTGAACCACCTGGTAGGCATGCCCACTACGAAGCGAGATCGCTTCGATCAGTAATAAGAAAAACTCATTGGTGCTTCGCTTTAATCCCAGATTGTGATGAACCAGATCGTGTGAAGTAGACCCATAGGTCACAAAGCTCATCACAACCAATGACAGGACTGCAAATACCCAGTATCCATAGCAGGCAAACAGCCAATACGCGAGACAGGCAATGACGGGAATTGAAAGAGTCCGAACCCGCTGACACGTTGTGATCTGAAGCAAATCAGTACCAATGTCTGAAAGTCGGGGAAGATCTGTGGCAGCAATGTTCTTTTTCATGTCGAAAGCCCATAGGACAGAATGAAACGCTCACAGTGGTTATGTTAACACAGGTGATTTGAAAATAAATCTGTTAGCAGAAAAATAAACCGGCAATATACTTTCCTTTGAATTGTTTTCCCACAGATAACTAGCCGGTCACAGATCGTCCCGATCTGCGTGCCCTTCCCTATGGTTGACTGATGGTAATTCGCGAACGGCTCGAAAACCCATGCTGGGAGACCCGATGGCTTTGGGCTTCGCATAGACGCCGCCGTGATACACCACAATCCACGTGCGTTTCGCATCCGCTTCTTCCGCCGTCCAAAGGTAAATCAGTGATGCATAGGGATCCCATAACGGCGATTCTTTATCGGGTTTGCGCTCGTAGTGAGGCTGTTCGTGGGCAGAGTCCCATGTTCCGCCTGCGTTTTTATTGCCGCGCGTCAACGAACAAACCACTTCCTCACGCGTCGGAAGCCGCCAGAGATTCTGCGGTTCTTGAGCCAGCGACATACCGTCTTCGGTTAAATAGCGAACGCGCTCCTTTGCGTCGTTCCAACTCACACGTCCATCTCGACTCCAACCAGGACCGGCAGGCGCCCACAAGAGTGTAACACCATTCCCCTCTATTAGACGTTTGCTCCGATCACCATCGTCGAAGCGTGTGCTCACCCGATAAACAGGCTCTGCTCCAAACCCAACACATAGCAGCAAGGGAGCACCCAGTGCAACTATGTAGGCAGCTAATTTTGGCTCCGGTTTCCCAAATAGAAACATGAGCCCCAACAGAATTGGCAGTACTGTTAAGCACATTACAATTTCGAATGAAATATTCGATTGATCAATGATGATCAGAGCTGCGATGACAGCTCCTAGCAGAATAAACAGCACAGCGCCCACTCGAGGCCAGCGAATTCCTAACACAGCAAAACTACAGAAGACGGATGCCGGACTGAGATAAGCGGCCGTCTGCAGCAGCCGCATCCCCAGGTGAGGATTCCACCAGCCTTCGTGAAAGGCTTCAATGATCCCCCAGAACGCCCAGAAACTAGCGGCAATCGTGACTAGCACCACACCGATCCAGCCAATGATATTCGTGGTGCGCAACCGGTCATCCTTCTTGAATCGGAGTGAAGCCAAGATTAATCTTTTTCGCTTTTGCGAATGTTTTGTGTGACTAAGGTACTTCCCAAAGACGCGCTGTGTAATCCGAGCCTCCAGTCACTGCCTGTTTTCCATTGGGGTTAAAAGCCACGGATGTCACGCTATCTTCATGTTGAAGTGGCTCTCCCTTAGGAGCGCCAGTCGCTGCATCCCAGAATCGTGCCGTGTGGTCGTCACTACCGGTCAGAACTGTCTTCCCATCAGGGCTAAAAGCAACAGCATTGACTGTTCGGGCGATTCCATGTTCAAGAGGCTGACCTATGAGTTGATCTTTAAATATATCCCATAAGTATGCATTACCTCCCCTTGTGCCGACGATCAGATATCTTGCGTCAGGACTGATTGCCAGCGAACTGATCCTCTGAAGTTCTTTGTGCTTCCCAATTTGCCCTTTGAGTTCTCCACTGTCCACATCCCAAAACTCAATTCTATCACTACTAATAATGCAAATTGTTTTCCCATCTGGAGTGAATACAAATAACCTTACGCGCCCTTGATATTTGAGTTGCTCTGGGGCTTTTAAGCCCGTTTCTACATCCCAGAGAACAACCGTTCTGTCCCAGCTCCCTGTAATCAATCTTTTGCTGTCGGGACTGAAGGCCAATGCTTCAAGACGACCAAGGTTCTTGAGCGGTTTCGCTTTCAAGCGACCAGTAGATACATCCCATAAACTTAGGGTACCATATTCACCCGCAGTGATTGCTGTCCTGGAATCAGAGCTGAATGCCAATGCCCAGACATCCTCATCATGCCTCAACAGACCTCCCTTTGGGAATTGATCGGCAACGTTCCAGAATCGAGCTATTTCGCGATGATCAACAGTAAATAAAGTCTTACCATCAGGACTGAACGCGACCAGATTAACTGCCGCCTGGTGTCGAATTGTATTCTTACTGTCAACAGTACTTGCCATGAAAACCACTGCCGCACCAAAAACGAACAAACCAAACGGCGTTGCAATCCACCCCCATCTTTTCTTATACAAAGCGAGAATAAATTGACCAACAATGTTTGCGCTCAAGCGTGGTTTATTTCGAACCTCACCTTCTGCTTCAGATGACATATCTGACAGTTCTTCCATCAGCCTCTTCCAATTCATGTCAATAAGCGAGACCAGAATAGCAACAGGGAGAACTGTTGATTCAACAGTTCTCCCTGACTCGAATTACCGACTTGCTTTTTCGTTCTTTTTGGCCTTCTTGAGTGTGGTCAGGTACTCGACGATATTAACAAGTTCTTCCTGAGTTAACACTTTCTGCAGGTCGGCAGGCATGAGTGAAATCTTTTGCTGAATGATCTCATCGACATCATCCATTTTGAACGTGCGTGCGATGGCTTCGGCATCTTTGATCGTGATGGCCTCGTCGGTTTTGTTAACAAGCAGGCCATTGACCACATTCCCAGAAGTCAGAATCACCGTATACGATTCAAAGTTGTGGCTGATGCCAGCACTGGGATAGAGGATCGATTCAAAGAGCGCTTCACGGCTTAGTTTCTTGCCGATCTCGGACAGATTTGGTCCAACCTCTTTACCCATACCGTTGACGATGTGGCACTTGGCACACGTCCCCTTCGTGTTGAACATCACACGACCATCCAGCGTATCTCCCTTGATTCCTGCCAGAACATTAATGGGAGGCAGAGGTTTATTGTCTTTAGTTGGAGGTGCCGGGAACAGTTTGGCAGCCCGTTCTTTCACGTCTTTCATGATCGTCGAAGACATCGCGGCAGCAGCCGTCTGCTTCAACTGCGGGTCGAAGGGACCTTTCTCTGCCAGTTCCAGCAGCGCATGTGCGCCAGATCGGGACTTGGCAATTGCCCGGACCGCTTCGCGTCGAACGACTAACGGGTCCTGACCATTTTTGATGATTTTCAACAGGATTGCATTGGCACCTTTATGTCCGGCACTGCCCAGGGCCCAGATCAGATCAAGCTTCTGGTTCTGTTCTTTTTCGGTATCACCTTTTTCCTGCAGCGATTTCCGAATCAATGCGTTCTGTTTCAGACTTAATGCAGCACGAATGGCATCGACGGCTGCCTGTGATTTACCTGACTGGCTGGCCAGCGCGACTAACTCGGGATAGTAGTCAGACGCGTTGAACTTTTCGACCAGCTTCGTGAACTCCGGAGTTCCCCGGCTGCTATCAATCACCTGTGCCAGTGCACGCTGGTACTTTTTATCCTGCGTCACAACGCTCGCAGGAATGCGGGAAATGGCTTCTGCGATGATATAGGTTTCCCGCGTTTTATTTTCCGGCTCTTGCATGAGCGCCAACTCTGCGATGGCTGTGTTTTTTTCCTTGCCGGAAATGAAATCCAATGCACGGAAATAGCGAGGTAGCTCAGCTAATTTTGTATCCGGGCTCTCGATAATTTTAACCAGATAAGGAACCGCTAATGCAACCTTGGAACGCCACAGCAGATCACGGCCCACGGGAGTATCCCAGTCATCCCCTGCCTGCTTGAGCCAGGCTGACATGAACTTCGACTCCTGTTCATCCATGCCAACCCCGAGTGCTTCCAGATACCAGCGATCGTTCCCATCATACTGATCAGCCAATGTGACCCAGAGTTCTGGTGCAGCCGAGGATTGATTATGATGCAGGGCGATGGCACATTCGCGACGCACCTGCGGTGAGGGATCTTTGACCAACTGTTTCACATAGGGAATCACGTCCAGCTTGTAACTCCGAGCCGCACGTAAGCCGGTAATGCGAATATCAGGATTCTCATCCTTAATCGCACGTTCGACATACTGCTTTGTCTTACCTTTGATACCAGCTAACAGCCAGAGGGCGCGAGCGCGGTTCCTCTGGTTGTCAGTCTGATAGAGTGCTTCTAATTGTGGTTCTGCCTGTTCCTGCAGATCGTGCAGCTTGTTCCAAGCCAGGTAGCGGGTTGCCAGATTGGGACTTTTGATTCCGGCAATCGCCCCTTCGGTTGTGCTCAGGTCAAGTTTATCGAATTGATATTTTGTATTGGGTGGTGCGATGCGGAAAATGCGTCCGCGTTTCTGATCGCCAATCCGGTGTCCGCCAACGCCGGGATCATACCAGTCGGCAACGAACAGAGAACCATCGGGGGCCACACAGACATCGGATGGGCGGAACCATTTGTCTTTCTCACTGGTAATGATATTAGCAATCTCGGCTTTGTAGCCTGCGCCCTCTTTTTCGACCGGATACGCGCGGACCACATTCGGACCAGCATCAGAGTGAATAATTTCACCTTGATATTTTTTTGGCAGAAGTGAGCCTTCATAAATACAGATACCCGTTGGCGAACCGGCGCCTGTCTGCAGCAGGTTCGGAACGACGCCCGGGTCGCGCAGGTGCCAGTGACGCAGCGGAATTTCCTCATGCATGCCGGTGCGCGGTGAATTCCAGCGTGCTCCCGTCAATTGATCGAGATAACCGTAGTTACCATATTCCATCACATAATTGATACGCACGCCGCGGTTACCATCGTCATCGTTATCCGACTGCCAGAGGGTACCAAAAGAGTCGACTGTGATTTCATAGTTATTTCGAAAATTGTGTCCCAGCACTTCGAAGTCAGATCCATCCAGATTACAACGGAAGACCATCCCTCCCCAGTAGGGTTTCCCATTATCCAGCACGGGGCGTCCATTACTTTCGAGAATCGGTTTGCCATCGCGATCGAAAACCTGTTTGCCGGTATTTCCGAAGTTCCAGTATAGTTTTCCATCGGGGCCAAAGATCGAAGTATGTGCGGAATGGTCGTGCTCGCCGCCAGCGACTTTGAACAGCAGCTCTTTCTTGTCTGCTTTGCCATCGTTATTTTCATCAGTGAAGAGAAACACATTCGGCGAAGCAGCAACGATGACTTGGTTTCCCAGCACACAGATGCCCTGTGAACCGTTGACGTCATTTCCCTGATAAAAGACGGTTGTCTTATCGGCCTTACCATCGGCGTTTGTATCTTCCAGAATCAGAATCCGGTCGCCCTCTTTGCGAGTCGGAATTCCACGCAGATTAGCGCGGTAGTTTACGACCTCACAGATCCAGACGCGGCCTTGTGAATCGACGTCTATACTGGAGGGACTACTGATTCTTGGCTCGGAAGCAAACAGCGTTGCCTGCAGACCGGGAGCCACCGTTAAACTGGGCACTGCCTGTTCGGGAGTACGTTCGGTCTGTGCAGACAGTGTTGAAACAGCAAATGCCGTGTTCAGCAACAGGGCGGGAATGATCGCAAGCCAACGATACTTCATGGAGTCAGTTTCCTTCTTTTTGATTAAGTGGTATCCCGGGTGTGAGGGTCATTCTATTCTATTGGTGTTTATTGATTCCACTCAGCGAGCATCGCTTTGATCCGCGCGGGATTATAATTGTCCGGTTTGGGATAGTCCTGATTGACTTCGAGTTGCTCAACTGTCACAGGCGTTGAATCAATGCCCTGGGAAGGGACTTCAACGTTGGCCGACCAGACAATCGCATTCAAGACGAGCTTGCGGAAATCATCGTGGCCCCAGTTCCAGTGATAGTGGCCGCCGGTAAAACCAAAACCACGGCCGCCATCAGGACGCTGATAAGCCCAAGCCATATGTTGAGGTTGGCCAATTTCTTTACGTACTGCAGGATTTCCACTGTGGGGGCCATCGGGGCGTTTAAGTGTTTCTTTGGGAGGAATTGCCGACAGTATGGGCTGCACGTTTTTCATCTCGGGCTGAAACCGCATGTGGTAATACCATTCATCATTAATGGCAAACGGGGCAACACCATTGGAGATGGGATGCGCGGGTAGACTTTTATAGTCGGCAGTCCAGTGAGGATTGACAGACCACCATTCTTCAAAGTAACCGCCAATCCAGCGTAAAAACGCGTCTCCCGATGCTCCTTTAGGCACTTCCACACCGTAATGAATGTTGACCATGCCCACACCCTGCTCGGCTAGTTTGTTGAGTTCATCCAGATGCGCGTTGTAGGGGTGACGGCCGCCACCATCGCAGTAAATCACGATTGAATCGGCGTCTTGCAGTATGCTTGAATCTTTGGGCCAGCCTTCGGTAACAACAGTGGCTTCAACATTCAGCCCACTGTTGTTTAATGCGTCCGCCAGCAGGATGCAACCGGCACGATGCTCGTGCGATCCATAACCGTGGCTTTTCTTACCGGCGATCAGAACGACTTTTTTTTTAGCGCCGCCGGTCGAAGAGGTTTTATTTGCTTTGGGGAATTCTTTCAATTCAATATCGCGAAACTGCACGACCATGGGTGGTCCTTGATGAAGTTGCAGCGCGATGATTCCGTCTGCCCGTCGCTGTTCGACATCTTCATCAGTGACATCAACGGTTGTGACACCATTGATTTTGTGAATGAAGTGATTGCCACGTGCGATAATATGGTACTCATTCCAGTCTTCTTTTTTGATCTTTTTCTGAATCTCATTTGTATCACCGACAGAACCAACGACTTTGGGTTTGTGGTCTTTTCCAATCACGGTCTTCTGCCCGCGTAAACCCAGAATTCCGCGAAAGCGTTCTCCGTAGAGAATGCCCGAATAAGTATCGCCGGCTTCAAAGTCGGCCTGATAGCCGCCTACTCGCCATTTGTCATCGCCTTTGGCCGAGAAGCTACGGTATTGTATTCCTGAATTACCATCGATGATTTTATATTGCAACTTCAATTCAAAATCGGCGGGTGTTCCACCACGCCAGATAATAAATGTATTGCCTTTTGTGGGATTTTCTTTCGTGGTTCTCCCCGTAATGGCCCCGTCTTCGACTGACCAGAAACGAGGATCGCCGTCCCAGTTTTTGAGTGTCTTGCCATCAAAGATCGGCTTGAATCCTTTCTCGCCTGCTTCAGAAGTTTGGGGACTTAAAAACAGAGCCAGACAGAATAGAGACAGAAATATTGAGGTGTAAATGTGGTTCAAGCGCTGTGACGTCATTAGTCCCTCCGGGAAGAAAATCGAAATCATTGAGAACAGTGGTTTCTCATTGTGGCAGGTTAAGCTAAATAGCGGGTATGAGTTTGTCCTCTCTATCTTAAACAGACAAGGGGATGTTTATCTAGCATTAAACCCAAGAATGCCCAATAGATAAGTTTGTTAAATAATTCACCTTTCGAGTGACGTAATCTGAATTCGGGTACTTCCCCTGATCACAGCTGTGGGATAGACATAAAAAAAGGCGCTGTTGCCAGCGCCTCGTCTCTTTGATGTTAGGGTAGATCTGCAAATACTATTGCAGGAATACGTCTGCTTCTTCAAGGAAGTTGGGTTCGAGAGCCCGCATTTCACCGACCGCGTCAGCGAGAGCAACGGGTACAACTTGCGTTCCCCGTAAGGCGACCATGTATCCGAAGTGATGCTTCAGCGCTAACCAACCGGCGTGAACACCGCAGCGTGTTCCCAGTACACGGTCATAGGCACTGGGTGAGCCACCACGTTGCAGGTGCCCCAGTGTTACATGTCGAGTTTCGAAGCCAGTCCGTTCTTCGATCATCTTGGCAACGGTTTCGCCGATGCCTCCCAGCTTCACGTGGCCGAAATCATCAACTTCACCATCTTGAGTCATTACGCCCTCTTTCTCACTGAAATGAGCGCCTTCACTGACAATCACGATGCCATACTTTTTGCCATTTTTACGGCGTTTTTTCAAGACTTCGACCATCCGGTCCATATCGATTTCGATTTCCGGGACCAGCGTGTAATCGGCGGCTGTTGCCAGGCCAGAGAACAAAGCAATCCAACCAGCATGTCGACCCATTGTTTCCACAACCATGACACGGCGGTGTGATTCTGCTGTCGTACGCAAACGGTCAACAGCTTCCATGACAATATTGATAGAAGTATCAAAACCAAACGTCACGTCTGTTGAACTGAGGTCGTTATCAATGGTTTTGGGACAGCCAATGACGGGCAGCTTGTGATCATTCCAGAGTTTGTTGGCAACGCCCAATGTATCATCGCCGCCGATGGCAATCAGACAATCGAGTCCCAGTTCCTTAATCGTGGCGATGACCTTAGGAACGTCCACTTCCTCATTCTTATAAGGATTTGTACGCGAAGATCCTAGAATCGTTCCCCCTTTGAAAATGATGTCGTCTGTGTTCTCGGAATCCAGCTTGATATAGTTTCCTTCGATGGCACCGCGCCAGCCTTCGAGCAAACCAAATACTTCGCCACCTGCATTGCAGATCACGCGTACTGCACCACGGATCACCGGATTCAGACCGGGACAATCACCACCACCTGTTAAAATACCGACTTTCATTATTCTTCCTGTACCTGTTTCGTAAAAGTAAAGCCTCTAGCGTTGAACCGAGACTTGAAAATGTACCATACAACAAATTGAAGTGAGCGAACCTTCGCCTCAGAAACCGATTCGTTTTGCCGACAAGGGACTCTGTCCAGAAGTGCGAGCGCACGATCTGATGAGTCTGTTACAATACAAAACGATCGATTTTCACATCGTTATAATCGTTCGGTGTTTTATTACCAGGTACGTTCGATAAATGTGGTATCGACTTTACCTTCGATAAATGCCGAGTGATTAAAGATTTTTTTCGCCAGGGGAATTGTGGTTTTAATCCCTTCGATGACGAATTCATCCAGACAACGTCTCATACACGCCAGCGACTCTTCACGAGTAGGGCGATGCACGATGAGTTTGCCAATCAGGGAATCATAGTAAGGGCCCACTGTGTAGCCCTCGTAAATATGCGAATCAAAGCGAACACCCGGTCCGGCAGGGACGCGCAACTTTGTAATTTTTCCAGGTGATCCACGAAAATCGTTTTCGGGGTCTTCCGCATTGATCCGTAATTCAATCGCGGAACCGTTGCAGGGAATATTCTTCTGTTTGAAGTCCAGTTTTTCCCCGGCGGCAACCTTGATTTGCTGTTGGATCAAATCGATGCCAGTCACCAATTCACTTACCGGGTGCTCAACCTGAATTCGCGCGTTGACTTCGATAAAATAGAACTGATTATCAGGGCCTACCAGGAACTCAACTGTTCCCGCGTTGGTATACCCGGAAGTTTTAATTAAGCGGCAGGCGGCCTTGCAGATATCTTCACGGACGGAGTGGGGTAAATTCGGAGCGGGGCTCTCTTCGACCAACTTTTGATGTCGCCGCTGCAGACTGCAATCGCGTTCCCAAAGATGAACCACATTTCCATGGTTATCGGCTAGAATCTGGACTTCGACGTGCCTGGGATTTTCAATGTATTTTTCGATGTAAACACCGGAGTTTTTGAAAGCCGCTTCTGCTTCCGCCGCCGCTGATTTCAGACCGGCTTTCAGTGAGATATCATTACGGGCAACCCGCATCCCTTTGCCGCCACCGCCGGCAGTTGCTTTGATCAGAACCGGATAACCAATTTCCTTCGCCACCCTTAATCCTTCTGCCTCATCGGTCACCAGACCTTCGGTTCCCGGTGATAAATGCACATTGGCTGCTTTGGCAATTTCGCGAGCGGAGACCTTGTCTCCCAGCTTTGCCATCGCTTCGTGTGGCGGGCCAATGAATTCAATATTGCAGCTACGGCAAACTTCCGCAAAGTGCGCGTTTTCTGCCAGGAAACCGTAACCGGGATGAATGGCCTGGACGTTACCGATTTCTGCGGCGCTGATAATACGATTGATCATCAGATAGCTATCCGTTGCGGCTGGTGGTCCGATACAAATGGCTTCATCGGCTAATGAGAGATAGTGTGCGCCCCGATCTGCCTCACTGAAAACCGCAACGGTTTCGATTCCCATTTCACGACAGGCACGAATCACCCGCAGTGCGATCTCTCCTCGGTTGGCTACCAGTATTCTTTGAAACATGTGTTTTTGACTTGGTAAAAGGACCTACATCTGAAATTCTGATCGCAGCCGTTTCACGTATAAGATTGCGAACATTCAACAAAAAGGCATTAGCCTTGCGTGATTCTGAACAGCGGCTGGCCAAATTCGACCGCTTCGCCATCCTTCACCAAAATCTCGGAAATCGTCCCGTTTATCTCAGCAGGAATCTGATTAAAGACTTTCATCGCTTCCACAGTACAGACAATCGTATCGGCGCCGACTTTTGAACCAACACTCACAAATGGGGGATCGTCAGGGCTGGGAGCAGCATAGAATGTGCCAACCGTTGGGCTCTTGATCACAGGACCTGATTCCACTGCCGGAGCCGCCGCTTGCTGAGGAGCTGCGGGGGGCGCTGGTGCTACAGGATGCTGAGCAGGATGAGGCATTGTCGAGGGAACCATCGAAACGGTCTCCTGTGGACCACGCCTTAATTTCCAGGTCTCATCACCACGCTTCAGATTGACTTCCGTCAGCCCGTGCTTCTCCATCATTTCAAACAGCGTTTGAAGTTTTTCCAAATCGAACGGTTCACCTTTCGGCACCTCGTTTTTTGCCATTGACCTACCTTATTTCATATTCTCAAGCTGCATTCGCATTGCTTGCTATTCTGAGGGAATATCAACGTAAACTATCGTCAGCAACGCATTTTTGTTTCAAACTCAAAGTACCTGATTCTGTCTGGAAAGGGATCGCACACAAATTGCGCGCACGCTCTACCCTGCCCGACTTGCTAAGGTAGAGATTCTAAGCCAAATCACCTTTGAAAACCAAGCGAAACAGGGGAGTTTCTCTAATAAAATCATGCACAACGCGCGTTGGGCTCATGGTAATCGGAATATCACTTAAGCCTAACCCTGTAAACCTTTAACGATTTTATGGCCCCACTTAGTCAAAAAATACCCCTCACAAAATACCGATAAACATTTGGATAGAACGGTAATAATTTCTACTTAGAATCATAACTTGTTAGATTCAAAGTCCTTGGGAACATTTGTGAGAACTTCATGTCCGGTACGAGTGACTAACACATCATCTTCAATACGAACTCCACCCCATCCTGGCAGATAGATGCCGGGTTCGACCGTCACGATCATGCCCGGCTTTAGTTCAGTGGAAATATTGCCTCCCAACCGCGGCCCTTCATGGATATCAAGGCCGATCCCATGCCCCAGACTATGCGTGAAGTGTTTTCCGAAACCTGCTTTCTGGATCACGTCGCGTGCGGTCTGATCGACTTCCGAACACAACACTCCCGGACGAATTGCCTTGATGGCAGCCACCTGAGCCTTCAGAACAGTCTGGTAGACCTTTTCGAATTTGGCAGGAGTACGACCATGAACAATCATGCGAGTTAAATCGCTTCGGTAACCATTCTGTGTCATGGCCCCCCAGTCAACCAGCAGAAAGGGGGCTTCCCCGATCCGTTTCTCAGTGGGCATGGCGTGGGGCAGCGCCGCGCGCGCTCCGACGGCGACAATCGGATCAAAGGCAGCCTGGCGTGCCCCGAAACGGCGCATAGCATGCTCCAATTCATGAGCTGCCTGCAGTTCGGTCATCTCTTCCGTCAATATGGCACGGAGCACTTCATAGCCCCGCTGTGCCTGCGAAACGGCTTCGCGGATTTCCTGAATTTCGGAAGCGTCTTTGATCATCCGCAGTTCTTCTATGAGTCCGGAAACGGGGATCCACTGGACTGCAGGCGTGAGACTGCTTAACGCATCGAGTAAGTCGCAGGTTACGACGTGGCTTTCAAATCCCAATTTGGGAAGATGCGATTTTTTGAGTACTTTTTCGAGAGCCACTGTCATCGACTCGGTCGCTTTACGGATGTAAACATCCAGTCCAGGGCATTCTTCTTCAAGTTGTGTGCTATAGCGACCATCGCTGATTAAAACAGTCAGACCTTTACCGATGAGCAAATAACTCGAATCACCGCTGAAGCCAGTCAGATAGGTCACATTCGTTTCGCTGGTTACCAGCAGCGCCTCTGCGCCGATCCGCTTTAGTTGTGAAATCAATTTCTTTTGCCGGGCAGCGAGATAATCCTTACTCATTTTGTTCCTTAGATCGGAGAGTTCTGTCAGTCATACTTGCTGTTACTAATCTGATTGTTGGCAAACACACTTTCCATTCGCCACATCGATCAAATCGGTTATAAACGTTATTCCACTTAAAACGATCGATGCCGAATCTTAAACCTTTTATCAGAAATTTGCGAAGAAAAAAAACCGAAGTTTCTGTTTCTTCCGTCAAGGTGCTATGATTTTGGCAGTCTGCCGCATTTACTTAAGTACTGTCTCTGCTCAATTTTTTCTGAATATTGAATTTTCATGGAACAGAAACCGACCGAACTGATCTTCAAGATTCAGGATATGGATTGTGTCGAAGAAGTCTCGATTCTAAAACGGGAGCTTTCCCCGCTGGTAGGCGGCGAGGAGCACTTGTTTTTCGACGTTCTCAACAGGCGTATGACAGTCAATCCCCAAACCGATGAAGTCTCAGCCGAAGTCATCATCGATGCCATCAGCCAGACAGGCATGCGCGCGGAAATCTGGGATGACAAGAAAAAACAAGATACAACCGCCTCATTCTGGTCCCGACAGGGAAGAACGCTGCTGACGAGCCTGAGTGGTTTCATAATGGGAACAGCATTTCTGACGCACGTCTATTTAACAGGCAGCTTTAGTGCTGCTCTGGGTGCAGAAGAAGCGACGAATGGTTTTATGCCGCTTCCCGTGCGTGTGCAGTACCTGATCGCAATCGTAGCGGGCATCTGGTTTGTGCTTCCCAAATGCTGGTATGCTTTGAAGCGTATGCGTCCTGATATGAACCTGCTGATGTGCATCGCCGTGATCGGCGCACTCTGTATCGATGAGTGGTTCGAAGCAGCAGCCGTCGCATTCCTGTTTGCTTTCTCACAACTGCTGGAAGCCTGGAGTGTCGGCCGCGCCCGCAAGGCCGTTGCCGCACTGATGGATCTGACACATCCGATTGCCCGAATTCGTGATGAAAGCGGAGACGAAACAGTTGTCGCACCAGAGGAAGTCATCATTGGAGCCACTTTTATTATTCGCCCGGGGGAAAAGATTCCACTGGATGGCCGCATCATCAAAGGCCAAAGCGAAGTCAATCAGGCACCGATTACTGGAGAATCGATACCAGTTCTCAAACAGGAAGACGATGAAATTTTCGCCGGTACAATTAACGGTGATGGGCTGCTGGAAGCGAACTGTACCAAGTTAGCCGAAAATACAATCCTCGCACAGATCATTCGCATGGTCGGCGAGGCACAAACCCGACGTGCCCCATCTGAATTGTGGGTCGAAAAATTCGCCAAAATTTATACGCCAATCGTGATGGCTGTCGCGATATTAATTCTGTTGACACTGCCAACTTTGTTACAGATTTCCTGGCATGATTCACTGTATCGCGCGCTGGTGCTGCTCGTCATCGCCTGCCCTTGTGCTCTGGTAATTTCAACACCGGTCAGCATCGTGGCAGCTTTAGCAGCGGCCGCCCGGAATGGGGTTTTGATTAAGGGGGGCGTATTTATTGAAATCCCTTCAAAACTGAAAGCACTGGCGTTAGACAAAACAGGTACACTGACTCGTGGCAAACCTGTTGTCACTAAAATCATTCCTCTGAATGACCATACGGAATCAGAACTCCTGGAACGGGCGGCAGCACTGGAAGCACACAGTAATCATCCCCTGGCGGTCGCCATTCTGGATGCGGCGAAGGAACGTCAGATTGATTATCAACCAGCAGACTCGTATCAAATTATTCAAGGAAAAGGCGCCACCGCGCTGATCAGAGGGCGGGAGTTCTGGCTGGGTTCGCACCGCTATCTGGAAGAACGCAAAGAAGAAACCGCCGAAGTCCATGAACAACTGGAAGCACTCTCCAACGCCGGGCAAACCGTGGTCGTGATTGGCAATGAAACTCACGTTTGCGGGTTTATTGCACTGGCAGACCGCGTGCGTGAAACAGCGGCAGAAGTCATTCGAGAACTACACTCAGCCGGCATTGAACAACTGGTAATGCTGACGGGCGACAATGCGGGCACCGCGCAGGCTGTGGCTGAGGAAGTTGGCATGGACCGGGTTCATTCCGAATTACTGCCGGAGGATAAAGTTTCTGTCATTGAATCACTGGTAGACGAATACGAGTTTGTCGCGATGGTCGGGGACGGCGTGAATGATGCGCCAGCCATGAGTCGTTCCAGCCTGGGGATTGCCATGGGGGCTGCCGGCAGTGATGTAGCCATTGAATCGGCTGACATCGCTTTAATGACCGATGATCTGATGAAACTCCCGTGGCTGATCAGGCACTCACATCGCACACTGAAAATCATCCGCCAGAACATCATCTTTGCCTTAAGCATCAAAGTCTTATTTATGGTACTGATGGTATTGAACCATGCATCTTTGTGGGCAGCGATTGCGGCCGACATGGGAGCTTCTCTGCTGGTGATTTTCAATGGTCTGCGTCTACTGCAGGCACAAACGATTGCCCGATTGAAAGGCGTCTGATCGCTCCGTTTGTCAGCGAGTGTACTCGCTACGGTTTGCAAAGACGGCTTCCGGAATTTCCTGCCCTGTAATTGCTTTGAAAATCTGATTCAACTGCTTGCGATAGATTTCGTCGACACACACAACTTCGCATCCCCTGCTCTTTGCTTCCCGGATCAAATCGGTTTCTTCAGGTAATTGGCTGAGATCCATCACCGTCATTCTCTCCCGAAGATAGGCCGGGTTGAAATCGCCCTTGCCATGTCCTAGTTTGAGATCAGGGTCCGTCTGAATCACCACATCGCTCAACGTATCATACAAATTGGCAAACGGAACGTATCGAATATCAAACTTACGCGCAATGCCCTGCGCGGCCCGGTCATTACCTGAAGCCACACTGACGACGGCCCCCTGTTGTGACAGACTATAAACGATGGCTTTCGTCAGACCACTTTGACCGAGGACCAGAATATTTTTGCGTTGGAAGATATTGTCCGTTCTCGTCGTGTTTCCTTCGAATTTTGCTTCCAGACTTTTGATAGCGCTCCGCCGCACGGTATCGTACGCGTGCCATCCATCTGATTGCTTTAACTGCAAATCACCATAGCCGGTCTGTTCGGATGACTCTTCCAAGTGTTCAGCCAATGGTAAAATAAATTCCCCCAGTCGTGGGCTCACCACCAACGAGCGAATTTTCAAAATCCCCAACATTTTATGTACCTGTTTGAAGTCGTTGATGACCAGCGGCAGACAAGTGTAGTCCAGCCCCAACTGTTCAGAAGCATTATTAAAAATCTCTATTGTGCGCCGCTCAGCAACTCCCAATCCGGCAACCCCGATAAAACGAGTTTTGGCAGAGATGCTTCGGTGGTGGTACACTTCATCCAATTCTGCCAGCGTGGGTTGCCCTTCAAAGGCTTCCATCCCTTTTTCCAGAGCGGCATAAATCCAGGGAGAGCCATATTTAATGCCGAGCAGTGAAAACGTAATGCCGGCTGCCCCCAGTCCCAGGCCGACCACCGGGATCTCGCGTTTTTGGCTAATCGCCGCCAAAAGTGGCCAAGCGGTTTGCAAGGTGGGAGTCGGCCAGGTGAATTTGATGATGTCGGCTTTTGCTTCGGCCATTTCATCGAAAATATCATCCACCTGCGAGAGTGGTTTCTTTAGACTCGTATAACTGATGACGCGTTTGGTTTTGCCAAATCGCGGGATCTGCTTTGCTGTTTCCAAATCAAATTCGATGTACGCCGGCTCTGCAATAATCGCCTGCTTCAATAGCTGAATCCGCTCGGAGTCTGTCCCTTTAAACTGGCCCCCCTCCTCGGGGCGTCGGCAGGAAACCAGAATCGGTGTCTCAAATCCGGAAATCAAATCTTCAATATCCGGGGTTTTGATCAATCGATCCAGACAGAGTTCTACCAGGTCCGATTGAGAGGCCGCGTTCAGAATGTCAACCTTGGCAAAATTACGAGACTCGGGAGTCACGGAGATACAAATCATGAGGCCACACAATCAATTGGAAAGGGAAGAAAACCAGCAAAGCCCATTAATTATGGCAGATTTATCGCGTATTAAAAGTGGCAATGCCCATCTTCGCTTAATTTCTTTCGCTGTTAATTTCGCTACGACATCATAAATGAAAAACACCCCCGCTATAAAATAGAGGAGGTGTTTGGAGAAGGTTCATTTGAGGTAAATTCACAACAGCATTTCTGCTTCAGCAGTCAGGTTGGTTTACCTTTTTCTGATTGATGTCGCAGGAGCCAAAGGAGGTTGAGCATTGGCAGAGTGAACCGGTGGTTGAGTGGTTGGCACGCAATTACCTGAAGCACAGGCACCACAATTGCATTCGACAGTCCACTTATAGCCACATTTTTCACAGGTATAATTGTGTTTTTTCAGAACACGAACCGTTTTAATTTTTCCACATTTCAATTCGCAGCATTTTTGCCAGGGGAAACGCACGGGAGGAATACAGATATCCTTACATTCAATATTGTAGCAATGCTTTTTGACTTTTAATGTTTCCATGTGCAATCGACAGGACTTACAGCCCTGTGAACAGTAATTGCTGTTTCGACATGCACCGTTGGCTTTATCACAACAGGGAGCACCAGGATTGGCAAAGTTCTGATTGCCTCCCATGATGGTGGCTGTGACTGCCAGTAAAACAATTCCAAAATATTTCATATGACAAACTCCTGAGAGATTCTTTTTTATGGATCCTATAATTAAGTCGAATTCAGCCTACTGTTAGAAGTCGACCATGAACCGTGTACCAAAGATGTCTGACTTACCACCGGTATAGCCGTCGATCGGACCGCGGTCATCAATTTCAGCATGGATATAGTTAAACTGCATACGGGCATGCGAATTCCACCACCAGACCAATCCCAGCGTCCAGTTACGTTCGTCACCGCCCGTAACATTACCGTTACTTAAGTTGAGGTAGGAGTAACGTGCAGCAACCTGCCAGGCTCCCCAACCGCTAGCGGTATCTCCATCGCAGGTATTCACCATGAAGAAGTTTTCCAGAGGTTTGACACGAGCAATCGTTCCCGATTTCCGATCGATGGGTTGATATTCGCCTGTCAGGAAGTAACCCGCCTGCACATAGGCACCTTCAAAGGTCAGGTCGGAACCAGTACTACCCCGACCGACATTCGTGACCTGGTATTCACTGACAACTGAAAAGGATCCCACGTTTAACATGGCTTCAAATCCAAGAGTATTAAACCAGGTTGCACCAGCAATTCGACCAGTATCCAACCAACGGGTACCTCCCGAACGTGCTTCCGGACGTGTGCGAAAACGAGCTTCGTTATTGTTAGTAGCAGAAGCGGTGACGTCCCCATCAGGATTCGCCCACATGTCGGCAATACCCAGATGCAGATAACCTCGACCACCTGAGGTTTCATCGTACCAGGGAGTTCCTGCCAAACGCCCGTTGACGCTCATTTGACCTGCATCACCTACGTAATTTCCATCTCCGGCAATGTTTTCCAGATTAAAGATACCGTAACGCCAGTTCCAGGTTTCATCTTCTGAAACACCATAGGCACAGATACCCAGACGTCGTGCATCTTCATTGAATGCTTCAATCACCAATGGACGTTCCATGAATGTGTTGTAACGACTACTGTTAAGGTGATCCATCCCCAAAGGACGTTTCTGATTACCAACCAAGAGTGTCTGAAACACGGGAAGATCTTTCCATCCCATATAAACATCTTTGAAGGCAGGATTACCGGGATTTCCGAAGTCATACTCAAATTTGTAGATCATGTTATCTTTAATGTCACCGGAAACACCAATCCGCAGACGGCGAAACTCAAACCGGTTTTCCGGATCCATAGGGTTGGCAGGATTATTGAAGGCAGCTATGCCGGGAGTGCTATCAGAAAAATTCCAACTATCCAGGTGAATTCGACCAAAGACTTTCAAAGTAGTTGCTTTGGAAGCATCTTTGGCTTGCTTTGCCTGTTCGGAATCACTGAACTTTTTCCAGTCTTCTTCGAGAGAAGAAAGACGGTTTGCCAGATTTTCATTCCCAGCAGCAAAGTTATTGATCAACAGTTGCTCGGAATCATCCAGACCACCACCCACATTTTTCAAATGAGGAGGCAGGGCGGGTGCTGGTGGAGGAGTTTGTACCTGCTCCTCTTGTTTTTGCTGCTTTGGCTGCTCCAGTTCCTGGATTCGCTTTTCGGCTGTTTCTAACCGTTCCAGCAGACGTTCCAGTTGATCAGAATTGATTTTTGTGTCTTCAGCAAAGACACTTGGTGAGGGTACAATGGCCCCCGTGAGGAGTAAAACTCCCGTCAATTTAATGATTGTGCGCATCTTCATCCCTGATGATCATCGCCCGGATTCCGTTTCGGGCAAGGTTGTACTGATTTCACTATTTGATGTGCGACTGCACAGAAATAGTCCGATCCTTAAACAGACTTATCGGCGATTCTTTTTTTAAGAAGATATTAAGAAACGATGAAGACGCCCGGCATTCAGTGTCCCATTACGCACACGCCAAACAGAACCCCCAATCAGGACAGCTTAACACGATAAACCTCACTCTCATCTGAACTTATCACTACCTGCTGAGTGATTTTCCTGAGGAGGCCCTGCACGAAACACTTCCCTTTTCGTGAGTCAATGCACCGTATTTCAAGGGTTTTACCGTGCTTCCCTATCAAGAAACGCGCCTGATTTGAGCAGAAGTTCAGAAACTTGACTGAGAAGGACCGAGAAGGCTCTTGCCTTGATCTCATATAAAAGCTAAATTCAATCGCAATTTGTTTGCTATTACAATACATGAGTGCCGATGGTGAGAGTATTCCGGCTATCTCACGTGATAAATTTGGATCTCAGGCGACTGTTTAACTCAATGAAACCTCTTTCACATTTTAAGAATGACGTTAAATTAACGCTGTTCCTGCTGATGATCCCTCTGATTCTGTTTCTGGTCGCACCCGGATTTTTCATTACGCGCACAACCATGGCCGCAGAGCAGACTCAGCCGCATGCGGAAGCTGAAAAAGCTGCCGCCCCAGCAATAGATGCTGCCGAGGCATCTCCACAGAAAACGGACAAAACGTGGGCGTATACACTACTGGGCATCTATTGCAGCGTGATCGTCTTTTCTTCCCTACTGGGAGGATGGTTACCTTCATTGGTTCGATTAACCCACACGCGTATGGAAACATTAATCAGTTTTGTGGGTGGTCTTATGCTGGGCATTGGCGTGTTCCATCTGCTGCCGCACGCAATCGCGGAAATGGGATCCGTCGATCGTGCCGTCTGGTGGATGATGGCAGGGATCATGACGCTCTTCTTTTTGCTGCGAACGTTCCACTTTCACCAACATGGAACCGTGGAACTTGAAGCGGAAGAAAAGCACGAACACGATGATGATCATGACTGTGATCATCATCATGCACACGCCCCTGTGCACTCGCATAACCATTCACATGAACTGAGCTGGATTGGAATTACTTTTGGGCTGGCACTCCATACGCTGATTGATGGTCTGGCATTGGGTGCCAGTATCATCGCCGAACAACATCATGAAGTCTTTCTGTCGCTGTTCGGGCTGGGAACGTTTCTGGCAATTACACTACACAAACCTTTGGATGCGGTTTCGATCACCTCTCTAATGGCCGCGGGAGGCTGGTCTGCTGGCTGGCGAAATGCCGTGAATATTGGTTTCGCCATGATGTGCCCGCTCGGTGCGCTCCTGTTTTTCCTGGGAGTTCAGCAGTTTTCCGGTAGCCAACACGTCATCATCGGATGTGCCCTCGCGTTTTCTGCCGGGGTCTTTATCTGTATCTCTCTCGGTGATTTACTGCCGGAAATGGAATTTCATTCTCATAACCGGTTCCGACTCTCTTTTGTATTGCTGCTGGGAATCGCACTGGCTTATGGGATTGGTTTTATTGAACCGGGTCATGTGCATGATCATGGCAGTCATTCAGAACATTCACACGATCACGAGCATTAAATTAACACCCGCCGCTCAAGTTCCCTCGCACTCGTTGCAGATTCCTTTCAAGAGAATTTCCGTGACTGTGCCAACCTGAGCCCATTGTTTATTTTTGGGCGTCTTGAACTCGACATCGTGCAGACAGGAAACGCTGCCACATTCAGTGCAGACAAAATGGGGGTGTTCTGCATCTTCTGGTTCATCCGGGTTTCGCAGCTCAAACCGCCACGCATGGTCCCCCAGTTCAGTCCGTTTGACAAGCCCCGCTTCGGCAAGATCGATCAGATTGCGATACACGGTTGCCTTATCAAATCCCATCGGAGTCAAGTCCTCTGCGATTTCGGCATGGGTGAGAGGTGAAGTCGCCTGGCGCAAAAATTGAATCACGGTGATCCGAGCTGAAGTGCTGCGTAAACCACTATTGCGCACTAGTGTGCGAATTTCGTCAATCTCTTCTGCTTGGGACTGATTTTTCATTATGTTATATCCGGGCACCCCACAGTGCCATTGAGTAAATAAACCACTTCGCTCGAAGCATATTAACGATTATATACCAGGATTACGAGATACTGGAAATTATTTGTCGTTTCCCTCCAGTTGCTGCGTTACCAGTTTATCAGGTAAATATCCTCTCCAGCAGGGAATCCAGCACCGAATCGTACGTCGATAAGCGTCATAATCTCCTTCAAATCGCTGCAGGAGGTCCTGTTCCTCAATGGGCCGCACGTAATAATTCCAGAGAAAAAAACCAACAATGATATAAGCCAATATCAGCCAGGAACCGAAAAACAGCCAGACAGCGGCGCCTTGTGTTAAACCGGCGATGGCCATGGGATTCCGCACAAAACGATAAGGACCGACAATCATGAGATGGCGTGCCGTATCAAAAGGAAGGGGAGTTCCCCGTCCGTAGATTCCCATCATTGTGCCGCTGGTCAGCCCCAGACTCCCCCCCAATACAAAGAATAGTATGCCCCACATCCGTTGACCTGAAACATGAAATCGGTCCCAGCTGAGCATTGATTCCAACCACATCAGCCCACCGGGAATCACCAGCAGAAACAGAGTCCAGAAGACGATCGTCTGCAAAAAGATTTTCAACAGAATCCACCAGAGAGGAGACTCTTGAGCGGCTGGGATAAACAACATTTTCATTAGGACCGATTTCCTCAAACTTCAATGTGCTTACCACTGAGTATAACAAAACAGATTAAAAACATCGCGCTCATACAACACAACATAATCAATGTGCCCAGCCAGCTACCATGTGTCGAAAGACTGAGGGCAAGAGAGTAGAGTCTGGCATAACTAATCCCACCGGTCAAAAAATAAATCACAGGCAGAGCCCAGACTCGTTTTTTTACCGAATCCATACGCGGCAACCAGTGAGCCCGCAATAAAGATTAGGAAATCGGGTAGCCAAAATGAAATCAATACGCGTTCTGAAAGTGCGTCTGACAGAAATAATGAGCGGCTCTCAGGCCTTTGAAGCAACAGACACTACCAGAAAATGCCTCCGACTCCCTAACCAAGCAAATACAGAATGACCCCGTTTTTCGAGCATAATGTTGATTTCATATTGCCAATCGTACCGGAAACCGACACGATTTTAGAATAGAGATTTGAATTCTCTGACTGTATTATGATAGTTTGAATGGTTCCCAGTGACAGAAACAGACAACAGATAGAAGAATATCCCACCAGAACGAAGGCCTAGAATAGTATGAAACGACTGCTCCTT
This sequence comes from uncultured Gimesia sp., assembly GCF_963976445.1. Taxonomy (GTDB): domain Bacteria; phylum Planctomycetota; class Planctomycetia; order Planctomycetales; family Planctomycetaceae; genus Gimesia. Next base: position 100,898 of record NZ_CAXBKP010000003.1, on the reverse strand, counting down.
ACCGCCGCTCTTGTTTTCAACATCTTCCTGATTTGCAGTCAAACGAGCCAGGCACAACGTCCAAAACCCAACTATGACGAAGCAAAAATCCCGAAGTTCAGTTTGCCTGATCCGCTAGTGACTGCGGACGGAAAAAAAGTAGATTCTCCGGAGCTCTGGTGGAAAGTCAGACGGCCCGAAATTTTGCGTCTATTCGAAAGTGAAGTCTACGGAAAAAGCCCTGCTCCACCCAAAGACCTTCTGTTTGAAGTCACCTCACAAAAAAATGATGCACTGAATGGCAAGGCAATCCGCAAAGAGGTTTCCGTTTATTTTTCCGGTAAAAAAGAAGAACCACGGATGGACCTGTTAATCTATCTGCCCGCCAAAGCAACGAAGCAGGTGCCCGTCTTCATGGCTCTGAATTTTTATGGTAACCACACCATTGCCAATGATCCGGAAATCACGCTCTCGACAAAATGGATGCGAGCCAACAAAGACAAAGGGATTGTAGATCACCGCGCTACCGAAAAATCACGAGGGGCCTCAGCTTCGCGGTGGGCCATTGATCAGATCCTCGATCGCGGCTACGGGCTGGTGGCCATTTACTGTGGCGATATTGATCCAGATTTTGATGATGGCTTTCAGAATGGGGTTCATCCTTTATTTAATAAACCGGGACAGACCAAGCCAGCGGCTGACGAATGGGGCACGATTGCCGCCTGGTCCTGGGGATTAAGCCGCGCGATGGATTACCTGGAAACTGATAATCAGATCGACCACAAACAGGTCGCCGTGATGGGACACTCGCGTCTTGGAAAAACTTCACTCTGGGCTGGTGCGCAGGATCCGCGGTTTGCGCTGGTGATTTCCAATGACTCTGGGTGTGGGGGAGCAGCTCTCAGTCGACGCCGTATCGGCGAAACACTGAATGTCATCAACAATGCGTTTCCACACTGGTTCTGTGATAATTTCAATAAATACATCGATAAAGAAGATGAGTTGCCCGTCGATCAGCACATGTTGATCTCTCTGATCGCCCCACGGCCCGTGTATGTTGCCAGTGCCGAGGATGATCGATGGGCAGATCCCAAGGGAGAATTCTTATCGGTAAAGTACGCGGAGCCAGTCTACAAACTATTGGGAACATCAGGATTCGGCGCCAAAGAGATGCCGAAAGTCAATCAGCCGATCCAGCAGCAGATGGGATATCATATTCGGACCGGAAAACATGATGTTACCGATTTTGACTGGCAGCAATACCTCGATTTTGCAGATCAACACTTTAAAGGCAGCTAATTTTCTGAGATGTTCTCCCGAAGCGATAATCTGATCACCCGTTTGAATCAATATCCTTCAGACAGGTGCCTTACAGAGTTCGTATCGAGACCGAAAATACCAGATCGACCAGGTTTTCACTTCTGCAAGAGGAGAATTCGGCAACGCCGCTTGCCTCTGCCTGAAAACCCACGATAATATCAGGAACTGTTGCTTTACTATTTTAGATCGATCTGACGACTCCAATATGATGATATACCGTATCCAGCTCCCGTGCTTTTCTGACTTGCGTTCGAACAGACTCTGTCTGATTGTTCTGACATTGGTCTTACTTCCTGCCTCGTTCGCGCGGGCAGATAAAGCTTCCGATGAATTCCAACTGGCTATCGGCCTCTATAAACAAAACCGCTGGGGGCTGGCAACGGAGACATTTCAGAAATACCTGAAAAACTACCCGACGCATGCGAATGTTCCGCTGGCGAATTTTTATCTCGGCCTGACGCTCGTCAATCAACAGAAATATCGGGAAGCCCGAGAGGTTCTGCGGGACTACGCCAAAAAGTATCCCAAAAACAAGAATCTGCCCGATGCGTTGTACCGCATCGCAGAATGCAGTTATCTGTTGGATGATCTGGAAGCGGCGGAAAAGGAATTCACTGAATTTCTCAAACTGTATCCCAACCATACATTGGAAGAATGGGCCTATCCCTATTTCGGCGATGTGATGCTGCGACGTGGCAAAGCTGAACTGGCAGTAAAAAGTTTTCAGAGATCTCTGGAGCGGCATCCCAAAGGGGCGATGTCCGAAGACGCCCAGTTCGGTCTCGCTTCAGCATATCTGCGGAACAAACAGCCTGACGAAGCAGAAAAACGATTCAAGGAAATCGCTGGCAAAAAGAATCATTCCCGCTCCAGCGACGCGCAGATGTCTTTAGCGACATCTCTATTTGATCGTGGACAATTTCAGGAAGCAGCAAAGGCGTTTCTGGAATTGCCAGCGAAGTTTCCGGAGAGTCCGCTGGGGATCACTGCCCGACTGAATGCCGGATATGCCTTTTACGATTTACGCGAATACACGAAAGCAATCGAACAGTTTGAGATCGTTGCGAAAGATCCAAAGCAGGCCGCGAATGCTCTGTATTGGAAAGCGGTCAGCCTGAAAGGAGCCAATCAACTCTCGGATGCGATTGCCGCGTTCGAACTGGCGCTCAAAGCAAATCCCACCCCCAAACAAAAAGAATTAACTAACTACCAGCTGGCCGATGCATTGCTGCGTTCCGGGAAACCGGTCGCTGCGAAAACATTATTTCTTGCCCTGGTCAAGCAATCTCCCGACAGCGATCTCGCCGACGACTGTCTGCATTTTGCCGTTGAAGCTGCGATGCTGACAGATCAACTGGCAGAAGCCGAACAACTGGCGGCACAGTTTGAAAAGGCGTATCCACAAAGCGGCCTGCGATTACACCAGGAACTTCTGAAAGGCCGTATCCGTGATGCCAAAGGCAAACCAGAAGATTTGAAAGCAGCGCTGAATCATTTCCAGACGGTGTTAGATCAAACCAAACTGGAGAACACCCGGCTACTTGCTCGGCTTTATCTGGCACGCACGTATCAGAAATTAAAAGAGTATGACAAATCGATCGAAGCCTTGGAGTCGTATTTAAAAGATCCCAAGACGGACAAAACGTCGAGCGAATATGCTGACGCATTGAGTCTGCAGAGCAACAGCTTCAATTCGCTCCAGAAGTACGCTGAAGCAGAAGCACTTTCGAAAGAATATCTGAAGCAGTTTCCCAATGAAGTCAGATATAATCAAATCCTGGCGAACCTGATCATCATCACGGACAAAAATGAGAAACCCAAAGAGGTCGATCAGTATCTCGATCAATTGCAGTCGCGAAAGCCGAGCGCCGATCTGTTAATTCAGACGTATCGCCAGTTAGCCGAACGAAACTACGAGAATAAACAGTGGGAACGGTCCAAAATATCCTTCGCGGAAATCGTCAAAATCGGTGCGGATTCACCGGAATATCCGGCTGGCCTCTCCGGTCTGGCGTGGAGTGAATTTCAACTGAGTGAAAATCAGCAGGCGGCTGCACACTTCGAGCAGTTTGTCAAAGAATTTCCGAAAAGCCCGTTAGCCGCAGAGGCTGCTTATATGCAGGGACGCAGTCTGGAAAACAATAAACAACTGGAAGCAGCGGTTGCCATTTATCAAAATACGTTATCGCAATTTGCTCCTTCACGCTACGCCATGCTTGCCGGCTTACAGGCAGCACGAACCTTGTTTCAATTAAAAAAAATCGATGAAGTTAATAAAGCCTACGAAACACTGCTGGAGAATTTTCCAAAGGCAGACAATCTGGACAAAATCCTGGATGAATGGGCGTTGATTAATTACGAAGCAGAGCAGTTTGAACAGTCAGATACGATTTTTCGACGTCTGGTGAATGAAACCCCGGAAAGTGATCTGGCCGACAACGCCCGGTTGAGCCTGGCGGAAAGTGATTTAATTGCCGGTAAATTGGAAGCGGCAGCGAAAGCGTTTGATGAGTTGCAGGCTTCACCCAAGTCCGATGAAAAAGTACAACAGGTCTCCCTGTATCGGTTGATCGAAATCAATCTGGATCTACAAAAGTGGGATCAGGTTGAAAAATTTTCGAAAGCATTACTCAAGCGTTTTCCCAAGAACGAATATGCCGCGTTTGCTCAGTTTCATCAGGCAGAGGCAGCCTTGTATCAAAATCAGGTTGATGCCGCACAAACGGAATTATTGAAACTGGTTGATGACAAGAAAACAGAGGAACTCGGCCAGGAAACCTGGTACCCGCGCGTCTGGGTGCTTCTGGCAGAAACGTATTTCCGTCAGAAAAAATATGATGAGGTCCAACAAACAGTCGATCGGTTCCGTAGCTGGGATTCGAAAAGCCCCTTTCTGTATCAGGCAAACGAAGTGCTCGGACGTAGCTTGAAAAATCAAGCGAAATTTGCCGATGCCCGCAAAGTCTTTCAGCAGATTATCGACTCCGAAAACGGCAGACGCACCGAAACCGCAGCCAAGTGCCAGTTTCTGCTGGCGGAAACTCTGATGATTCAGGAAAAGTTCAAAGAAGCACTGCTGGCGTATTTGCAGGTTGATATCCAGTATAAGTTCCCTGAATGGCAGGCACCGGCACTGTTCCAGGCGGGGATGTGCCACGAAGCGCTGAACGAATGGGCCCAGGCTTTAAAAACGTATCAGGACTTCCTGAAGCGTTTCCCTGAACATGAACTCGTTTCTCGCGCAAAAGAACGCGTAAAAGCAGTTCAGGCCCAGATCAGTAAGAATTAAGAGTCCCCTACCCACCCTTGAAGACTTTGGACACATCCGCTTCCGTCTGGGAATTCTGATTCCAGACTCGACGGGAAAACCAATCTGACGTAAACTAGACCTCATCCTGTAACAGGATCATGATTTTGTCTCAGGCTTTATCAGTTCCAACAGCGCGGCATTAGACCTGAATCAGGCCAGCATCAGAAACCGATGGCCATCTCCGTTCATTATAGAGTGACTTTCATTGCTCATGATCAATTTTATCAGCAGTCAAAAACAGCCCTCCGCTGACCATTCCGATCAGAAAAAACGTGCGTACTTCGCTTACGGACGGTTTTCTCAATTACTGCTGCAGATCATCATGATTCCTGCGATCTCGTTACTACTGCTTGCCGGTTCTACGGAAGCACAAGAGCGATTGCCCAAAGTCGTTAAATCGGTCAATGGAAGTCTGGTTGGGGTCACTGATCCCAATGGACCGCTGCCGGAAGATGGCCAACCGGTCAAACGCAGCTCAGTGATTCCATCCACGCCGGAAGAAATCATTCAGGAAATGGGCTATTTTCTTCTGCCGTTTGTGATTGCCTCGATTATCTCCATGTGGTTTATCATCGAGCGACTGGTGATCCTCAGATCGGGACGTGTGATCCCTCGACATTTCGTGAGTCGATTCCTGAAACTACTCAAAGATAGCAAACTCAATGCGCGGTCAGCGCTGAAACTCTGCGAAGAAAATCCGAGTCCGATTGCGTCGGTCTTCGCACACGGTGTTCGCAAATGGGGTAAACCAAGTGTTGAAGTCGAACAGGCCATCATTGATGGTGGCGAGCGACAACTCTCGCAACTTCGTAAACACCTGCGTGTGATCAACGGAGTCGCCACCGTGGCTCCCCTGATGGGACTTTTGGGAACCGTCATCGGCATGATTCAGGCATTCAATGAAATTGCTAACAGCAGTGCGATGGGCAAAGCTGAAGAGCTGGCGGTCGGCATTGCGATGGCGTTATTAACAACCGCCTTCGGTCTGGGAATCGCGATTCCCTCGCTGATCATGTACATGTACCTGGCAGGTCGTGTGGATGGACTCGTCATGGAAATGGATCAAAACGCACAGGACTTAGTGCATCTCATTTCGGCAGAAGGCCTGGCGGCTACTGCAGCCAGCCGCAAAACGGCGACGGCCTCAACACCTAAAACCAAAACGGATAAAACGACGAGTAAGACGTAAGAATTCCAATCGTTTCAACTGCGTGGTTATTTCCCATTCCCGTTCTGAGCCCCATCTGCGCTCGACTCCACACTCATCACGGCAATCTTCCGTTTCTCAAACTTCTGGAGATATCAGAAGACGGCCAAAATAATGAGATCACACCGTTCTAAGTTGTTCCGGGACGGAGCCCTATTTACAATAAACAAAAGGTCTCTGTCATGGGATTGGCTGTCAGAGCGTGATATCTCATGATGGATTGGTATTTTCATCTTAAAGGACATAGAGACCCACCATGGCTGAATCGAAAGAATTCCAGGCAGTCCCTCAGGAAGAAGATTTGTCTCAAATCGAACGTGATCTGAAATTCTATCCTTCCACAACCACTGATCCCCAGATTTTAACCGTTGATCAGGTCGAACAATTCAATCAGGACGGTTATCTGCGGAATCTTCGCATTTTCGATGACCGGGAAGTGCTGGAGAATCGGGAGTACGTTGACCGCCTGCTGGAAACGGTGATCGCAGCCGGCGGAGACAGCTATTCCATCAGCACCGCTCATATGAAATACGGCACAGCCTACGACCTGCTGACGCATCCCAAAATTGTAGCGTATGTAAAAGATCTGCTGGGAGAAAATGTAATCGCCTGGGGGTCGCATTTCTTTTGCAAAATGCCCCACGATGGTAAGTCGGTCGCATGGCATCAGGATGCCAGCTATTGGCCTTTGTCCCCCTCCAAGGCGGTCACAGTCTGGCTGGCCATTGACGATGCCGACCCGGAAAATGCCAACATGCGATTTATTGCCGGCAGCCACAATTATGGTCACATGACCTATCGCCCGAGCGGCTCACATGAAGACAACGTGCTCAACCAGACCATTGAAAATGCAGAACAATATGGTTCGCCCGTTGACGATTCGCTGAAAGCGGGGGAAATTTCCATCCATTCCGATTTGTTACTGCACGGTTCAGAGGCAAACGAGTCAGACCGCAGACGCTGCGGATTGACGCTCCGCTATTGTGCTGCCGACGTCCGCGCCGGCATGGACTGGAACGCCAAAGGGGTGATTGTGTCCGGTTCTGATCCATCCGGACACTGGCTCAACCCCGCCCGTCCTGAAAATGATTAAACATTGATCCCACAGCCTGGAATCGACCACCGATGCAGAAATACTACGCGGAAATTTTTGGCACCTTCATCCTGCTGTTTTCAGGCGCGGGTGCCATCGTTACGAATCAGGTCTCTGAAGGAACAGTCACCCATGTCGGCATTGCACTTGTCTTTGGGATGGTCGTCACTTCGGTGATTTATGCGATTGGCGAAATCTCCGGCGCTCACATCAACCCAGCGGTCACGATCGCTTTCTGGGTCGCTCGGCGTTTTCCGGGAAAAGAAGTCATTCCTTATATTATCTGTCAGGTAATTGGTGCGATGGCAGCGTGCCTGCTGTTAAAGCTGACTTTTCCTGGTTTGGATAATTATGGGATGACGCTTCCCGCTGGCAGTGAAATGCAGTCTCTGATCCTAGAAGGGGTTTTGACCTGGATGCTGATGTTTGTGGTCTTGTGCGTGAGTACGGGCGCCAAAGAAACCGGGATTCTGGCGGGAGTCGCCATCGGCTCGGTGATCGCGCTGGAAGCCATGTTTGCCGGGCCGATCTGCGGTGCGTCCATGAACCCGGCCCGTTCATTAGCCCCGGCGCTAGTCAGTGGAAACCTGAACTCGCTCTGGCTCTATTTCGTCGGCCCCATTGCCGGTGCGATTCTGGCGGTGCCTTCACTTTGGCTGGTCCGCAATAATAACAATCAGACTGCTGTGGAACAAACTCCAGACGCATTGGAAAGTTAAATTCAACTTACGAATCAGAAAACAGACGTGACGCCTTCACAATAAACCGGAAATCGATCGTATTGCACATCGCAACGACAGAGAGGAACAGACCATGATTCACTGGCAACAGATCTTTGTTTGGGGAGTGGCTTTTTCAGGGTTCGCAGGTTCCATGGTCTACGCAGCGGCGCCTGCCCCCTCGGGGGATGCGTCCATTGTCTCGCCGCAATCGAAAGTGGAAGAACTCTGGGTCGATAAAGGCTTCACTGAAGGCGCCTGTGTTGACGTGGATGGCATCATCTATTTCAGTGATATCAATTTCGAAGGTGGTCTTGGTAAGATTATGGCCTTTGATCCTGCGACGGGAAAAACCACCGTTTTCAGTGCCGACAGCGGACAAAGTAACGGCCTGATGATCGATCAGAAAGGTAACATGCTGGCGGCCTGCGGCGCAAATAATGGAAAACAATGTCTGGCTCGAATCACAAAGCAGGGAAAAGTGAAATGCCTCGTTGACAATTATGAGGGTAAGAAATTCAATGCCCCCAATGACTTGGTGGTACACCCCAAAGGCTGGGTCTATTTCACCGATCCCCGTTATGTCGGCACCGAACCTCTGGAACTCGATCATATGAGCGTCTTTCGCTATGACCCTAAAACCAAAACGGTCCACCGTGCTACAACGGATATCACCAAACCCAACGGGACTGTCGTTTCGCCTGATGGAAAAATACTCTATGTTGCGGAAACGGACAATGGTGCCACCGGCCTTGAAACAGAACCACCCCAAAACCTCAAAAAGCGAATGACTCTGAATGCGTTTCCGATTAAAAAAGACGGATCACTGGGCAAGAAAACAGTACTGGCTGACTTCGGTGGAAAAGAGACCGGCATTGACGGCATGACCGTTGACCAGCAAGGCAACATCTACGCCGCCTTCCGGGCCGAGAGCCGGTTTGGAATCGTCGTCTTTTCTCCCGAAGGAAAAGAACTGGCTTACATCCCGACTCCGACACTGCCGACCAATTGTACGTTCGGAATCGGCGACGATGCATCCACTCTGTATCTCACCGCAGGCAGTGGCCTGTATCGGATTCCCTGCAAGATCCCCGGGTTCCATCCGTCTCTGTCAATCAAGAAGTAGAAATATCAGCGGACGTTGTTCAAGCGAATCAAACGGGCCAGTGCGACCCCCTGGTGGGTGACTTCGGTCATTACTTGCCACTCATTGGATTGCTGCGGTTTCAGAAGCTCAGGTAAGTAGGGGTTTCGCTGAAAGTACAACACATATTCAGAGACAGGCTTCTCGGACTCGAAGGGGACTAATTGAATTCCCTTCTGTTTCAGTTCCGGAGTTTCCTGCAGCATTTGCAGATAGGCCGGATGGAGTAGGGGTGCAAGCTGAACCATACTGTTTTCAGGAACGTCCTGAACAACCTGCTGCAACATCTCGGCGGTTATCGAGTCGCCCCAGTAGGTCAGTTCCATGCCCGCGGCATTCGCTCCTTTCAGCCCTCCGGTCAGTAAGCTGTAGTAGCTGAGCCAGCAGGGAGCATAAGCCAAGGTGGCATAGACTTGAGACAACAACAGCAGTGCTGCCGCTGTCGTGGCGAGTCGGTTCGGAACGCGTTGGTGTATCCAGTCGAGAACTGGGGCGGCTCCCTGCCCGATGAGAACCGCTGCCAGAGGAAAGACCATTAAAAACAGACGTACGCCATCATAGACGGTAATTCCGGGTAACGAAAACAACACCAGTGGCCACAACAGGGAGAGCAGTAACAGCGCCTCGCCACTGGGGCGACGTTGACTCTGTTTCAAAGAACGCACGATGTTTGAGGAACCAACGCAGCCAAGGACCAACAGCCCAACGGGAATTGTCGTCAGCAGCATGACCCAGGGATAATGCCAGGGGAGATCGTGGTCGGCGTATTTGCTTCCGAAGTATTCCACATAGAGGGCAGCCCGCCCTGTAGTTCGGCCGAGATATTCACTGAGGTGTCCCACGGGATCAAACCAGAGCCACGGCCAACCTGTAAAGAATACCAGTACGCCAACACCGCCCCAGCAGACTAACGGGAGAATTGCTTTCTGGCGCCATCTCCACAGCGCCCAGATGATAACGGGAATCGGGATCAATACCGCCTGGATCTTAGTCAGCAGAGCCAGCCCCAATATTAGCCCGGTTAAACAGGCTCGTTTCGGTGTAGGAGCTGATTCCCCATCCCAGAAGTGCACTACCGCCAGAACTGTGGTCACGTAAAACAGCGCGGTCACGGTTTCGAGAGCCGCCAGATGAGCATGGCCAAACAGACGTGGCATTGCAATCAGGGAAGCGGCTGCGATGAGAGCGGCTGTGTGCCCTGATCGCCGGGAGGTAAACCAGCCTACCACGAACACCAGACAGGCAAAACAAAACGCAGAAGCGTAGCGTCCATAGGTGACAACAAACGGACGCCCATCACTGCCTGCCAAGCCAGCGATGGTCTCGTGGGCGATGCCGATCAGCAGACGTCCCAGGGGAGGATGATCGGGCAGATAGCTTGGGTGTTCAAAAATTTCCCGTAGACTTTCAGGGGCAATGATTCCCAGGCCATAAACTTGGATCGCGCGAACGAGAAAGACGCCTTGCCCGACATTGAATGGCTCGTCCACGGTCATACCAGGCCCCGGGCCTGTGAAGCTCAGATCCTGTGCACAATCGAGTTGCGCAGCGACAAGCACAAACGCGAGGCACGCCAGCAGCAGATACCACAGAACCGTAGCTGGGCGATGTTTGATTTCAGATTCGGAAGGATGTGTGAGTTGAGTCATACCCGTCATTATGCAGAAAGTTCGCGCGTAAAAAAACCCGACCAAGAGTTTTACCTCTTGGCCGGGTTTAGTCGTTCACGCAAACCAGCAAATCCCTTTGCGATTGTTCTGGTTGGTCCAGCGGGCCGTTCTCTCGAGACCGTCCATAATATCGAGAACTATTACGTCCCTGGCATTCTCACCACGAGGCATTCCTGCCCGTCATTAGGCGATTTGCTTTTTACGTCCAACCAAGGTCCGAATCCGTTCGGCCAGTAATGCAGCGTCAAATGGTTTCCGAAAAGTTTCGTTGAACAAAGTTCTGTCGAATCCGCTGGCGTTATCTTCATCGCTGAGCAGAGCAATCAGAACAGAGTCTGTATAGTCTTTGTTACGTCGCAGGTTTTGTGCGATCATCAGAGCTTCATTACGCCCCATAGCAAAATCAACAATTACACAATCGGGGTGTAATGATTCCGCCTGGATACCAGCTTCAAAACCACTAACGGCGTATTCAATTTTGAAGTCTTCTGTAGCCATCAGGTCATCAAGGCTTGCTCGAACCTGAGTGTCAGCCCCAACGAGCAGCAATTTGCCCATGGCTTCATCTTCAAGTTCGCCTAATGGCATACCGTGTTCTTTAAGAAATCGAATAAGGTGCTCACGTGGGATTCGTCGGTCCTGAGAACCGGGAATCCGGTATCCTCTCAGGCGTCCCGAGTCGAACCACTTACTAACCGTGCGGGGTGCAACCTTACAGATCTTTGCTACTTGGCCAGTAGTGAAGATCGTTTTCATTGCGGGCTCTCCAATCACATGCTTGGCAAATCTTTTCGAAGAATGGTTACGTTTCTTCTGCTTTAACCCCCACTACAACTTAGCGGCTATCCTGGCCAGTCAGTTTCAAGTTGTAACCTGTGTAGTCTTGGGTCGGGGTTTGTTTCAGGAGACAGCATCTCCAGAAACTGTTTCAAAATGCCAATCTTTAATTTTAAGGAAATTTGGGATCTGGTACGTAATACTCTTGGGGTCGGACTGAATGACAATCGCAATACCATTCAGATCAGTTCGTCAGACTAGATCCATCTTGTCCTCTCCCCCCTTGCAGACAATTGATTGGGAATCAACGAATCAAACTGATGTTGACAAGCTCAACGTGGTTTTTACGTCTTTCCGGTTTCAACCGTCTGCCCTAATTGCATCGACGAAATTAGCGTGAGGACTTTAAGTTCTTTGACAAGGGAGACTGCCGTAGCGACAGAGAGGCTGGGAATAGCTGACGGGGAAGAATCAACTGTGCGGAATATTATGCTGTAATCCACTATAATTCAGGCACTTAATACACTTCTGGCAAATACTTAAGATATGAACCAAATTTATTGAGTGACTTGAATTTTTCGCGCAGGATTCTGCCTTTTTTCCACCTGGTTCGTTCGAAAGGGGCGGATAACCGTTATGACATCAGCAACCTGTCTCGGGTTCATTGGTTTGGATCTGTCAAATCCATTACGTCAGTTATACCGGTTTGTGTTGGCACCATTTCAATAATTCCCGGCTGGATCACCCTGCTTGAATGTCCGCTGAAATCTGGTTTTTCGCTTGCTCTCTGATCGATGTCTGGTCTAAGATCAGAACACGTTCAGCGATATCTTCAGGCATCTCGGTTGTTCTATTTGATTGAGGAAAGGTTTACGGATCATGACGATCGGTAGATTTCTTTTCACTGAATCCTGCTGTTGACCAGAGTTGATTCTCCTCATTCCAACCATCTGATTATTGAATACCTCAACAATACGGAAAAGTTTCAATTGCTATGGCGCAGTCTCTCCAAGAATATGCTGAATGGTTAGCAAATCGTGATGACCTGATCTGGCCTGCCGCTCCAGAACTGGTCACGCCAAAAGCAACCCCCTATTTAAAGCCTTTAAGGGGAATCGCTGCAGTCACATTCAGCGTCTACGGGACATTGCTTCATATTTCTGATGGTAGTTTGTTATTAGATCACGAGCAGCAACTGCGAATGCAGATTGCCCTCGACAAAACGATTAAAGAATTCAACATGTGGAACAGCATGTCACGCAAGCCAGGGGCTCCCTGGGAATACATGCTGTCCCAATATCGAAACCTGCTGGAAGACCAGCAAATCTCGCAGAAAGTACCGAAAGGAGAAAAACCGGAAATCAACTCGGTCGAACTCTGGAAACAACTGATCGTTCGTCTGCAGAAAAACGAATATACATTCGAAGAATCATTTTATGGGAGCCTGGATGATTTCAGCCTGAAAGTGGCTTACTTCTTCCATGCCTCTCTCCAGGGTCAGCAGCCGATGCCCCAGGCACTGGCCACACTCTGTCAGTTAAGTGCGCGAAGCAAGAAAGTCGCTTTGTTTGCGGATGCACAGCCTTTCACGCTGGTTCACGTATTGCGGGGATTGAGCTCACAGGGTACACTGCCGCCGCTTTCTGAACTCTTCACCCAGGAATGCTTCTGCTTTTCCTATCGCGAAGGGGTCCGCAAACCATCGGCGTCTCTGTACGAGAAACTGATCGAGCGTTTCGAGCAGTTAAATATTTCGCCGCAGGAAATCCTGCATGTCGGAACCCGCATTCATGATGATCTGGCAGTCGCGAAACGTTTTGGCATCAAAACGGTTTTGTTTGCCGGAGATTCGCTTTCGATGCAGGCAAGTAAAGAAGAAGTCAGAGATCCTGATCTAAAACCTGACAGATTGATCACTAATTTAAGCCAATTAGCTGAAATCCTCGATTAACAAATGCTACTAATTTTGCTAAGATCACGGGTTTACCAGCACTATTTAACCTACATTGCCTCGTAGATCGCAGGTAATCACAATATTTGCCCAGTCAAAATCATCTCAGTTTGATGATAGCCCGTGCCAGGGAACAAGGGCTATTCATAATGATGCCCCTTTTGGAGAAAAGAGACCATGCCTCCCAAGTTGCTTTACGGTGGAATTGACTTTGATTTTGAGAACCCTTTGTTCGGAATCGAAGACATCAGGGAAATTAATCCTCAGCGATTTGAGATGGAACAACTCTCGGGGATTGTTCATATCGACAATGAAAAGCACGGTATTGTTGGCTTTAAAGATGTCACTGAAGATGAATTCTGGGTCCGTGGCCATATGCCCGATTTCCCCTTGATGCCGGGCGTAATTCTCTGTGAATGTTCGGCACAGCTGGCTGGTTTTTATGCCCGAAAATTCAAGTTGCTCGGCGGCGACTTCCTGGGCTTTGGCGGGATGAACGATGTTCGTTTTCGCTACCCTGTCTACCCGAATCAACGGCTGGTCATTATGGCACAACTGGCGCGGATTCGTGCCGGCAAGCGGGCTGAGTTCAACTTCCAGGGACTGGTTGAAGGTAAAATGGTCTTCAGCGGCCAGATGATCGGGGTTCCGATCGACAAAAACCAGCAAATCCCCGGAACAGAGTGATCTCGTTCGGTCGTTCCACTCAGAATCTCAAGAAACAATCAGGCTCCTGACTGCAGGAGCCTGGAAATTGTATCAGCGATTCAAAACATCCTGCATGTTCTTTTTGTAGGCTTCCACTCCGGGCTGACCGTAGGGGTTGATGTTGATCAATCGTCCTTCCAGCACCGTCGCCAGCATCATCATCTGCAACGTCTGTCCGATGGTATATTCATCCAGACAAGGCAGAATCAAATCAGCCGTGGGACGATTTGCGTCGGCATAAGCCCGATTTGTCCCTTCGATGGCGGCAGAAAGAATGTCGGGAATGGTTTTCCCCTGCAGTTTGTTTAGTTGATCCTGATTTTCGTTTTCGGGCACGACCGGTACTGCAACCGATTCAGAATCGCCACGTTCAACAATCACATTCGTAATCAGTTTATCGAGGGCCCCTTCCTGGTGCTGTTGTCCCCGGCTGTGCAGGTCTCGGGTATTCACGACCGTCAACGGAGTCGCCCCTTTTTCTTCTTTCCCCAGGCTTTCTGCCAATAGCTGATCGTACCAGAGCCCCAACGCTTCGAGACGTTTGCCCCAGGTAGAAAGAATACGGATCGAGACGTTCTTCTCTTTTTCAAACAGGTGACAGGTCGCCGTGTAATCCAAAACTGGGTTGTCGCCCATTGGTTGAGAGAGAAATCGACGCGTCATGTCGGCTGCCCCTTGCAGCAGTTGCTTTAGATCCAGCCCCATCACGGCAGCGGGAAAGAGTCCGACCGCAGTGAAAACCGAAAAACGTCCGCCGACATTGTCGGGTATCGGAAAGATGCTGGAGTAACCTTTCTCATTGGAAAAGTTGCGCAGTTTGCCTTCCAGCCCCGTGATCGGCACGACCAAAGAACGGCTCTTTTCAGAATCCGCGCCATAATATGCTTCGAGGGCTTCGCGGAATAAACGAAAACCAACCGCCGTTTCCAGAGTTCCCCCTGATTTACTGATGACGGTCAGACTCCAACGCTGTAATACATCGTTGGGATCCTCACAACTCGTTTGCAGTAATCCGCGCAGAGCAGAGACCGAATCGTTGTCAACATTATTGCCTTCGAAATAGAGACGGGGTACCCCCTGTCTCTGCGCGCGGGTGAGTTCATTGTGCCAGGGATGACAGACGGCTTCGAACAACGCCCGCATTCCCATGTAGGAACCACCGATACCCAACACAACGAAACGATCGGACTGCTCACGAAGTTCCTGTGCTTTGGCCTCGATTCTTCCCAGCAGACTTTCGCCTTTTTTTGCATCATATTCGTCTAGCAACTGCTGTGGCAGATTCTGAAAACCTGCGTCAAGCGGCTGTTTGCTGACTGGAATCTGGTCGGTTCCCAACAGTTTGATATCCTGCTGCATCTCTTCGCGGGCTGCAATCAGAGCGGGCTGCAGTGTTTCATACCATTTATTATCAATCAAAAGGCGGGCTGCTGAATCATCATAACGGATGGAATTTGTCATTCGGAGACTCTCTTTCATCAAAGCTCAAATGTCTTACAACGCTTACGCATCTTCTGCAGGTGGTGCGATTCCGAAATCCTCGATTGTTAATAACGCTTTGAAGGGAATATTGCGTTTCTCGAAATTGGCAGCGCCTCCCTGCAAACGATCGACGACTCCAATTGCCTGCACGACCTTACAACCAAATTCTTCAGCACGATCGACGGACAGCAAAGCACTACCGGCTGTGGTAATCACGTCGTCTACAATTACGACTTTGTCGCCTGGCTGTACGGGGCCTTCGACGAATTTGTTGGTGCCATGCCCTTTGGGTTCTTTGCGGACCATGAATCCATTCAAAGATCTTCCCTGCTCGGCAGCAACCGCCAGCACACCGGCGACAATTGGATCGGCGCCAATCGACATACCGCCGATGGCATCAAATTCGACATCAGCAAGCATTTCCAACAGGCCAGCACTCACCAGCCGCAGCCCATGTGAATGCAGTACCACCTGTTTTCCGTCGAGGTAATAACTGCTTTTCTTTCCCGAAGCGAGTGTGAAATCCCCGAATTTTAACGCGCGCTCTCGAAACAACTCGATCAGCTTTTCCCGATCAAACATGAATGCTCTCTTCTCTACCCTGAATGTGTGTTCTGATAATGAAGAACCAACCCTGCAAACGGTTACGGCTGGCTCAGCCACACGTATTCTACAGGCTGGAATTCAACATTCAAACAGCCCCATGGACAAAGAATGGAAAGCGTTCAAGATTCGGCAGAAAATCAGGGGCGAATCACAACTTCTGATCCCACTCCCAGAAGATCATAGACTTCGGCGACATGCTCATTCAGCATTCGCACACAGCCTTTGGACTCTGCTTTGCCGATTGAAGCCGGGTCAATTGTGCCATGAATGCCATAACTGTCGCCGATATCAATCCAGCGTTCGCCTAGCGGATTTGTAGGATCATCATTGGCAATCACTCCGTCTGGACCATAATATGTTGGATCAACCAGCTTATCTTTGACATGGAATTTTCCGGTGGGCGTCGAATGATCTTTGCCGGTTCCAATGGCGTAGCGTTTCACAAAATACCCGTGTGCATGGATGGTCAAAGTGAAATCGCTTAAATCGATAAACGCCGAGAACGGTCCTTTGATGACTTTCAGCTTCTGTCCCGGCCTGATTCTCTTTGGATCAATCTGATTAAGCTTCGACAGGTATTCCCAGGTGATCTTATACTGTGTGGCCACTTTTCTCAGTTGATCGCCGGGCTCGATTTCATAAGGTGTCATGAAATGCGGTTGAGGCGAAAAATAAATCATCCGCGCTGTCTCATCAATGCGCGATTTGATTACCGGATACAGGTCAGGCTGATCCCAGTAGATTTTGGAAAGTTTCTTGTGCGCATCGATAATTTTTCGCTGCTGGATTAACTGATCGATGGCAATCAAGTCTGGAGCCGCATCCTGTGACGGATCTCCGCCGACTTTTTCTTGATAGCTGGCATGTTTGGCTGTCTTAATGACGGGCGCGCTGGCACGTTTGATTCCTTCCGGTGCGTTCAGTTGCCTGGGTGCACTGCCACCGAATGTTGCCTGTTGAGGAGAAGCCGACTTCTGCTCTCTGGCTAAAGGCTGTGCAGAGCCTTTGAATTGTTGGGGTTCCATCGCGTCATGAACAGGAGAATCGATCTCGGGTGCTGTCTCGACAATTTCGCCTGTCAATGTCCGCTTGTAAATCCGAGGAATTTCGATGTCTCTGCTCTGATAGGAGCGCTGATTGTCGTTCCCCTGAGTCAATTCTTCTGCTGGGGGTTCTGACTGGGCGATGATTGTCTCTTGCTCTAAAACTGGCTCTACATATTCTGGAGCCGCCTGATTCTTGCCCGCCTTTGATACCGCTTGACGCGCTGTATCATTTAGGTTGCCCGTTGGCGCGCTGCCCAGTTGGAGCGGAATCCACTCATACTTCCAGGCGGTAGTCCCCAAAACGCCCAAGACCGCTACAATAAAAATACGAAAGGGTGTTATTAATCGGCCCCGTTTACGATATCGCATCTTGTCATCATCCTTGATTCACAATGCACACACAGTTCGGTTAAAATCAGAGAGGCGGAACTATAACAAATTCACCGAATTAAGCCTACGGCGATCCTGATTAATTTCACTTGTGTATCCGGAGACGTAAGTCATATATTAATAATTATTTAAGGCCATCCACACATGGCCCCAGATCGGGAATAATTAGAAAGTTTTGTCAAAACTACACTAGTCATCAGCACGCTTATTGCATAACATTTGCAAAAACAATCACAGAGATCGACTCCCGGGATACCGGGCCTGCATTCTCAGATTTTACAAACGAGGTCAGTATGTCACTGCTGCTGGAAAATGTAAAAAAGTGTTACAAGGAGCCCGATGGTTCCACGCTCCCCATTCTGGATATTGAGCGATTCGAACTGAAAGAAAATGAACAGGTCGTGCTGATTGGCGAGAGCGGTTCGGGAAAATCAACCCTGTTGAATGTCATCGCCGGCATCACAGCGGCTGACAGCGGCAAAGTCACGATTGCCGGCACTGAGATCGCTTCGATGGCAGAAGTCGTCCGCGACCGGTTTCGAGCCGAGCGAATCGGATTTGTGTTCCAGACATTCAACCTGTTACCCGCTTTTTCCGCTTTGGAAAATGTCCTGCTAGGAATGAGTTTTTCCCGCAAAAAGCCGAACCGCGACCGCGCCAAAGAACTGTTAGCGCTGGTGGGCCTGGAACATCGATTGCATCATCTTCCGAAACAGATGTCGGTCGGAGAACAGCAGCGTGTGGCGGTGGCCCGCGCACTGGCGAATCAGCCGAAACTGTTACTAGCCGACGAGCCGACGGCGAACGTGGATCTTGCCAATCAGGAAACGATCCTGCATCTGTTGCGCGATGCCTGTGCTCAGAATCAGATTTCGATGCTGTTAGTCACTCACTCACAGGAAGTGGCCAAGCAGTTTGACCGCGTGGAAACTCTGACCGAGTTCAATAAAGTCCACGCCAAAGTTTAGTTCTGATGATTTTTGGTTGATGTCCTTCATCTTTTATTCTTCAGTAAACGAAGTAAATCTCCACTATGAATACTCTGACTATTGCCTGGAAAAGTATCCGACAACGTCGCTTGGCCTCTCTGTTGACGGCTTTGAGTGTTGCCTTGGGTGTCACACTCATGGTTTCCGTTCTGGTCATCAACAGCGTGATTGACCGCATGTTTAACCAGACAGCCAGTGGTTACGATCTCGTTGTCGGCGCGCAAGGCAGCAAGCTGCAGCTGGTATTGAGTACCGTTTTTCGCGTGGGAGCGCCGATTGAGAATCTGCCTTACCGCTACTACACCGAATTGAAAAAAGACCCGCGTGTCGAAGAAGCGATTCCGTTTGCCATTGGCGATGTGACACAAACAGGTGGCTTTCCAATTGTCGGCACCATTCCGCGTTACTTCGCACTAGAATATGTTCCCGGTCGTCATTTTCGGATCAACAAGGATGGCAAGTTCCTGCCGGGCACCTGGGATGCGGTGATTGGATCTGTGGTCGCAAAACAAAATAACTGGAAGATGGGCGACGAATTTCAACTGATTCACGGCTCTGCAGAAATGGGACACGTGCATGATGAAAAATTCAAAATCGTCGGCATTCTGGCCCCCACAGGAACCCCCAATGATCGGACGGTCTTCGTCAATCTGCGCGGATTTTATCAGGTTTCCGGGCATGAAAAACCACTGGATGAGGCACTGAGGCGGGAAGCTGCATTTTTTGGAGAAAAAATCGACGAAGAAAAGCTCAAAGCACTGATGAAAGAAAATGCGGCTCATGATCACAGCGGCCACGATCATTCCGGTCATGACCATGAAGTTCCCGATGCCCAGAAAGAAGTCACCGCGATTCTAGTGCAGATGAAGGGAGACCGCTTGCGTGGATTTACCACAATCAAGTTCCAGTCTGAATTGCAAGAAGCCAATCAAGCGATGGCCGTCAATCCGATTCAACAAATCAGTTGGCTCATGACAAACATTGTGGGCAATATACGTACCATGCTGGTTGTACTGACCTCTCTGATTATTCTCGTCTCCGGCGTGAGTATTTTTGTCAGCATTTACAATTCGATGTCGGATCGCAAACGCGAAATCGCCATCATGCGTGCTCTGGGCGCAGGCCGCACCGCGGTGTTTACGATCATTCTTTCCGAATCGGTACTGCTCTGTCTCGGCGGTGGTATCCTGGGAATCATCCTTGGTCACGGGCTGGTCTGCATCGCAGCTCCGATTATCGAAGCCCGTAGCGGTCTACTGATTAATCCGTTCGCCTTCAGTTCCGTGGAGTTGATTCTGCTGCCGATTCTGGTTGTGTTAGCATCTCTGGTCGGATTCATCCCGGCAATGACCGCCTACCGCACCGACGTTGCCAGCACTTTGAGTGACTGACTATTATCACTCATCAAAACTTTTAACCTGATGTTCAAGGTGCGCAGTTCATGCGCGCTCTTCATCCAGTATTCACATGTCGCTCACCGGCACTTCATACAGTGCCTCTACAATACTCAGGGTATTTTTTGATATTACCACTTTGAGTACTGTCGTCGCATGCAATTTCAATCAGAGTATATCTCGACGCGTCTGGAGCAAAGCAATCGAGGTCTCTTGACCGCGTGGTCTGTGGTGGCGGCTTTTACGACTTACTTCTGCATGTATGCGTTTCGCAAACCATTTACGGTCGCGCAGTATGAAGACGTTGTTTACTGGGGCATCGGCTACAAAGTAATCCTGTTGTTCGCGCAAGTGAGTGGTTACGCGCTTTCCAAATTTATCGGCATCAAAGTCATTTCTGAAATGACGCCCAATCGACGCGCAATGATGATACTGGGAATGATTGGCATCGCACATCTTGCCTTACTCCCGTATGCGGTCGCCCCTTATTGGCTGAAACCCGTTTTTCTGTTTTGTAATGGTTTACCGCTGGGGATGGTGTTTGGCTGTGTCTTCGCGTTTCTCGAAGGGCGGCGCGTGACCGAAGCGATGGCAGCCGGGCTGTGTGCCAGCTTCATCATGGCATCTGGCACTGTCAAAACGGTTGGTGCCATCTTGATGCAAGACTATGGCGTTACCGAGTTTTGGATGCCGTTTCTCACTGGTGCTTTATTCTGGCTCCCTCTCTTGATCGGGGTTTGGATGTTGCAACAGATTCCGCCACCCGGCGAATTAGATGTGACGGCCCGCTCAAAACGATCTCCCTTTAATGGTGCAGAACGTCGCCAGTTTTTTTCCCGGAATGCGCTGGGGTTGACCGTCTTGATCCTACTCATGGTGTTACTCACGATATTTCGGAGTGTGCGCGATGATTATGCTGCTGAGATCTGGTCCGGTTTTGGTATCGAAAAACCAGAAATCTTTGCCCAATCGGAAATGCTGGTCGCGATTGCTGTCGTAGCACTCAGTTCGGTGGTTGTTTTTATTGGTGCCAACTATCGTGCGTTCAAGATTGGCATGTTGATGGTCGGACTCGGATTCAGCTGCGCCCTGGGTACCACACTATTTTATTGGGGAACGACCAACTGGACGGAAGAGGCGGCATTTCAGTTTATGGTTTTGATTGGTATCAGCCTGTATGTGCCTTATGTGCTGTTCCATACAACCATCTATGAGCGTGTGATCGCCATGCTGCGAGACAAAAGCAATGTCGGCTACCTACTCTACCTGGGAGATTTTGCGGGCTACATGAGCACCGTTGTGTTGATGGCGGTTGTTAATCTCGTCTTTGAAAAGAACCTCGATTTTGTGTCGCTGCTTTTCTGGCTCGCATTGATCATCTCCCCCGTTTCCATTGCCGGAACGGTAGTGGTTGTCTTGTATTTCCGTCAAAAACAGATCGTCAGCGAAGCCCCCTTACCAGAACCATTTGAACTCGAAACAGAACCAAGACTTGGTACGAACACAGGTGTATTATAATGAAAACAACCATTTTACCAGAACAACTCAAAACCTGGGAATCTGCGGGCTATTTGAAACTCCCCGGATTTCTTACACCAACGGAGACCGAGAATCTGCGCGAGTGGGTCGAGGAAATCAGCGAGTGGCCTGCGAGTGACGATCAATGGATGCATCATTTCGAACAGACGCCTTTTGGTGTGCGCCCTGCACGAACGGAATATATTTTAGACTATCACACTGGCATTCGACAATTACTGACCGAGGGCAAGATTATTGAAAACGCCGGTCAATTAATGGGTGAGCCTGCCGTGCTCTACAAAGAGAAGATCAATTACAAATATCCCGGCGGCGGTGGTTACGCTCCTCATCAGGACGCGCCAGCTTATGAGTTCATTAAGAATCATATTACATGTTCGATCGCCATTGATACAGCCACGCCAGAAAACGGCTGTCTGTTTTTTGTACCCGGTCTGCATCAGCAAGGCTTGCTGCATCTGGATGAACATGGCTGTATCGACCCGCATTTCGCTTTGACCTTGAACTGGGAACCGGTTTCGATGCAACCGGGTGACGCCCTGTTCTTCAGCTCGTATGCTCCTCACAAGAGTCCTCCCAATAACACACAGGAACCTCGGCGCACGCTGTATCTGACATACAACGCTGCTGCGGAAGGAGATCTACGCGAGGAATACTACGCTGACAAACGACGTTCGCTCGCTGAAATCGGACAAACCAGCGACGAAAAACTGAAAATCAGTAAAATCGGACATTTTGACGGAAAACCTGCGGAGCAAGCATGAAAGAAAATCTCGATATCTCATTGTGCGACACTTTATCTCTCACGAAAACCCGTAGCGAAAACGTGGATGCGCTCTTTGAGTTAATGCAACGACACGGCCAGAGTTTTTATGATGAAGCGGTGACTCAACTGGAGCATGCCTTGCAGGCCGCCCATTTGGCGCGAGAAAGTCAGGCGTCAATGGAGCAGATTACAGCCGCGCTGCTGCATGACATCGGGCATTTCCTGATGGATGAACACGACGAACAGAATGATTTCCTGGCCGAAGACTGGCACCACGAAACGATCGGTGCACAGCAGTTAGAACCGTTCTTCGGCAAAGCGGTCACCGAACCCATCCTGCTGCACGTGCCCGCGAAACGTTATCTCTGCACAGTCGACGCTGAATATTTCACTGGTCTCTCACAGGCATCTCAACGGAGTTTCAAAGTCCAGGGTGGCTTGATGACCGACGAGGAAGTGGCTGAATTCGAGAGCAGCCCGTTTCATAATACAGCGGTATTGCTAAGGCGCTGGGATGATGGTGCCAAGACCAAAGGTTTGGAAGTCCCCGATCTGAATGCTTATAAACGGGACGTTGAGAGCTGCCTGGAATGCGATTGATTTCCAGGCTCGGTTTGCTGTGACCTGAATTGAAACGGCATGAACGGGATATCCCGTGAACAAAAAGATCAAATCGATGCTGTAGCAGGGTCGACCTGGCCCTTGCTGCATCAGCGTCATAATTGCTTATCTTGATAAGACTTATGATCTAAGGGAAAATTCGACGTTGCTTGGGGAAATTAGAGTCGCCCGTACAATTTGCGATTGAGATTCTTAAGATTGATAAAATTTCAACAAAATGCAAAGCCGAACCGTATATACTATAGATCCAGACGCATGTTGGTCCGTTTTCGGAGAGAAGCCATGATTTGACTTTTCCGAAGCTGAAAATTAAACCGTCATACACCCTGCGTTCACTGATTTCTCTGATATTCTGTAGGAATTCAGGCGTGCTCTGCCCCCTTCAGCATGATATGATGGATATAGGGTTAAGTGGCTCTCTGAGGGAGTGGGATCATATTCGCTATCCGTGAGCGATGAATGCCTCTGACTTATTTGTTTTTTCCTGTTTCTTGTTGAATTTTTGAAAGGCCTTGCACCATGTCGCAAGTTCTTGATGGCTCCAGTCACTCTTTAGAGAATGTTGTGCCTGCGCATGACGAGTTTTCTTACAAACCGGTCCCTCCGACTGCCGTCGTCGGCTTGGCATTGGGGTTGTTCTCGTTCATCGCACTGTTTGGAATCATTGGCTTAGGAATTGCCCTCTGCGGGATTGTTGTTTCCCTGATCAGTTTATTCAGCATCAACCGCTCTGCGGGAGAGTTGGGAGGAAAGACGGTCGCACTGGCAGGAGTTTCCCTCTCGGCATTCTTTCTGATCAGCGGGATTTCCTATCAGTCATTTGTTTACGCGCATGAAGTCCCCGAAGGATATCAGCGACTCAATTTCGCCAGTGATATTGCTTCTAAGGATTTTGTCCAGACAGATGGTGTCACCCAAGTTGCTCCCGAAGTTCTGAAACTGGACAAGCAAAACGTCTTCCTCAAGGGCTACATGTATCCTACCCGTGATACAGAGAACCTGAAGAGTTTTATTCTGGTCAAAGACAATGGCCAGTGCTGCTTTGGCGGGCAGCCTGATGCCAAAGATATGATTCTGGTCGAAATGCAAGGCGATCAGCGTGCTAATTTTTATGCAGGTCTGGTCTCGATCGCGGGTGAGTTTTTAGCCGAAGCACCGACACAGGCCGGTGAATTAAAGCCCGTTTATCAATTGAAGGGAACACACTTTGAGCAGGCACGGACCGCCTATTGATCATTTGAAGCAGCCTCCCCGATTCCATTGAGAAAGTGAATACCGAATTACTATTTTAATCTCTGAATGGCTCAGGTTGATTTCCAGTCTGGGCCATTATCAACTTTGTCAAGAAGTTGGTGCATCCACCCGATCATCAGGAGTTTGATCACGTGCTGGCCCACCTTTATTATCCCACCCGACAATTCATGATTCTCTTGTCCCTCCTGACCGTGAGCAGCCTGCCTGTATTGGGAACCGGCTGTTCTTCGTCAGAACCGACAGAGTACCGGCAGTTCAGCGAAACGATCGACGAACACAGCCAGAAAACCGATCAGGAATCCAAACAGACGGCGGCTACACCACCTACAATCACGAATCAGGCTATCGCCCCTGAGGAAAAATTAACGGAACCAGAACAAATAGCAAACCACGCTTCTCCTGTTCCCACTGAAAACACCACAAACCAGGTCACAACCAAGCCGGGACCGGCAATGCAAGCTCCGGCTATGCAAGCTGAAGAGAAGGCCCAAGTAGAGACAGCAACACTCGTTGCTCGCAAACCGGATCCCAAAGACCGTGCGTTAACCGACCAGGAGAAAAAAGCGCTCGCTGCCAGTGAGCCACGCGAAGTCAAAATCCTGGTAAAAGAACGTTCCTTTCGCAAAACAAAGCCTGAAAATGCGTTACTGATCAACTACGATGACATTGATTTACTCAAAGTCATGAATATGGAACCGGTCACACTCAAAGCACCAGAATTAATGCCTCAATGGCTCAAAGATCTGGATGGCAAGCGGATTCAAATTCGGGGGTTTATGTATCCCCCGTTCCAGCAGACGGGGAATGAATTTTTTCAACTGGCCCGCGACAACCAGATCTGCTGCTTTGGTAAGAACCCGAAAATTTATGACCTGTTTCCCGTTGTCATGCGGGACGGGGTTACGGCTGACTATATACTGAATCGCCCGTTTGATGTTGTGGGTGTGTTCCATATAAAAGCAGAAACCATTGATGGCGAACTAGAGCGAATTTATCTGATTGACGACGCCATCGTGGTTGACAAATAATGACAACATCCGATTCCCAACAAACATAAAACAGTTTTAATCGCTACGAGGTTCGGCAATGAATGGTCTGACAAAACACATTAAAAATCGCCTTTTCCTGGAATTACTCTGTGGAGTACTCTGCGGACTGCTGGTGATGGCACAAGTGACTTCTGCCTCAGCATGCCCATTCTGTTCTGCCCCTTCGCTGACCTTAACCGAGCAGCTATCGCAGTCGGACGTTGCCGTGCTTGCCCAGTGGACGGAAGCAGAAAAAGGAACGCTGGACAAAGCGGGGAAAACCGTTTTTGAAATCAAAGAAATCGTCCGTCAGGCAGACAAAGACAAATTGAAAGTCGGCGATCAAATTACCATCAATCGTCATCGTCCGGGCAAAAAAGGAAATCTGTTTTTGTTGCTGGGCACGAAAGGTACCAGTACCGACTGGGGTGATCCGATTGAAGTCACTGAAACCAGCTTTCACTATATTTCGCAGGCGCCTGCTCCTGAAGAAAAAACATCCAAGCGTCTACGGTACTTCCTGAAGTTTCTGGAATTTCCGGACCAGATGATCTCAAACGACGCTTACGCTGAATTTGCCAATGCACCTTACGAGGATATCACGCCGCTCTCCAAAGAACTGCCACGAGAAAAAATCCGGAAATGGATTGTGGATCCGGAAACTCCGGTAACACGACTGGGCCTGTACGGTCTGTTGCTCGGCCTATGCGGTCAGGAATCTGATGTCGCATTCATGGAAAAGAAAATTAATGAGCCCACGAAAGAGTTTCGACTGGGCATTGATGGTGTGATCTCGGGATATCTGCTGCTGACCGGAGCGGATGGCCTGGATAAAATTGATCAGACGAAGTTCGTTCCCAAAGATGTCGCCTTCAGTGAAACCTACGCAGCCATGCAGGCACTGCGGTTCATGTGGACTTATGGCGACGAACGCATCAGCAAAGACCGTTTGCGTCAGTCAATGAGGCTGCTCTTGGATCGCCCCGAGCTGACTGATCTGGTCGTCGCTGACCTCGCCCGCTGGAATGACTGGAGCGTGTTGAACCGTTTGATGGAGATGTACGGCACAGGAGACTATGACATTCCCTCAATCAAACGGGCCATCGTGCGTTACCTGCTGGTCGCTTCCAAAGGGAAGAACAAAAAAGGTGTCGGCCCTGATGCTGCCACTTCTGAAAAAGCAAAACAGTTGCTCGATAAACTGCGTAAAGAAGATCCGAAAACCGTAAGAAGTGCCGAACGCTTCTTTTTCTTGAAATAAGGCAGAGTGACTCACCCCCAGAGCGTCATAAGGAAATGACGCTCACTAAAATCTAATTCAAATACCCGAAGGATCGGGAATGCGTACTTTGAAACAAAATCTGGTTATTCGCTCCCTTTCAGTCCTGATTTGTGGTCTGCTGGTCGTCCTGCCTGCATCTGGTCTCAGGGCATGCCCGTTCTGTCCCGGGCCTTCTAAACCCTTAACCGAACAGCTCTCACAAGCCGATGTGGCGGTGCTCGCGAAGTGGGTGAAAGCAAAAACAGGAACGCTGGAACAATCTGGCAATACGGTCTTTGAAATCACAGAGATCGTTCATCAGTCTGAGAAAGGAAGATTGAAAGCAGGCACTCAGGTCATCATCAATCGCCATTATCCTGGTAAAGCAGGGACTCCCTTTTTGCTGCTTGGCACCCAGAGAACCCGCGTCGTCTGGGGAGATCCAATCGAAGTCACTCAAGCAAGTTTCCGCTATATTACGCAGGCACCTGATCTGGAGGAGACAACGACCAAACGACTGCAGTATTTTCTGAACTATCTGGAAGACCCCGACCAGATTATCGCCAACGATGCGTTTGCTGAATTCGCAAACGCCCCCTTCGAGGACATCACCCTGCTTGCCAAAGCGCTGCCTCGAGAAAAAATCCGGAATTGGATTGCCAGTTCAAAGACCCCTGTTCCCCGTCTCGGTCTGTATGGCTTATTGCTGGGGCTCTGCGGTCGGGAAGCGGAAATTCAATTCATGGAACAAAAAATCAATGAGCCCACACAAGAACTACGCCTGGGAATTGGCGGATTAATCTCGGGCTACCTGATGTTAACGGGCACAGAAGGCCTGAAGAAAATTGAGCAGAGTAAATTCCGCGCCAGTGGAGTTGCTTTCAGTGAAACGTATGCCGCCATGCAGGCCCTTTCCTTCATCTGGACTTATAACACTCGTCAGATCAGCAAAGATCGGTTGCGACAATCGATGAGGCTGCTGCTGAATCGCCCGGAACTGACCGACCTCGTCGTCGCGAACCTCGCTCGTTGGGAAGACTGGAGCGTGATGGATCGTCTGATGGAAATGTATGGGCAAGAGGATTACAAAAGTCGGTCTGTAAAAAAAGCCATCGTGCGTTATCTGCTGGTTGCAGCTCAAGGTAAAACCAAAAGCGGAGGCGGCCCCGATGCCGATACCGTTGAAAAAGCAAAGCAGATGCTCGATAAATTGCGCAACGATGATCCAAACACAGTGAAAAGTGCTGAACGGTTCTTTTGATGGAACGATGGATTTAAGGGCATTTTGTATTTTCGCCTTGGGAACGTTGTCAGCAGAGGCGCAGTTTCGCTAGAGTAGCAGTACCGGTTTTCTCAAATCTTAAGACTACATCTAAAGAAGAATTCGACCATGCCTCGTACGATTTGTACTGCGAAAATGTGTGAATTTGGGCCGCATTTTGAAATTCTGCAAGCGGGCGGATTCGAAGTGGCCATCGTCCCGAATGAAGTGGATCTGCGAAAAGAACCAGAGCGCATCGTGGAACAGGTGCAGGGCTTCGAGGCGATACTTGCAGGTGCGGAATTATATACTCGGGACGTTCTCCAACAGCTGCCTGATCTGAGAATCATTTCACGTTACGGCGTCGGTTATGATGCCGTCGATTTAGAAGCCTGTGATGAACTGGGGATTGCCGTGACAATTACCCCGGGTGTGAATCATCACTCGGTAGCAGAACAGGCGTTTGCGTTGTTGATGGGCGTCGCCCGTTTAACGCGTTCACAAGATCGTGCTGTCCGCAGCGGGCAATGGGAACGGGCTTTAACGCCGCGCGTCTGGGGTAGCACAATCGGCATTGTCGGGCTGGGACGGATTGGTCAGGCTGTTGCCACCCGCGCAATCGGAATGGGCATGCAGGTGCTGGCTTACGACCCCTTTCCCAATCAGGCCTTTGCTGACGAACATCAGATCAAACTCGTCGATCTGGACACGCTGCTGGCTCAATCCGACTATGTCACATTGCATCTGCCTGTGACTCCCGACACGATCGACATTATCAATCGGGACACACTCGCAAAAATGAAGCCAGGATCCGTTCTGATCAATACCGCCCGAGGTGGGCTAGTGGATGAAGTGGCACTCGTGGAAGCCCTTGAATCGGGTCATTTACGCGCTGCGGGTCTGGATGTCTTCAAAAAAGAACCATTGCCTGTTGAAAGTCCGTTGATCAAACTGGAAAATGTATTATTGAGTTGTCATATCGGTGGCCTGGACCAGGAATCGCATCGCGATGCCTATGCGATGGCGGCTCAGAATATCGTAAAGTTGTATCAGGGAGAGTGGCCCGAAGAGTGTGTTGTGAATTTGAAGAACACAACAGGCTGGAAATGGTCGCGTTAACTCTTCTGATGAAATAAGCAGGTTGACACTCTCTGCAGCAAGAATCTGGACGCATCCATTATGACAGCCCCTCATTCCAGTTTTTTGAAGATCAGCCCGCGAATATCGGTTCTGCCGTTGATCCACGGGAGTGGTGACTTTGCAATTGAAGTCCGGCGGGTGATGCTGAACAATGACTTTGACTGTCTGGCCGTCCCTCTGCCCCCTTCGTTTCAAAGCGATGTCGAACGGGCGATTACATTTCTTCCCAGCATTACCGCAGTCCTGCAGGAAGAGCCCCCGATTACCGGCTCTGCCCCCTGGGAAGAGGATGACGACGATGATGAAGAAAACCAGCGTGTCTTCAGTTATGTCCCCATCGATCCCTGCCAGGGTGTGATTGCGGCCCTCCGCATCGCGATGATGGAACGCATTGACCGTCACTTCATCGACATGGAAACGCAACGCTTTGAGAGTATCTCCACCTCATTGCCCGACCCGTATGCATTAAAAAAAGTACCGCTCGAAAAGTTTTCGGCTGCGGTATTACCGGCGTTGAAAAAATTACCGGAAGGGCAACCTCTGGACCGCTGTGCCATGATGGCCCAGCGCTTGCGTGAGCTGGAGAAAAAGTACAAGTCCATATTGCTGGTTTGCTCACTTTCCGACTGGCCTTGGATTCACGACGCCTACATTGATCAGCTTCCACTGGAAGTCGAAGACGAAGAAGTCAACGACACCACGATTTATAGTCCTGATTCCGAAACACTACTGTTTATGCTGGGCGAACTGCCTTACATTACAGGCCTGTACGAAGAAGCTCGTTCCGCACTGGAGGATGATGAAAATCTGTCTGTCGATGGCATCAAGGAGCTGGCGCTGACTGCCCGGGATCGCTATCTGCTTGAGCTAAAATCACGTGGGCGAAAAATCACACCAAAGCTGTTATCTGTCTATTTTCGATACGTTCGTAACCTGTCACTTATCGAACGCCGCATGACTCCTGATCTGTATACACTGGTGAAAGCAGCTCAACAGGTCGCCGGAGATCAGTTTGCAATTCAAGTGGCAGAAACGGCCCGCGAATATCCGTTCGTGCATTTGCTGCCGTTCGATAAACTCAGTTTAGGAATTGAGCAGGCACAACTTCCCAACGGGACCATGATTGAGTTGAGCAATCGTCTACCCGGCAATCCGATTTCCTGGCGGAGCTGTAAACTAATTCCCAAACCTCCGCAGCCGAAACAAGATGAATGGGAAATGAACTGGGATCCCCATAAACAATGTAGCTGGCCGCCGGAAGATGTCGCCATTGAAAAATTTCGCACGAGTGTCAAAGACCATGCCCTTTCGCTACTGGGGGTCGATCTGGCACGGACCGAGAAATTTACCACAAGTATGAAGGACGGGCTTGACCTGCGGGAAACTTTGAGAAACTGGCATACCGGGGAAATTCACGTCAAAGTTCTCCCCCCCAGTCGGGGGCGGCTGGATAGTGTGATCATGCTGTTTGACTCGCCTGCTGACCCGAGAGACTATCCCTATCGGCTCACCTGGCATGCCGAGCATCAGGACGAATCGACGCTGGCTTTCTTTGCGACCGACTACCGCAAGGAAATGGTGGGGCCAGGCATTGGAATGGCAGCCTATGGGGGCGCGCTGTTTCTATTTCCACCACGCCCTGTGTACGATATCTGGAATGACGTCCAGTTTGATTTCGTTGATACACTTGAAGAGCGACTGCTGGTTGCCGCCTGTCATTATAGTGAAGAGTCTCACATCGCCCTGCTCAGCGAAGCACCGCCCGGTGTTGGCTGGCGACGTCTGGCAAAACGGTATCAGAAGAAACTGATTCACGTTCCACTGGGACGGTTCAGCCAGGAGACAATTCAACAACTGCAAATGTTTCATGTCCTGAACGGGCAGAATATTCGCAGTTTTGCCGCCAATTACATCAGAAAAGCTTGATCTAATATGTCGTCAGCTCCCGCGTTTAATTAGCCTAGACTTATATAATTAGTTTTTTTAACAAATTGCCGCCGGGCCTGTTTTTACCGTGTTCATTGCCCATAACTGCGGTTAGAATACATTTTGTTTTATACTTCTAATCCCACCCACCCTTTACTCCCAGATCAACGGAGAACCAGACTATGTCCGATTCTGTCAATCGCCGCACTTTTCTAGGGCAAACTATGGCAGCCTCTGCTGCCGGCATCGCCGCCCCAGCGATTCTCTCAGCCGCCAATAAAGCACCCAGTAAAAAAGTCACCATTGGAATTATGGGGATGCAACGCGGTCTCGCTCTGGCGAAAACATTCGGTGCATTGGATGGAGTCGAAATCAAATATGTCTGCGATACCGATGAAACTCGTCTCGCAAAAGCTGCCAAAACCGTGGAGAAAGCAACGAAAAAAGCTCCACAGGCCATTGGTGATTTCCGGAAAATTCTTGACGACAAAGACGTCGATGCACTGATCGTCGCTCCTCCCAACCACTGGCATTCACCAGCCACGATTTTAGGTTGTTCGGCAGGTAAAAATGTTTATGTAGAAAAGCCCTGTAGTCATAATCCTAAAGAAGGTGAAATGATGGTGGCAGCCGCCCGCAAAAATAAACGGGCTGTCCAGATGGGAAGCCAGCGACGCAGTAGTGAATCCATCATGGAAGGGATTCAGAAAGTCAAAGAAGGGGTGATCGGTAATGTCTATCTTGCACGTGCCTACTATCAGAGTGCCCGTGGTTCTATCGGAACCGGCAAGCCAGCTTCTGCTCCCGCTGAATTGAATTATGATCTCTGGCAGGGACCTGCTCCCCGTCAAAAATACGCGGATAACCTGATCCATTATAACTGGCACTGGTTCTGGAAATATGGCAATGGCGAACTGGGCAATAACGGTGTGCATTCACTGGATCTGTGCCGCTGGGGTCTGGACGTGGATTACCCGACACGAGTTGTCTCCAGTGGTGGCCGCTATGCCTTTGATGACGATCAGCAAACACCAGACACCCATGTCGTTGCATACGAATTCGATGGCAACAAGCAGATCACCTGGCAGGGAACCAGTTGCAATCGTCACAAGAATGACTTTGTGACGTTCTTTGGTAGCAAAGGAAACTTGATCATCGGCACCTCCGGTGGTTACCGCATCTTGGACGCGAAGGACAAAGAAATCGAAAAAGTGGACGGCAATCAAGGGATGAGCGAGCATGCTCAAAACTTCATTGATGCGATCCGCAACGATGAGCCACTAAATCTGAATGCCGAAATTGAAATAGGCCACAAGAGCACGCTATTGTGCCACATCGGTAATATTGCACATCGTACCGGCCGCACGATGACCTGTGACCCCACAAACGGTCACATTCAGAACGACCAGGCCGCCATGGCTCTTTGGACGCGAGAATACGAACCAGGCTGGGAACCCAAAGTCTGATCTCATCTGACTCTTCTCGGTAACTAATGAATTGAAACGTAAAACAACAAAACCCCTTCGGTCATCTTAGACCGAAGGGGTTTTTTAGATTCAGGCAGCAATTTGTTTTCATACTAAAACAATCGCTCTTGAGAGACTTAGAACTCACCAATGACCTGACCATCCGCCATGGACCCTAAACGGCTCCAGATAGTGGCGTCAATATTTTCGCTAATGAAACGAACAGACCCATCAGCTAGTAATACATGGATCCCCCCTACATGGAAACTGGAAGGAGCAAACCAGCGGAAGATCCCATTGATCGGAAACGTTGCCGCATTGGTTTGTGTATGATGTCCAAATCTCATTCCACGCGAGTCTGCCACATTTAAAATATCATCTAAAGCATTAGGCTGATAACCACGCGCTTCAACAATCGCAACCGTATTTGTTGTTCCATCCAAAATATCACGAATTTTGGTATTCGAATCCTGATAAAAAATACCTCGAATATTTTTCTGACTTGTCGGATTGATCGCCCAGTTTTGACGTTCCTGTGTCCCACCAGAACCAATCACAGCATAGTAATGAATAAAATGCGAGTCTGCACTGGATAAGGTATTCGTCCCCATTGGATTGCTGGGACAGAGCATTAATTTATACGGACGCTTAAATGCATCTATATTCTCAGTGCTTCCGTTATAAGGAAGGCTGAAATTAATTTTATTATATTGCGGCGCTTCATCCATATAGGGCAGCATGAGTGTAATCCAGTTGCCGGCATGACCTCCCCAGTTATTTGTTGAACCATCTAAATGAGTTCGTACTGTAACTTCTGCGGGAGGGAACATCGAAGCAACGTCATGATAATTATGCATCGCCAGCCCGATCTGTTTCAGATTATTCTTACACGTACTGCGGCGGGCTGCTTCACGAGCCTGTTGTACTGCAGGTAGCAGCAAAGCGATCAAAATGGCAATAATTGCAATCACGACCAATAATTCAATCAGCGTGAAACCACGCTTCAATAATGAATTCTTCTTTTCAAAAAGAAGTGCTTTCAATGATGACATAGACAGATCCTTAACTAAATGAAGTAATAAAACGATTTAACAAAGAAATTCAATCAGCTTGATTAACTCAAATAATAACTATTTCTTTGAACTTAGTTTGATTGGAATATCATTCTCGCCAGATTTAATTTCAACAGTGATTCCCGATTTATTGGGATCGGTATATTTCGCGGGTACTTTACAATTGTCTGTCGCACTACCGGAACCGCCATCGGGAGTACTCACATTCACACCCACGACACCAGGACATTGCACACCGACTCGATGGAATCCGATCACGGCGCCATCACGATTTCCAGGTGCTTTCAAAGTAAATTTTCCACCGGCATCAGTTGTTGCCGTTGAAGCGGGGCCCGTTGTATTTTTCGTCGCGTTAGGAACAAAAGAAACAAGAGCACCTGAGACAGGTTGTTCATTTAATGTAACTGTTCCAGTAACAATACCAAGTTCAGGGCCATCACTCCCGCCACC
Organism: uncultured Gimesia sp.; assembly: GCF_963976445.1. Taxonomy (GTDB): domain Bacteria; phylum Planctomycetota; class Planctomycetia; order Planctomycetales; family Planctomycetaceae; genus Gimesia. Next base: position 67,331 of record NZ_CAXBKP010000003.1, on the reverse strand, counting down.
ACACGCCGATAAAGTAAGCAATAATAAGAACGAGAAATTGATTAGAATATTTTTACACATTTTCTAAAGACCCTGTCTGTTCTGGAATTTCATTCCCAGAAAATAAGAAGTAATCAACAGTGGATTAAATACCAATGAAGCATGCTGCATCAAAAATAGTGCAACCTGACGAATCAAAAAATAAGAGTTTTTTTTGATGACTCTAAATCATATTATGGGAGCGGAGATAGCACAACTGATACATTGAACGTGCCCCTTAGTTCGAAGAGTAAAACGCGAGTGCCTTCTATCATAACCGAAAATGTACAGTGCTAAGGCTGTTCATAAACAAAGATTAAAAAGGTGCTTCGCAATAAGACAGTAGTATTCACTTCTCATTTTTCGATGATGGTCATTGTCTGGTTTGCAGAAATGCTCTTTAGTATTTGTTCGGTCCCAGAGGGCCAGAGAATTGAGATTTGTTTTATCTCTGAGGTATTTCCTACCCCCAGAAAACATCGTAAATCAGACGAGGAAAGAAAGCTGGTGCCGCCTTTGATTTGTCGCACTTGCATCCCCTGCGCTGTCTCAACTTTGATCCGTGCACCAATAGCATCTCGATTACTCTGCACACCAATCAAATGAAGTCGCAACCAGTTTCCGGACTGCTTTGTTTGATTTGTAAGTAGTACCGCAGGAGAATTACTGTGTGTCGTGACCAAATCGAGATCACCATCATTATCTAGATCACTGGATGCAACTCCACGTCCGACATGAGATGATTTAAAATAATCCCCAGCAGTATCGGCAACATTGATCACCTGTTTTCCATCCCTGTTTTCGAGCAGTAAAGGGCGTTGTTTGTAGGGAGAGTTCCTAGCATGGAGCATGACATGGCCATTTGTGACAAAAATATCTTCATCACTATCACAATCATAATCGAAGAATAAAGTTCCAAAACCAACATAAATTGTGCCTACCGCCGCCACACCGAATTGATTGCTCACATGTTCAAAGTAGTTATTTCCCATATTACGATAAAGGGCGTTGCTCTGTTCTTCATAATTTGTAACCCAGAGATCAGGTAAGCCATCAAGATTTAAATCACCGACATCAACTCCCATACTTCCATCTGCCTCAGCGGTATCGCTCAGTGCAGTCCCGCTTTGCAATCCAATTTCTGTTAATTTGCCTTGATCATCGTTACGGTAGAGAAAATTGGGGGTTGTATCATTGGTCACATAAAGATCAACATCACCATCCAAATCCAGGTCGGCAATGGCCACTCCCAGCCCTTTACCTCCCTCGACCAATTCAGCTTCCAGAGACGCATCTCGAAATGTGCCATCACCATTTCCCAGAAACAAGCGATCTGATATCGCGGAAAATTTGGTAGGGGAGCAGGAGTCACGGCCTTCTGCCTGATAGCACTCAGGATTATTCTCAAGTGACCAATTGAGATAATTCACCAGATACAGATCTGGCACACTGTCACGGTTGATATCACCCCAAGCTGCAGCGGTACTCCAAGCTTGATTCACAAGCTGCGCGTGATGAGATACTTCATCAAATGTTCCATCCCCATTATTAAAGAACAGGAGAATATTCCCATATCCAGTGAACAGCAGGTCCTGAAAGCCATCGTTGTCGTAATCTCCGGGGATGGCAGCATGAGAATAGACTAAATCGGTTTGAAGCCCTGACGGACTGGTTACATTTTCATATTGCTCCCATTGTTCATGCCGAAACAAGGCAGAAGGAAGACCAATTACTTTTGGTTCATTGTCATATTTCCCACCACCAGGAAGGCACAGATCCCAAAGCCCATTATTGTCATAATCAAGTAATGCGACGCCTGTTCCTAGAGTTTCAAGAACCGCATGCTGGCCCGCTTCCTGCCCATTTTTGGGAATAAACTGCTTGACCGTTCTGGGGGTCGTATCAATGAAATCAGGAGGATTCTCACTCCCTACACTGTTTTCATTCTGTGATTCAGCTGCAGGCTGATCAACGAAGGTGGATTCTGGCTGATTTGTACTGCAACCAACGAGGGACAATCCCACGAGCATTCCCGATAGAAGTCTTATGATGACGGTACCTGAATACTTCATTTAGATTTCTGTCTTCAATAGAAAATGGCTCAATGATCAGATGTGCTAAGATTTTGATTTGAGTCTGATAATACTATTTTGGTGTTTTTCAGCCTGTTCCTGATCACCGATACTGGAGTAGTAATCGGCCAGAAAACGATGCGTAGGGAGATGCGAATTATCAAGCTTCAATAGACTAAGAAGCCACTTGACTCCCTCCTCATGTGATTTATATTTCCATGAAATCATGGCGATTTCGTATCTCAATTCCAGATCACCAGGGTTAAGTAACAGTTCGTCGATTGCTTTTTTAAGTCGAAGTAAGGGAGCACTTGATTCGTTCACAAAATCGAAATGTTTTTTTGCCTCAAGAGTCTGACCCGTTTTTTGCAACACTTTCCCCAATGCAAAACGGAGCTTAACGTCTTCGGGCCTTCGCTTTTCTGCACTTCGTAAATATTTGAGTGCGTCTTGATTTTCATCCAACGAAAGCTCAAGTCTTCCTAAGGCCAATAAGAGGTCATACTGATCTGGATTCTTTTCAATTAAACGTGCCAATATGATGCGGGCCTCTTCACCTCGACCTAGTTTAGCCAGGCATTGAGCAATGTATAAGCTTGCTTCCGGATCTTCAGGACACACTTGAAGATATGTTCTTAACAATGATTCCGCTTGCCGAAACTTACCGATTTCAAAGAGTGATTTTGCTAATAATAGCTGAATGTCTTTTCGAGAAGGATCTAATTTCAGCGCTTGACCATAGGCATCGCTTGCATCTTTCCACTGCAGCATCGCCTCACTTAACTGGCCACGTAAGCGGTACGAATCAGGATCTTTCGGGTACTCTGCCTGCCAGGCATCCAGAACTTTACGTGCGTCATTAATTTGTAACTGCGACAGACAACCAGTCACATAAGCTTTACTGATTTCAGGACCATCAGAACCTGGATTGCTGAAAAGTTCCGGCCAAAATGATTTGACTTTCAGCCATTGTCCTGTTTGTGCCAGAGCAATCCATTGTTCCCGTTCAAGCAGTTTGACATCCCAACCTAACTGATGGGCGATTTTGAAATGTGTCTCGACACGATCAAATTGTTCCAGTCGTCTGTAAGTTTTTCCTAAAAGGAAGTGTAGTTCTGCGGAATCTTTTTTTAGATACTGGGCTGTAGTCAACCAGAACAATGCGGCCTTATGATCCCGTTTCTCCAGACAGATATTTCCTCTCCAGACAGCAAGTTCGCCTAAAGTGGGAATTGCCAGGAAAATCAGAACCAGTATCAAAAGCGAAACGATGATTTGTTTGCGTGTAAATCGCCCACGGTGCTTCTCTGTTTTGGTTATTTTGGGAGAAGTCTGGATACGTTTCGAGTTCTCATCCTGTTCTAAATTCAGCATAATTTTAGTAATATGAAAACAATTAACTGAAGGGCAGACTTATATTTAAAGAATATGCATTGGAAGAGGCATTAGCAACCCCGAACATGTGTCATACAAGATTTGGAAATGGAAGCAGTATTTTCTCTCATATTTTAAACTATTTGAATGAGAAACCAGTGACCGTCAGTTGCTTCAGCGGCAACCGAATTGTCACAATTATACCAATTATGCACTCCTGTAATAACACTCATTTTAGAATGACGCCCCATGCGAACTTTACTGCTGCTGATCTGTATCTGTGTTGCGCCGCAATTGGTCTCTGCTGCTGATATTGAACGGATCTGGCTGACTCATAAATCGAACCAACCAGACAAAATCGTGGTGAACTGGCTCACCGAACAGCCCGGTGATTCTGTCGTGTGTTATGGAGTTTCGCCCGAGACGATGGAAACCATTCGGCTGGAAGAAGCAACCACGCTGCATCATGTCGAAATCCCTCTCGCGCATCAAGATACGACTTACCACTACTTGGTAAAAACAGGAAACCAGCAGTCTGCCGTGAATACGTTTAAAGCGTATCCAACTGAGACGCTACGGGTGGCAATTGTCGCTGACTGGCAGTCGAAACCCGACTTATCAAATCTGCTCAAAGAAGACGTGCACCTGTTGTTGACTGCGGGAGATAACATCAGCAATCTCTGGCAGGTCTGTGGAGGTGGACAGCACGCATGCATCAAGCCATACGTCAAATTGATTGACGCTTACCCGAAATTATTTCAATCGACGCCATTCATGCCGATCCTGGGAAATCATGACCGCGAGGTTCATCCCCGTGGAAAAACACGCCCCGCGCATGCGGTCTATGATGTGGAAGCGACTGCGTTTCGGCGGTTTTTCGAACTGCCCGATGAGGAATGGAAATGGCACTTTGATATCCCGAAGTTTGATCTTCGTTTCATCGGCCTCGATTTCAACCACATTTCAGACTTCGGCACAACGTGGCAAACCTGTCATCCGTTCGATCGGAATTCCGATCAATACCGCTGGTATGAGTCAATCATGACCAAAGCTCCGGGAAAGATTGTTACTCTTTACAACGAGCGGAATGCGAATATCCGTAGCCAGCTGCAGGGAGGCTGGCACCAGCTGTTTCGCAGGGGGACCATTTGTGTGACCGGATTCGGCTATTTTACTGAGCGGGCCGAACTGGATGGATTGACTTATTACAACACATCCCTCAGTGGAACGGGTACACAGTACGCAGATCCGCACTCGCGGTTTCTGGCAGGGAAAGACAGCTATCTACTGCTGACCTGCGAACAAGGTTCAGGAACGATGACCGTTGAATTGAAGAGTTTGAACAATGAAGTTCTGGACCGCCAGACTTTTCCCAAACCAACCCGTGGGAAACTCAATTAGTAACCACACGGACTACCCTGCTTTTCAGTTTCAATGTACCTGGCGTGGACGAAATTCGCCGACGTTCTGCGAACTTTTTTCCTGTTCCAGTTCCGGAATATGATCGGGAACGGAGAAGTAGGTGTCCTGTCGTGGAGCCGGTCCACGGTTCAGCTTATGCCATTGGCCGGGCTTTAGCGCATGCGGAAGCATTTCACATCCGGAAGCCAAAAAAGACATGCTGGGAATGATCGCGATGATGAGTACTTTTGAGAGAACTTTCATTGAGAGAATCCCGTTTCATTTTCTAGAGTTTTATCAGCAGGCGCACGCAAACAAGGCGAACAGACTGCTCGTCTTTGAGAATCGTGAGTACAAAATAGGAATGATTGAGTTGAGAAGTGAGAGATGAGGGTCGGATTCTAGCCAGACCGGGGTTGCCTGCCAAGCCCATTTTGACCTGCAAAATCTGCCGCTACAGGCCTCATGTGAGTGATTTTTGGTTGCGGAATTCCTGTAACTGCCGTTTTAACTGGACAATTAACTCCGTTGTCGCTGCAGTTTCCGGCATGAAGCGGCTGCTGGCGTAGATTTGATACCATTCAGAAACACGTTGGCTTTGAATCCGCCGGGAAAACTGCGTCAACGTCTCGCCGGGCTTGCGTATGAGCTGATGTTTGCCCATCAGACGGTCCATCTGAGCCAGCAGCAGATGCAGTTCCTGAATATGGAGCGGCGATTCCCGAAACGCGGCGCGCTCCTGAAGTCGTCTGCGACAGACGCGAATGCCCCAACGAAAACCAAACCAGAGGGCCACACCACAGACTAGCAATGCCAGCGGGAGCTGTGCCTCTGAAAACGCCATAATCCACTGACCTTGCTGCAGAGCTGCTTTCAGGCGGGAAAATTGCCCGATAAACGACTCCCAATACTGTCTGGCAGAACCGGGGGTGCGATAGTCGGGTTGTCCCGAGGAGGGGGTGGACTCAACCGTAACCCAGCCTTGCTGATCATCCCAGGCTTCGACCCAGGCGTGCGCGTGCCTGTTGCGGGCAATCCAGAATTGATCATAGTGATTTCTTTCACGGACAACATACCCTGTGACATAACGACAGGGAACTCCTGCCAGCCTTAATAACAAAGCTGATCCTGAAGCGAAATATTCACAATGCGCATTTGGCTTCTCGAGTAAAAAATAGGTGAGCGGATCTTCGCCGGCCGGAACAGAGATCCCTAATTCATACTGATAATTATTCGGAAAATAGGTTTGAATCCGAGCAATTTTCTCAGCAGACGTTTTACAGCCGGCAAAGATCTGATCTGCCAGTTGTATTATTTCGGGAGAAATGTCATACGGAAGTTGCAAAAGGCGTTCCAGGGACTGTATTGATTCCAGTCGGTGAGGCAGCTGGTTACGAGGAAAATACAACAAGTAAGGATAACCGTGTTCCAGAGACCGTGATGTCAGTACATCCTGATTATCGAATTGCATATTGTTAGCAACAGCATATACCAAAGGTGTATTTAAAGGTGCAAAAATATGCTGAGGGATATCAGACCAGATTTGATACTCAATCCAGTGGGAAGATTTTGCCTGCTCTAACTGGAACCAGGTTCCTTCTTGCAGGATGTCGGTTGTGACCCCCGCAGGTGGGACTCCGATGGTCGGTGCATTATGAGCACCGACTTCTGAATGCCATTCCGAGTTAAAGAACTGCACAAAAGCACGACCACGTAAGTACCCCGGTTCATCAGTCGATTTGACGCGTAGGCGGACTTGCTCCGAACCGGCATCAAACTGTTTAGACAGACTGCCCAGTCTTGAAATTGATGAAAAACCAGCGCGAGAAGCAATTCCAGAAGTGCGCGGTTCAATCAGGCGATAGTAGAGTTGATCCAGCTCACGCTCATAACGATCTAAACCGGTCGCCATCAACCAGCCCAACAACCAGATCACAGCAAAGATGTTCGCACGAATGAAATAGATCGACCAATTTTTTTTCTGATTCCTGCTCTGCTTACGAACCGCATGCCCCAGCTGGCAAAAGACTCCCGTCAACAGGACGTAAGTGAAAACCAGGACCTGATAAAACACTCCTCGCAGACCATGGACCAGAATATCCCCCGTCAGCAGGAACACGACGACTCCGAACAAAGGAAACGAGATCGGCAGACACGGCACAAAGTGTTGATCGAACATCTGGCGAAGTTGGATGGTCATCACAAACTGCGCAGCCGCATATGCTAAAGGCGTTCGAATTGCCATTTGATCCAGAGGAAATTCATGCTGCGAGATCATGTATTTGATGAGAAACAGAATGGCCAGCACACTGGTTGCCCAGAAGACCTGGCGCCGTGAAAATGGAAAACGCAAAATCGGGAAATAGGATAATGCGGCCAGAATCACAATACTTGAAGAGAAAAATAGGGTTTCCGACAACATACCAAAGGCGGCGGCCTCCAGGCTGAGCATCGTGAATGCGATCGTACGCTGCGCATTCATATCGATTCCACCTTCCCTTTGGCAATTTCATCGGGCGTGAAATGCCAGGCCTGCCCGAATTCATCCGAATTAAAAGGCAACGTTGTTTCCCCATCATGAATGATGATCATTTTCAGGCTGGAGCCTGAGTCCAAGACAGCCCGTGCCATTTTTTCGCGCTGCTCGTCCCAGTCTAGAAAAATACAGACGGCTGTCGAGACATTCGATAGTTCTTCAAAGACAGCCGGGCCGATCGTCTCGAACGGATCATCGGGACAACGATCGACACAAGACAGAATTTCCAGCACATTATCGAAGTGTGCCGTATGACGTCCCGCGCGAAACACATATAATTCCGGGCCGGCAGCGAACAGATCAATCAGATACTCTCCGCGGGACAAGGCATCTGCGATGGAAGCTGTCAGGCTGATCCCCGCTTCCAGAGCATTCATAGACTGCGTGTGATCTGCGGTGGATCGATAACGTTGACTGATCCCTTTCTGTATGCGGATCATCCAGTCATCATTTGGCATATAAGTATCGAGTATCATAGCAATCCGGCAATAATATTCTTCCTGATATTCGCGCACAACTGGCTTTCCCAGCCGGGCCCAGGAACGAAAATCAAGTCGTCGCGCCGGTTCACCGGGAACGTATTCCCGGTTCCCGATATATTCAGGAGATTCTCCAATATTGGAAGTCAACGCGATGCCCCCGGGCTGAAATTTACTGCCAACCGGTAAATCAACACTCGTCAATTGATGAAAGGCGGGCAGTACCAACAGCGATTTTCCCGGCAGGGCTGCGCTACCCGAACGGTTGAGATGAAACGGGAACAACGTATGCACGCCCAGTTTGGGAAGCGCGTAAAAACCTCTTTGAGGCGCGTCGATCGTTACGCTCACATCGACAGATTCTCCGCGCGGCAGACATTCCAGTGTGTCGTCCCGGTCGGTTTGTGAGAGTGGTTTTTCCAGCCAGCGAAAGGAAACCGCCATATCGTAAATCGGTAACCACCCCTTATTCGTCACGGTAAAATGACCAATGGCTGGTTGGCCGGCTGTAGTCTGAGCTGGAAAATCTCCTTGCAGATCACAGCGGGGTCGAAATATCCAAGAGACAATTCCATCGATAAGAATGAGCGCCAGCAGCGCACTAAACAAATTATAGATCGGAACGGAAACGGAAATTGTACCGACACCGGACAGAAAAAACGCGAACAACAGGATTTTCCCCGGATAGGTCATTCGGTAGTACCAGTAATGCTTGTGCATGCGCACTAACAGCAGGCGATTCGTAAACGAATCTTTTTTTCGGATCGTCGGTGAATAAGGATCGTACTCCGAAACATGCATTACTAATTCAATACTTCTTGCTTATTGAGTTGAAATGAAACTCACACTTATTATTTTTGGAACTCCCGATTACGTCCTCTGAAAACGTAAGCTCCTTATGTGCGGTTAATTGGGTACCTTCACTTTATGAACAATATCAGATACCACATCCATTTTGGTGATACTGCTGTATTTTGCTTTCGAGGTTAAGATCAAACGGTGCGCTAAGACGTAGTCTGCCATATGTTGCACATCGTCAGGCAACACATAATTCCGGCCTTTCAAAAATGCCATTGCCTGAGCCGCACGGAACAGCATCAGCGAACCGCGGGGACTGACGCCCAGTTTGAGCCGGGGATCGTTCCGTGTGGCATTTACCAGATCGATCATATAACGGGCCACGCTGTGTTCGACGTGTACGGTTTTAACCTGATCCTGCATCTGCACGACTTCTTCATGGTTAAGCACCCGTTCCAAATGGTCCACGGGGTGCTCGGTCGATTGAGCAAACAATATTTCGATTTCATGTTCTGTGTCCGGGTAACCCAGCTTCAAGTGAATCAGGAAACGATCCAGTTGTGCTTCTGGTAAGGGATAGGTGCCATGAAAGTCGACGGGATTCTGAGTTGCCAATACAAAGAACGGGGAAGGGAGTATATAACGGACTCCTTCAATGGTGGCCTGCGATTCACTCATGGCTTCCAGCAGAGCCGATTGCGTACGAGGCGAAGCGCGGTTGATTTCATCAGCCAGCAAGATATTGCAAAAAATGGGGCCTTCCCGGAAATTAAAAGTACCATCAACGGGATTATAGATAGAAGACCCCAGTATATCCGTCGGCAGCAGATCGGGAGTGAACTGCACGCGGTTAAAGGGAACATCCAGCGAGCGGGCGAGCGCTTTGGCCAGCGTGGTCTTACCGGTACCCGGGACGTCTTCCATCAACACGGACCCATTGGAAAGCAAAGCCACGATCATCATGTCGATGCTTTCTGACTTCCCCCTGATCACACTACTAAGATTATCTCTTAGCAGGCTCAGATTTTGGGCGTATTTTTCGCTCTGTTCCGGCAAAGTAGACTGTGCCATACAACGTCTCAATCATTGATAGAGTTTGATTAGAGAAATGCAATATCAAAGTGAATGTTCGAACATGATCTTGTATCACAAATCCAAGTGACTCACTGAATTATAACAAATCAACAGGAAATGAAAGGACCGACAACGAAATATTTCACTGTGCACATTATCAATTTTTAATTTTTCGTGAAGTGGTTCCCATCAAGAAAAACTGTGGTTGCCGTTAGATCACATCCCAATTCGTCCCCTCATTTCTCAGGTTGCCAGGGTTGTGGTCCATTCGGCTTCGCGCGTAAAAATTTTGCATCGGTGTCCCGATACCAGCGATGCAATTGTTGACGCATGTCAGAAACCCGTTGAGGCTCTTTTGACGCAAGATCTGTCTGTTCTCCGATGTCCTGTTTCAGGTCATAAAGTTGCGCACGGCCATCTTCAAATCGTTCAATCAGTTTCCAGTCTCCCTTGCGGATCGCACCGCCGGGAATGCCCCCCTGATTAGAGTAATGCGGATAGTGCCAGTACAAGGCATCACGGTTCAATCCCGATTGACCTGTTAATAAAGGTTTGAGACTGACGCCATCTTGATGCTGTTCTGGCTTTGCAGGCAGACCGGCCAGATCCAGAATCGTGGGATAAAAATCGGTTGTGATAACCGGTTCATCACAGATGCTCCCCGGCTTCGTCCCGCCCGGCCAGCGAATCAAAAAGACTTCCCGAATGCCCCCTTCATACAACCAGCCCTTGCCTCCTCTCAAAGGCAGGTTCGAGGTGGGCGAACCTTCGGACGTACTCAAGCCACCATTATCGGCAGTCAGTATGACCACGGTATTGTCTGCTAATCCTGAAGTTTCTAACTGTTTCAGTACTTTGCCAACGGCTCGGTCCATCGATTCGACCATCGCTGCATAGACAGCATGATTCTGCAGAATTCTTACGCGCCGTTTTTCATTGACGGAAAACACCTGTTCTTCGTCGGCGAATTCTTCCTTCTCAGTCAAGCCCAGCCGTTTGGCTTTCTCCCGATATTTGGCGACCAAAGGCTTTGGTCCCATTAAAGGTGTGTGTACAGAATAAAAGGCAAGATAAGCGAAGAAGGGTTGTTCTCGATGTGCGTCGATGAACTTCGCGGTTTCGCTGGCCAGTCGATCGGGGAGATGCTCTCCATCTGGTCCGTCAGTCAAACGAGGATTCCCATAAGGTGAGAAATATTTTTTACCACCATAAGGTCCCCCACGGTGCCAGCCTGCCCGGTTGATATCAAAGCCCTGATTTTCCGGCCAGAATTCTTCCGTCGGCCCCAGATGCCACTTCCCGGCAAAAAATGTCGAGTAGCCGTGTTCTTTGAGAGCTTCGGCAATAGTAACTTCATTCAAAGGCATCTTGTCGTTGAGTGGTGCGGGCAAAAATTTCCCGGCCCGTTTGCCGGAAAAGAAATTCGTGGCATCAACGCGTGTCGGATATTTTCCGGTCATGATGCTATAGCGAGTAGGGCTACAGACCGGATTGGCAGCATAACCATTGGTAAACCGCATCCCGGTTTTCGCCAGCTGATTGATATGCGGCGTCTCGTAGAAGGTATCCGGATTATTACAACCCACATCCATATAGCCAAGATCATCCACTAGAATGAACACAAAGTTCAACGGCTTCGATTGTTTTTTTTCGACAGCATACGTCAGTGAACTCTTTAGAGTCAGCAACGTGAACATCAACATTAAAATGGAGCGCGACATCAGTCTCATGTTGACTTACCTTAGTAGAATAGATCAACTATTTTCAATTCCGTATTGTTTCAGTTTCTTACTTAGTGTGGTCCGATGCAAGCCCAGACAACGAGCGGCCGGCGCACATTGCCCATGAAATTTGTCTAAAGCGATTTCCATCACGGGCGGTTCGATCAATGCCAGCAACTTCTCATAAATATCTGCTGCCTGTTCAGGATCGGCCAGTTGCTGTTCGGCCCACTGCTTGAGCAGCGCGGCGATCTGTGCGTCAGAACCGGTCTCGGTTTCATCCATTCCCAGGAATGATTTAGAAACGGGAGGCGGTAGATCCTCGGGTAAAATTGTCCCTCCGCGTGCCCGGAGCGCTGCATGTTCAATCGCATTTCGCAACTCACGTACATTACCATACCAGGGACGTCGTTCGAGTTCGACAATCGTTTCCGGAGTTAAACGGTGCTGCATACCTGTCTGGCGATCGACAAACCGTTCCAGGAAAAATTCGGCGAGCACACGAATATCACCTACGCGCGATCTTAAAGGAGGGATCTCGATCTGAAACGTGCACAATCGAAAATAGAGATCGTGACGAAATTTCCCCTGTTTGATTAATGATTCCAGATTACGGTGCGAGGCAGCAATTACTCGAAAATTGGTTTTGACACGCTGATTCGAACCGACGGGCAAGACTTCCCCTTCCTCAAGTGCTCTTAAAAGTTTGATCTGTATCGAGAGCGGGATATCTGCGACTTCGTCCAAAAACAGCGTCCCCTGATCGGCCTGTTCGAGAAAGCCGACCCGCGCTGAGTCGGCACCGGTGAAAGCGCCTTGCGTGTGGCCGAACAGTTCGCTTTCTGCCAGAGATTCACTGAGCGCGGCAATATTCACCGCTACAAAAGGACCGGAAGCACGTTCACTGAAACGATGAATGGCCTGTGCCGCCAGCTCTTTTCCCGTGCCGCTTTCTCCGGAAAGCAGCACACTCGCTTCGGAGCCAGCAACCAATGCAATCGACTTGAACACATTCTGCATCTCCGGCGTAGACCCAACCAGACCTTCTACCTGACGGGGTTCACCGGGCAAATGTTCTTCGCGCCGCGATTCGTTGATGGCTTTATCCAATACCTGTTCCATCTGATTCAAATCAAATGGTTTCACAATATAATCGAAGGCCCCCTTGCGGACTGCTTCGACTGCAGTCTGCAAATCACCGTATGCCGTAATCACGATCACGGGGACCGGACCGATACGATCATAGAGCCCCTGCATGGCGGTCAACCCATCCATACCGGGCAAGCGAACATCCATCACAACAACATCGGGGCGTTCTTCTTCTGCCAGGCTTAAAGCCTGCTCTGCGGTCGAAGCCGTCATCACCTGATGGCCGTGGCTTTCGCCTAGTTGGCTGAGCCCCCAACAGATAGATTCTTCGTCATCAACAATTAGTAGTTTCGACACACTCTTTCTCCACATTTACCAGAGGCAACTCGACGATAAAACATGTTTTCTGATTTCGTCGTTCCCAGCGGATCTCACCGGCATGATTCTGCACGATTTCTCTGGCCACAAATAAACCCAGCCCGGTTCCATCTTTTTTGGCTGTCACCAGGGGTTCAAACATTTTATTCACGATCGAAGGCTCCGGACCGGGGCCTGTATCCTGTACTTCCAAAGTAACAGACTCCGAATCGCTTTGAAACAGTTGGATACTGATCTGCCCGCGATCGGCTGATTCCAATCCTTTTTCTGACTCAACGGGAACGGCTGCTTCAATGGCATTCAGCAGCAGGTTAGAGATCAGTTGTTCCAGAGATTCGGCATCCCCCTGGATCATAATTTCTTCTGCAACAGACGCGTCTTTAATTTCGATACCGAAGTGCCTGGCTGTTGGCGTGACCAGACTGATGACTTTGGATACGATTTCACTCAGATTAACTCGTTCTAAACTGGAAAAGTGCCCCCCCTTATTCTCCAGAAAACTCTGTAGATATTGTTCGATCATACACAACTGACGATTGGCTACCTGTAAGGTTTCATCTTGTTGATCGACGGGGCATTTGCGGAGATGCAAATCGAGCGCGATGCGGCACCCGGTGACAGCATTCCGCAATTGATGCGCGATGGCGCCCCGCAATTGTCCCAACGTTTTCAATCGTTCGTTGCGTTTAACTTCGTCTTCGTAATCGCCTAACAGTTCTGCCATCCGGTTGATGGAAATACTCAAGTCACGAATCTCATCATCACGGGTTGGCAGGACCATGGGCTGAAAATCTCCATGCGCTATCTGTGCCACTTTGCGATCAAGTCGCTGCAAAGGACGTGTGACGCGTGCAGCGATCACAGTCGCTAGAAAAGCAACAATCACTAAAGCGATGCTGCCTGCAAGGAGAGAAGGATAGATCGCATTCGAAAGTGCTTCCCGATATTCCTTGACCGGGTAATAAATATGCAGATACCGTTGCATCTGTGTGCGACCACGGGGTTGAATCTGCACGACAGAATGAAAAAAGTGGGCGTCTCCGGTTTGAATCACATCGGAAATCTGCAACTCATTCCATTCGGGAGGAGTCTGTGTGACTGTGGAGGGAATAAAATCAGGACGGGTTGAAGACAGTACATCGCCCTGCTGATTGACGAGTATAAAATCAGCTCCGGAAAGGCCTTTGGTTTGATTTAAAACCGCTGCTGTGAGCGGAAACGTGGCCTCGTTTAAAGTATGTGCGATTTGTCGGAACTGATCACGAATCTGTAGCTTAATCTGATTGGTCGAGAGATAGGCGTGTAATAGCGTCACACTGACAATGGCGCATACCATGATGCCGACCATTGGAATCAGAATCTGGTACCTCAACGGCCAGCGCATCAATCGGAGTGCCTTTTCTTACTAAAATGAGAACGGTTTTGAATTCTGTGATGTGCATCCTGCAAACTTTGAACCAGCCTTCTTCCGAACACCGGTTCGTCCCACGGACACTTCCCTGATTCTTCTTATTTTATGACAAACAGGGAGGATAAAATACAATGAACCTGTCAGATCAGCCAGAATTCTTGTGTGGACCTGTTAAATATGACGTTCTTCTACTCAATTCGAACAACCCACCTGTCGTGAATTTCAGCGCCCCTGTCTGTTTCTCTGACACCTCTGTGGAGACTTCTGCAATCTAAATCCGGTCATCGAGTCCTAACTCGTTACAAACCGAACCAGCGACTCAGAAATTGACGGAAGCCTCTTGAAAACAAGGACTTTGGTACACGCTTTGCTCCCGTTAAGAGATAGGATATTGGAAATAGAACGAAAATAAAGACCTCTACAGGAATCGCTGAAATGCGCAACAAACGTGGATTTACACTCATTGAATTACTGGTCGTGATCGCTATCATCGCGATTTTAATCGCCTTGCTGCTGCCGGCAGTACAACAGGCTCGCGAAGCGGCCCGCAGAACGCAATGCAAAAATCATCTGAAACAACTGGGACTGGCCGTACACAACTATGCCAGCAGTTATCGTTATCTGCCTCCCGGCGCAAGCGTGGATCTTTCCTTGTCCACGTCCGGCAGCAATGGTTCATGGGGCGTTCATGGCCGCATCTTACCGTTACTGGAGCAAGGCAACCTGTATAACAATGTCGATCTCTCGATCGCCTGGGACTTTCAAACTGCCATTGATGGTTTGAAAATTCCCGTTTATGCCTGCCCCAGTGATCCAAAAAGTGATCAGGTTCGTGATCCCGGCGGCGGAAAAGTCAAGTTGTACCCCACCAATTACGGTTTCAACTATGGAACCTGGTTTGTCTTTGATCCTACCAATGGCAGTGGAGGCAATGGTGCCTTTTATCCGAATGCCAGTTTGACCATGGCGGCATTCACCGATGGTACCAGCAACACACTCCTGGCTTCGGAAGTCAAAGGCTGGCAACCTTATACTCGCAACGCTGGCCCCCCCAGTACAACGATCCCCAATACTGCATCCGAGGCAGCCACCATGGCGGCATCAGGCTCAAGTCTGAAAGTGAATCCTGCAACCGGACATACGGAATGGCCCGATGGTCGTGTGCACCACACTGGATTCACCGTCACAATGAACCCCAACACCTATGTTCCGTTCACAGACTCAGGAACGGAATATGACGTCGACTACAATTCCTGGCAGGAAGGCCGAGATGGCAACGCCGGCTCACCGACTTATGCGATCATTACTTCGCGGAGCCATCATATCGGAGTCGTCAATGCGGTTCTGGCGGACGGTTCAGTTCGTACAATCAGCGAAAATATCTCGCTAGATATCTGGCGCGCGTTAGGAACGCGGGCGAACGGTGAGGTGCTCGGCGAATTCTGATTCTCCAACATCGAGTTGAACGAAATAGAAACTGAAAGAGTTGATCTGACCTGAGATCAACTCTTTTTTTATTGAACTTGATATGGCTGTTCAAAAATCGAATCACGTCCATTCCCTGATAAATGAAAATGCAACCAATTTCTAAAACTATAGGAAATACCCCCCTCTTACCTTTCAAAAACAGCAGTAAATCTACAACAATGAAACAGGCAAACGATATCGAGGATTCTGCTAACACGGAAAGGATTCAGAGCGATGAGTTATCAACCGCGTGTTGTCGCTTTTGCAGGAAGTACCCGAGAGAATTCATATAATAAGCGCCTCGTCGCGATTGCCGCCAAAGGAGCGCGAGAAGCAGGAGCCGATGTGACGGTGATCGACTTGCGCGATTATCCCATGCCATTGTTTGATGAAGACCTGGAAGCAAAGCAAGGGAAAAACGAACACGCCCACAAATTTAAGAAGCTGCTGGTGGGTTGTGACGGAATTCTGATCGCCTCCCCTGAATACAATGGCTCACTATCCGCGGTATTGAAAAATTCCATAGACTGGGCCACCCGCGCTGACGAAGGTGATCCTCCCGGTTCCCTACCCGCCTTTCGTGGCAAAGTTGTTTCGATCATGAGTGCCTCGCCCGGTGGCTTAGGAGGCCTGAGAGGGCTCGTTCATTTAAGAGCCATTCTGGGAGGCTTGGGGTGTATCATGCTCCCTGCACAGACGGCTGTCTCCAGTGCCCATGAAGCATTCGACGAGGCCGGCAATCTGAAAGATCAAAAACGGCAGCAGCAAATTCTGGATCAGGGACGAGAGCTCTCCAGCTTCATTGCTCAATTGAACAAGATGGATTTTTAATCGATTCGACTTGAAAAAACTTCGCGTTCATTCCGCATAGTCTACTTTCTTTTTCATATTTGCTGTGGTTAAGATGAAGGGGACTCTCCTTTTATCATTACTTCCGAGTTGACTACAGGAATCAACATGAAATTCAAACAACGCCTTCTATTACCAATTATCGCGGCGCTGCTGTTCTGTGGATCGCCATTTCGAATAGCGATGGCAGCAGATCAGCCACTCACCCCGTCCTCTGTTGATGAGAAAGACAAAACACATTGGTTTGACATCACAGATCTTGGTGTGGAAGGTAAGGGCTGGACTGATACAGAGGCCTTTTATCATCGTTTGCCTGCGAAAGCCAAAGGCGTTGTTCGTCCGCCTGTCTGGTCACTCTCTAAACATTCGGCAGGGATCGCCGTCCGCTTTGTTACCGATGCCACCACGATTAAAGCCAAATGGAAACTGACCTCTCCCTCGCTGGCAATGAACCATATGGCGGCGACTGGCGTGAGCGGCTTGGACCTGTACGTGAAAACAGAATCAGGAACCTGGCGCTGGCTGGCCGTTGGCAAGCCTTCCAAACAGGAAAACAGTGTCACTCTAATCTCGGATTTGATTCCGGGAACACGCGAATATTTTCTGTATCTTCCACTATACAATGGTGTCACATCGGTGGAAATTGGTGTCCCTGAATCCAGTCAACTCTGGAAAGCACCAACGCGTGAAACAGGTAAAGATAAGCCACTGGTCTTCTGGGGAACGTCGATCACTCAGGGGGGATGTGCGTCCCGCACGGGAATGGTACATACTGCGATTCTGGGACGTCGACTGAATCGCCCGGTGATCAATCTCGGATTTTCCGGCAATGGTCGCATGGAACCGGAGGTCGCCAAACTGATTGCCGAACTTGACGCGAGTGTATTTATCATGGATTGCCTGCCAAACGTGACAGCCTCCGTCGTTGCCAAAGAGACTGAACCACTGGTCAAAACGTTGCGGGCCGCCCACCCGGAAACGCCGATCCTGCTTGTAGAAGACCGCACCTATTCGAATGCGTATCTAAAGAAAAGCAGCCAGGAACGACATCGTACCAGCCGCCTGGCACTCCGCGAAGCTTATGATCGTCTGAAAAAAGAGGGTGTCAAGAACCTGTATTATCTGGAAGGCGATGGATTGTTAGGCGACGATACTGAGGGCACGGTCGATAGTTCACATCCCACTGATCTCGGTTTCTTCCGACAGGCGGATGCCTTCGAAAAAGTGCTCAAGCCAATCCTTGAGCAACAGTCGAAATAATGTGGACGCGCCTCTGCTTTTTCCTGTTGCTCGCTTTGCCTCTATCGTGCGAGAAACAGGAACCGCCGTCTCAACAAAAAACGGTACTCTCCTCGGATGCACGCTATGAGGAATTTCACGCCGAGATCCAAAGCTTCTGCGGCAGCTGTCACCTCTGCCCTGATCCGAATGTTCTGACGAAAGAATTCTGGCGACTGCAGATACCGCGCGAGTATGCCCACTATGAACAGTCCCAACACAAGCAGCTGCGCGTACCACCGATGCCTGAAGTGATTCAATACTTCGTTTCCCAGGCACCTGAAAAACATGCACTGCCTGGGCAGATAGTGAATCCCCTGCCCGGTCCCGTCTCATTTCGAAAACAGGAAATTCAAAATTCAGTAGCCAACCAACTTCCCGGCGTTTCTGATTTGAACTGGCGTCCCGGCAAAGAGGGTGCGGGAGAATTATTGATCACCGACCTGGGTTCGGGCGAAATCGGT
Source organism: uncultured Gimesia sp. (assembly GCF_963976445.1). Classification (GTDB taxonomy): domain Bacteria; phylum Planctomycetota; class Planctomycetia; order Planctomycetales; family Planctomycetaceae; genus Gimesia. The sequence goes on along the minus strand of NZ_CAXBKP010000003.1, from coordinate 48,922 downwards.
CGCATACTGTTTACTGCAGGCAAACCCACTTTTCAATCTCTAGCAAAACTGAAGCACCCGGCACACATTGAACGTGCCGATCTGAACCAGGACCAACACGACGATTATCTCATCGCAGACCTGGGCAGTTTTGGTCCAGAGGATCACGACCGGGGGAAAGTCACACTGTTGAAGTTCGACGAGAAAACACAGAAGTATCAGCCACAGCATCTTCAGGAGGGGCTGGGGCGTGTCGCCGATACCAAAGCAGCAGACTTTGACGGGGACGGCGATCTCGACATCATCGTGGCAGAATTTGGCTGGCAAAATACGGGCCAGCTGCTGTATCTGAAAAACGTCTCTCCCTCCATATCAGACCTTCAATTCGATTTACAGGTGCTCGATGATCGGCATGGCGCCAGTCATATGCTGATTACCGATTTCAATCAGGATGGTTTGCTCGATTTCGTTACACTGTTCTCGCAGGAACATGAAATCATCGTCGCATTTATCAATCAGGGCGCCGGCCACTTCAAAAAGGAGACCGTTTATCAGGCCCCCGATCCCGCCTATGGTTCGTCCAGCATCTCGCTGGTGGATCTTGATCAGGATGGCAATCTCGATTTGCTCTACACGAACGGCGATACGATGGATAGTTTCGAACTCCGCCCCAGCCATTCGCTGCAATGGCTGGAAAACACGGGCTCGTTTCCGTTTCGGCATCACCGCATTGCGCCACTAACGGGCGCCTATTGTGCCACGCATGGCGACTTCGACGGCGATGGTGACATCGATCTCGCCGCCTGCACGATGACCTGGGACTATCAGGAACCACGAAATACTATCGTGTGGTACGAGCAACAGAAACCAGGCGAGTTTATTCCGCATCCGCTCGATTATTCCCACGGGCAGCATGCGGTCATTGAAGCAGGTGACTTCGATGCTGACGGAGACCTGGACCTGGCAGTCGGAAATTTTGAGCCGCGCGAGACTGACCAGGCATCGCCTGCCGAATGGTTTTCGATCTGGTGGAACGAGGGGCCTGTGAAATCGGAGTGAAATTTTCAACACACGCCATGTGTATACACCTGGCCAAATCCAGAGTATGATAATGGAAGCGTTCCAAAATCAGTTTTGTATCAAGTTATGATCAACTGCCTGCACCGTTTCCGAACCGACCTGAAGCATTCACATGAACCAACTCATTCAACGCCCTGCCAACCGTAGTATCTGGCTGTTTCGCTGGCTCTATCCGGCACGTACCATTCAGCATTTTCCACGAACAGCAGAAGGGGACTCGGCCTGGCAGAGACAGCATGATGAAGTCTCGCGCACCATTCGCCGGACTCTGTTTCTACTCATCAGTTATTGTTTCTTTTCTCTGCTCGTCATTCTGGAAGCCACGAATGGAGTCAAGTCTTTAGAGTCGCTGAATCTGATTCCGCCAGACAATGTTACGCTTCCCTTTGTGAGTGTCCGGGTCGACTTTGGCACATTTACTATTTTTGGTTTGTTGATTCTATTCGGGATGACGGCCTACCTACATATTTTTGTGGAGCAATGGATCCAGCTGGGAGCATACCACAGACGTCCCAATCGGACTCCGTTGCCTTTTCTATTTAATCTCGATACGCCCAGCGCGCGTGGTCTTACTTTTTTTCTTTTATATTGGATGCCCCTGGTCATCGCACTACTCTATCTTGTGGCCGGATATATCGACCAGATTGATCTCGTCATCCGTCAGCTGGCAGCACAACTGAAACTGTCAGGGCATGTCAGCGAAAGAATTGCGCCACGAAAATGGTTGATCATTTCCCTAATGTCTTACAGCTTCGCAGGTTACCTGATCGCCTTGCAACTGCGTCGACTCCCGCAGAGAAAAACAGTAGCGCAGGCCTTATTAACCGGCTGTTTTCTGATCTTTGCCGCTTGCAGCTTTACTTCTGGCCAACTGCTTTTCGATCCTCTACCTATGACAAAACCGATCCCGAGACAGTCGGCTGAACTGCCCAAGGGGTCGATCCCCGTTGAGGCACCCCTGAAGTAAATCGTTTTGTTCAAACTGGTGTGCCAGCGGTTACTTCCCCGACTTCAGTAAATCGGTAACCTTCTTTTCCAGGTTGACGGAGAAGACCGTTTTGGCATGTGGATCGGCGACCAAGATGTTTTTTCCCGAGAGCGCGATACCGACCGGGTTTTTGAATGGTTCTCCGGAGACCCATTTTTCTGTTTTCCCGTCGGGGGTGACTTTCCAGAGTGCTTTCTCGTAGCCGTCGCTGACGATCGCGGTCCCATCTTCGAGTACCACGACGTCATGGGGAAAGTTAAAGGGGCGACCTTTGACGACGACGGTTACTTTTCCATCAGGAGCCACTTTCAGCAGTTGGTCTGCAGTACCTGAAACGACCCAGAGATTTTCCGCCTGATCTAGAGCCAGACCACGAGGCGCACTGACTTCGGCATACAGAGTTGGTTTGCCTCCGGCTGCAGGGACTTTCCAGATCCGATGCAATTCGAGATCTGAGACTAACAGATCGCCACTTTTGGTGACGACGACATCCATGGGAATTCCAATCCCCCCGTTGGTTAAAGGCGTCGGCTTGTCGCCTGCCTTTTCGAAACGGTAGATTTCCCGTGTCGACGAATCGCCGGCAAGTACCCGCCCTTGCGGGTCAACCGTCACACAACGAACGGCATTCAAAGGAGTGCGAAAGACTTTGGAGCCAGTGAAAAAACTGGCGGCTTTGCCGTTCTCCACACTCCAGATTCCCGGTAGCTTCCGATCGGCCACATAGACGGGGCCTTTGTCGGCGGCTGCAACTGACAGAGGATACAACATCTCGGCTGACTGACTGACGTTAGTCGTGCAGAGAAACAGCAGAACGACGGAAATGCTACGAAGGAAATACTGCATCGTGTGGTATACCTGATTGATATGAGAAATGAAAAAGTTCGCCCCTATTTTATCGTAACAGCCGGGCAAATGCACTCATGAAATGCCGCTTAGGGTTTCTGCAGATAGTTCCAGAAGCGGGCACTGTCCAGTTGACGCGTATGATATTGTTCCCGATCCTGCTGCAGCACCTTATCATCCGGATACGGCTGGGTAGGATAGGGATAGCCCCGCATCTCCCGAAATGGGAGCGGTTCCACCGACTGACCCAGAATCGTATGCAGATTGGCGTCCTTGTCCCAGCCAACGTTATGCAGGATAAAATCTCGTTTCCAACCCGGTTTTACAGGTTCTGATGGGACAGCAAATCGAAGCTGCATCGCATCCCCCGACCCCATAATCACCAGTCGATTGTCGGCGGATTCCACTAGCGGCTTCACATCGCCATAGCGAGTAAAGCCTCCCTGCATTGGCGGCCACTGAATGCTGGTTGACAGACTCTGATAGTCATATCGTTCCGGGCCATTTCCCGGATGAATGATCGGAGCAGAAAATCCGCGATGCTTTAATGTCGCAGATTCCAATGGTAAGGCGCTTGTTATCAATTCAGCCGATGGTTCGTCCACAGTGAAAAAGACCTGATCCCAATAAAACTCCATGTTTGTTTCGATCCGCACGCGATAATCGTTCGTCAGAAACTGATCTGTCAAATCAACGACGATCGTTTTCGTCTTCCCGCCAGGAAAGCCCATGAATGGTTTGATGGTTTTCCATTCCCCCTTTGCATCAGGCACCGACAACGAAGGAGGCCGGGGGGACGGCATGGATGGATTTTCCGATAGTGCCAAGTTAATTCCCGTGTCTGTCGGATAAATCCAGCCGGTCAGAAACAGTTTCATCCGGGGCGCCGTTTTCGTATTCTGCACAGCCTTGGTATTCAGGTCCAGCTCCAGAATGTGGTCTTCGGTCAGCCCCTGTCGATATTTTTCGTCGAACGTTTTCGCATAAACATCGTCGGCCTCTTTGATCTCAGGCAAAACGTCGCGGCCCTTGTGATTGACGGCGGCGACCGGCGTTTGCGGACGTTGCGCGGTATGAATCTTAAACGCAGCCAGATCAGGGGGGCCCACTTTTTCATTCGAGAATATTTCCACATCATCCGGATGGTCAATGGCCATCAGTTGGACGGTGTCAAAGTAACCGGCTTCCCAAAGTTCTTCGGTGATCCGCAACTCATAGAAACCATCTTTTGCTTTCAAACGGTCTCCATCAATTTTGAGAAACTCCCAGTCACGGCAGGGAGCGACAATCCCTTTACCAAACTGCAGACCAATCGGCGCCGCCCAGAGTAAATCGGTGTAAAACGAAAATTGTTCGCCGTCCCAGGTATAGAGGTAGGGACAGGAGCCCATCAGTGTCTGCTTCTCATAAATCCGCTGATCGGTTTTGGCGTTGATGATGTTCACGGGGATACCGTTGGTCCATAAGACACGGATTGCTTCAGCGACCGTCTGTTTCCCAAGCCCGAAGTGAGTCGATTGACCGGCTACGATCTGCGGTTGATAAATGGCGCCGCTACGTAGTTCCAACAGGCTGCCGATGCCATAATGATTCACGCGGCCGCTGGCCGACTTGAGTTCGCCTTTGATCTGCTCGGCGCGGAGTGAGATATCAATCCAATGATTGTCGTTGCCTTGATTTTGCCACTGAATCAGTTCGTTCTCCGCGAGCGCAATCACATCGAGACTACCATCCTGATTCAGGTCATAGAGCAGAACTTTTTGAATTGGCTTTGAGAATGTGATCTCCTGGTCTTTCAGATACGCTGTCTGCTCTGCTTTTCGCTCAGCGGTTCCCAGACAGAGTTGTAGTCCGTTAGCACTCGACGCAAGCAGGTCCAGCACGCCATCGTTATTCAGGTCGCCAGTCTGTAAGAGGGTTCCCTCTGTGTTGACAGGCGCTGCCGCTTTGATGGTCTGCACACTGGCAATCTGCACGGTGCCAGGCAGGGGCCGATTCGTCTCGGCCAGCATCAAATCGGTTCCGCTCACGCCAATCAGATCCCACGAGCCGTTCAAGTCGAAGTCTGCCAGGCGGCACTCTTCGAACTGATTGACGGCGGACTGTTGTTCGTTCTCAGTATATAATCGCCAGCGAAAGCGACCGTGCCGCAGATTTTCCAGATAGCCAGCCTGCCTGGACTGGCGACTACATAAGATCAGATCGAGATCGACATCGCGATCCCAGTCGACACGTACAATCGAAGTCGCCGCCAGATCAACTGGAGGCAGTTGAGAATTGGCGCTGATATCCTGAAACGAAAAATCACCTCGATTCGACCAGAGTGACAGACCTGTGGAAGTTGAAGCCACCAGATCCAGGTCTCCGTCATGATCCAGATCTGAGAAATTGATCGCCAGAACATCGGTAAGTGTCTCCAATGTTGTTTTCTGCGCTTTCAGAACCAGTGATCGCTGTCCGGTTTTTGTGTCTCCTAGATTCTCAAAGACTTTGAATCCTGATTTACCGGCAAGTACCAAATCGAGGTCGGCATCGCGGGAGGGTGCAATCGAAGAGACCTTCTGTTCTGTTTTTTCAGTAGTCGCGGGCTGGTTTAACTGTTGCACATCCGCATCGAGATCCACCGCGTGGACTTCGGAATAATCGCCAGCACAGGCTTGTTGCGTGATCAGTTTCCAAGTCCCGTCTGCATTCCGATTGAAGACAGAAACATCTTTGGCGGTTAGAAGTATTAAGTCGGGTTTGCCATCCAGATCGAAGTCGGCAATCTGTAGATCTTTGATTTCGGAAGGTGTCCCATTAGCAAATTGCAGTGAACCGGCGTCTGTAAACTTCACCGACAGCGGTTTTTGTTGCGCAGGCCACTCGACGGCAGTATAGAACGCGGGGGGGAAATCGTGGATCACAAATTCGAGTGGATTCTGTTCGACGCGGCGGCGATCGCTTTTTACCAGATCTTCCGCAATCAGTACATTTCTCAAAATGCGTGCGTTGCGAAGTACGACGTTCCACTGCTGATCCATAATCGCTGTCAAAGAGTCATTGATCAGTTTGTTCAAATCGAGCCGTGTATGATCTTTGACACTGTCTACTAAGGGAGCCGCCAACTCTTTAATTTTTTCGAAGACAGGTGTCGCCTGCGCTGTCTTCTGATCTGCTATAACCTGCAGATAATCGAGTGATAGAAACAGGTTCTCTGGTTGCAGTTCCCAGGCCTTTGCCAGTGATGCTTTCGATGCTACTTGCAGTGCTGGATCAGCACTCTGTTTTTGTGCCTGCGACAGTTCAAACCAGATCGCCGCGTCTTGAGGGTTCTGTTCAATCGCACGCTGGAATTCCTTCAGTGCCTGTGGTGTTTGGCCGAGCGCAACATGAATGCGAGCAGACAGGACGTAGCTGATGGCGGAATCAGAGGCAATCTGGATTAACTGATTTACGGAATTGAGGGCCTGCTTCGCAAATTTCTGCCCTTCCGGCTGAGCGGATACTTTTTCGGGCGTGAGCTGTAGCAAACGACAGATCGTTAAATCACGAAAGCCGATTTGCTGTGTGGGAAGTTCTTCGGTTAAACGCTCCAGTAACGCATCGCTGTCTGCATAGCGCTCGTTTTCGAGGTAGGCGATGCCTTCATTTTTATATCGCAGCAGTTCCTCTGCTTTTTCGTAGGAGATCGGCTCCAGCGCAGCAGGTCCCTCTTGTTGTTGAGGAGGCGCTTTGACGGTTAAAAACAGTGCCAAAGTCCCTAAAAAAAGAACCACGGCCGCAATGATCGTAAAGTGGGATGATCGAGATGCCATCGAGCAATCCTTTGAGTTAAAAACCTTCGTTCAATAAACGAAATCGAAAATCATTGTCTCAAAGGATACCGATCCTGAGTGCGAATGTCAGCCGTGACATGCTTGCTTTACGTTCAGAAGTACTCTGTTTCGCTGATATTCAGGAAAATAAAAAAGGATGGCCATCTGGGAACCATCCTTTTTTAAGTAAGTCAGAGTTTCAACGTGAGCTGGTTTAACCGAACAGTTCCCGTACAGGTTCTCCCATATCGGTAATTGGCACGGGGCGATCGCCTGAGAAGAGTTCTTCGGTAGGGTCGATACCCAACGCACTATAGATGGTTGCGTGCAGATCGGGCACGGAGACCGGACGCGAAACGATGGAGCTACCTAGTTCGTCGGTCACGCCGATGGTTTTCCCATTCTGCAAACCACCGCCTGCCAGCGCCACGCTGAAGGCTTTGGATTGATGACCGCGACCTCCGCCGGAATCGAATGAGGCAGGACGACCGAATTCGGATGCGACGACAATCAATGTTTTGTCGAGTAGTTTGTTCTGTTCCAGATCGAGCACGAGTGCTGACAATGCAGAATCCAGTTCTTGAATTAGCAGATGCTGATTGAGCTGTCCGTCGTTATGGGTATCCCAACCGGTCCCATTCACAAAATTTAAGTTGTGAGAAACTTCGATGAATCGCACGCCTGACTGGATTAAGCGTCGCGAGAGGAGGCAGCGTTGCCCGAACTCACCGCCGTAGGCGTTGCGCAGATCGCTTTTTTCATTGTCTAACTGGAAGACTTTCATGAACTCAGGGCCTGACAGCCGAAGTGCTTCAGCCACCGATTGATCGTAATCCTGAATTGTCTGGCCGCCGACACTGTTCTGACGGTATTCGGCTCGCATTTTTGACAGCAGACGTTCGCGACGGTCTTGTCGACTTTGATTGACACGCGACGATCGCGTGAAACCACTTGGCCCGGCGCTCGTATCGGTCAGATAAACATAACCGGCTTTGCTGCCCAAAAACCCAGGACCACGGGTGACGTTGGGATAACCGATCAGCACATAAGCGGGTGCATGTTCGCTGGCAGCGCCTCTTTTATGCGCGATGACCGAGCCAACAGAGGGGTAAGTAATCGTACCCGTAGTCGGTCGTCCGGTATGCATGCGGTTCGTTGCGGCGGCGTGTTCGTCAATCACTTCGTGATGCACGCTGCGGACGATGTTGAATCGATCCAGAATCGGTGCACACTTGGAAAGATGCTCACAAACATCGGTTCCCTTGATCGCAGTGGGAATCGGATTGTAGTACGAACCGGCCTTCTTTGCTTTCGCATCCCCTTTGCGTTTCGGGTCCCAGGTATCAATAGAACAGGAACCGCCGCCTAGCCAGACCATAATACAATGCTCTGCTTTTCCGACAGGCATTGGCAGTTTTTTGGCTCCATGTTTTTCGGAGGCCAGCAGCTGCTGCCAGGGAGATCCCAAAGCGGAAGCCGCCAGACCCGTAACAGAAGCCTGTCGTAAAAAATCGCGACGCGTTGAATGAAATTCGTTCATGATCTACTCTTATTATGATTTGTGAAACGTTGTAATAAGTAAGTTCATTTTTGGCACTGTTGATTTTCAGCGCTGTTTATTTTCAGTACTAAGGAACAAAGATAAATTCCGGAGAATTCAGCAGCGTCCAAAGTACATCTTCATAGCGACTCCGCCAGTCGTCCTGCAGACGCTGTGTTGGCGGATCTCCTTCTTTAACGGCTTCCTGTAGTTCGACTTTAATTTCATTGGCCCGGGGGCTCAAATGGTTTGACCAGCCCACCAAGTTCCGTGGTAAAGATTCGGGGATGACAATTTTGGCATTCGCGTTGATGCGCTCCGCATAGCCGGGCTGGAGTAGATCGACAAACATGTGCAGCTCACTGTCCGTTGGTTCGCGCGTGAGTGTTTTCATCACGGTCTGCTTGACCAACTCTTCCACAGGCTGTTCCTGCAAGGTGAGCGTCGTAAAATCACTATCGTCTGAAAGTCGTGTGAAACGTTTTCCAACCACGCCATTCGCAAGAATCGCCGGTTGCAATGCCGTCGACGTATACTCACGGACGGTCATCGGGTTCTGTCTCGTATCCCGCCAGCCAAACGTTTTCAGCAATGTAATAAATGGCTGACCAAAGGGAAGCGCCAGACTGGGACGATCCCGCTCGTTGGACGGTGATGTGAATTCCCAGGCACGACGGGGTGATCCCAGATCGAGTGCGGTGGGATAATTCAGTGCACCGTCGACATCAATACACATTCGCCCTGCATTCAAAGGCTTACCGCAAATGGCGAACATCGAATCCAGAATTTGCTCGGCTTCCATACGGCGTAAAACCGGTGAGGAAAAATTATAGGTCGAATCAACCAGTGATTGAATTTTGGTAATATCGGTTGCCACCTGTCGCTGATACAGGTCCGATTCAAAAATCAAACGTGCCAGATACTTCAAGTCATATCCATGTATCACGAATTGTTGTGAGAGGTATTTAAGCAGCTCAGGATGCGACGGCTCCTGGCCATCCCAGTCGTCAACGGGCTCGACCAGTCCCTGACCGAGATACCGTTTCCAGACCCGGTTCACAATCACATTAGCAAAACGTTCGTTCTGCGGAGAGGTAATAATGGCCGCCAGTTGCTCGCGGGTGTCTTTGGATGAACGCAGATAGTTTTCGGGAAACTTGCCGGGCTTGACCAGTTCTTCAAACGTCCATTTCGGAGGCACATTCTCTCCCGGCAGAAGGGTGACTGAGATGAGCATCGAATTCGATTTGAAATCAAAACCGGGAACCGAACTTGTTTTGGGAACTCCCTGTGGAGTCCGCTTTAACATGGCCGCCAGACTAAAGAGATCACGTTGTTTGAAATCATGAAACGGTGCATCATGGCAGCGAGCACATTTCATGTTCAAGCCCAGAAAGGTCTGACCAACGATGTGCGCTTTGGCTGCCATTGGGGCATCGTTCAGCGAAGCCATTTCGAAGCCAGCAGGTCCCCCAAAGTATTTACTGCCTTCCATCATCACCAGTTCGGTCAGAAAACGATCGAAGGGTTTATTGTCGTAAAATGACTCGTGAATCCACCAGCGGAAAGGCCCTGAATTATTTAATGTTGGTTTAATAACGTTCGGGTTCTCGGCCAATACATCCTGCCAATAGCCGACCCAGTTGTCTGCCCAGCCGGAATCATTGATCAGACGCTCCATCGCAAATGCGCGGCGGGTTTCCGGTTTGTTGGCCAGATACTCTTGAACCAATTCAGGAGAAGGTACGGTTCCCGTAGTATCAAGGGATAAACGCCGCAAGAAAGCGAGATCATTCAGCGGAGGTGATTGAGACGCTTTCTCTTTTGCCAGCCGTCGATTGATGAAATGATCGATGGCGTTGTTGGCCCGCAGTCCTTTCGCAGAGGCAGGTACTTTGACCTGAGGCTGCTTGAGTGTATCTTCTTTGGCCAGCTTGTGTCGCCATTCCCAGTATTGGGCTTCTTTGGCAGCCCCTTCCTGCCGACGCTGTGCATTAACGGCAATGAGCGAGTAGCGGAATTTGCGTTCGAAGGGCACCCAACTCTCGTCGGTCAACCAAATGACCTCATCATTCTTCGAAAGCAACTGAAAGTCTTTACCAGGATCACCGACGAAGATGGCCGTTTCACCGAAGTCAGGCCGATGACCGAAACCGCCGACAAACATTTCAAAACGGACGCGATGCGGTTTACCATCACTGGTATACTCAATTACTTTTTCCTGATCACCACGATGTAATGGACGAATCTGGGGAGCCAGACTGCGATCTACCTTAAACACATGACCGTGGGCACTGCCAGATATTTTGTGGAATCCCGTTTCAGCGACTAATTTGTCATCAATATAAAGCCGCGAAGCATTACGGGCGCGAACTAAAATCCGCTTTTTTCCTTTGGGGATGGTAACATGAGACATCGCGCGAACTAGAAATGGTCCAGAACGATCTGCCCTTAAACCCCGACTGGAATACTTAATGGGCATTTCAAGCAATGCAAAATGGGGTTGAGTGATTGACTCTGAAAAACGGGGTGGGCGGAAGCTCCAGGACTTTCGATTAGGAACGCCTTCATAGATATCAACCTGAACCCGGTCTGAGGGAACCGCAGTCCAATCAATGCGAGGCTGAGGAGCAACATATTTAAAGTGAGACGCAATTTGTTTTGCCGAGAGAGCAGTTCGATAGAGGGCGACTTCATCGAGTCGTCCATCAAAGGAACTATTGGCAGAGCCTCCCATTGAAGAACCGATCCAGAGTTCATCATTATCCACGACCGGAGCCAGTGTGGTATCACCGCCCATATCCCACTTGCCGGAAACAGCCTTCCCATCAATATATGCTTTCAGACTTTTCTTTTTCCCGAATGTATATGTGACGGCAACATGATGCCAATTCTGCGAACTGATGCCGGCGCCTTTGGATGTCCAACGATGATAGTCTGGTTTGACATCCTTCTTTTCTGGTTGACCACGAAACAGAAAACTGAGTTCCGAACCAGTCACTCTCAACCCATAATTCTGGTTATCCCGAGCGACTCCTTTTCGGCCCGTACGACCTTTACCAATAATATAGTAATGTCGGCCTGCTTGTGTTGAGTTGAGGTTCACCCAGGCTTCAAGCGTGATCGCATCACCGGCAGTGAAATCGAGGTAACTTTTCTCGCCTGGATCTACCACGCGGAGAAATCCGGATCCCGGTTTGAAGTGAGCAGCCTGATTTTTGGAACTGAAGAGCGGGAACTCAGAAGGACGCGGGCCTGCCGCTGCTTCAAGCAACTTGCCGCTTTCCAGCGCGATGACAGGTTCCGTTTTTTTGTCCTCTTTCTTCGCTGTTTTATTTGCTGTTTTATTTGCGGTGGTTTGAACGCCGACATATCCCTCTTTGGATCGTTGTTCGAAGTTCCAGTAGACGGTCGGTTTCCCTGAAAGAATCAGCTCACGGTAAGTAGCCGGTGTTTTCTTCTCTTGTTTTGGTTTTTGGGCTTTCGGTTTATCGGCGACTTTTGGTTTTTGGGCGACTGACAGGCTCGGAAATAAAGGCAGGGCGAGCGAAACAATCAGGAGGGAAAAGAAACTCTTAACGAATGCCAAATAGTTCATAGCAGGCAATTCCAGATAAAATCAGGTTCTCGGAAGAGATATCACAGCAGGCGAGTTTTGTGAAAACCGGGTATTTCCGACCCCACAAACAATACTGTACACAAGGATGTCACTTTTATATCAATCGTGATCTATAAGAATATACCGATGCAGAGGATGATCTCACTCTAAATTATAACCTGATCGGTGAATTTGTGAAATTATTGCGAGAGCGCCCCCCTTTTTGTGAGATTCCGCGCTTTCAGGCGTATTCTGAAGGCCGAAACTGCCCCAACCGCATTAAATACGCCAAAAAGTGCGATTTGTTCAGATCGGTTTTCAATTAAGGCACAAAGATAAATTCCGGAGAATTCAACAAAGTCCAGAGCACGTCCTCGTAGCGATTCCGCCAATCCTCATTCAGGCGTTTGGTCGGTGGATCTCCTTTTTTAACCGCTTTCTCAAGTTCCACTTTGATTTCATTGGCCCGGGGGCTCACATGGTTGGACCAGCTCACCAGATTTCGCGGCAACCGCTCGCGGCTGACGATTTCGGCATTCGAATTGATCCGCTCCGCATATCCCGGTTGCAGCAGCGCTAAAAACATTTTGCGTTCCTCAGCCGTCGGCTCACGCGTCAGCATTTTTATCACGGTTTCTTGAATCAACGCTTCCAGCGGTTGATCCTGTAAAGCGAGTTCCGTGAAAGCGCTGTCATCGGAAAGCCGGGTGAAACGCTGACCTAACAAGCCATTGGCGAGAATCGCCGGTTGCAGAGCAGTCGCTGTGTACTCGCGAATGGTGACCGGACTTTGACGCGTATCACGCCAGCCAAACGTTTTCATCAGCGTAATGAAGGGTTGTCCAAACGGCAGCGCCAAACTGGGGCGATCCCGTTCATTTGACGGGGAAGTAAACTGCCACGCACGACGTGGCGTTCCCAGATCGAGCGAGCTGCGATAATTGCGGGCGCCATCAATGTCGATACACATCCGACCGGCGTCGAGTGGCTTTCCGCAAATGGCAAACAGTGAATCCACAATTTGCTCCGCTTCCATGCGACGTAGAACCGGAGATGCAAAATTGTAAGTACCATCAACCAGTGATTCCATTTTTGCGACATCGGTTGCCGCCTGTCGCTGATACAGGTCTGATTCAAAAATCAGACCTGCCAGATGCTTTAAGTCATAGCCGTGTATCACGAACTGCTGCGACAGATATTTGAGTAGCTCTGGATGAGAGGGTTCCTGACCATCCCAGTCGTCGACCGGCTCTACCAGGCCATACCCCAAGTATCGTTTCCAGACCCGGTTCACTATGACATTCACAAACCGTTCGTTCTGAGGAGCAGTCATAATCGCTGCGAGTTCCTCACGAGTATCTTTGGGAGACCGCAGGTAGTTTTCTGGAAACGTGCCGGGCTTGATCAGTTCATCAAACGTCCATTTGGGTGTCACATTTTCTCCCGGTAATAACGTGACCGAGACCAGTAGAGAATTTGACTTAGGATCGAAGCCGGGAATGGAACTGGTCTTAGGCACGCCCTGCGATGACCGCTTGAGCATCGCCGCCAGGCTGAACAGATCACGCTGTTTGAAATCATGGAACGGCGCATCGTGACAGCGAGCACACTTCATATTCAAGCCCAGAAAGGTCTGCCCAATGATATGGGCCTTGGCCGCCATGGGAGCATCATTCTGTGATGCCATTTCAAAACCGGCCGGACCGCCAAAGTATTTGCTGCCTTCCATCATCACCAATTCGGTCAGGAAACGATCGAAGGGTTTGTTGTCATAGAACGATTCGTGAATCCACCAGCGAAAGGGTCCGGTGTTATTCAAAGTCGGATTTACGATATTGGGGTTCTCAGCCAGCACGTCCTGCCAATAGCCAACCCAGTTATCGGCCCAGGCGGGATCATTGATCAAACGCGTGATCGCGAAGGACCGGCGAGACTCCGGCTTCTGTGCCAGATATTCTTTAACCAGTGCAGGTGCCGGAACTGTCCCGGTGGTATCAAGCGATAGCCGGCGCAGAAATGCCAGATCATTCAACTGAGGTGACTGTTTCACTTTCTCTTTTGCCAGACGACGATTAATGAAATGATCGATGGCGTTATTCGCTCGCAAACCTTTGGATGCTGCAGGCGTTTTGGCTTGAGGCTGCTTGAGCGTTTCCTCTTTTGCCAGCTTGTGCCGCCAGTCCCAGTACTCGTCCTCTTTCGCTGAAGCTTCCCGGCGACGTTTCGCGTTGACAGCGATTTGATCGTAGCGGTACTGGCGAGCGAAAGATAACCAGTCCTCGTCGGTCAGCATCACGACCTGATCGGACGGAGTCAGCAATTGAAAATCCTTGCTGGGATCGCTGATGAAAACGGCCGTTTCCCCGAAATCAGGCCGATGCCGAAAACCACCCACGATCATTTCGAACCGCACGCGATGCGGTTTGCCGTCACCCGTAAATTCAACCACTTTTTCCTGATCCCCCCGTTGCAGAGGACGAATCTGCGGCGACAGGCTCAGGTCGACATCATAAACTTTGCCGTGAGCACTGCTCGAAATATTATGAAAACCAGTTTCCACAATCAGCTTACCGTCGATATACAGCCGCGACGCATTACGGGCACGAACCAGTATCCGTTTTTTGCCTTTGGGGAGCGTTATTCGCGACATCGCCCGCACCAGAAATGGATCGGGGCGATCGATTTTCACGCCACGAGCCGAGTAGCGGTTGGGAATTTCAATCAATGCAAAGTGGGGCTGCGTGAACGTTTCTGCCAAACGGGGCGGACGGAAACTCCAGGACTTCTGATTGGGGACCCCTTCGTAGACATCTACCTGCACCCGGTCATTGGGAATCGCCGTCCAGTCGATACGTGGCTTGGGAGCGACAAATTTATAGTGAGCAGCAATCTGTTTCGTTGAGAGTGCTTTTCGATAGACGGCGACTTCATCCAGCAAACCATCAAGCGAACTATTGGCCGATCCGCCCATGGAAGAGCCGATCCAGAGCTCATCGTTATCGACTACTGGCGCACGTGTTGTATCACCGCCCACATCCCATCTACCGGATACGGACTTACCATCAATATAGGCTTTCAGACTTTTCTTTTTAGCAAACGTATAAGTCAGCGCCACATGGTGCCAATTGTGGGCACTGATCCCGGAACCAGTTGAAGTCCAGCGATGATAGGTCGGCTCCCCATCTTTCTTCTCAGGCTGAGTACAAAACAGAAAGCTGATTTCCGAACCGGTCACCCGCAGACTATAGTTCTGATTATCCTGGGGCACTCCTTTTCGATGTGTACGGCCCTTCCCGAGAATATAAGAGAATCGCCCCGCTTTTGTAGAATTCAAATTCACCCAGGCTTCGATCGTAATCGCGTCACCAGCGTTGAAATCGAGCGGACTATTTTCCCCTGGATCGACCACCCGCAGGAAACCCTTCCCCGGCTCGAATCCGGCGGCCTGGTTTTTGGCGTCGAACAGAGGAAATTCAGAAGGGCGAGGCCCGGCTGCCGGCTTAGCTAGCTGACCGCTGACCAGCGCTTTCACAGGCTTGGATTTTTCTTGATCAGCCACAACGCTGCTGTAACCTTCAGAAGCAGGCGTCTCAAAATTCCAGTAGAGCGTTGGCTGGTCTGAAAGAATCAACTCCCTATAACTGGTCGGGGCGGCTTGGGTACTTTTTTCTTTTTGAGCGTAGGATGGGCTCGCAGAGAGAGGCAGGGCGAGCAAGAGACCCAGCAGGTAAAGGGAACGCTTAACGGATACCAATTGGTTCATAGCGGGCAATTCCAGACAATCAGGTTCTCAGAAGAGACGTCACTGCAGGCGAATTTTATCTGAAACAGAGCATTCCAGACTCGACAAACACGCTGTACACAAGAACGTCGTAAATCATGAACTAATCTAATATACCGGTACCCAAGGTGATCTCACGCCAAATCAGGCGCGGTGAGTTCAATTTATGATTTTTTTGCGGGAATGCCCCTCTTTTTGTGAGATCCCGTGTTTTCTGGTATATAAAGGCAGAGAATTTCAACACTGCCGATCTTCGGTGGTACATAGATTGAGGTCACCATCGATTTGAAGCCTGAAGAAACTGAAAACTTCGTTCAACTCATAACCGCTCACCAGAGCGTGCTTTATGCTTATATCCGGTCATTGCTGCCGGACTCAGAAGCGGTGCAGGATGTGCTGCAAGAAACAAACCTGGTGCTCTGGCGTCGTGCGGAAGAGTTCGAAGCGGGCACCAATTTTGTCGCCTGGGCTTGCAAGGTGGCTTACTATCAGGTGTTAGCTTTCTACCGGGACAATAAACGTGATTCGATGGTCTTTAATGTGGAACTGGTTTCGATGCTGGCCAAACAAAACGAAGAGAAGCTGGCAGGTTCACATGACCTGCAGCGTGTGCTCTCGCGCTGTCTTGCCAAACTTCCGGAACAAAGCCGCCGTCTGATTCAGCAGCGCTATGCAGCGGGCGGATCGGTCCAGGCGATTGCCGCGGAACAGGGTCGTTCCGTCGGCGCTGTTTCTCAAACGCTGTATCGCATACGGCAACTTTTACAAGAGTGCGTTCAAAAAACACTTGCCCGTGAGCAGGGAGAAAATTTGTCATGAATCAGAATCATCAACCTTCCGAGGACCAGAACGATCCCCAGGAAATCATCTCCGCCTTTCTCGATGGTCTACTTACCGAAGAAGAAAGCCAGGCTTTTCTGGAACGTCTGGAATCGGATGCTGCTGCCAGGGACCTTTATCTGGAAATGATGAATACCGATTCCCTGCTACAATGGGAACAGGGGCAAACCGCGCCGCTGCCGGATCTGTTCTGCCTGACACCTGAAGCGGCTGTATCACAACCGGGCGTTGACCCCGGTGTTGTCTCGGCGCGAAAGCAACTGGCGTTCATGCGATATGCACTGGCGGCGACCGTTGCCGTCTGTCTGTTTCTGACCGTGCTTCTGCTTATGGAAAGCCATCCCAGTCAAGCAATCGCGCGACTGGATTCGAGTGATGGTGTTCCTGCTGCGATGATCATTGAGGAACATCATCCGGTTTGGGAACAGACCGAATGGACTCAGGATGTCAGCAAACCACTTGTTCCGGGTTGGCTAAAATTAAAGTCCGGACGCTCCCTGATCGACTTTTTGAGCGGTACCACGATCGCGTTACAGGGACCTGCCGAGCTGGGAGTCAATTCGGATGATCGCGCCTATTTAAGGTCGGGTCGCTTAGCCGTTGTCGGAACATCACGGGCTCACGATTTCACGTTGACGACCGACAATCTGGCGATTCTGTCACAGTCTGCCAACTTTGGTCTTTCAGTGACACCCGATGAACAAACCGAACTGCATGTGTTTGAGGGAAGTGTTACTGTTTCTCGATCACAGCCACAACCTGACGCAGTGATGATTCAGGATCAGACGCCGGAAGCCGCAGATTCGATCACTGTGGAAGCCGGACAGTCGATTGTCTTTGATGGCAATGGTCAGGAAGTGCTTCGTCAACTGGCAGACCAGAGTGCCTTCCCGACACGCGATCAGTTTTCCGTTGCGGATCCTCCTGGAGATATCCCAGCCATCGACTTTGCAGCACATAAAATTGAGCCTTACAGTTTTCAGGACGGGCAATATGAACTCCCCACTGATTACCAGTTAATTGAACAAGGCAAAGGAATTCGTCTGTGGGGGAACGCCTGGAAGACGTTGGATATCAACACAAAGATCACCCCCAACACGGTGATCGAATTTGATTTCCGCTCCTCGCATCAAGGTCAGATTCACGGTTTTGGTTTTGACTCTGATAAGAAATACGATAGACCGAATCATGTGTTCCAGATCTATGGCTACGAAGCCTGGTCCCACATCGGACAGCAGTTTAACACGTATACGGGAACCGGCTGGAAACGATTTCGGATTCGTGTGGGCCGTTATCTGACTGGGAAATATCGTTATCTGCATTTCATTGCCGATGAAGATGTGATTGCCCGCGCCGAGAGTCAGTTTCGCAATGTGCGCATTTATGAAGCACCGACACAGCCGTAGTTTTCTGATGGCGTAGATCGAACTCATTCACACGTTTCAACCAGGAACAGCAACCACGAATTCTCTCAGTGGATTTGTGTTACTGTCAATTCCCTGCTCGCTCTGTTCGGCTCGAATGATATTCGGGCTTACCCATTTTTCTGGAGATGACAGGATTTGTTTTCTCAATGCCTGGAACTTAGTTCGGAATCGGGCTCATCGGTTTCAGGGAGAGGCGGATCGTCTTTGAATCCGCCGAGGATCAGAAAGGTGGCGGCGAACAGCAAATAACCAACGCCGATGCCTGTCGCATGGAAGGTGAAGCCGTCGACATTCTCTGCCGTGAATGCCAGTCGAAAATGAATGTCGTTGCCGATGATTTCGTAGGCGCTGGTGAGACCAACAAACGCAAACAGTGCCGCAATGACAGACCAGACTGCGGCCGAACGGTATTTGCCATCAATCAGGCAAGCACAGATGGCGGCCAGGATCATGCAGGTAAAAATAAAACCGCGTTCCATGACAACCAGGCCGTGCACCAGAAATCCATTGACTTCGGTAAATAGATTCGTGGAGAGAATTTCCTGTAGTGACTTACCCCCACCGACAAGTAGAGTGCCCTGCATCACCGTTGCGCCCCAGGCGGCGATCGCCGGGAATAACCCGAGTGCGACGGCGGGCGCGTGTCGTTTGGGAGAAGCCTGAAATGCCTGCGCGGTAATCACCATGCCGATCCAGAGCACAATTGCGATTCCGGCTTCGAGGGGAATGATCTTGCTGATGACGCCTGTGGTTCCCGTGAGACAGATGAATAGAAAAAAGATGCCGTTTAAGGTGGAATAACCGGCCCGCGAGCCCATTTCTTTCCAGCCCGGATGTCCGATATATATCGTCGTGGGAAAACAGCTACCGAGCAGTGAAGCCAGAATAGTTCCGACACCGTTGGCAATCATGGCGGGTTTCGCAGGATAACTGTCGCCGGCGGCTTCAGCCGATTCGATGTTCTGCATACTGCCAATCACGTTAAACAGGCCCATCGGAAAAATCACTGACATATAACCCAGCCACTCACTGGGCTCTTTCAGCAATTCCCAGAGCGCGGAACCCGCGAATTGTGGTGGATACCAGCCCCACTGTCCCCAGGCTGTCTTGATTGCATCCGTACTCATGGCGGAGCCTTGCATGAGTTGCGGTACCACTTCGGGGAGTACCCAGGCGCAGATGGTGCCGACAATGATCGCCAGCAATCCGCCCGGAATGCGAAACGGAAGTTTGGTACGCGAAAAGAGCGTCAGCAATACGACGGCTGCCGGAAGCATGGCAATCAGCGGTCTCTGATAGATTTTCAGCGCGAATGTCATGGAGATAAAGCCGATGGCGATGCCGGCAAGCGTAGAAAGTAGAGCCGCCCGCGGAGTCAGTTTTCGTACCCGATCTGCGACAAACGCACCAAAAAATTCGATGATGCCGCTGCCAAAACAGGCCAGCAAACCCATTTGCCAGGCTGCCTCGGGACTATTCGTGCGCTGATAGACGGGAACCATCACAAAAAAAATGTAAACCAGCAGTGAGGGCGTATTAATGCCGTACGGGAGGGCGCAAACATCGCTCCGATTTTCCCGTTTCGCCAACTGGTGTGCCTGCCAGGCGTAAAAAATGTTCCCGAACAGAATACTGAGTGCCGCTCCAGGAAGGATATATTGCAGTAGCAATTTGGAATCGGCAGAGATTCCACACAGGCCACACAACGCCACGATTAATAGAAGCTGGACGAGGTTATCGATCATCAAAGCGAAAAAACCGTCCAGGTCGCGTCGTACGAAGAGGGGGTAATTGCTGTGCTTCATATCAACTGAGCAGTTCCTTGATGTCTTCCTCTGTGAAAGGTTTTTGCAATCGAGCGCCTAATTGCGAGACGATACGGGCGGCTGCGTGTGAGGCAAGGTGGCCCGATTGATGCCAGTTCAAACCATTGGTAATTCCATACAGGATGCCCGCGGCATACATATCGCCGGCACCCGTCGTATCGATCGCCTCAGTCTCAACACCTTCAATGGGAATAATGCGTCCTTCATGCATCAGAATAGACCCATCGGAGCCCAGAGTGAGCGCAAGATTCGGAACATGTTTATGAATGATATGGGCACAATCGACGGCGTCGTGTTTACCGGTCAGGCTGCGGGCTTCTTCCAAATTACAAAATAGTAAGTCGACAGGACCTTCGATCAATTGCTGGAATTCGTCTCGGAACAAGTTGATCAGGAACGGATCAGAAACGGTGAATGCGACTTTTACATCATGTTTTTTGGCGAGTTCGATCGCACGGTAGGCAGCCTGTTTCTGGGTTTCTCCCGTAAATAGATAACCTTCCACATACACATATTCCGATTGTTTGATATGTTCTTCGTTTATATCGTCCACACTCAGAGTGGCGGAAACCCCCAGATTGGTGAGCATGGTACGCTGGGCGTCTTCGGTAATCAGGACAACACAGGTCCCGGTATGTCCTTCCGAGGCAGGGTCAACGTCGATGGTTACGCCCAGTTTTCGCATATCGGCCAGGTCAAATTCGCCGAGCATGTCACTGGCCACTTTTCCGGCGTAGGCTGCATTTCCCCCGAAATCAGCGACTCCCAAGATGGTATTGGCTGCAGAACCGCCGGCACATTGCGAAATTGGTGCGCCATCCAGTTCGCCGAGGACTTTTTGCTGTGTTTCTTCATCAACCAGAGTCATGACACCCTTGGTAAAACCCAGTTTTTCCAGCGTGGCATCGGAGACCCGTGCCTGTATATCAACCAAAGCGTTTCCAACGCCATATACATCGTATTGCATGATTTACCTTAACCTGATGGATTCAGAATCGTTTCAAATCGACCTTTTTGTAGGGCAGATCGAACTCCAGATCTATATTATTCACAATGTGCAAATCATAACCAAAGCGCTATTCAATGGGAAACCACAGAGAGTAACCATCTAATCAGTTTGAAAAAAGCAGTCAGGTCACTACTATATAAGCAAGAATCCAGAAAGCGTCCCCATCGGGGACAGTGCTACTGCAAGTTGTTATGATTTCTGGCCTGGATTCTCCAATAACAAAACACAAGAGAAACAGACTCAAAACCACCGCATCAACAATTGAAGGATGCTTTAAGCATGACGAACTCCTCATCTGCGTATGACCTGATGTACTCACTCCCACCCATTGGTGGAAATCCCTCGACGCGTCCTAACCAGACGAATCCGGGGAGTTTCGCGAATCCGCCACAGATTGCGCCGGGAGCCCAAGGTGCGTTGACGTTCTCTTCACCTGATACTCCGGGCATGCCGGGCGTCTCTAAAAAAACAGCCTGGGATTTCATGCCGGAAGGCTGGGAGCTGAAAGCCGGCTTTGAAGAAAATTATGAAACCGCAGATGCCTGGACGCCACCAACTGATTTTCTACCAGTCACTCAACTGGAACTTGCCCGCTGTGGGACGATCACTCCGGAAATGGAACGGGTTGCGGAACGGGAACCTCATCTGACCGCCGAACAGATCCGCGACGAAATCGCCGCCGGTCGTATGATTATCCCGGCCAACAAAGTTCACCTTGGCTACAAGCTGGACCCAATGGCGATTGGCCGTGCTTCGAAAACGAAAATCAATGCTAACATGGGCGCCTCGCCGGTCTCTTCAGGCACGGACGAAGAAGTCGAAAAATTAACATGGGCACAGAAGTGGGGTGCGGACACCGTGATGGACCTTTCCACCGGGGGAGACATCGACGGCTGTCGGCAGGCAATCATTCAAAACAGTTCCGTTCCAATCGGGACCGTTCCCATTTACTCGATGATCATCGCCCGTCGTCTGGAAGATCTGGACCATGCCAGCATTCTGCAGATGCTGAAACATCAAGCGGAACAGGGTGTAGACTACTTCACGATTCATGCTGGCGTCTTGCAGGAGCATTTGTCATTAGTCGCAAAAAGACTGATCGGGATTGTCAGCCGTGGTGGTTCACTGTTGGCGAAATGGATGTTGCACAATAAACAGCAAAACCCGATGTATGAGCTGTGGGACGACATTTGTGATATCATGCGGGAATACGACGTCAGTTTTTCGATCGGCGATGGTTTACGTCCCGGCGGACTGGCCGATGGTTCCGACCGTGCTCAACTGGCAGAGCTTTGCGTGCTGGGTGAATTGACCGAACGTTCCTGGAAAAAAGGGGTGCAGGTCATGATCGAAGGACCGGGGCACATTTCCTTCGACCAAATCGAATTTAACATGAAGCTTCAGCGCACACTGTGCCACGGTGCTCCGTTCTATGTGCTGGGACCGTTGGTAACAGATATCTTCCCCGGTTACGATCACATCACAAGTTGTATCGGTGCGACGGCAGCCGGCTACCACGGTGCGAGCATGCTGTGTTATGTGACGCCAAAAGAGCATTTGGGCTTACCTAAAAAAGACGACGTCAAACAAGGGTGTATTGCATACAAGATTGCCGCCCATGCAGCTGACGTGGCACTCGGCATTCCGGGAACCCGGAATCGCGATGATGAACTAACCGAAGCCCGTGCTGCTCTGAACTGGGAAAAACACTTCGAGTTGAGCTTCGACCCTGACACGGCTCGCGCTTTGCATGACGAAGATCTGGACGTCGACACAGACTTCTGTGCAATGTGTGGCCATGACTGGTGCAGTGTGCGAATTTCGAAAGAGATTCAGGAATTCATGTCAGGCAAATCGGAAGACTATGCCTGGGACAAGGCCAAGAAAACACTGCCGTTGACCGAAGAACAGCAGGAAATTCTGGAGAAACGCGGCGTACTCAGCCCGGATCAAATCCACAAGCTGGCATCGAAAGTCAAAAACAAAATGACTGACGAAGAACAGGACAAAGCATCGTGCCACAGTGATTTCGTGGCTCCCGAAGAAGCACAGCAGATGCAGACATCCAAAGAGCTGCCCGTGTTGAATCGACGACCTTAGCGCATCGCTTGCTGCCGATTGAAGTGAATTCACAGAGAGCCATTTTTTGCGTGGAAAAACCGGGGTTGTTTCTTGCGCGAAATTCAGCATCGAGCAAAAACGATTCTTGAGTCTCGTGAACAGATAGGAACATTTATCTTCTAGATCTGTAGTAACCGCCCCCGCTGGCCAGCAAGATAACCACAACAACAAGTTTAATGATCGCCGCCCAAAAGTTGCTATTACCCAAGAAGCCTGCTTTACAATTGGGACAACGCAACTTCTTTGCCTTCACGTCGCTTTTAAACTTTTTATCACAGCGAGTACAGACGTAGATATTATCGCTATTTTTAGTACCACAAGAAGGACAGGCTGCACCATTCTTTGTTTGAGCTTGGAATTTATGACTGCACCAATTGCATTCGAATTCATATTCCCATTGAGGAACGCCAATCCCAGCCGGAGGTGATGGATTATTCGGCGGAGGAAAGGAACTCCGAAAGCGACGCTGATCTTGGCGATTGGAGTTGGCTTGATTCATATTCCTTTGGCTCATTTCACGCAATCGCTCCATATCTTTCAGCAGTGTCGATTGGGGCCTTGAAATGCCCTGATTGCCTGCCCCGTTCATTGCCAGTTGGTCTGTCTGTTTCTGTTTGCGGGGTTTAATCAGGCTCAAGTCCCCATCACTGAAGAATTCCGTAATGAACAGTTCTTCCTTTTCCCCCGTATTGATCACAGCAACAGAATCGCCGTACGCTAACCGGACAAACTTGCCTTTGATTTGACGTTTGCTGCGGTCGGTCCAGATGCGGAACTCTTCTTCTCGCTCTGCAGGTGTCAAGGAAAGATCGACTGCTGCCGCTTCCGCAGGAAAGAAGTTGCCGGGAATTTCTTTTTTCAGACGGTCCTGAACATACTCCTGGTCTTCTGCTGAGAAGTTCAAATAAGGAAACTCCTGCGTCGTACCGGTTTTCGTGATGATCAGAATCACCTTGCCGTCTTCCATTTTCACATAGGAGGCACCTACAGAATTCCCTGACAGATCGGTCCACTTACGGTGATTATTCACACGGATGATTTGTTTCAGTTTTGTCGGTGAAAGATTCGGATCGAGGTCTTCGCGATAGACGAGCGGAATTTCGTCCATGCGGCCGTGCATTTTTAACGCATCTCTGAGCAGTTGCAGGTCTTCCTCAATCAGGGTGCCAATATGCACGCGTGCAAAACCTAATCCCCGTGTGGAAAACATGATTTCGCGACCATTGATACTACCTAAGCGCGCTTCAGACTTCTGACCTTTTTTATCAGTCCAGACTCGAAAATCTCTCAGAGCGGCGACCAGAGCCGGATCGATTTCGGTATTCGCTTTGACCACTTTGGAATCGTCATCCTTCGCAGGTTCTTTGGCTTTCTCGCGCATTTCCTCCCGATGTTTTTTCATCTGTGCTTTTGCTTTTTCCCGCGCCATTTCCAGTGGATTTTGACCGGGCTTGATCGGATTATTCATCTTTATCACAGGCGGTAAATTGACCTGTGGTACCCCACTCGAAGGATTGCCTGCCCGCTCTCCCTGATACTCGTTGGGCAAGAACGCCTGCATCTTATTCCGATGGTGATATTCAATCACCCAATCTAGATCTTTCTGGCTGAGCTGATCGAGAGTAAGACGCAATATGGCTAACGGTTCTTTCTGCAACACCAGTTTTCCCTTGTGCAGTGAAAGCAATTTGGCTCTGTGTTGTTTTCCGTCCTTCAACGTCCATTCACGCACTGTAAACGGCTTATAAGACTCTACCGTGACCGGTTTAACGGGCATGCTCTTTTCGGGCTGTTTTTTTTCGGGCGCCGTTTCTGCTGGTTTGGGTGTTTCCGGCTGTGGCTTTGATTCTGGTACAGCGGTCTGCGGTTTACGATACTGGGGAGGCAGGAAGCTCAGTTGTTTTTTCCGCTTGTGATACTCATAGAGCCAATTCAAATCTTTCACACTCAGTTTCTCAAGCGGTACGCGAACCGTCCCCTGCCCCTCCAGCCTGAGCGTTGCGATGGGACCGGAAACGGTAATTAATTTCCCCGTGGCTTCGGTACCATCACGGTAGGTCCAGGTACGGACTGTAAAACGTTTGTAGCTTTCTTCTGCGACCAGTGTTTGAGAGAGAAGAAATGAATTCACTATCGCACAGAAAAGAACCGCACAGAAAAGAACGAATTTTGTTGTTGATGACTTCATTGTGATCAAACCATAATAAAAAGTGTGATATGGAACTCACCATGCAATAACTACTGAGCATCACCACCAGAATAGCCGACATCCGTTCAACTTCAAATAGTGAATTTCGAATTTTTCCAGGCAAAGCCCCAATCTGAGCCCGCAAAAGGCGTAACCTGTTTAACCATCAGAAACAAACGATAAATAGATGTCGATTTGAACGGAAAAATCTAACTCTGTTTTTTCAGGTTTTGTCCAGTTATAATAAACGCTGTGCAGTCACTGTCTTTGCGAAACAGAGTTCGGGTTTAATTTCCTGAAATGAAGGAGAGTAAATCGTTTTATGTTGAAATCTTTAAAGGGGCACTTTTTAGTCGCGTCCCGCAAGTTAAATGATCTCAATTTTTATCGATCCGTCGTATTGATTGTAGAACACAATGAGCAAGGGGCCACGGGTCTGATCGTAAACCGTCCCTCTTCATTTTCGGTCACGAATGCGCTTTCGAAATATTTTGATCTACCCAAACTGGAAGACATGGTATTCATGGGAGGCCCGGTCGAACCGAATGGCATGTTTGCCTTGCATAATGCAGGCGACCTGGAGAAAGCACAGGAACCAATTGTTCCCGGCTTGTTTATGGGGAGCAGTCCGGACGTTTTCGAACAGGTCATCTGGCGCATATCCGAAGGAGATCCACACTTGGATTTTCGGATTTTCTTTGGTTGTGCAGGCTGGGCGCCAATGCAGTTAGAATCGGAAATTAATCGGATGGACTGGCTTCACACTCGAACTAAGGCAGAAGATATTTTTGAAATAGACGCCTATGACATCTGGGACGTGCTTCTCAAACGGGCCATGGAAGAGAGACGTTTTCTGCCACAAGAGGAAACAGCGCACCCCGAATGGAACTGATTTTTGCGAATTGAAGAATTAACACCTCACTTAAATCTACCTACATGAAAAGCAACATTACGTATGACGTCCATAAAAATCACCGATCCGGAAACAGGTTCGTTCGCACATATTTTACCGGAATTGGGCTTTAACTGTTATCAGTTTCAGGCAATGGTGGACGGTCAATGCATCGATGTGATTGATGCTCATCCCGAGTTTGAGCAAGGCAATCAACGTCCCAGTAGTAGTGGCATCCCGATTCTATTTCCGTTTCCCAATCGAATCGCAAACGCACGTTATAAATGGGAAGGTGTGACCTACGAACTTCCCGCAGACAAAACCTATCATGACCAAACGGGCAATGCGATTCACGGGTTTTGCCTGGATCTTCCCTGGCGTGTGATTGCACAGGAAGAATCGTTCGCAATTGCCCAGTTTCAGCTGAGCATTGATGGAAAAAATCGTTTGAAATACTGGCCCGGCGACATCTTCATCGAAGTTAAATATGAGGTCAAAGGAGCCACACTGCGAGCCGACATTCGCGTTGGAAATCCGGGCACGACCTCCGTTCCCTGGGGGCTGGGAACCCACCCTTATTTCAAAGCTCCCTTGTCCGAAAAAAGCAGTGCAAAAAACTGTCTGATCGAAGCGCCGGCTTCGGAAGAGTGGGTGCTGGAAGATTGCCTGCCTACCGGAGTGAAAAAAACAATCTCGGATGCCCATGATCTACGGGAAGGAGCCTGGCTCGATCAACTGAAACTGGATCATGTGTTAAGCGGAATGCCGGAAGGAACTGATCAGTACGAAAGTCTGATTATGGATGAGCAGGCAGGGCTGGTCGTGTCTCAGGACTACGATTCTCTGTTCTCAGAGCTGGTTGTCTTCACGCCTGCTAACCGAGATTGTGTCTGTCTGGAACCTTATACCTGTGTCACGAATGCCATTAATCTGACCAGACAGGAAGCCGAAACCGGACTGCGGGTCTTGCCGCCAGGATCAGAGATTAAAACCTGGATTGAAATCCGTGCTGGAAAAGTGATCGTTTAATTACGTCGGGAGAAACAGAATGCGAAGTCGAAACTGGCAATGCCTGATCACGGCGCTGATTTCAGCGACGCTCCTGTTATGGACTGCAGTTGTTCCAGCACAGTCAAAGAGCCTGCAGAAACCAGACAAGGTATCGGCTTCGGATTCACCGCTGTCGAACATCGAACGCCAACAGCAACTGATCGAGACTGAACAACGGTTGAAGGTGTTAAAACGACAGCCCGCACACCATCCGACAGTTTCCCCTAAAACAGAAGTTTTTCTGACGATCGACGATTCAGTTAAGACAAACATACAAAACCAAAAGCATCTCTTTCTGACTCGGCTGACCTTGGTGAATCAAAGCCGACAGCCTCTCAAACTGATCCGTAAACAGATCAAAGCCACTGTCGACGGACAGGTTGTTCCAGTCGCCGGATTACCCAAAAATCTCAGTCACCAAAGAGTCCAACTGCGCCAAGGCAGGCAAATATTGAGCCGCTTGGAATTTAAAGATGAAGTCGAAGTGGCTCCTGGAAAACAGGACAGTCTGTGGATAATACTTCCTGACATTCAGGCAGAGGGGCGCATTCCCAAGATTGAACTTGAAACGACGGTGAACGGTCAGCTTTTGCGTTTGAACGTGAACCGCTTTGAACTGGGACAATTGCAATATACCATGCAAAGAATAGGGCCCAGTCAATGCCTGGCAAAATTTACCATCAGGGGAGAACTGAATTCGATTAACATCGGAAGCCTGATGCAGGAGATCGATCAACTTACGACAGTCAATATCAAACGGTTCGTGATTCATTTTCCTGATCCCAAACCCAAGCTTGATCCTGGTGTTGAGGATTGGTTGCCTCGTGCAGCAGAATTCATTGGAACCAACTCCATCGTGGAAGCTCGCTTCCCCGCATTTCCAACGATGATCACCGAGTTACATCTTTCCGGCGAAGTGTATAAAGATGTTAAGCCACGCTACCCAAGCATAATGCCAACGAAAGTGGCGCACGCAACAGAGGAAGCAGCCATTCATGCGGCCCTCGACAGTGCAATGAGAATTTTGTCACGGGAAAAAGTGGCTGAGCAAATCCGCACAGGGTCGCCCTCTGTGCAAGTGGCAGGATTAATGAGCGGAGGACGGCAGTTAACAAATGCAGAACTTCCATTAGTGCTGGAATTGACTACACATCAAAACGCGGCAGTTCAACTGGCAGCGTTGTACGCCCTGCGATATCTGGGAGAGCCACGCGCTTTTGAACGGCTGACGGAAGTCGCTCGCATGCCCCCCGGACCACAGTTTGAAATGGCGATCGCCAGTCTTGCGGAATCCCGTTTTGCGGAAGGTCAGAAGGTACTGCTAAAACTGTTGCAACAGTCTCCACCTGAATCCCAGAAAGCCATCATCAGTATCATCGCTCAGAGCCCCCGACCTCAATGGGGCACTGAGATTTACAAATTTCTTGACAGTGACAATCTGGAGCTGCGCAAAGCTGCGCTCAAAGCTCTGATACTCAACGGGCACCCACAGTTGTTTGAGGTTTTAACTGATGCACTGGGTTCTCCACACGCCGAGTTCAGAGAAGTCGCGTTTCAGGAACTAATCAAACGCAAAGACTCTCCAAGTGAATCACTGGCCATTAATTATGTTTTGGCACAGCTACAACAGACGGCTCCGACACAGTCGATGTTATCGTTTATTGACCGCTTGAAAGACCCTCGCGCGATTCCACTCTTGTTTCAATATTTGCAGAACTCAAAGCTTGAAACGGGCATGCGCGCCTCAGTACTCAAAACACTGGCTTCGATTGGAGATCAGAATGTGGATGAGCACTTTCTGAAATATTATCCCCAAGCGAGTTCGACCGAGAAAGTATCGATTCTGTCATCACTGCAGAAAATGAAATCGCCCCACTATTTTAAGCTGGCCGCGCAAGCATTGGACGATAAAAATCAATCGGTCATAAATGAGGCCGTTAAAGGATTAAGTACCTCTTCATCAACCAAAGCGATCACAATTCTACAAAATAGACTTCAACAGACAGAGCAACCTGCCAAGTGGTCACCCATTTTTTCCGCCTTCGTTTCCATAGGCACCCCTGCAGCGCGGGAAGCGATTATGGAAGCGCGGTACACGGGCAACATCGACGCAAAGAAACAAGCGGCCCTGACTGCGTTGAGCAATTTCTATCGAAGTTCTCCGGGGGGCCGGTATTTCAGAAATGGTCAGTTACTGCAGGATAAAAATGACTGGCAGACTGCAATCAAAGAGTTTCAGACCGCGATCAGCATCGACTCCCAACTGGTACCTGCCTATCTGGCCATCGTGAATGCCAAAACATCACTCAAACAATATGAGGAAGCACTCCAGTACGCCGATAAGGGGCTCGAAATCGATGACAAAGAACCACGGCTCTACGTGGCTAAGGGACTGATTTACAAAAATCAGTCTCAAACGGCAGCAGCGATGAAACAACTTCAGAAAGCGATTGAAATTGATCCCCGGAATTCATTCGCACACACCATCCTTGCTTCACATTATTCTCAACTGCGTCAATTCGAAAATGCCATCAAATCCTGCGACGCTGCTATTAAAATCAATCCCAAATACTTTGTCCCTTACACAATCAAGGCACAAATTTACAATGAAACCGAACGTTGGGATGAAGCGATCAAAGTATATGATCAGATCATTCTTCAAGATCCGAAGAATGAGAGAGCCTATACCGGCCGTGGTCATACGCATTTACATAAGACTGACTGGAAGGCGGCACAGAAAGATTTTCAAAAAGTATTTGAACTTAATAACCGAAATTCGCAGGCAATTACCGGGCTGGCCCTCTGCATGGTTTATAACCATGAAGAAGAGAAGGCCATTAAGTTGATTGAGGAGCATGCCAAACAATTCGCTGCCGATGATCTGTTCCAATACAATGCCGCCTGTGTCTTCGGGCGTGCCTTGTTCAATCTGAAGGATCAGACCAAAACACCCGATCTAGAGAAAAAAATCAAAGCGTATCAGGCGAAAACCATCCTGTATCTGACAAACTCATTCCAGCAAGGATTCGCAGATGTGGAATGGATGCAGAAAGATCCAGATCTCGCTGAATTACGAGAACTCCCCACCTTCAAGTCGTTGGTGCAAACGATCAAAAAAGGCCCTGCGAAAACCAAACCACAGGAGTAATCCGTGCTCCAGGGAAAGGGGTTCTGCCCTAACCTGCTGATTTCCCTGGGCTTATCGACGAAGTCACACCAGCGTTAGTGGTGCCGGTGTGTCTGAGGGAAAACTGCCGTTTTCCTGCTTTTGGCTTTCTGCTACATTCCCGGCACTCCCTGCCAGTCTTCCTTTCTGTGGTTTCCACTCCTTTCGCGAAGCTCGATTCGCATCCCCGTTTCATAGTGAGTCCCATGATGCGTCGTCATCAAATTTTCGCTTGTACTCTGATGCTCTTAACCTTATTCAGCAATCGACTGCTTCGGGCAGATGACCAGCCCCGTTCAAATCAGCGCGAAACATCAAATTCTGCGATTGAATATGATCAACACTCTAAGGGTTCCCTGACCTACAAGCCCGTACCCCTCGCTCCTGAGAAAATCTTGAAGCGCTGGTCGGCGGCATCCCGATTTTTGGCACCAGTCACTCCTCAGTCAAAAGTAGAAGAGTTTAAAAAAGGGAACCAGACATATTTCACCGGTCATGAACTCGCGCTGATCTCCGAATTTCAGCAACCAGTCACCGCCCAAACCTTATTGAATGATTATGCGTGGCGCGTCGTCAGCCAAAGCAACGCGCGCATCGTTCTTCGCGGTCAACCGAAAGATGTTTTGACACGCCATCTGTGTCGCCCGTTCGAATTACAAATAAATCCTCAATCGATGCTGCCGGAATCGCTGACGTTTCTGTCAGATTCATCCAAACAAAAACAGGGTTTTGCCTCAATTGAATTGACGGCTTTAAAAGTACCACCAGCCACCGTAATGGTAGACACCAACGACGCGCCACAGTTTGTCGCACGCAAAGTAACAAAGGCGGCCTTTCCCCAGATTGAAACTCAACAACATCCTGCTTTTGCTATGAGTCCGATCAAACGTGTTTCGTTTTCCAAATCCAGTTCAGAGAATAAAAATGAGGCGGAACTGCAGGAAATCGAAAAACTCGTCTCGCGCTGGGTTTCAGAAACGCAGCGAATTGACTCAATCAAATTAGGTAATGGCGCGAGGATTTACAAAGCCAGGGATCGCCGGCCTGCTGAGATTCCACGAAAGCTGTATACCAAACCTGATGGAACCATCGTCTCTGGCTGGCCCGCTTTTCTGCGAGTGCTCCCACCCTGGTTGATCAACGTCGATCAGGAAACGTTTATCATCGAATCCTTTGCCATTGAATTATCGACAGATGATACGGCTCCCTCGGCATCGCGATTCATCACATTGAAAATCAAACCGAACCCCACCAACCCACCGAGCCCTCAGGCCGGCGGAAAATGGGATGCAGTCGAGATCGAATTCAGCAGCAATCAGCCACTGCCTATCAAAATCAGTGAGATCAGAAACAACCAGATAATGCAGTTTCTGCTGTCGGATATGCAGATTCAGTACAAACAGTAAAACCTGCCACGGGTCACTCTGCTGGCGTCTCCCAGTCACCCCAGTGCTCCAGATAATGCTGATAGGCGGCGTTTCCTTCCGATTCGCGTTCCAGATACCGATAGGCTTCGGTCACGATCTCCTGCTCGACCTCGACACTGAGGTGCCCCGTCAGCACACGCGACCTGAGAAAGACAAAATAGGTATCCAGAACATCACAACGACAGTAGTCGTTGATCTCTTTGACCTTTCCCTCGTCATACATCGTTTGGACCTGGGAGCCATCAATGCCGGTTTTTCCGGGTTTGCCAATCAAATTCGCCAGTAGGTTCAAACCACCCGTGACGCGACCGGCACCAAAATTGGAAAAGAAATCCATCAAGTCGAGATGCGCTGAAGTATTGTACCGATTGCGGGACTGATCAAAACTACGGGCCTCGAGATTGAACCATTCTGGTAATGACACGCCATAGCGATAGGCGGCCAATTCCAGAACCGGCAGATCATAGCCCCGTCCATTGAAGGTTACAAAAGTGGGCTGGCCGTAGTGTGACCAACCTTGCCAGAACTTCTTTGCAATCAGATGCGGCCGATACTCGGGCGCATCGAGGACCGTTAAATCCTGGAGTCGGAAATCGGCGGTGATTTTGGCCACAGCAACAGAGATGGGCAACATATAGGTCGCGGGGATAAAATTGCTGCCGGTGGCATCCATTTGTTCCGCCTGATACTTGGCGAGAGCGGCCGAGGGAGACAATTCTTCTCCAGGATAACGGACCCGGGAAATCAGGTCGCCGTCCGCGATGGCTTCCACGTCAAATACTAGATAAGCAACTTGGGACTGGGACACTTTTTCGCTCGCATTTAGTCTTGTAAGTTATGATAATATCAACAGTTAACACGTTAACTGACGAACAGGAACTCGGTATAATGAAGGCTTGCATCCATGACATGCCGGATGGCCCCTTCCATTAGGTTCTGCTGATAAGTATAAACGATAATAAGAATTTATAGCAGTTTGGTAATTTCTTGATAAGGCTGTGGTGAATATGACCAACCCGGATGATCAACTGGTGGTTCAGGAAGATGAAGAAGCGCAACGCGATCTGGAAGCACAGGCGATTCGCGGTCTGTCTAATGCGTATCATCTGATGCGGGATGAGATCGGCAAAGTGATCATTGGGCAAACGGAAGTAGTCGATGAAATTCTGATTTCATTATTCAGCCGCGGCCATTGCCTGCTGGTAGGTGTTCCCGGCCTGGCCAAAACGCTGCTGGTGAGTACGATTGCCAAGATCCTGCATCTCTCATTCCGCAGAATTCAGTTTACTCCTGACCTGATGCCTTCCGATATCACGGGAACCGACGTCTTACAGGATGATCCGGAAACGGGACATCGTTCGTTTCAGTTTATGCAGGGGCCGCTTTTCACCAACGTCTTACTGGCGGACGAAATTAACCGCACCCCTCCCAAAACACAGGCTGCATTATTGGAAGCAATGCAGGAACGGAATGTAACCATCGGCTCGAATACCTATCGACTGCCTGAGCCGTTCTTCGTTCTGGCAACGCAGAATCCGATTGAGCAGGAAGGAACCTACCCGCTGCCTGAAGCACAATTAGACCGGTTCATGTTTAATGTTGTGGTCAACTATCCGACTGCTGCAGAGGAACTGATGATTTTGAAACAAACAACGGGAAGCCATCAGCCCCAACTGGAAGCTGCGCTCACCGGTCGTCAGATCTTAGCGTTACAGGAAGTAGTTCGCAAAGTCCCTGTCGCCGAGCATGTGTTTGTTTATGCCCGTGATCTGGTCCGGGCAACGCGTCCAGTGGAAGCGACTGCCCCCAAGTTTATCAAAGAATATTTATCGTGGGGTGCAGGACCACGTGCGGGGCAGTTTTTAATCCTGGGCGCCAAAGCCCGCGCCATCCTGGAAGGACGCTTTCATGTCTCTACCGAAGATATCAAATCGGTCGCGCATGCCGTCCTGCGGCATCGAATCGTGACGACGTTTCAGGCGGACAGTAAAGGCCTCGCGCCGGATGATATTATTGATATGCTGATTGAACATGTTCCGAATCAGCTCAAATCGCAGGCACAGGAAGCCGTTAAAGGGTAATTCCGGCAGCAGCCGCTTCAGCTGGCCTCTATAAATAAATGACGAGTCATGTCGATTCCCGCTTCACAACGCATCTTTCTGGATAACAATTCCACCACCCGACCTCTCGATGAAGTCGTGGATCTGGTGGCAGAGCAGTATCGCACCCATTATGCGAACCCGGGAAGTTCACATGCCGAAGGTCGACAGGCACGCAGAGTGCTCGAAGACGCACGCGAACTGCTGGCGTCACTGCTGGGTGCTAAACCGCAGGAAGTGATTTTTACCAGTGGTGGTACAGAATCGATCAATCTGGCCATTCAAGGATTTCTAACAGGTGCGCCGGGCGAAATTGCTTTACCGGCAGGCGAGCACCCGGCGACCGTGAATACGATTCGCAGACTGGCGTCGCGGGGCATCAAACAAACGGTGATCCCGCTCGACGCAGAGGGCCGACTGCGGGCCGAGACACTCAGCCAACTCCACTGGGATCAGATTCAGCTGGTGACGCTGCTTCTGGCTCATAATGAAACAGGAGTAATCCAGGACATTGCACCGCTGGCTGCGATCTGTGAAGAGAAAAAGATTCCTCTGCATCTGGACTGTGTGCAGGCGATTGGCAAAATTCCCTTTCATTTTCAGGATTCAGGTGCGACGGCCGTCAGTCTGGCTGCGCATAAATTTCATGGGCCGCGGGGCGCAGGTGCGCTGATTGTCAAAGAAGGCGCACGATTGCATCCACAGATTGCCGGCGGTCATCAGGAACGCGGCAAACGTGCAGGGACTGAACCGGTCGCGTTGGCAGCCGGCATGGCACGGGCGCTCGAATGTGCCAACCGCGACAGGGAACAACGCACCCAACACGTGACAAATCTGAGAGACCACCTGCAACAGGGGCTCAGCGAACACTGTTCTCCTGTTGTGATCAATGGATCTCAACAACAACGGCTGCCCAATACGCTTAACATTTCATTTCCCGGCCTGGATGGTGAGGCGTTACTGATCTCGCTGGATCTGGCGGGAATTTCGTGTTCGCTGGGCAGTGCCTGTGCCAGTGGTTCAAGAGACCCGGCTCCCGTATTACTGGCAATGGGCTGTGAGGAGCGCATCTACCGCTCTGCTGTCCGGTTGAGCCTGTCGTTCCTCAATACGAGCGAGGAAATCGAAGAGGCAATTTGCCGTATCAGCAGAGTGGTCAACCAACTACGATCTTAGACTCCCGAACCTGCGGGAAAGAGATGATGTGGCGTTGAACCACTCTTTCAGCAAGTCCTGAAGCAGACCGCAGCCGTATTACTCTCCCGGTGCGTCAAAAATTGTGAACTGCGGCAACGGCAGATCCGATTTGCCGAGTTCTTTGAGTTGCGTTTCAATCATCTGAATGCGGCTGGCGATTAGTTCGCGACGATGCATCCATTTCTCTTCCCAGTTTCGGAACATGGTTTTCAGATTTTCTGATTCTACTTTTGATGTATGACGGGTCTTTTGAATTTTTACCAGTGATCTTCCTAATCGTGCGTGGGCTTCCCTAACCTGATGACTCGTGTGTTGAGGACACAAAGGCATGCGATGCTGCTCCCTAAGGTGTGCGATTCGTTAAAGTGGTCTTCTTAGGATGAATACATCTTGAAAGTGAATTTGATCAGCGCAGGTGAACTATGATTGTTTAAAATTATTCCATCAACTGTAAGCGACATCAATTGTCTATTTATTCAACCACCTGCTGTTGCCTATTCGCTTTTGGCAAGATATGAAAAATGAATCGTCATTGACGATCAGCGATCTTGAGTGAGATACGGGGACTTTCTGCATGAATCTAACGAGAGACATGAAAGACTAAGTTCATTTGTTACGACCTGCATTCATCAGAACAATTATCATTAACCCGCATAATCAATAACTCTGCAAAAGCAGGCACAAAATGCATACCACGGTTCCTACTGTCTACAGAGACTTTGAAGCACAGGCATTCCTCTCTGATCTTCTCTCGTGATGTGTCGTGTCGAAGTTAGAAGCCGTTTATTCTTTGCTGAAACAGTGTGTGATTGACTTGCAGATGTTGCCCTGCAGGTGCCAGCATCTGGAAGGCGTAATCCTGGTGTCGAGATTGCGGGATTGCTTTGGCGTGTGGGTCTCTGAATGCGCTCGAGATCGTTTACGAGACTGTTCTCACTCAATAAGAACGGTGTGAGCAGCCTGTATGCTGGTTCTTAGTGACGAAACAGCGTGAGGCGTTCACCTCGGCTATCAAACAGAACAGGTTGTGACGATTCTGCCTGTCCCAAAGCCAGAACGGGGGTCCGATTAGGCAAGCAGCAGCAGTCGTAACGCCTGCCTTGATATTGATATCCCTTTGCATGTCATGATCGCAAATTTCCTCTCTTACGGCAGGGGAGTTACAGCCGACATTTTGATGAAGGACGGGATAATAGTCACGACTAGTCTTTTCCAGTGTGTGATGACAGAGAGATCGGTTTATTTTCACAAAAACACCAGAGACACCTAAATAACCCAAAGTAACATTCCGATATCAAAGGAGTGTGGTTGCGCAGCTTCCCTCTGCGTAATCCACAGCGTGATCTGAATCTGAAATGGTTTTGTTATGGAAAGATAAGCCACATCAGTTCGAGAAATCCTGTCAGAATGTATAAACATGATTGGCATTTTTAGATTTGACAGGAACGAAAACTAATGTCTACGGGTGATTTCAGCATCATCCGGGAACCTAAATCATAAAGTAGCTATAACCCAATAAATCCCTTGGGAAGCTTTTATTACAAGTGAGAAAGGCTGTTTGCCATGACACGAATTAATACTAACGTTGCCTCGCTGAGAGGTTTGCGTAGTTTAAATAAGTCTACAAATCTTTTGGATACCTCACTGACGCGGTTGTCAACCGGTTTGAAAATTAACTCCGGTAAAGACAATCCTTCAGGTTTGATCGCCAGTGAAACTCTGCGATCTCAGGTGTCTGCGATTGAACAATCAATCAAAAACAGTAACCGTGCCAGTAACGTAATCGCGACTGCTGACTCGGCTCTTGGTGAAGTCACCAACCTGTTGAACCAGGTTCGAGGATTGGTTCAAGAAGGTTTGAACGAAGGTGCTTTGTCTTCGGACGAAATTGAAGCGAATCAGCTTCAGATCGATACTGCCCTGTCAGCCATCAACCGTATTTCAGCGAACACCTCATTCGCTGGTGACAAACTGATTGACGGAAGTAAAGCTTTCCGAACTCAGTCTAGTGCAACTGACTCAGCTAAACTCTCTGACTTCCAAGTTAACGAAGCCGTATTTGGTTCCAGCAGTACGATTACGCTGGATGCAACGATCGTAACCGCTGCGAGTCAAGCCAGCTTGGACTATAGTGCTGTCGATGGTGGTCTGGCTTCTGCGACCACGATTGAAATCGGCGGTTCCAGTGGTAGTCAGGTGCTGTTCCTGGGTGCTTCCAGTTCGCTGGACAATGTGCGTGACGCCGTCAACGGTGTGACCGACATTACAGGTGTGACAGCCACGAAAACCAATAAGGTCGCCAGCAACACCAGTTTTCAAAACGCAGCCAATGTTAATTCAAACTTGTCATTTTCTGACGCTCGAAGTTCAGACAGTGTCTTAGGTGATGCAAACCAAAATATCAACGTTTCGTTTGTAGACCCTTCTGCCAACAGTGCTGCTTTAGGCGTTACTGTCACGAATAATGCCACAGATGTTAACATTGTCATCAGTTTGGCGACAAGCGGTGCTGGTGCCATTACCTCGACTGCAGCCGACATCAAAACATTGCTGGATGCTAACGCAGATGCCAACGCATACGTCTCATCAGCATTTGAAGGTGTCAGTACTGGTGATGGAGTTGTAGAAGCCGAAGCGGCTGCTGCCTTAAGTGGTGGTACCAATGCTTATCTGACGTTCAATGCGAATAACTATGGTGCTGATGAGTTCGTTGATGTCAACGTGCTGTCTGGTTCATTTGACACTGTCGATAACATCACAGATGGGAATGCTCTGAAGCGAGATATTGGTTCCGACATCGTCGCCCGAATCAACGGGCAGGTTGCTCAGGGTTCCGGTCTGAAGGCTAACATTCGGTCGCAACAGCTGGATGCTTCGTTCTCGTTCACTGCTGCTGCTAATACAACAGACAATACCGCCAGCATTACGATTACCGGTGGTGGGTCACTGTTCCAGATTGGACAGGATGTGTCAGCCGCTGGTCAGGTGGGTATCGGGATTGAAGCTGTGAACACGGCCCGACTGGGTGGTGTTTCCGGTAAGCTGTTCGAACTGGGATCAGGCGGTGGTAAGAGTCTGCTTGATGTCGGTCCTTCGGTTCCTGGCTCTGATTTGGTGAATATCATCGAAGAAGCGGTCAACCGTGTTTCTACACTTCGTGGTCGACTGGGTGCGATTCAGAAAAACGTGATCGAGACCAACGTCTCCTCTTTGGGGGTTGCCTTGGAAAACATTTCTGAAGCTCGAAGCCAGATCGTGGATACCGACTTCGCTGTCGAAACCGCGAATTTGACGAAAGCTCAGATTTTGAACCAGGCTGGTATTTCGGTACTCTCGATTGCCAACCAGAACCCACAGCAGGTATTGAGTCTCTTAGGATAATCCTTGAGAGAGTCGATCACCGACTGAAAAATACTTCATTTACGAAAACACTATCCATCACACGATGGGTAGTGTTTTTTTATTTACACCTGTCGTTTTACCTATTCCCCCAGACGCCCTGCAGTAAAACACCTCGTTTGAAGACGATTTTACCCTGACGAAAGAAACTGCTTATCTATCCCCCCGCCGCAGCCGATACAAACAGAATAACCGGAAAAGTCTATCTGGTGATCTATGCCAGGCAGGTTTCAGCAGTTCCAATTGAAATATTTTCAATTACTACCGCGATTCAAAGAAGATCCTATGCCTTCACTACAGGAACTATTGGCAACGGCAGTTCAACAACATCAGTCGGGAAATCTCCCTCTGGCAGAAAAGCTCTACCGTGAGGTGCTGCAACACGACCCCGCCCAAGCCGATGCCCTGCATTTACTGGGCGTCGTGTATCTGCATTTAAAGCAATTTGACAAAGCCATCGATTTTATTACGCGCGCCATCTATCAGAATGATGGGATTGCTTCATTTTTTTCCAACCGCGGAGCTGCCTATAAAGGCTTAGGACAATATCAAGACGCGCTGACGAATTATGACCGTGCGCTCGAACTCGAACCTCAAAACCCGGCATTCATGCTGAATCAGGCTATCACACAGGTTGCTTCTGGAGAAAAAAAACAAGCCCTTCAAACATACCGGCGTGCAATTCGGATAAAACCCGATTACATTGATGCGCTGATTAATCTCGGAAATCTCTTACAGGAAGAAGAGGATGATCTTGAGGAAGCGATCGCCATTTGCCGGCAAGTCGTGAAGTTGGCGCCGCAGGTCCCTACTGCGCATTTCAATCTGGCGAATGCCATCGCGAAGTTAGAAGACCCCGAGGCTGCCGAAAAGTCCTATCAACAGGCACTACGGCTGGCCCCTAACCATCTTGACACTCTGAAAAATTACGCCGTCTTTCTGACATCACAGCAGAAATACGAAGCAGCGATCACGGTTTTCAAAAAAGCGATGGTGTTACAGCCGAATTGTTGGGAAATTAGAAACAACCTGGGTATCGTTTATGCCGCGCAGAACAAATTTGAATCCGCCATCAAATGTTTTCGGGATGCATTAAAACGCGCGCCTGATAATTGCGAGATTCTATTTCACCTGGGTAAGGCATTAGAAGATTCGAAACAGACTCAGGAGGCAATGGTCACCTTTCGGGGAATTTTGAAAAAACAACCCAATCACCCCGGCGCCGCATTTCGCTTGGGATCACTGGTCGCATCACTCGGTGACCTGGAATATGCCTATGAGATCTTCCAAAACCTCTACCAGAGCGACCAGACGAACACAGCTTCCCTGTATGGAATGGGATCGATCAGATTACAACAAAAAAAAATCGGTTCTGCTGTTGGCTATTTCGAATTGCTGGTTGAGCTGGAACCCGATCATCTGCAGTCACGCTTATACTTGATCGAACTCTATTCGTCACAATTGCGCAACAATGAAGCGGAAGAGCAGGTAGAACAAGCGATCAAAGATCATCCCGAAAACGCCACTCTCTGGAACTATCGCGGACACTTCAGCAAACAGAAAAGGCGAAGCAAAAAAGCGCTTCGATATTTCCAGCGTGCGCTGGAACTGGACGAATCCTCTGCATCCGCTTACTGTAACGTGGCGACCGTCTATCACGACATGGGCCAGTTCGACGAAGCAAAAGAGGCGTTGGAAAAAGCTTACAAATTGCTACCGCTGCCGGAATATCGACTCGCGATTGCCAGCTTGCTGCCTCCCATTCCTGCTTCTATGGAAGCTATTGAGGATGTGCGCATCTCGTTTATGCAAAACATCGAAGACATGCACGCCGACGCGGTACAGATCGACGCTTCGATCAAATTGACCCCCGGTACGTTTTATCTGGCTTACCAGGGATATAATGATCGGCCCATCATCGAACGTATGGCAGAGTTGTATCATTGCAATAATACGCTTTCCTGGAATCAGCAAGAACCAATGATCGAACGGGATGGGCGAATCCGTATCGGTTTTATCTCCAATCTGTTCTTTAATCATACCATCGGGTCCCTGATGAAAGGGATCATTAAGAATTTTGATCGTGAAAAATATCATGTGATTACGATCTCGCCATTAAAACATAATGACGAAGTCGCACAAGAAATTCGTGCCGACTCTGATGAATATGTCTTTCTGGGGATTGACCTCCACCAAGCCACTCAGCGTCTACAAAGTCTGGAACTGGATATTCTGTTTTATGCCGATATCGGCATGGACCCGCTTATCTTTTCGCTGGCCACCACGCGGCACGCCCCCATCCAATGTGTCACCTGGGGACACCCGATTACAACCGGCTTAAAAACCATCGACTACTTTATCTCCAGTAAACTAATTGAACCGGAAGACGCACAAGACCACTACACTGAAACATTGGTCGAACTGGATGCGCTGCCCTCTTATTACCACCGTCCCAATTTGCCCGACAAGATTAAAGCACGAGGCGCATTTGGACTTTCCGACGACGACCACATTTATGCCTGCCCGCAAACGCTGTTTAAAATTCATCCCGAATTTGATCAGGTACTGGCAGGAATTCTACGAAAAGATCCCCAAGCACGGATTATCATGATTCGTGATGAAACGTCCAAATGGAAAAATTTACTGGTCGAACGATTCAACAACTCTTTCTCTGATGTCATAGATCGTATTCACTGGTTACGCGGAATGTCGACGTCTGACTTCCTGAACGTGATTTATCTCTCCGATGTCATGCTTGACCCGATCCACTTCGGTGGGGGAAATACATCCTATCAATCCATGGCCATCGGCACGCCCGTTGTCACGCTCCCGGCAAAGTATATGCGCGGTCGTGGGATGCTGGCCGTCTATAAAAAAATGGGCCTCATGGACTGCGTCGTTTCGTCCATCGACGAATACATCGATCTCTCCTGCCGGATCGGTATGGATGAAGAATACAGGGACCAACTACGTCTCAAAATTCTATCCAAGAGCCATCTGGTATTCGAAGACATCAACACGGTTCGGGAAATGGAACTCTTTTTCGAATCGGCGTTACAACAGATAGTGACACAAAAAAAAACTCAATCTCTCACCACTCTAACAAACTCGACCTCAATCAAGGACCAAAGCATGGATGCTTCATCAAATAAAACAGAAAGTGAAGATCACTCCAAAATTCTGAATTCTGCCATGCAGAATTATACTTGTCCTGCTTGCGGGTATCATATCGCCGTGCAGTTTTATGATGGTGGCTTACTGCCATTGACAACACTGGCCTGGCCAAAAAGCTGCGAAGAAGCCCAGAAAATGGAACGCCTGCCACATGATTTCATGCGGTGTGTTGACTGTGGCCATATCTCAAATGCGGCCTTCGACTATGCGAAAGTCCCCTACTCTGATAAGCCAAACCTGATGTTTAACAAAGGCGCCATCTGGTCAGAACATCTACAAAAAGTCTGTGACCTCATCGCAGAGACCCTGCCGGAAAACCCAACCGTCGTGGAAATTGGCTGTGGAGAAGGCCATTTACTACGTTCGCTGGCAAAAAAGATTCCTAACGGAAAATTCATCGGCTTTGACCCGAACGCGGAAATCGAAACAGAAGGCGCCTTGATTGACGCCCGAGCCATGTTATTTGAACCCGGAACACATCTGGCCGAACTCCGTCCAGATTTAATCATCAGCCGACACGTATTCGAACACTTGATGAATCCGCTCGGCTTTGCCCAGGAAGTGGCCTTTGCCGCGAATGTGGCTGAGTGCGAAACCAAACTGTTTATTGAAGTTCCCTGTATAGACGGTGTGCTTGCCGCAGGCCGCACGGTCGATTTTTTCTATGAACACAACTCCCACTTCACCACTCGATCGCTGGAACGGCTCTTGACCCGCTGCGCGACCACCGTTGATCTGATTCAAACCAGTTATAACGACGAAGTCATTTACGGCATGGCTAGTTTTCAGCCACAGCAGCATCAGGTAGAACTGGCACGCCAGGCAGTGGCCTTTCAGGAAAAAGTCCTGCTGTCGGCAACTCAGCTCGCAGTTCAGTTTGATGAGCTTGTCAATTCCGGTAAACGAACCGCGATCTGGGGTGGCACGGGGAAAGCGGCTGCGTTTATTAACCAGAATCACCTTGATAAAACGCGATTTCCAACCGTCATCGACTCCGACATGAATAAAGTCGGCACGTTCGTACCGGGCACTGGTCAGGAGATATTGTTCCGGGATCAACTGATTGAAGATCCTGTGGATGTCATTTTAATTGCCACCCAATGGCGGGCCGCCGATATTGTACTCGAAATTGAACGCAATCAAATTCCCTTTAATACGATCCTGATCGAATACCAGGGTCGACTGATCGATTACTTCCACGACAAGCATCCTTATCGTGGCGAAGATAATCTGACTGAAGAAAAGGTTCCCCGACCTCAATTTCTTTCTCAGAAAAGCAGACAGCGTGATTCCATCGAGAATGACTTAACATAGCAAAGCCCGGGGCTCCGTTGCCGATCTGTAACAGACCACATCCCCCACGTACGATTTCAGACAGGATAGATTATGATCATCTTCAATTTCGGAATTCCGAACTCAGGCACAGACTGGTCGCAGGAAGTATTTAAGAAAATATGGGACAGCCAGAATTTTTCATTTCAGGCTGAAGATGCGAAGTCTCTGGAAGAGTTAAACCAGATCGTCGGCACGATGAAATTGAATGAGCGGATGATTCTCCGCTTTGAATTGCTGACAGAAGAGGTGATTGCTGCAGCTCAACAGGATGCAGTACGTCCCTTTTATCATTATCGAGATCCCCGCGATGTCGTCTGCATGGAGATGGAGAACAGCAATATTCCTTTCGCGACCGCCGTCGACCAGACCGTCGCCGCGTATCAGGAAATCCATCTTGCCCTCTGCCTGCCGGGCATCATGGTAATCCCTTACGAGCATATTGCTGAGAATGCCGAAGGACTGATTTATCAGATGGCGACCAAACTGGGTGTTCTCTTAAAACTGGACGCCGTCTCGGCAATTGCCAGCGAAATGCGTGAACTGCAGGCAGAACCTCAGTATGCGTCAGCAGCTTCGACGGGCGGCGCTTCATTCGCGACGCAATCGGTACGAATCGATGAAGAGCATGCGCCGGATTCTTCCGCCATACAACCGCTCAGCATTGGAAAGTGGCGCGAGCAGCTTTCCCAATCGGAAAAGGCAATGGTCAATCGTTTTTTTAAACCATTAGTCGATCAATTTGGATTCGGCGAATAAGCATTCTACTCAAACCACTGCACCAGGGATGGTAAATCATGCT
The DNA here is from genome assembly GCF_963976445.1 of uncultured Gimesia sp. GTDB lineage: Bacteria > Planctomycetota > Planctomycetia > Planctomycetales > Planctomycetaceae > Gimesia. Next base: position 5,364 of record NZ_CAXBKP010000003.1, on the reverse strand, counting down.
GCCTTTAAATCAGCTGTGTACATTGAATTGTCAAACAGAGGGTCCTGAACTTTCAGAAACCCATCTGAATCAGTATGCAGAAGATGGTGTCCTGCTGGTGAAAAATCTGTTTGATCCCGCGGAATTTCTGCCGATTCGAAATGATCTGGCGGGCCGTCTCACCTTGCTGGAGCGCCACTACAGTTGTGACGTTTCCGCAGATGCAAATGAGATCACACAGATCAGCGATCGCCTGATGCGTCTGGAAGCACAAGCTCCGGGTGCGCAGAGCATTCTATACGATTCCATGAATGCGGCCCCCTCTCTGCACGCGATGGGCACCAATCCCAAACTGATGGCGATTCTTGAAAAACTGCTCTCGCCGGAAATTTCGATCCATGACCGGTATATTATTTTGATGAGCATGCCTCAGGCTGAGTGGCATCTCGCTTCGTGGCATCAGGACTGGTATTACAATGAAGGTCCACATTCCACAATCACGCTGTATGCTCCCTTACAGAAAACCGATCACCAGAACGGCAGTCTGACCTTTGCGTTAGGCGAACATCAGAGAGCGCCGATTCCCCATGATGAGCATGACCACGGGATCACAACCAAATGGCATTCACTGCCTACCGATGTCGTTCACGATTTCGAACGCGTCGTGCCCACCGCTCTGGAAGTCGGCGATGTCCTGCTGTTTCACAGTTTGACTCCGCATACTCCCTGCAAGAATGAATCGAACTATGTGCGGTTTGTTCTAAATTTGCGGTATCGGGATCTGAGAGATCCTCAATTCCTGAAAGATGGCTGGCGGATCAAAGACATCACACGTGCCAGACAAGCCATGCAGCGAACGGCTTCTTGAAATCGTGCGGCGATACCTTCAGCGTTTTGTCTGATTTTTACACAATACTTCATAAAAAGCTAATTTGACATGGTAGAAAAAAAAGGGCTGCTCAAGGGCAACGTAGGAGAATCACAGAACCAATCTGCTGGTGACTTAAATGCACTTAACGCCGTCGAACAGTATTGGGAATCGAGTGTCGGCACGAACCTAAACAAATTGGATGCGTTTACCAAATACGTTTCCCGACAATCAATTACCAAATTATTGGCCCGTCATGAAATCTTCCGACAGCAGTTGGAAGTCAATGGTTCAATTGTAGAACTAGGTGTCCACCGTGGCGCCAGCTTAATGGCTTGGGCACAGTTCAGCGCCATTTTGGAGCCAGTGAATTATCTACGGAAAATCATCGGCTTCGACACATTCGAAGGCTTTCCCTCACTGAGTGAAAAAGACACAACGGGTACCAGCGAACATCTTGAAGTGGGTGGCTTTAAGTCCGAAGAAAATGCGATGGAGGATTTGGAAAAAGCAATTCAGCTTTATGATTCCACTCGTTATCTGAACCACATCCCCAAGGTGGAATTAGTTAAAGGGGACATCAGCGTCACTCTGCCTGAATACCTGGAACAAAATCAACATCTGGTTGTCTCCTTATTACACCTGGATGCCGATTTGTATGAACCGACTAAAGTGGCGTTGGAACTGCTTGTCCCGCGGATGCCTAAAGGTGCAATTATTGCCTTTGACGAACTTAACATGGATTTATTTCCAGGGGAAACACTGGCAGCCATGGAAACACTGGGACTTCCGAATTTACGACTCAAACGGTTTCCGTTTGCCACTTCACTTTCCTATGCGGTAATCGAATAGAATCCCTCCAGAAAAAATCGTCATAATCACCAGAATTATTTAGAATACTGTTCCTTAAGGCTGATCTTCCTACGCTCTACTCATGCAGAAACCTTTGACTAACCGATATATATTGAGATGCTGTTGTTTCTCGTGCGCCTCCTATTGCTGATCCTGATTGGCAATCTGCAGATGCAAATGAGCAACTTCACTCTCAGTCGGGCTAAAAAGTATTTGTTCACACTCTGAATTTCAGGTGCTGATCGTTAAGCATTAAAGGAGCAGTTGCTTCAGTCACTTTAAGACAGGCTTGGTACAATGTCAGGGCTCAGTTCCGGTGTCGGTCTGGCAACCGGATTAAATATCACAGAAATTGTGGACGCCATCATAGGCGTTCAGAAAAATGCACTTGTGCGTCTGGCCAATCGTGCATCCGCATTCGAAGCCACCGAAGGGGGTATCAAAACCCTCGAAGCCAACCTGCTGACACTGAATTCCTCGGTTCAAAAACTGAACCTGGAAAGTACCTTTGAAACACTCCAAGCCACCAGTTCGGATACCAGCCAGTTCAGTGTTGCTGCCAACAGTACCGCCACCTCCGCAACCTACCAACTACAGGGACTGCGAAAGTCGTCGAACCACCAGGTGATCTCGAATGGTTTCGCGGATGCCGACACAACCCCCATTGGCACCGCCACTACAATTACTCTTTCGGGTGGAGGCCAGCTGGATCAGCCCAAACTGCTGGAAGAACTGAATGATGGTGTGGGCGTTCAACGGGGCAGTATCCGGATTACTGACCGGGATGGCCTGACCGAAGTCATCGACCTGAGTCAAACCATTACGATTGATGACGTCGTGGATGAAATCAACCAATCCGCGACCTCGATTGTCGCCAGCATTGAAGACGATCACCTGGTTTTCACGGACACCGGAACAGGCGTGGGCACACTGAAAGTCAGCGAAGTGGGTGGCGGCCAAACTGCCGCTGATCTGGGAATTTTAAAGTCAGTTGTGGCCTCTACCTTTGATGGGGATTCCGTCTATCGAGTTACCAGTGATTTTAACCTGTCACAAATCAACGATGGGAACGGCATTACCACAGTAAGCGGCTCTGATGATTTTCAGATTACCGTAGCCGATGCTTCAACCATCGATATTGACCTGGACTCAGCAAAAACAGTCGGTGATGTCGTCGACCTGATCAATGACAACGGCGCCAACGGCGGAAAAGTAACTGCGGCGATCACCGCGAATGGTGAATTAAGCCTGACCGATAATACGGTCGGTGGTAGTACCTTTGAAGTGACTGCTTTGAACAGTTCCCTGGCAGCCCGTGAACTGGGAATTCAAACGACGGGGCCGGGTGGCACCATTACCGGCGCGCTGTCTGGCGGATTAAATTCGGTATTACTCAGAAATTTAAACGGGGGCGTTTCTTCAGGGGGAACGGTCCTGAACGCAGATCTGGTTTATATCGAAGATGGCGCGGGAGGCAATGCGACAATAGATTTTTCCTCCGCAAAAACGCTCGACGATGTCATCGACACGATTAATGCGAATGGTTCCATTCAGATTGAAGCCAGCCTGAACGACACGAAAACGGGCATTGAGATTAAAGACCTCTCTGCTGCTTCCGGAACCTCCATTGAAATTCAGGATGTCAGCGGGAATCTGGCAGGTTTTCTCAAAATCGAAGCAGTGTTAGCTGACACAAAGCATACGGTCAGTTCCGGTTCTTTGGATCTGCGTTACATTAACGAAGAGACCTCGCTGTCGACCTATGCCAAAAATGGCAAGGCAGTTTCGACTGGTAGTATTCGCATCACCGACCGTGACGGAACCAGTTTCAGTGTGAATTTAGCAGACTCGACAACCACCAAAACCGTGGGCGACGTGCTGACAAAAATTAATGATGCCGCAACAACAGCCGGGGCGCAAATCAACGCCCGTCTGAATGATACCGGTGATGGCTTTATCGTTGAGAGCACTGGTGGCAGCAGCTTTGATGTCAAAGTGGAAGAAGTTTCAGGCGGGACTGTGGCGGCAGACCTGGGAATCAAAGGTTCGGACGCAACGGGCCTTGACAGCCGCCAGACAACAGTGATCACTATTGAAGCAACAGATACACTGGAGGACATTACCGATAAGCTCAATGCATCCGGTGTCGCTTCTGCGACGATTATTGATGATGGGACCGCGTTCGACTCGGCTCGACTTTCGATCACCTCTTCGCGAAGCGGTGCCGCGGGAGAGTTGATTCTGGAAAGTTCATTCGACTTTGGTTTCGCGACCTCAGTCGATGCCGAAGATGCATTGATTCGGATTGGCAGCAACCCGCAAACCTCATTTTTACTCACTTCCTCGACCAACAGTTTTGACGACGCGATCACAGGATTGGAGATCGATCTGCTTTCCACAAGCAGTTCGCCTTCCACGATCAACGTGTCTCGCGATACCGCAGGTATCAAATCAACCGTCAACACGTTTATTTCCGCCTATAACAATTTTGTCGATGCTAAGACTTCACTCACCAGTTATAACACGGACACGAATGAGCGTGGTATTCTCAACGGAAATGGCGTTGTATTGACGACGGTTTCCCGCCTGGAAGGTTTACTGACAAAAAAACTTTCGGTCAGTAACAACTCGATCAAAAGTATGTCGGAACTAGGAGTACAATTTGGCGGTGACGGAAAATTAAAGCTTAACGAAAACATCCTTGACCAGATATTGCTCGATGACCCGAATGCTGTCACAGAATTTTTTCAACAGGAAAACACCGGATTTGCAGTCGTGATGGATGAAGTGATCACAGCGATGACCGACCCCTTCACTGGTTCATTCAAAGCACAGATCGATTCACTTCAGTCATCAGCACTATCATTGAATACACGTGTGGAAGAACTGAACGAAATTCTGGAAGTGCGTCGCGAAAGGCTGATTCAACAGTTTACACTCCAGGAAACGATCGTGAACCGGTTGAACTCACAGCAGACAGCATTAGATGGTCTGCAGTTACTGAGTTTCAACTCATCCAAGAAGTAATAAACCACCCATATTTTATTGATTCATTTAAACCAAAAGAGGGGCCTTCAGGGAGATGCACGCAAAAGATTACATTGAGAATCAGGTTTTGACGGCAACACCGCACCAGTTACATTTAATGGTCGTGGATGGCGCTCTGCGTTTTGCCCGAAAAGCAGCACAAGCTGCCGAGGAACAAAATTTCGAGCAGGCCCATTTCGCGCTGGATAAAAGCCGCGATCTGGTGGCTGAACTAATTGGAGGACTCGATCCTGCTCAGCAACCCGAATTGATTGATCAGTTGAAAGCGCTGTTTGTTTTTGTGTATGAGAACTTGAATCATGCTGATGTGAAGCAGGAAGCCAGTTACATCCACAACGCCATTAAAGTTTTGAGCATTCATCGCGAAGCCTGGTGTGAACTGATCGAACAGCTCCAAACGACCACAACCGAGGAAAAAAAAACGATTCATTCTCACGAATCATTTAAGCGACCACATCATATAGAGCAGCCCGAGCAAGTACATGAAAGCCGTTCCTGGTTGACATAATCAAATTCAATGATGTCGCTCGTGACGCAAAAAAGCACCCTCACCATTTACGACGATGAGGGTGCCTGAGGTGGAGACTTCCCCCTCGATGCAAGCCTGCTTCCTGTTA